>NZ_DBGCTQ010000045.1:0-40708 GCF_048388525.1 Allofournierella sp. | reverse complement strand
ACTATATCCATTTTTACAACTTTGAGCGGTTTCAATTAAAATACCGTCTGACTCCGTTTCAAATACGGTGCCAGACGGTGTAATCCTGAGATATTCTGCGATTGGCTTTCCTTTTTACTGTCTATTTTATCTGGGGCGGTTCAGGCTCAGGGCTTGCCGGTGGAAACGTTCAGTTTATTTATGCTTTTGGGCTCCCTTTATTATGGCTGGGCTTCACCAATGTTCGCTAAAAGAAAACCAGTTCTCCATAATTCTCTCGGTGTAGCTCCAGTTGTCGGTTCCATCGCTCCAATGCCACTCCTCCCCCTCCGGCGTCGCGGTGTAACCCTCGCCCTGCGAGCTGAGCGGCTGATCGTTAGGCGAATAGTAAAAGCCTTTATAACATGTCTCGGAGCCAAACCCGCCTGCCGCTTTGCCAAATAAAATCATATCGTTGTATTCGTGGCTGTATAAAATTCTGAACCCTTTGTAGGAACTGTAGCCCGAAATCGTTTTATTCTCCAGGATCGTTTCCACGATCTCCATCAGCTCCGCTTGGTTTTCTTTTACCACTTTTTCAATGGGCGGGTCCAGGCCTTTTTTAACCGCATAAATGCCACATACCACAGCCAAAAGGGCTCACATTCCGATCACGAGTTTTTTACGCTTTGTAATCGCCGGCCCCTCCTTTTCGGTGTCGTGCCTGCCGCTTCGGCATGCGCTATTTCAGCTCCACCACGGTCACGCCGTCCTCCCCCTCGCCATAGCGGCCCAGGCGGAAGCTCTTCACATTCTTGTGGCCCCGCAGGTGCTGGTGGATGGCCTTTCGCAGCGCGCCGGTGCCCTTGCCGTGGATCAGGTACACCACCATAAGGCCGGTCATGACCGCGTGGTCGATAAACTGGTCGGCCTCCATCAGCGCTTCCTCCACGGTCATGCCCAGCAGGTTGACCTCCATGCTGGCCGTTCGCTCCACCTTTTGCACCGTGGCGCTGCGGGGCGGCGTGCGGGGCTTTGCCGGGCCGCTTTTTTGCAGCTTGTCCGGCGCTTTCAGGCCCGCCAGGGGCACCTTGGTCTTTAAAATGCCGGCCCGCACCTCCACCATGCCGTTCCGGTCCGGCAGGCTGGTAACGGTGGCAAGCTGGTCGTACTCGGCGATCACCACCTCCTGCCCCAGGCGCACCTCCTTCAGCGGCACAAACTCCCGCACCGCGTTGTGCACCACGTCGGTCTTGCCGTACAGGTTTTCGGCGTCCCTGCGGGCGATCTCCCGCGCCCGCGCTGCGCGCTGGGCGGCGCTCTGTTTGTCGTCCCGCTGCAGCCTGCGCAGCTCGTCGGTCAGGGCAAAGGCCTCGGCCTGCACCTGCTGGGCCATCTGGCGGGCCTTGGCGCGGGCGGCCTCCAGCTCGGTTTCGCCCTGGCGGATCAGCGCGTCGCACTTTTCCTTCGCCTTTTCCAGCGCGTGGGCCGCCTGCTCCTTTGCCGCCTCGGCCTGGGCCTGGCTCTCTTTGAGCTCCAGCTTTAAATCATCCAGCTGGGCCAGCACGTCGTCCAGGCGCTTGTCGTCGCTGGCAAGGTGGGTCTCCGCCCGCTGGATCACCCTGGGCGGCAGCCCCAGCTTTTCGCCGATCAAAAACGCGTTGGATTTGCCCGGCACGCCCACGCTCAGCTTGTAGGTGGGGCGCAGGCTCTCCACATCAAATTCGCAGCTGGCGTTCACCACCCCCGGCGTTTCCAGCGCGAACACCTTCAGCTCGGAGTAATGGGTGGTGGCCATGACCAGCGCCCCCTGGATGCGCAGCTGCTCGATGATGCTCACCGCCAGCGCCGCCCCCTCGGCGGGGTCGGTGCCGGCGCCCAGCTCGTCCAGCAGCACCAGGCTGCCTTTGAAGGCGCCATCCAGGATACCGGTGATCTTTTTCATGTGCCCCGAAAAGGTGGAAAGGCTCTGCTCAATGCTCTGCTCATCGCCGATGTCCACTAAGTAGTCGGCAAAAGCGCACACCGTGCTGTGCTCGTGGGCCGGGATCAGCAGGCCGTGCTGCGCCATGGCGCACAAAAGCCCCGCTGTTTTCAGGGTCACGGTCTTGCCGCCCGTGTTCGGGCCGGTGATCACCAGGGTGTCGTACTCCCCGCCCAGGGCCACGTCGATGGGCACAACCTTTGTCTTGTCGATCAGGGGGTGGCGCGCCTTTTTCAAATCGAACCAGACTCCGTCCGCCACCTGCGGCATATAGGCTTTTTGTTCCAGCGCCAGCTGGGCCTTTGCCAGCAGCACGTCGATCGCAAGCATCGCCTGGTAGCTGAAATTGAACACCGGCTCGATGCCCGCCACCTGCTCGGTAAAGGCCACCAGAATCCGCTCGATCTCGGCTTTTTCCTGGCTGCGCAGCTGCATGATCCTGGCGTTTGCCTCCACCACGGCGGTGGGCTCCACAAACACCGTGGCGCCGGTGCTGGAAACGTCGTGGATGACGCCCCCCACCTCGCCCCGGTACTCGGCCTTTACCGGCACCACAAAGCGGCCGTTGCGCAGCGAGACCACCGCATCCTGCAAAAATTTGTTGGTGGTGCTGTTTTTGATGATGGCGTCCAGCTTGTCGCGGATCGAGTTCTCGGTGGCCTGGATCTTGCGGCGCACCTCAAACAGGGTGTTGCTGGCGGTGTCCGCCATTTCTTCCGGCGAAAGAATGGACTCACTGATGGCTTTTTCCAGCGCTGGCTGGGGGGTGAGCGCATAAAACAGGTCATCCACCGGCAGCAGATCGTGTTCGCTGATGTGATACCAGCTCACCAGATTTTGAAAGTTGCGCAGCGCGCCCGCCACCTCCAGCAGCTCCGCCATCGAAAGCACGCCGCCCTTAACGGCCCGGCTCACAATCTTGTTTACCCCGTTCACCCCGCCAAAGCGCGGGCTGCCGTTTTTCAGCAGCAGGCTGTTGATGGCGTCGGTCTGGCTGAGCGCAAAACGGGTTTCCTCTGCATTTTCGCAGGCGGGCTGTTCCAACAGCAGCGCGCGGGCCTCGGCACAGGTGGCATACTCCGCCGCCTGCGCCAGTATCTTATCCAGTTCCAGTGTTTTTAAGTAGGTTTTATCCATGGGTCGGTTTCCTCATTGTTTTATAGAAATGGGCGGGCGCTTTTTGTGCAAAGCGGCCCGCCTTTACAGCAATACCGTCTTCAAAAATTCCAGGGTTTTCAAGGGCTTGTCCAGGTGGTGGGCTGCATAATGTTCGGCCGCCCGGCCCAGGGCCTCCATGCTCTCGGGCGGAATGGAAAAGCTGAAGATCTTTTTGTCCTCCACCAAGGCGATATGCCGCAGCGCGGTGAGCGCAGCGCCGTCCAGGTTCGGGGTCTTTCCCTCCTTTGCCGCGCAGTCGGCACAGCGCAGGGTTCCCGCGGCTTCGTTAAAGTAAAAGGGGCCGCCCTCGTATTTACCGCAGGCGCCGCAGCCGATCAGCGCCGGCATATACCCCGCCTCGCACAGCGCGCGCAGCTCGAACACAGTCTTGATCTGGCCGGGCGTTTTTCTGCCCTCGCCGATCAGATACAGGCTGTTGAGCAAAAGGCGCAGCAGGGCCGCAGCCTCGGTGCCGGTGGGCGAAAGGGTGAGCGTCAATTCCGCCAGATACATGGCCAGGGCTGTGCCCTCAATGCTTTCCCTCACTCCAAAAAACACCTGTTTCACCTGGGCGTCGTCCACCACATACATGGTCTTGCCCTGAAACAGGGTGAACTCAGAATAGCAAAAGAGCCCGCATGCGCTGAAAAGCTTGCTCTTCAGCCGCAGGCTCCCCTTTGCGGATGCAGTGATCACGCCCAGTTTTGGGGTGAGCAGGGTGATGATCCGGTCAGATTCCCCTACTTTGACTTCCCGCAGTACCAGGCCCGGCGTTACGATCTGCATGGTTTTCCCCCGCTGGGGCGGTCTGCTTGCCGCCCTCCCGTTTTTGCACCTGCTTATAGTGCAGATACTCCTGCACGCTGCCTGTGCTCTCAAACGCTTTCCAATAAGAGTTGCTGCTGTTCATTGCGATTCACCTTCCCTGGCACTACTGTTCCTTCATTTTAAAACAGATATGCCCGGAAAAGTTGTCCAGCCCTGTAGAAAAATTTCCTTTTCCGTTCCCGCGCTTTCGTGATTAAACGACGGCGTTACCGCTCTTGCCGAAAACCGAAGTCATTCAGCAAAAAGTCGCTGTCACGCCAGTCGTCCTTCACCTTCACCCAGCACTGCAGGTTAACCCGCGCGCCCAAAAAATCCTCACACTCGGTGCGGGCCTCGCTGGCGATCTTTTTCAGCATTTTTCCGCCCTTGCCAATGATCATGCCCTTATGGCTCTTGCGCTCGCAGTAAATGTTCACGTCAATGTCGATCAGGTTCGTGCCCGGCCGCTCTTTAAAGCGCTCCACCGTCACGGCAATGCCATGGGGGATCTCGTCGTAAAGATTCAGCAGCATCTTTTCCCGAAGTATCTCGCTCACCAGCGCCTTTTCCGGCAGGTCGGTGTATGCGTCGTCCGCAAAAAAATGCGGTCCCTCCACCGCGTGGGCGGCCAGCAGGCCGAACAGCTCCTCGCACCCCTCGTCGGCCAGCACGCTCACAGCCTCCACCGCTTCAAAGGTTTCCAGCGCTTTCAGCTGGGCGCGGCGCGCCTCCAGGTCTGCCGGCCGCTTTAAGGTATCGGTCTTGTTGATCACTGCAATGGCCGGCCCGCCGCCCTTTTTCAGCGCCCCGATCATGGCCAGCTCCGCCTCTGTGAACTCACCATAAGGCTCAAACAGCATCAGGCTCACGTCCACATCGGCCACGCTGTCGGCCGCCGCCTTGCTCATCCGCTCGCCCAGCTTTGTGCGCGGGATGTGCACCCCCGGCGTGTCCAGCAGCACATACTGCACCGGCCCCCGGGTCACGATCCCGGTGATGCGGGTGCGGGTGGTCTGTGGTTTTGAGGTCACAATGGCCACCTTTTCCCCCACCAGGCGGTTGGTCAGGCTGGATTTTCCCACATTGGGCCGGCCCACCAGGGCCACAAATACCGAAGAAGTCTGCAAAATGTTTATCCTTTCTTTCCCATGCCAAAAACGAACCAGCCCGCAGCGGGCAGCGAAGCAGCCAAGGCAGCCAAAACCGCCGGGCGCGCGGCAAACCAGCCAAACAGCGCAAGCCAGCCCCCCGGCCGCCAAAACAGGGCAACCCCTGCCGCCAGCGCCGCCAGGCCCGCGGCCAGCACCGCGCCGGCCGCCATATCCTTTGCCGCGCCCGCAGGCCGCCAGTGGGCGGGGTCCGGATCCTCTACCGCCCGCTCAATGGCCGAATTCACCAGTTCCAGGGCCAGCACGCCGCCGATACACACGAACACCAGCGCCCACTCCGCCGGGGTAAACCCAAAAAAGGGGCAGGCCAGCAGAACGTAGGCCGCCGCGCACAGCTCGAAGCGAAAATTGCGCTCGGCCTGCACCGCGCGGCCCACTCCCCGGGCGGCATAGCCAAAGCTTGCGATAAAGGCCCTCATCTCAAAGCTGGTCCGCCGTGTAGGACACCGTGCGCGGCAGCCCCAGCTGAATCAGCACAGCCTCCTCTTTTTCGCGCATCTTTACCGCCTCCAGGCCCCCGACCTCGTGGTCGTAGCCCAGCAGATGCAGCATGGAGTGCACGGTCAAAAACGCCACCTCCCGCTGCAGCGGGTGGCCGTAGAGCTCGGCCTGTTCCATCGCGCGCTCCATGGAGATCACGATGTCCCCCAGCAGTGCGGCACCCGTATCCCGGTTATGGTCGTACACCCCGCCCTCGCCCAAGGGGAAGCTCAGCACGTCGGTGGGCATGTCCTTGTTTCGATACTGGCTGTTCAGCTTTTGAATCTCGGCGTTATCCACAAAAGTGACGCTGATCTCAGCCGGCTCGGGGAATTTTTCAAACTCCAGCACCGCGTTGCAGCTGCGGCGAATCAGGATTCGCAGGCCCGAGGGCACCTTCACGGTCTTTTGCTGATTTGAAATAAGCACTTTATTCGACACTTTTTTCACCTCATAGCTCTTATGTTCCTCCCTCACTGCACGGTGAGGGCCAATTCCTTAATTCTTGTGCAGCCGGGCCGCCGCGGCCCGGTCATAAGCCTTTACGATCTCCTGTACCAGCCTGTGGCGCACCACATCCTTTTCAGAAAAATGCACCCGGGCGATGCCAGGCACATTTTTGAGCACGCTCAGCGCGTCCACCAGGCCGCTGCGGCTTTTGTCCGGCAGGTCGATCTGGGTGATATCGCCGGTCACCACCACCTTGCTGCCAGCCCCCATGCGGGTCAGGAACATTTTCATCTGCTCGGGGCTTGTATTCTGCGCTTCATCCAGAATGATGAACGCATCGTCCAGCGTGCGGCCCCTCATATAGGCCAGCGGCGCCACCTCGATGGATTGCTTTTCCAGCAGCTTTTGAAAGCCCTCGGCCCCCAGCATGTCGTACAGCCCATCGTACAGCGGGCGGAGATACGGGTCCACCTTATTTTGCAGATCGCCCGGCAAAAAGCCCAGCTTTTCGCCCGCCTCCACCGCGGGCCGGGTTAAAATGATGCGCGTGACCTCTTTGCTTTTAAAAGCCTTTACCGCCATGGCCACCGCCAGATAGGTTTTTCCTGTGCCCGCGGGCCCCACCCCAAAGGTGATGGAATTCGCCTTGATGGCCCGCAGATACTCCTGCTGGCCCAGGGTCTTGGCGCGCACGGGGCGCCCTTTGGCCGTAATGGCTATAAAGTCTTCGGTAAGTTCCTTTACCCTGCGCTCCTCCCCCGCCCCCGCGAGGCCGATGCAATAGCGCACCGCCTGCTCTTCCAGGGGAGTGCGGTTTTCCAGCAGGGTAAGCATGGCATCCACAGCGCGGCCCGCAGCGGCCACTGCACCGGCCTCGCCCGCCAACTTGATCTCGGTGCCGCGGCACACGGCGGTCACACCGAACTCTTTTTCCAATAACCGGATGTTCTCATCACAGCTTCCAAAAATAGCAAGGGCTGTATCCACGCTGTCCAGTTCAATCAATTTTTCGGCCATTCTGCACCTGCTTTTTTTCTTTACATTACAAGTATTATTATATCACAAAATTTTTCATTGGGAACTGTCAATGTTCCACAAAATTTTTGGCTGGTTTCAGCCAGCTTGCGGCCTGGTGATATCCGCTTTCATATCCACCGTGAGGGTGTACACCAGCGCGCCGTCCTGCCAGTCCTCCTGGGCGCTCTCGGTCACCAGCTCGGCGCCGGGGAACTCCGCATATAGCTGCTGCATACAAGCATAGTGCGCGTATTCCCGGGCGGCCTGCTGGTCAAGGTGAAATTCCTGTTGTTCGCTGGGGGCTTTCAGCCGCTCTTCTAGTGTGACCGGCAATGCAAAGCCCAATACCCCCAATTGTTCATGGCGGATTTTCACATCCTCTTGCTGTGCCAGGCTCTGCCGGCCCAGCGCCAGGCGCCAGGGCCCCAGCCGCAGCGCTTTTTCGCTCTGCACCTCCCCTGTCAGGGCATTGGCTGCATAGACCAGCGGCTGGGTGCATTGGTAGGTTTTTTTCACCGCCGCGATCACTCTGCCCTTTGCGTGGGATTCAATGGGAATGAGGTTGTGGTCCGGCAGCACCGCGCTGATCAACACGTCCCCCTGGGCCACAGTCTGGCCGACCTTCTTTTGCAAAAAGCCCTCCTGCACATTGGTTTCCAGCACGATGCCGTCCGCCGCAGCTACCAGATCGACCGGGTCATTGGGTTCGATCACAGGCTTTTCGCGGGCAGGGGCAGCTTCCACCACCAGGCGCCCCTTGCCGAAATTCAGCGAGATCCAGCCCAACTCCTGCGATTGACTGAGAAGTTGTTTTTCGCTCAGGCGGATCTTTTCCTGGGTTAAAAACGCGCCCTCGTAAATATCCATATTGTAGAGCGCCGCCTCCACCTGGCGCTGCTGCACCGGGCTCAGGCCCTCCCAGCGGATCGCCCACACCGTTTTTCCGAACAGCGCTATTGCCGCCAAAAACAGCAGCGGTCCCACCGCCAGGCCCCATCGCCCCCGGTAGCGCTTGCACCGGAAATAAAGCCCCTGCTTTTTTTGTACCCGCAGCCGGGTGCGGCAGCGGCGTGCCATGTGCGCGGTATGCCTGTAATAGCGCGCGGGCAGCGCGGCGGTAAACCCGCCCGGCACAGGCCGGACATGTTCCAGGGGCACCCCTTGCTGGCCGCAAAGGGTAATGAGCTTTTCATACCGCCCGCCCTGGGCGCAAAAGCATACCCTTGCAAAGCATTTATCCCAAACCATGCCGTTTACTCCTTATATGTAAATTCCGCCCGAAATACCTTTCCGCGCAGGGTAAGCAGGGCCCGCCCCATGGAGCACAGCTCCAGCTCATTGCCGAATAGCGATATCTCCCAATGCCCCATGTCCAGGCGGACGGCCTCCTCATTGTAAAGTAATATCTCTTTACAGTTTTCCACCTCGATCTGGCCGCGGCAGTTGATGTGCAGTACCGGCTGGCGGTAGAACCCTGGCTGCGGCTGCCCCAGCAGCCCCTTGATCATTTCGCCCAGGCGTTCGCGCTCCTTTTTCTTGCGCTTCATGCTGCGCGCCCCCTTTCTGTTGCTTCTTTCTTTATTTATATTAGTCAGGAGGAAACCCTTATGAAAATTTGTGCTTCCCGCCGTCTTTCAGGCGGTCTGGCCGCCGTCGCGTTCCTCGCGCTGATCCTGGCCTTTCCCAGCCAGAGTGCCCGGGGCATCAGCGAGGGCCTGGGGTGCTGTGCGCTGCAGGTCATCCCGGCATTGTTCCCCTTTTTTGTGGTGGCAAATCTGCTGATCGCAAGCCCGCTTGCAAACGGCCTGGGCGCGCTGGTGTGGCCTTTCACCCGTTTTGGGCTGGGCATCAAGGGTCAAAAGGGAGCCACCGCTCTTTTGGTGAGCTGGCTGGGCGGGTTTGCTGTGGCCGCCGGCACGGTTTCCCAGTTATACCGCCAGGGGCAGCTCAGCCGCCGCCAGGCGCAGCTTTTGCTGGTGTGCGGAGTGGGTTCCGGGCCCGCGTTCATCTTAAACACCGTCGGCCTTTTGATGCTGGGCAGCTCCCGCCTGGGCGCCTGTCTGTTCGGTGCGCTTTTATGCGCCAACCTGTGTACCGGTATCGCAGCGCGGTTCACTCTTCCCCGCTCGGACGAGCAGATTTTTTACAGCGCTCCGGCCAGTCGTGAAGCAGACGGGCAGGCGGGCTTTGTGCAGGCAGTGCAGGCGGCGGTGGCCAGTATGCTGACCGTTTGCGGCTTTGTGATCTTTTTTCGTTTTTTGGGGGCGGTGTTGTTTGAGCTGCTGCCCCCAAGCGCGCCTGCGCAGTTCATTGCCAGCGCCCTGCTGGAGGTGACCAGCGGCTGCGCGGCCGCAGCGCAGCTCTCGGGCGGCGCCGCTGTGGCCGCCTGCTGCTGTGCGCTGAGTATCCAAAGCCTCTCAGTGCTGCTCCAGGTCCGGGCGCTGCTGTGCAGCGAGCTGTCGCTGGCGCCCCTCTTGGCGGCAAGGCCCCTGCACTTGGCGTTCTCGCTGCTCTGGCTCAAAGTGTTTTTGCGCTTTGTTCCCGGCGAGGCTGCGGCGGCCAGTACCCTGGCGGACCGTGTCATCACCCGCACCCGCATTGCGCCCGACGCTGCGCTGGTGCTGTTTTTGCTCTGCTGCGCGGTGCTTTGGCGGGCCGGCGGCTTTACATCGGCCAAACAATCGGCTATAATAAAGCGAGCGAAGGGGGGGTAAGCATGTTCCGCAAAAAAACGTTTTATGGCGCCGACATCCCGCCTGCCTGCGGGTACTGCGAGCATGGCCGGCGCGCCGCCGACCCCCGCATGATCCTGTGCTGCAAGCGCGGCGTGGTGTCGCCCTATTACCATTGCAAGCGCTTTTGCTACGACCCGCTGCTCCGCGTTCCCCGCCGCCAGCCAAAGCTGCCCAGCTTCACCGCCGAGGATTTTCGTTTGGATTGACTGTTCCCCCTTGACGCGGGCAACGTTTTCCGCTAAAATGATACCGTTGCGCGGTGGAAAGCAGCCCCATGCTGGAATAGCTCAGTCGGTAGAGCAGCTGATTCGTAATCAGCAGGTCGCGTGTTCAAGTCACGTTTCCAGCTCCAAACACCTCCCCCGTGCCCTCCAAGGCAAGCATTTTTTGCCTTGGAGGGCACGGGGGTTTCTTTAAGCGCGCCCATGCGCTTTTGCCTGGGCGCACTTTTTATTTTCAAGATGGACTTTTGTTGAATTTTCTGCTAAAATGAGTTATATTGCCGCAGAGTGCTGTTTTTGCGGTTTTATACTGGGCAAAAGGGGGCTTCTCTCTTGGCGGAAACCTACAAACAGTCGTTCTGGCAGGATTCCAGCGATCACCTGGATTTGTGCGTGTTCAACGGCGGCCGTGAATCCTGCGCGCCCGGGCACACCTGGGGGCCGGGCCTGCGCGACCATTATTTGATCCACCTTGTACTGCGCGGCGCGGGCAGCTACAAAACGGGCGGCAAGGAATACCGGCTTGGCGCGGGCGATCTTTTTCTGCTGCGCCCCGGGCAGTTGGCCTCATACACGGCC
This sequence comes from Allofournierella sp., assembly GCF_048388525.1. Taxonomy (GTDB): domain Bacteria; phylum Bacillota; class Clostridia; order Oscillospirales; family Ruminococcaceae; genus BQOK01. The sequence goes on along the minus strand of NZ_DBGCTQ010000045.1, from coordinate 30,150 downwards.
AGCCAGCAGGACCCATGGGAATACTCCTGGGTTGGGTTCAACGGCGCGTTTGCCAACAAACTCATGCGCAGCACCCCTTTTACCGAGCAGGAGCCAGTGTACCATTCGCCGGATCCCGCGCCTTTGCAAACGGCGCTTCTGGCTATTTTTGCCGCCCAGGGCTCCGAGCCGCAAAACGAGGCGGCGCGGGTGGGGCATCTCTATCTGTTCCTGTCCGGCCTGATGGGCCAGGCGCGCGAGGCAGACCCCCACGGTGGGGCGGGCGCTCAATATGTGGCCAGTGCCATCCGTTACATCCAGTACAATTACTCCCACGAGGTCAGCATCGACGACATCGCCAAAGCGGTGGGCGTGAGCCGCAGCCATCTTTACCGCCTGTTTATGAGCCATGTGGGGCAGAGCCCCATCGATTATCTCACCGGCTACCGCATCGACGAAGCCTGTAACCTGCTCAAGAACTCCCAGCTGTCCATTGCGGAGATCGCCATGAGCGTGGGCTTTTTCGACAAGTTCTATTTCTCCCGCGTGTTCAAAAAGGCCAAGGGCGTTCCCCCCAGTCGCTATCTGGCCAGCCTGGAAGCCCCTTCCGTTTAAAATTTGACCGCAAAACAGCAGCGGCAAAATCCCGGCCCTTGTGTGCTGCCCGCTCCGCGAACGGGCGGCGCAGGTGTTTTTATAAAATAATCATCCACTGGGAGAACGCTTCATGAAACGCATTTTTTTGTTTATTTTCAGGGCTTTGTTCGTGCTGGCCGGCGCAGCGGGCTGTATTTACCTTTACCTTTATGTGACCGGCTATTTTACTCCCGCCCCCGCGGTGGGCTACATCCATTCCCCCTCCCGGGCCGCCTACCTGGATCTGGATGTTCTAAAAAACGAACTTGCGGCCGGTGACGTTTCGCTTCTCGAAAGCGACGAGGGCGAAGCTCCTGCGGCAGCCGCGCAGCGCCTGCTGCAACTCGGCGCGCGGGTGCTGATTGTGGGGCAGGATGATCCGCAGGTCAGCAGCGCCCTGCTGGACGCCGCCGCACAGGCCGGGGCCACACTCGTGTTCGTGGGCAGCGACCCGGGCGCCGCGGTCCTTGCCGCCAGCGATAAAGCCTGGTACCTCGGCAGTGAAGCCGCACACGGGGGCGAGCTGCTCGGCAAGCAGGTGGCTCTGGCCTACCGCAATGGCGTGATCGCCGACGAAAACGGCGACCACCTTTTGCAGTATGCGCTTTTTCAGACCGAAAGCGGCGGGACCCACAGCCAGTTCGCCCGCTATGCCCTGGAAGAATGCGAACATTACGGCGTATACACCGCGCTTTTGGAATACGCAGGCGAGGAGGGTGAGCCCCTGCCCTTTAATGCGGAGCGCCTGACCGGCCAGCGAAAACCCGAGTTCATTTTGTGCACCAGCCCGCAGGATGCCCGCACCGCCTATGCGGTGGCGCAGGAGCTTGGCTGGCTGGAGGGCGACGCACCGGTGCGCATCGGCGCAGTGGCGCAGAACCGCGAGGACGCGCAGGCGCTGGTGGCCGACGGGGTGGCCCTGGCCGTGCCCTATTACGATCCCCAAGCTGCGGCGCGGGCTGCGGCCGCCATGGCACAAAATGCGATGGCCTTCCGTTTTATAGGGCAGGATACCGGTCTCTCGCCGGATGTGGAGGGCCGATTTATCCTGCCGTTCCAGCTCATCCAATAACCCCAACAAGGAGGCTTCGCCCTGTGCCGACCCCTAAAAACACAATTCTTCCCCTCACCATCGAAAGCCTTTCCAGCGATGGCAGCGGCGTGGGGCATTACGAAGGCAAGGCTGTTTTTGTGCCGTACACTGCTCCCGGCGACCGCATCGAGGCCCGCATCGCCAAGGATATGGGCCGTTATGCGTTCGGCATCCTGGAAAAGCCGGTGGCCTTGAGCCGCCAGCACATCGAACCGGACTGTCCCGTGTACCGCCCCTGCGGCGGCTGCTGCTTCCGCCACCTGAGTTACGAGGCCGAGGCCCAGGCCAAAGAGGGCTTTGTGCGGGATGCCCTGCGCCGCATCGGCGGGTTGGACCTCCCTGTTCTGCCGCTGCTCGCAAGCCCCCTGCAGCAGCGCTACCGCAACAAGGTGCAGTTCCCGGTGGCCCTGGACGCCGGTGGCCGCGTGAGTGCCGGGTTCTACGCCCCCCGCAGCCACCGGCTTGTCCCCTGTGACGATTGCCGGCTCCAGCCGCGGCCGCTCAACGAAATTGCGGGCTGGATCTGCAATTTTTTGCAGCAGAACGCCATTCCGCTTTACAGCGAGCAGACCCACACGGGCCTGGTGCGCCATATTTTTTTGCGTCAGGGCTGGCACACCGGCCAGGTCCTGGTTTGCCTGGTGATAAACGGCCGCTCCCTGCCCCGCGCGCAGGAATTCTGCGAATCGCTCACAGTCCACTTTCCCGCAGTGCGCACGGTAGTGCTGAACGTAAACCGCCAAAAGACCAACGTGATCACCGGCGCCGAATGTATTCCCCTGTACGGGCCGGGCTATATCGAGGACACCCTCTGCGGTGTGCCGGTGCAGCTGGGTCCCCTCTCATTTTACCAAGTGAACACACCGGGTGCGGAACTTCTTTACGGCGTGGCAAAACAATTTGCAGCCCTGCGCCCGGGCGATACCCTGCTGGACCTTTACTGCGGCATGGGCACCATCGGCCTTTCCATGGTACGGGAGTGCAAAAAGCTAATCGGGGTGGAGATCGTGCCGGAAGCGGTGGAAAGCGCCCGGCGCAACGCTGCCGCCATGGGCGCGGCCAACGCCCGTTTTCTCTGTGCGGATGCCGGCAGGGCCGCCGCACAGCTTGCCGCCGAGGGGCTCACGCCCAGCGTCGTCTGCCTGGACCCGCCCCGCAAAGGCTGCGATGAAGCCACCCTGAACGCGGTGTGCAAAATGGCGCCGGGCCGGGTTGTAATGGTGAGCTGCAACCCCGCCACCGCCGCGCGGGACTGTGCGTTCTTGGCCGCCCACGGCTACCGCGCGGTCAAGGCGCAGCCGGTGGACCTGTTCCCCCGCACAAAGCATGTGGAGTGCGTGATTCTGATGGTCAAGGCGGAATAAAGATGCAAGAAAGCTTCCTTTTGGGGCTTTTTCCGTCACAAAACAAAGGAGCTGTGTCATGTTTCCCGATCAAAAAATCGCCCTGAAAGAATTGGAAGCAGCCGGTGCGCTGAACCCGGGCCCCTGGACAAAGCACAGCTACAACGTGGCATTGGCGGCCAAAAGAATCGCCGCGCAGTGTGGTCACTTGGAGGAGGAAAAAGCCTTCGTGTGCGGCCTGCTTCACGATATTGGAAGAAGAACGGGGGTTGCCGCGCTGCGGCACACGATCGACGGTTACGATTACGCGACGGCACAAGGCTGGGACGAGGTCGCCAGGGTCTGCCTCACGCATTCTTTCCCCATAAAAGACATTGAAGCGGATATCGCCAAAAAAGACGTCACCGCGGCACAATATGCTTTTATAAAGCAGTATCTGGAAAACATTGAATACAATGACTACGATACATTGATCATTCTTTGCGACGCTTTGGCGGACGCGGAGGGTTTTTGCCTTTTAGAAAAGCGATTTGTCGACACCACCCGGCGCTATGGCATCTATCCGTTTACTGTGGAGCGGTGGAACAAAACCTTGGGGTATAAAGATCATTTTGAGGGTATCATGAAAAGATCCGTTTATTCGGTCCTGTCGGAGGGCGAAAAAGGCACAAAAAACTGGTTTTTAGTTTGAACCGGGCGATCTGACATCAAAGGAGTTCTTTATGAAACTTTTATTCAAACAGCGCTTTTTTTCCTGGCTGGACAGCTATGATATCTACGATGAGGCCGGCAATACGGTCTATACTGTGGAGGGCAAGCTCTCCTGGGGGCACCGGCTGGAAATCCTGAACGCCGGCGGATCGCCCCTGGGCACAGTAAAAGAGGAGGTCTTTACCTTCCTGCCCCGTTTTGCCATGTACCTGGGCGATGAATACATCGGTCAGATCAAAAAGGAATTCACCTTTTTCAAGCCGGTGTTCACGTTGGACTGCAACGGCTGGCAGGTGGAAGGCAATCTGTTTGAATGGGATTATACCATCACCGACGCCTATGGCGCAGAGGTGGCCTATCTTTCCAAAGAACTGCTGCACGTGACCGATACCTACGTACTGGACATTCCCGACCCGCAGAACGCCCTGCTGGTTCTCATGATCGCACTGGCAATCGATGCGGCAAAGTGCTCCAGTGCCAACAACTGAGTCCGTTTTTCCCATACTGCATGTCAGGAGGCTTTTCATGAACCCCGCCTTAAAAAAATGTCTGCGGCGCTGGCTGCTCATTCTGTTCACCGCTTTGTCCGGCGGTTTCTGCGTGCTGTTTTATGGCTCACTCGGGCTGGAAAAGCGCGCGCTCTGGTTTGCGCTGGGCTACTGTGTGGTGCTGCTGCCTGTCTGCCGCTTACTGCCCCGCTTTTTTGCCCGGGTATTTGCCGCGCTGCACGCTTTGGGGGTTTTGGGCGCGGCCGCTGTCTTTTTGGCTGTCACTCTGGGCGGCGGGCGGTATTCCGCCCAGGGCAGCTGGCAGCAAAGCCTGTACGCCGCGCCTCAAAAGGTGTTGTTTGTGGTGCCGCACCAGGACGACGACCTGAATCTGGCGGCTGGTGTGATCGACGCTTACCGCGCCGCGGGCACCCAGGTAAAAGTTCTTTTTTTGAGCAACGGCGACGCCGGCTTTCAAGACGGCTACCGCCTGAACGAAGCGCTGCGCTGCCAAAAGGTCCTTGGCGTGGAAGCCGGCGACGTGGTCTTTCTCGGCTATGGCGACCAGTATACCAGCCCCTACGGCCATATCTACAACGCACCCGCCGGCGAACTTGTTCCTTCGGACGCGGGCCGCACCCACACGTATGGCCTGAAACGCCACCCGGAATACCGCGCCTCGGTTTCCGGCGGCTGGTCAGACTATACCTACGACAATGTGATCTGGGACATGCAGGAATTCCTGGGCGCCGAATTGCCGGACGTGATCTACTGCATCGACCAGGATTTCCACCCCGATCACCGGGGCACCTCGCTGATTTTTGAAACGGCACTGGGCAACCTGCTGGGCTCCGGCGCCGATTATCATCCCCTCGTATACAAAGGGTTCGGCTACAGCACCTCCTGGCTGGCTGCAGACGACTATTACGCCCCCAACCTGCCCTCGGCTTTGCTGCCATATGAAAGCGGCCGCATGGAAGAAACCAACACTTACGTTTGGGCCGACCGGCTGCGCCTGCCCCTGCACCCGCAGGATATGGCCTATACCAGGCGTGCGAGCGCGCTCTACTCCGCCTTTGCCAGCTATGGCTCCCAGCGGGCGCTGCAGCGCATGGGGCGGGTGGTGAACGGCGACAAGGTGTTCTGGCCGCGCCGCACCGACAGCCTGCTTTATACCGCCCGCCTCACAGCCCAAAGCACCGATGGCCTTGGGCGGCTGACCGATTTTAAGCTGGCCGATTCCGCGCATGTGGCGCAGCGGGAACATCGCCCCTTTGATGGGGTATGGACCCCCGCCCCGGGCGATGTGCTCACGGTGGAGCTCGCGGCCCCGGCTGTTATAAACGAACTGGTGTTCTACGATTCGCCTTCCCTGCAGGACAACGTCCTTCAGGCGCGCATCACGCTGGAAAACGGCGAGCAGCTGCTCACCGGCCCCCTGGACCCCGGCGGCGCCCCCACCCGGTTAACGCTGCCCGCTCCCACCGGGCTCAGCAGCTTCACGGTGGAACTTTTGGAAACCGAGGGATCGGCCCCCGGCCTCTGTGAGCTGGAAGCCTATGCCGCGGATGCCCAGGGCCCTGCCTTCATCAAAGTCACCGATGCAGGCGGCAATTTTCTTTATACTTATACCCCGCAAAGCCGGCAGGATATCCTTTTGGGGGTGTATGGCAGCACGCCCGAACTGCGGGCGCTGGCGCAAGATCCGGCGGCCAATTTTACCGCCACCGTGAACGGAGCCCCCCTGGCTGTGCAGGATGGCAGCTTCGTGCTTCCCTGCCCTGCCAAAGAATCCACCGTCCGCCTTGCCTTAAAAAGCGACGCCTCGGTTTGGGACGAGATCACCGTAAAGCCATACTCCAAAGCGCGGCAGGCCTTTCTGCCCACGCTCCAAAAGCTCGACACCCTGTACTGCAGCTTCTCCTGCTGGACCCGCTACCACTGGGCTTTTGGCGAGCACTCTGTTCTAAAAGCGCTGGGCAGGCTTTGATCCGCCCCGTTTTCCCTGCCGCACTGTGCGCAAAACGATAAAACGCCCTCTGCTTTTCGGCGGGCAAAAGGAATGGATCACACGTGAAAGAAAACAGCTCTTTGCCCTCGCATCGCAACGGGGGCTTCACCTCTTCTGTGGGGTTTATTATCGCCTGTGTGGGCAGTGCTGTGGGCCTTGGGAACATCTGGATGTTCCCTTACCGGGTGGGGCAATACGGCGGCGCCGCATTTTTGATCCCTTATCTTCTGTTTACCCTGTTGTTCGGCTGGGTCGGCCTTTCCGCAGAATTCGGTATCGGGCGGCTGGCGCGCACCGGCACCCTGGGCGCGTATGGCTATTGCTTTGAACGCCGCGGCAGGCGCCGGCTGGGCACCGCTTTGGGCTGGATCCCTCTGCTCGGCTCACTGGGCATTGCGATCGGGTACGCGATTATTCTGGGCTGGGTGCTGCGCAGCCTGGCGGGTTCGGTCACCGGCCGCCTGCTGGCCTCCGACCCGTCGGTTTACTTTTCGGGGGCCACCGGGGCTTTTGGCAGCCTGCCCTGGCACGCCGCCATTGTGGCGGTGGTGTGCCTGGTTCTCGCCTTGGGCGTAACAAAAGGCATCGAAAAGGCCAGCAAGGTCCTGATGCCTCTGTTCTTTGCACTGTTTCTCTTTTTGGCGGTGTGGGTCGCTTTTTTGCCCGGCGCCGCCGAGGGCTATCGTTTTCTGTTCGTGCCCCGGTGGCAGGCTCTGCTCCGGCTCGACACCTGGGTCATGGCGATGGGCCAGGCCTTTTTCTCGCTTTCCATCACCGGCTCCGGCATGATCGTATACGGCGCCTATCTGGATAAAAGCGCCGATATCCCCGCGGCCTCGCTGCGCACGGCCCTGTTCGACACAATGGCCGCCCTTTTGGCCGGCCTTGCCATTATGCCCGCGGTCTTCGCTTTCGGCGTGGATGTGACCCGCGGCCCCTCCCTGATGTTCATTACCTTGCCCACCGTATTCCAGAAGATGCCTTTCGGCCGCTTTTTTGCAGTCTTTTTCTTCCTTTCCGTGGCGTTTGCCGGCATTACTTCGCTCATCAACATGTTCGAGGCCGTGATCGAGAGCTGGCAAACCCGCTTTTGCCTGCCCCGGGGCGCGGCGGTGGCCCTGTGCGGCGGCGTTACTTTTACGGTGGGCGTCTTTCTGGAAGCCGAGCCCGTGGTGGGCGCCTGGCTGGATTTTATCACCATCGTGGTCGTTCCCATCGGCGCGGTGCTGGGCGCGGTCGCGGTCTATTATGTGCTGGGCTGGCCCCGTATCCGGCAAGAGCTTGAAACAGGCCGCGCCCGCCCCTTAAGCCGCGCCTTCGGCCGTGCCGCCAAATATCTCTATGTACCCCTGACTGCGCTCATCCTGATCCTTGGTTTTGTGTACGGCGGCATCGGCTGAGCCCTGCCTTCTCTTTTCATCTGATTTGCCGTTTGGCGGGAGGTTCCACATAAAATGTATCCCTGCCCACTTTTCAAAAAGGGCTGCGGGGGCTGCCCCCTGCTGGCTCTGCCCTATCCCGGGCAGCTGCAAAAAAAGCAGGTCCGCATACAAAAGCTGCTGGGCGGCTTTGGCCCCGTGCGCCCCATCTTGGGGATGGCCGATCCCTGGCACTACCGGAACAAAGCCGTTTCCACCTTCGCCGCCGGCCCCGGCCGATCACTGCGCAGCGGCATTTATGCCCAGGGTACCCACAAGGTGGTGCCGGTCGAAGCCTGTCTGCTCCACCATCCCGCCCTGGACGAGGCCATCGCGGCAGTGCGGACCGCCGCTGCGGCCTGCCGCTATGAGCCTTTCAACGAGGACGCCCGCACCGGCCTTCTGCGCCATGTGCTGGTGCGTCACAGCCGGGCGGCCGGCGAGGTTCTGGTCTGCCTTGTGACCGCTGCTCCCGAGCTGCCCGGTTCGCGGGCGTTTGTGGCAAAGCTTCGGCAGCTCTGCCCCCAGGTATCCACCGTAGTGCAGAACATCAACCCTCGCCATTCCAGCGCCGTACTGGGCAGCGCCGAAAAAGTACTGTACGGCAGGGGCTGCATCCAAGACAGCCTGTGCGGCGTGCGCTTTCAGGTGTCGGCATCCAGCTTTTATCAGGTAAACCCCGTTCAAACAGAGCTGCTTTACAACCAGGTGATCGCGGCCGCCGCCCTGACCGGGGCCGAAACCCTGCTGGACGCTTACTGCGGCGTGGGCACCATCGGCCTTTCCTGCGCGGGCAGGGCCCGCCATGTGCTTGGCGTGGAAGTGAACCGCAGCGCGGTGCAGTGCGCCGTACAGAACGCCCGCCTCAACGGGATCCGCAACGCCCGCTTTATATGCGCCGATGCGGGCAAAGCCATGCTGGATTTAGCGGCGTCCGGCCAGCGGCCGGACGTGGTGATCCTGGACCCGCCCCGGGCGGGCAGCACGCCGGAATTTCTCACCGCGCTGGACGCCCTGGCCCCCCGCCGCGCGGTCTATGTTTCCTGTGAGCCCGCCACCCAGCGCCGCGATCTGGAATTCCTGATCCAGCGCGGCTGGCATGTCGAACACATCCAGCCGGTGGATCTGTTCCCGCACACCGAACATGTGGAAAGCATCGTACAAATAACAAGGATGTGAATTTCATGAACCCTCATTATTGTAAAAAATGCGGAACACAAATGCAAAGAACTGCAAAGTGCGAATTCCGGTGTAAAAATTGCGATACCATTCTCTTTGACTTTAGCTTGCAGTACGAAGATACCGATAAAAAGAAACAGCATCGTTCAGATTTTGAGCTTGCAGACTTTTGCCGCGGCGGAGACTTAACAGAAGACCCACAGTAAATATTCACACTCTTCTCTAAAAAGCCCGGAAGCAAAAATTCATCTCAAAGATAGGGGAAACAATATGAGCGACCTTGTGCAGCAGCTTGAGTTTGTTCGGGAACTGGAGCGCCTGAAAAATACCACCCGCACCGCCTGGACCAGCAGCGGCCGGCACGAGAGCACGGCCGAGCATTCCTGGCGGCTGGCAATGCTGGCCGCGGTTTTGCTGCCTGGCCGCCCCGGGCTGAACGCCGAACGGGTGCTTTTGCTGTGTCTTATCCACGATCTGGGCGAAGCCTACGACGGCGATATTTCCGCCGCACTCCTGCCTGACCCCCTGCATAAGCGGTGCCTGGAACAAGCTGCGGTGCTGCGGCTTACCCAGCTGCTGCCCCCTGCGCAAAAAACGCTCTTTCTGTCCCTGTGGGAAGAATACGAGGCGTGCACGACCCCCGAGGCGCGCTTTGTAAAAGCGCTGGACAAAGCCGAAACCATTTTGCAGCACAATCAGGGCAGCATGCCGCCGGATTTTGATTATGCGTTTAACCTGAGCTACGGCAGCTCCTATTTTGAAAACGACGCGCTGCTGTGTGAGCTGCGCCGCCTGCTGGACGCCGAAACCTCGGCGCGCCTTGCGGCGCCTGCCGGCAAAAAGGAGCCTTGAGATGGACGAGGGATATACGCTCAAAACGATCGCCCGCATCCACAGCGATTTCCCCACAAAGTTCGGAATCCCCCGCCAGAGCGGCCTCGTGGAACAGCTGCTGTCCACGATCGTGTTCGAGCCGGAGTATCGCGTTCCCGCCGCGCTCCGCGGCCTGGAGGGCTTTTCGCATCTCTGGCTTATCTGGCAATTCTCCGAAGCAGTGCGCGGCAGCTGGCGCCCCACCGTGCGCCCGCCGCGCCTGGGCGGCAATACCCGCATGGGGGTGTTCGCCACCCGTTCGCCTTTCCGGCCCAACGCCCTGGGCCTGTCCTGTGTAAAGCTGGAAGGCATTACACAGGATGCCGCGCTGGGCCCTGTGCTGACCGTGGCAGGCGCCGACCTGATGGATGGCACTCCGATCTTCGATCTCAAACCCTATCTCCCTTATACCGACAGCCGCCCCGGCGCCGCAGGCGGCTTTGCCCAGCCGGCCCGGGCCTACGCCCTCGAGGTGGAGTTCCCGGAGCGCTGGCTTGCGCGGGTGCCGCAGCCCCTGCGCGCGCCCCTCACCGCGGTGCTCGCGCAGGATCCACGCCCCTCCTATCAGGCCGATCCAGACCGGGTCTACGGCTTTTTCTTTGCCGGTCTCGAGGTCAAATTCACGGTGCAGCAAGGGCTTCTTACCGTGTGCGGTGTAGCCCCTGCCGCATCAAATGCTCCCTCCCTGCAAACCCTATTGTAAAACGAGGAAAACTGTTGTATAGTAAAACGACTGACGGCGCCCGCCATCAGTCGTTTTGTATTTTTGGCAAGGGAGGCGGCCATGCGCAACATTTTTATCCAGGGGGCCTGTGAAGGCAATCTGAAACGGATTTCAGTGGAAATTCCCCGGGAAAAGCTGGTGGTGTTCACCGGGCTTTCAGGTTCGGGCAAATCCACCCTTTTGCGGGACGTTCTTTACATGGAATGCCAGCGCCAATACCTGGAGGCCATGAGCTTTCAGGGAATCCCCAAACCCAAGGTGGAGCGGGTCCGGGGCGCCGGGCCCGCGATCCTCATCAGCCAGAGCGGCGCCAACAAAAACCCCCGCTCCACTGTGGGCACCGCCACCAACATTTACACCGGCCTTCGCATGCTGTTCGAAAAGCTGGGGGTGCGCCGCTGCCCAGCCTGCGGGCAAACGATCTGTGCAGCCGACTGTGTGGAAACCACAGAAAAGCAGGGCGGTAAATTTTTGGTGTGGATGGATTGCTGCCGCTGCGGCCACCGGATGCCAAAGCTCACCCGCTCCCATTTTTCTTTTAATACCAAAGAGGGGGCCTGCCCCGCCTGCGCCGGCCTGGGCCGGGTTATAGCAGTGGATCGCAGCGCCGCGGTAAACGAACATCTTTCGCTGGAAGAAGGCGCTGTGACCTGGTGGGAGCGGCGCTATGGCGAATACCAGACCGGCGCATTTTACCGTGCGCTGGAACACTATGGCCTGCCCCTTGCCCCGGGCGCCCCGGTGGAGTGTTTTTCCGCCCTGCAAAAGACTATTTTGTACCAGGGGGTCGGCTCCGCGGCCGTGCAGGCCGCATTCCCCGGCCAAGCGCCTCCCCGCACCGTCGAGCTTGGCCGCTTCGAGGGCGTGGAGCCCCTTCTGTGGAAGCGGATGGAGGCCCGGGCCGGCGATGGCGGCAAGCTGGAACGCTGCTTCACCTCTGTCCCCTGCCCCGCCTGCGGCGGCGACCGGCTGAACGAGACCAGCCGCCAGGTAACCGTGGCTGGAGTGCGCCTTGCACAGGCAAATCTTCTTTCCCTGGACCAGCTGCTCGGCTGGCTCGGTTCGCTGGACCGGCAATTGGCCGGGCCGGCACGCGGGCAGGTCGAGCCCTTTCTATTGGATCTTGAAACCAAGCTCCGGCGCCTTGCCCGGGTTGGCCTGGGCTATTTAACCCCGGACCGCCAGACCATGACCCTCTCCGGGGGCGAGGCCCAGCGCCTGAAACTGGCGGCCACCCTGGATTCGGATCTCACCGGCCTGCTGTATATCCTGGATGAGCCCACCGCGGGCCTGCACCCGCAGGACACCGCCGGCATGGTGGATATTCTGCGCGCCCTGCGCGACAACGGCAACACCGTTCTGGTCATTGAGCACGATCCGGACATCATCCGCGCGGCCGATCATCTGATCGATCTGGGGCCGGGCGCAGGCAAACAGGGCGGGCAGGTCGTGGCCTGCGGCACGCCGGCCCAGCTCATGCGGCAGCCAGCCTCGCTTACCGGCCGCTGGCTGGCAGCACAAAACGATTTCAAAACAGAGCCACGCCCCGGAAACGGGCATTTTGTTGGTGTACGAAACGCCGTGCTCTTTAATCTCGATCACCTTTCGGTGCGCTTTCCCTGCGGCTGTCTGGCAGCTGTAACCGGTGCCTCCGGTTCAGGCAAATCCACCCTGATCTTTGAAGTGCTGGCCAAGGGCGGCAAAATCGTGGAGGGTTTGGAGCAATTCAGCCAGGTGATCTGCCTGGAACAGGCCTCGATCAGCAGGAACAAACGCTCCAACGTGGCCACCTATTCCGGCGCCTATGACCAGCTCCGCGCGCTGTTTGCGGCCAGTCCCGGCGCGAAGGCAGCCGGGCTTCAGGCCAAACACTTTTCCTTCAACCTTCCCGGGTGCCGGTGCGAAACCTGCCAGGGGCTGGGCACAGTCGCAAGCAACCTGCTGTTTTTTCCGGAGGTGCAGGTCCCCTGCCCCGCCTGCGGCGGCAGTCGTTTCCGCCCGGATGTTCTGGCCGTGCGCTGCCAGGGCCTTTCTATCCTGGAGGTGCTGGCCCTGCCGCTGGCGGACGCACTTCCGGTTTTCCGTGCGTCCCCCAAGCTGCGCCGAACTCTGCAGCTTTTGTGCGATGTGGGGCTTGGTTACCTGGAATTGGGGCAGCCCCTCACCACCCTTTCGGGCGGCGAGGCACAGCGGCTCAAGCTGGCCTCGGAACTGATCACCGGCGGGCGCGGGCGCACCCTCTATCTGCTGGACGAACCCACCGCCGGCCTGCACCCGCAGGACGTTGAGCATTTTTTGACCTTGCTGGACCGCATGGTGGACGCAGGCCATACCGTGATCGCGGTGGAGCATAACCAGCAGCTCATCCGCCATTGCGATTGGGTGGTGGACCTGGGCCCTGGCGGCGGAAGCAACGGCGGCGAGTTAATGTTCAGTGGAACGCCTTTACAGCTTTCGCATCAGCCCAACAACGCCACCGCACGCTATCTGCTTTGCCAAACGCCCTAAGCGCGTTGGTGCGCGGCCAGAACAAAATTTTTGTAAATATCCATAAAAAACAGCAAAAAGCCCGATGCACTGGCATACATCGGGCTTTTTGCTTGTTTAAGGAGAATGAGCAGAAAGGGAAATTATGAAAACCTTCCTGTATTTTTATCATAACACTTCCGTCCATATTTTACAAGTGCTTCCAGCTTATACAATAAAAGAAGCAAACTTTTGCCAAGTTTGAGCAAGCCGCTGTAAAGTCAACTCACTTGCCAATAGCAGACAGAATAGGGTTCCAACAGGCTGCCGCCCCCAAAATCGTGGGGCAGGCCGGTCACAAGGTCAATCGCGCAGCCCGCGCCCGCGTCAAAATGCGCCGTAAAGGGTTCCCCTGCAGCGTTCACCGCCACCAGCACCCGCTCCTTTTCCACGGCCCTCTCAAAAATGATCTGTGCGTTTGTCAGCAGCAGGTTGCGGTAATTGCCATAGCACAGCGCTTCACTTTTCTGTCGCGCTGCCGCCAGAGCGGCCACCCAATCGGTAAGTTCATTTTTTTGAGGTATTTCCAGCGCCGGGCGCAGGGCGGCGTCCCCTTCGCTTTTTTTGCCCTGAGCCCCCCACTCGCTGCCGTAATAAACCGCCGGCACCCCGGGCATTCCGAACAACAGGCCATAGGCCGGGCGCAAATGAGCCGGGTTTGTCAACATGCTGGCGATGCGCTCCACATCATGATTGTCCAAAAAGCTCAGCAGATGCTTGCCCCTGTAAAGCGTCCAGGGCTCGGGGCCGAACTGTCTGGCAAGGCTGTGGCCGATCTCAAACATATTTCCGCTGTTAAAACTGGACCACAAGCCCTTATAGCACTCATAGTTCGTCACCGAATGGCAGGCGTCATCGTTCATCCAGCGGTTGTAGTCGCCGTGCAGCGTTTCTCCCAACAGGGCAAATTCCGGTTTCAGCTGTTCGGCAAAACGGCGCAGCCGGGCCAAAAATTCCGGCGGCAGGCTGTACGCCACGTCCAGGCGCAGCCCGTCCACCCCAAATTCCTGTGTCCACCGGTGCACCGCCTCCAGCAGATGCTCCACCACGGCCGGGTTTTGCAGGTTCAGCTTTACCAGCTCGTTGTGGCCCTCCCAACCCTCGTACCAAAAGCCGTCGTGATACTGGGTATCACCGTTAAAATCCAAATGGAACCAGTCCGTATAAGGGCTGTCCCATTTTTTCTGCTGCACATCCCGGAACGCCCAAAAACCCCGGCCCACATGGTTGAAAACCCCGTCCAGCATCACCTTTAGCCCCGCCGCATGCAGCGCATTGCACACCTGTGCAAAATCCTCGTTGGTTCCCAGGCGGCAGTCCAGCGCAAAGAAATCGCGGGTATCGTATCCATGGCGGTCACTTTCGAACACCGGGTTGAACAGCACCGCCGTCATGTTGAGTCCGCGGATATGCTCTGCCCAGTCCAGCACCCGCAGGATGCGGTGCTCCCGGATGCCGTCGTTTTCTGCCGGCGCGCCACACAGCCCCAGCGGATAGATCTGATAAATACAGGCCTCGTTGAACCACATATTTGTTTCTCCTTTTTGGCCCAGAGGCCGGTGTGATGGGGCGCTGCTGCCGCATATTCCCACAGCGCTTTTGTTATTCTACCGCATTTGAACGCATTCCGTCAATCAAATTGAATAGAGCCGCCCGCCCAGCCAAATACTAAGACAGACCGCCCGCGGAAAAGCGGGCAGAAAACAGGAAAGCGAGGAAACGCAATGAACCCGTTCGAACAAAAGGCCGGGCGCCCGGGCAGCGCTTTTATGAGCTGGAAGGCCCTTTACCCCAAGGCATACCAAAAAGACGAAACGGACGCTTATACCAAGGTGCGCATCATTCTGATGACCGGCACCGAATACGAGGCGGTATGGTTCAGCCACCAGTTCCACCGCCATTGCGACAACAACGACCTGCGGCGGGAGCTGGCCGTCTGCCGCAGGGTGGAGCAGCAGCAGCAAAAACAGCTGGCCTGCCTGAAGCCTACCGACGAAACCCAGCTGGAAACCACCATCACCTACGAGCAGCTTGCCGTGGATCTGACCGCGATCCTTGCACAGCGCGACCCGGACCCTTACGTGGTGCAGGCGCTGAACTTTGCCCTGCTGGAGGACTTTGACCACCTGTACCGCTATGCGGATCTTCTGGAGATGGAGCAGGGCGTGCGGGCCGAGCGGCTTGTGGGCAGCTACACCGAGATCATGCCCGGGCGGCCCACCATCGCCCACCACCGTCACCCCATGGACAGTGTGCGCCGCCCCTGCGATTTCAAGACCGCCCATCCCCTGACAAAGCTGGATACCAGCATCATCACCGCAGCTGAACAGCAGACCATGAACTACTATATGAACCTGGGCGCTTTCTACCCCAACGACCTGGGGCGCAAGCTGTATCAGGAGATCGGTATGGTGGAGGAGCAGCACGTGACCCAGTACGGCAGCCTGCTCGACCCCACCTGCACCTGGCTGGAAAACCTGCTGATGCACGAATACAACGAGTGCTACCTTTACTACTCCTGCTACGAGGATGAAACCGACCCCTATGTAAAAGGCGTCTGGGAGCAAAATTTCGAGGCCGAGGTGAGCCACCTGCACAAGGCGGCCGAACTGCTGAAAAAGTACGAACGCAAGGATTGGCAGCAGGTGATCCCGGAGGGCGCTTTCCCGGAATTGCTCAAATTCAGCCCCCAAAAAGAATACGTGCGCAAGGTGCTGAAAAAGACCGTGGAGCTCACCGCCGATTGCGAACAATATACCCCGGTGTACGAGATGCCGCAGAGCGCGCTGTTCTTCAAATACCAAAAAACAGTGAACAAGGGCGGCGCCCAGAACACCCCCAGCCACCGGGTCATTGCAGACTACCAGGCCAAAAACGGTCAGGATTACCGCTTTGAGGAAAAGCCGAACCCGGTGCCCGCCCTGCGCGACCGCAAGACCGACAACACCACCCTGGGCCGCGAATGCTCCCCTGAACAATAAACAGCCCGGTAAAAACAGCGCGCGCTGCCCGGAAAAGCGCGCCGCAAAAAAGGGAACTCCTGTCGAAGGGCAATCCTTCGGCAGGAGCTCTTTTCTTCACTGGCGTTTGCCGGCAGGGATGTATCTTAAATTCAAGTTGGCAGGGCGCTGCCCAAACCGGAAATTGCCGTTTGAAAATTCATCTGTTCACAACACTTTTCCGGAAGATCCCTCTTAGCTCGGCCGCCGCTTGCTTGATATCCGGTTGGGCAATGATTGCCGACACGACGGCCAGTCCGTCTACAGGAACGGCACAAAGCTCCTCAGCGTTTTCTTTTTTGATTCCACCAATCGCAACGATCGGTAAAGAAACGGCCCGCCGGATTTTCTGCAATTCCTCTTTTGTCACAAGTCCCGCATCCGTTTTTGTATCCGTCGGAAACATTGCTCCAATGCCCAAATAGTCCGCTCCGTCATTTTGCGCCTGCACCGCCTCCCGAACCGATGCTGCCGACACCCCTAAAAGCATCCCTTCCCTCATTATTTTTCTGGCGGTCGCCGCGGGAAGGTCGCTTTGCCCAATATGTACGCCCGCCGCATCCACAGCCAATGCAATATCAATCCGGTCATTGATCATCAGGGGGATATGAAACCGGTCCGTGATTTTTTTGATCCCCGTGGCCAGCTGATAAAAATCCAATGACGAAATATCCTTTTCTCTCAATTGGATCATTGTACAGCCCCCCAGAATCGCCTGTTCCACTGCCTCCCCCAGCGTTTCAGTGCTCATAAGCGAACGGTCAGTTACAAGATAAAGCGTATAATCAGTCGTCATTTTACAGCCTCCTGTTCCTCCATGCCCCGCAGCCCATTTTTATAAACATCATAAAAATGATGCGTGGGGCCGCATCCTTTCCCAATTGCAAGGGCGTGTTCAATCCCGGTTGTAACATACTTTTTTGCGTCCCGGGCCGCTTCCTGCAGGCTTTTCCCGTTTGCAAGCTGGGCCGCAACAGCGGAGGAAAAGGTGCAGCCTGTCCCGTGCGTATTTTTTGTTTGGATCCGCGCCGTTTGAAAACGAGTAAATTTTTCCCCGTCGAACAAAATATCCAACGCATCTCCGGCAGCGTGCCCGCCCTTGATGATCACGGCCTTGCACCCCATCGCACAAATTTTTCGTGCGGCTGCTTCCATGTCGGCAGCACGCAAAATCCGCATGCCGGATAGTTTCTCTGCCTCTGGAATATTCGGTGTCAGCACGTCCGCAAGCGGGATAACAGTTTTGATCAGCGCGCCAACCGCTGCAGGCTCCATAAGCGGGCAGCCATTCTTTGCGTACATAACAGGGTCGATCACAACATTCCCCGGCCGATAGTAACGCAGCTTTTCCGCAACGGCTCCCATGCATCGGGGTGTGGCCAGCATTCCCACCTTAACGGCATCCACCTCAATATCCTCAAACACAGCATCGATCTGCTTTTTTATCATATCCGGCGTAATGTCCTGCATGTCAATCACACGGCTGGTATTCTCTGCAACCACGGCAACGATCACGCTCATGCCAAAAACACCATGGGCAGAAAACGTCTTTAGATCAGCCTGAATTCCTGCACCGCCGCTGCAGTCAGACCCTGCAATACTCAATACTTTTTTCACAGCTTATCCTCCATACGCCATTTTCCAAAAATCAAGTTCCAGGTAACTGGCCTTTTCAAAAATGCGGTTTACACGGTCCTGCTCCTTTCGGGTCAAAACGGAACATTTTTTATCCGCGAACCCACACCATTGTTCACAGCTTTCGGCATACCCATCTTCCGCATAGTCCTCAATAAAATCAATGTAGTTTGAATCGGGCGTTCCCGGTTCGGCGGCGATTTTTCTGAAAATATAGCTGTAGCTCAACATACACGGCAAAACAGCCATCAGTATTTCGCAGGCATTCCCCCGCGCCGCGATCCCCAGCATAAAATCAATGTAGTTTTGATTTTCCGCCAGCGGCGAAATCAGCTCAATGTCCTCGTCTGTCATTCCAAATCGGGTCAGATATTTCAGCCTCACAGCCGACTCCCTGTCGGTCACGAAGCCAAGGGCCGAATAATAGAGCTGGATCTCCCTTAAAGCGGTGGAATGATAGATCGCCTTTCCATAAACACGGGCATAGTGCTTTAGATAAATGCTGTCTTGTATGATATACAGCTTGAATTTTTCCATGGGCAGCGTTCCGGCGCGCAGTTCCCGCACAAAGGGGGTCGCAGCGCACTCGTTCCAAACAGGCGTGTTCTTTTTCAGGACCTTCTCCATAAACGTCATTTTTTCTACCTCCGTGTTTTAATTGTAAAAACAGCTGCAACGCAGTGGAAGCTGTTTTTTTGGCCTTGCGTTTCGGTTGCCCCGCCGGGGCGAGAAACGCGGCCGATTGAAATAAGTTTTTTATTGCGAAGCAATAAAAAATAGAGCCTCCAAAAATTGGAAGCTCTTTCAAACGCAAAACCGGCGTAAGAAATTGCTTCCCTACGCCGGTATTAGCCGACAGGTCCAGAGGTCAGGTCTTAACCTTTTTCAACTTGTTCAGTTCCCTCGCAAACGTATCATTTATATCAAATTAGAACATAAAATTCCCTCTATAAAGCATCCTGCAAACGCATCAATGCATTGTGTTTACCACCTCCCTGCATCAATTTTGGCCAATGCGGGGCCGGTTTCGGCGTTTTTGCCCAGGCGCAGCCCCTTCACTGTATCTTAGATGGTTTTATCCCTTGCTTTTTTTCTGCGTGGCCTCCTGCGGCGGGCCTTCTGCCGGCAGCTGCTCACCGGCGGCATTGATATTTTTTGCCTTCAGCCGGGCCGCCAGAAAATCGCTGGTCAGCGAATACAGCACCGCAAACGTAGGCACGCCCACCACCATGCCCACAAACCCGAACAGGCCGCCGCCCACGATGATTGCCACCAGCACCCAGATCGCGGAAAGGCCGGTGGAATCGCCCAGAATTTTGGGCCCCAGGATGTTGCCGTCGAACTGCTGCAGCACAATCACAAAAATGCCGAATTCCAGCGCCTGGATGGGGTTCACCATGAGCAGGATCATAATGCAGGGAACAGCGCCGATGAACGGGCCAAAAAACGGGATGATGTTGGTCACCCCCACCACCACGCTGATCAGGAGGGCAAACTGGATTCCAAACAGGCTGGTACAAACAAAACAGATCACCCCGATGATCGCGCTGTCGATGATCTTTCCGTTGATAAAGCCGGTAAAAATGTGGTTTGCGTGGCTGCACACGCCCAGTACGCGCTGTGCGCGGGGCAGGGGCAAAAACGCATACACCACCTTGCGCAGCTGTGCCAGCAGTTTATCCTTGCCCACCAGCATATAGATCGAGGCAATCAGTGCCGTGAGCGCCGAGATCACGCCGCTGCCCACCGCCACGCTGTAATTCAGCAGCTGCGGCAGCACGCTCTTCAGCAGGTTGGCCGCCTGCTGCACCAGATCCTTGTACGACAGCATCATGGTGTCCAACAGCTCTTCGTCCAGCTTAAACTGCTTCGAGAGGTCCTGCACAAACGCGTTCAGCCCATTCAGATAACCGCCCGCATTGTCCACCAGCGCCATCACGCTTTGAACCAGCTGGGGGATCACAAAGCTCAGCAGCACCGCCACCAGCACAATGGCCAGCACATACGTCAGCACGATCGCAAGGCTGCGGCGTATGCGCAGCTTTTTTTCAAAAAAGCGGACCGGCCCATCCAAAAGATAGGCCATCACAAAGCCGCCGATGAACGGTGACACGATCCTGGCAAAGCCGCCCAGGGTCCCCCGCACCAGATCCAGATGCGACAGCCCCAGATAGAACAAAATGCCAAGCAGCACCACCGCCAGGTTGGAGAAAAAATTTTGGTTTGGCCGCCATTTGTTGTTTTGATTCATGGGCGCAAAGCTCCTTTTTGGTCATTCACAGAATATGTGCGAGCTTGGGCTTGAGTTTTATCACATACAGCTGCAGGATATTTGCCAGGGCTGCGTCGTAGATCCAAAAGCACAAATTCCCCAGCAGAATCAGCAGCGCCAGCATGGGCTTTGCGGTGGATGCGAACTCCTGCACGATATATTGCAGCGGAAAGAGGTACAGCAGTGCCCCATACATGGCGAACACCGCGCCGTTGAACACTGCGGCCTTGACCACAAAGCGCACCGGCCGGTGCTTTGCCCGTTCGATGTATGCCTTCAGCAGCGGGTAATATCCCAGCAGGAATACAAAAATCGCCGCCATTTCCTTGTCCGGCACAAACAGCAGGCTCAGCGCCGCCACCGCACCGTAACAGACCCAGGCCAATTTCATACCGCACTCCACCGCCACCGGCATCAGCAAAATGCCCCCAATGGCAGGCGCGCAAAAAGTGGCGAAGGGAATGATGCTGCCGCTGAGCATCATCACGATCGACAAACCGCACATGACCCCGCACAAAGCGATCCGCCCGCTCTGCCGTTTCCGCATTTTCTCAGCACCCGTTCCCGCCGCAGCCGCAGCACATGTCCATGCACATCATGGCCGTGCACATATCGCAGCAGCTGCAGCCCACCGCATTGGCCTGCGCGCCGTTTCCGTAAGCCCCATAAGGGTTGCCGGGCATCTGGCCGCCCGCGCTGCTCTGCAAATTGTGCAGCGCAGCCGCATACTCCCGGTTGGAGGGCGCCAGCCGGCACGCCTCCTGGAAATAGCGCAGGGCCTCGGTGAGCCAGCCCTTATAATAGTAAGCGCTTCCCATCAAAAAATTCCACTCTGCGTTCGCCGGGCCGTTCGGAATGGCCTGCAGCTGTGCCAGGGCTTCGTCCACCTTTCCCTGCTGGATCAGGGCGCGTATTTCGGGCAGGCTGCCCTGCGCCCCCTGGGGTCCGCTCTGCCCGGGCTGCGCCTGCTGCACCGGCTCTCCGCTGGCCGGCGCGCCGCCCCGCAGCTCGCTCATCACAGCGTCGAACGCCTGGTTCAGTTCGTCCATCTTTTGTTCAGCATCCTGCCGCAGCGGGCCCGCCTCGTAATTTTCCGGGTTGTATTTCTGTGCCAGGGCACGGTAGGCGGCTTTCACCTCGTCTTCCCCGGCGCCGCGGGCAATGCCCAGTACTTTGTATGCGTCCATTTCTGTTCCTTTCCGCGCCCGCCCTCAGGCGATCGCCGCGTGTTTGGTATGCTGGGGCGGCTGCCCGGCCCGCACAATGCTGGCGGGAAGCCCCAAAAAAATGATGTTGTCCAAAATCGGCCGGTTCAGCCGGAGATCCAGCAGGTTGTAACAGCGGGCAGCCTCGCCCGCCGCCATGCGGCACAGCACTTTTGTGCGCTCTGCCGCCTGCGCCTGCTCAAGGCCCGCCAGCCGGAACACGTTGTAACGGCCCTTTTCCGCATCCTTCCCATAATCCTCGGCCGCATCCAGCCAGTAAAGGATCTTGCCCAAAAACAATCCCAGCCGCTGCAAAATGTGCACCTGGGCCTCGTTTTCGGCACACAGCGCAAAGATTGCTCCCGTCATGCGGCCTGTGGGGTCCGCCGCCTCGTCCGGGTTTTGGCTTTGCCTCGCTTCCAGTTTCTGCTGGCGGGCAGTTTCTGCGGCAAGGCATTCGTCCAGATCAGGAAACGCCGCAGCCGCCTTTTTGCGTGCCCCACGCAGTGCCAGGCGCGCAGCGCGCGCGGCAAGGCGCTTTCCCAGGGTTTCATCGGCCACGTCGTCAGCCAGCTTATACCAGCTCAGCAGCACCAGCGCCGCCGCCGCCAACCGCAGCCCCCGGGTTTCCTGCAGCATACAGCGCCTGCGCAGCGGGCTTGCGATACACCTCTCCGCGCAGGGGCGCCCCTCCTCTCCGGAAAGGCCGTCGGCCAAAAGCGCCACCGTGACCAGGTCATAGTTCAGCAGCATGCGGCTTGCAAAGCCGTAATCCCGTTTCAACTGCTTGCACAGGCCGCAA
The DNA here is from genome assembly GCF_048388525.1 of Allofournierella sp. Lineage (GTDB taxonomy): Bacteria > Bacillota > Clostridia > Oscillospirales > Ruminococcaceae > BQOK01. The sequence goes on along the minus strand of NZ_DBGCTQ010000045.1, from coordinate 8,256 downwards.
TACACCGCCCTATAGCTCTCAAACTCCCTGACCTTCATCTCGGGCTTTGCGGGGGTAACGTAACCGAACAAGCCGCAAAACCCCTTCCCCTCATCAAAATAAGGCCAATGGCACAAGCCATTGACCTTACTATGATACACCATTTTATAAGGTTTTACAATTGGAGCGCCCCACGCTCCTGCCAAATTTCCCAAAAAGTTTACAAAGCCGCAAGGTTTCGTTCCTTTGCTCGGCATCGCTTTCAGATTTGTTTGTCCAGCTCGTCGATTTTGCAAAAGCGGTACCCCTGTTCGGTAAACCAGTCGATGATCTGCGGCAGCGCCTCGGCCGTCGTCTTGGTGGCTTTCGTGTCATGCATCAAAACAACACAGATGTCATGCCCCTTCGCCTCGCGGATCACATTGTTATAGATGGTGTCGGCACTGGGGTGCCCACCCACCGCATCCTCTGCACACACGTTCCAGTCTACATAATGATACCCTTTTTCCTCCGCTTCGGCCTTGAGCGATTTCATGATCCCGCTGCCGCCGTATCTGTGGCTCACGGTGTTTGTGCTGCCCCCCGGAAAGCGCAGCCAGTGAATGCTCTCCACATCCACATAAGGGCTGATCTTCTCCCGCAGCTGCTTGATATCGGCCCAATAGGCGGCGGGGCTGCTGTAGATCTTTTTGTATTCGTGGCTGCAGCTGTGCAGTGCAATCTGGTGCCCCTCTTCCACCGCCCGCTGAATGGTGGGCATATTTTCTTCATTGTTCGGGGCCGCAATCACAAAAAAAGTGGCCGGCACTCCCTTTTCTTTCAGCACGTCCAATATCTTTTCAGTGGTCTTGCTGGGGCCGTCATCAAAGGTAAGAAAAACGCGTTTTTCCTGCTGTACCTCGCTGCCGGAATTCGCCGTCGCTACGACCCCGGCCACCGGCACGCGGGTCAGGTCCTTCTGGGCGCATCCAACGGTGGCCGGGCGCACCGCCCACACCATGGCCCCGGCCGCGGCGGCGCAGCAAACAAGCCACCCTGCGGCCCAAAACGCTTTTTTGCCCTTGAGCGAAAATTTCATCTGTTCCATCCCCTGTTTTCTTGTGTTGATTTGGCGCGGCAAACCACGTATACTTAATGGTAACCGGCAGCCTTGGCCCCGCGGGGCTTTTCCCTATATTCCTATGCCGGCCCGGGGGGACTTATCCCCTTTTATGATCAAGGAGAAAGCGATGGAACTTGCAACCCTTATTCTTGCTGCTCTTGCATGCCTTTTTGGCCTGCTGGCCCTCTTAAGGCGCCCCAAAAATCAGCTTTCGGGCGAAGATCTGGAAAAGGTGCGCCAGGACCTGCTGGCCGAGATCCGCCAGACCCGCCAGGAGCTGGGCGGCAGCGTGGCGGCAGGCCTCGGGGCCAACACGGTGCAGACCGAGCAAAAGCTGGAGAGCATCCGCACCACTATGGAAGTGCGCCTTTCCGCCATGCAGGCGGGCACCGACCGGCGGCTGGCCGAGGTGCGCCAAACAGTGGACGAAAAGCTGCAAAAGACCTTGGAGGACAAGCTGCAAAAAAGCTTTGGCCTGGTGAGCCAGCAGCTGGAAATGGTGTACAAGGGCCTGGGCGAGATGCGCACCCTGGCCGCAGGCGTGGGGGACCTGAAAAAGGTGCTCAGCAACGTGAAGACCCGCGGCATCCTGGGCGAGGTGCAGCTCGGGGCCATTTTGGAGCAGATCCTCGCCCCCGAGCAGTACGCCGAAAACGTGGCCACCGTGCCGGGCAGCGCCGACCGGGTGGAATACGCGCTGCGGCTGCCCGGTGACGAGGCGGGCGAGGTGTTGCTGCCCATCGACGCCAAGTTCCCGGTCGACGCCTATTCCGCCCTGCTGGACGCCTACGACCAAAGTGACAAGGCCGGCGTTGAGCTGGCCGCCAAAGAGCTGGAAAAGCGGGTCCGCGGCTTCGGTAAGGACATTCACGACAAGTACCTGGCGCCCCCTTACACCACCGATTTCGGGGTGATGTTCCTGCCCGTGGAGGGGCTGTACGCCGAGGTGGTGCGCCGGGGCGTTGCCGAGCGCCTGCAGCGGGAATTCAAGATCGTGGTGGCCGGGCCCACCACCATGGCCGCCCTGCTCAACAGTTTGCAGATGGGCTTTAAAACACTGGCCATCCAAAAGCGTTCGGGCGAGGTTTGGAAGGTGCTGGGCAGCGTAAAATCCGAGTTCGACACCTTCGGCCAGGCCCTTGCGCAGGCCCAGGCGCGGCTGAACCAGGCCAGCAGCGAGCTGGAGAATCTGGTGGGCGTGCGCACAAGGCAGATCCAGCGCCGGCTGCGCCAGGTCACCGAGCTGCCCAGCGCCGATGCCCCGGCGCAAATTCTGCCGGTCGAACCGCCCTCCCCCTCTTGACTTGGGGCGCCGTTTCTGCTAAAATACCACTTGTGGCCGTAAGGGCCGCCAGATACGCGAGGGTGGCGGAACCGGCAGACGCGCACGTTTGAGGTGCGTGTGGTATATACCATGGGGGTTCAAGTCCCCTCCCTCGCACCAATTCAATAAGGCCCTGGGTATTGAACAGTTTTTGAACCTTCAATATTCAGGGCCTTGTTTTATGTCCAAAAGTCCGGCGCGGTCAGATCTTCCGGCCGCATTGCACAATACAAATACAGGTTTGCCGGCAGGGGCAAAAGCGGAGATTTACGGGAGAGGCGAGATCCGTTTGACCGTAAGCACAGCATTTGTGAGCGGGGCCAAGTCAAATGCCGCAGCTCCCGCAGCCAAAAACGCCAAATCCACTTGACCGCCCAGGAATTCGATCACGCTTCCCTGCAGGATCGTGTTTTCGGTGGTGGAAAGTATGCTGTATTGCAGCGTAGAATCTATAAAATTTCCGTCTTGCCGTACTCCCGCGGAAATCGCCTGGTCCGGCAGTTCCGCTGCGGCGATACGGATCATATAATTGATCTCATATTCGCCCGGGATATAAATTTGCAGCTCATTTTGATTTGCCCCAATATTGAAAGCGGGCATATAACCGTTGAACCGCACCTGTTCGTTTTGATCAGTAAAAGAAAATTCAAACGCTTGGCTCATGTTGGAATAGAGCCCGCCGAATGCAGTATCCATTGCCTTGCCATCGATCTCAACAGTTGCGGGGTCACCGTGCAAAAAAATATTCAGGTTGGGGGACAGAAAGTTCAGATCCTCCCCGAACCGGATCGGGATCGGGCCGCCGTTGCCATTTATATAAAACAGAACCTCGCCCGGGTCGAAGGTACCTGCCGGCCCGGGCTCTCCCTGCGGCCCCGGTTCTCCCTGCGGCCCAGGCTCCCCTTGCGGCCCGGGTTCGCCCTGCGGGCCGGGCTCTCCCTGCGGGCCCGGCTCCCCTTGCGGCCCCGGTTCCCCCTGCGGCCCAGGCTCCCCCTGCGGGCCCGGTTCCCCTTGTGGGCCGGGTTCCCCCTGCGGGCCGGGTTCCCCCTGCGGCCCAGGCTCTCCCTGCGGGCCCGGTTCGCCCTGCGGCCCAGGCTCCCCCTGCGGGCCCCGGCAGCAGCAATATTTGTGGGGTCTTTCATTCTTGCAGCCATTGTCGCTATGATATGTATTCATATTTCCCTTCCTTTCTGTATGGAATCACAAAACGATATGCGCACCCGGATACCTCAAAAACAGTATCCAATATAAGTTTATGCCGAAAGCCGATAATTGGTTTCGTCCCTCCCTGGTCCTGCGTACCAACCAGCGGCGACTTGAATGCCGGCAAAGCGGCGCTTATTCTTTTCTTCGCCTATTTGTGATTCAGTCTATTGCCGTTTTTTACTTTATTTGATATACTAAAATAAATATGCATATGAGCGGCCCTTTGTGAAATTGCAGCCATTCATGTGCCATCACAAAAAGAGAGGCGTAGCCATGAAGCCCCCCAAAAGCACCCAAAATATGATCGACCCCGTTCGGCGGGGCCAGCGGATCAGCACCGCGGGCACAACCCTTCTGATCCTGCTTATGCTGGCCTATCTCATTATGACCCTCGTCAGTTCCGCCCGCCTGGCGGCCCAGACCGAGATCATCTCCAGCCATCCCTTCGAGGTGGTGATCTCCACCGGCGATGTAAAAAGCCATATTTCGGAGATGAGCCTGCGCACCGAACGGCTGCAGCGCCACCGCAGCGCCGAGGATCTCCGGCTGGCCCGCATCGAGCTGGAAAAACTTTACGCTTCGCTGGATCAGTCCCTGGCCGAGGTAAGCGAGCTATACCTGGGCAGCCCGGACGACGTGCAGGCCCTGCGCGAGGTCATCGCGCTTTTGCAGACCGCGCAGGGCGATTACCTCAACTTTGCTGGCCAGCCGGGCGTCACCGACCAGGAGATCGAGGAATACGCCAAACAAGACCTGCAGCCCCTTTATGATCTGGCGGTCAGCCGGGCCGATCAGATCACTTCTGTCGCTCAGGACAAAAAGGTGGGCTATGGCCAAACCGCAGAGACGCTCCGAAAGGCCACCCTGGTGGCCTCGGTCATTCTGATGCTGCTGATGGTCGGCGTTCTGCTGGTCTCACAATACGTGCTTCACCGCCAGCGCAAAGAGCTTATTTTCCGCAGCAAGCTGTTCGACAGCCTTTCCTTGAGCATCGACGACACCTTCATGATCCGCGACGCCCGCACCAACGCCATCAACTACTGCGCCCTCAATATGGAGCGCGTGCTGGGCGCCCCCCTCTCGGATCTGGATGCCCTGCACGAACGCATGAAGCCGGAGGATGTGGACGCCTTCCGCGCCGCCATTTCCGATCCGCGTTCCTCTTCCTCGGTCGAAAAAATGGTCGAGTACCGCAGGCCGGGCGGGGATACGCGCTGGCTTCTGATCCGGGTCTATCGGGTAATGAATCTGGATGTCCCCCAATTGATCACGGTGTTTTCCGACCGCACCGAGGAGGTCACTTCCCGCCAGGCGCTTCAGGACGCCATGCTGAGCGCCGAGCGCGCAAACACGGCCAAAAGCGAGTTTTTATCCCGCATGAGCCACGAGATCCGCACCCCGCTCAACGCCATCATCGGCATGACCACCATCGCGGGCGCTTCGGTCGACGAGCCTGCCGTGGTGGAGGACTGTCTGTCCAAGATCACCTTTTCCTCCAAACATCTGCTCATGCTCATCAATGACGTGCTGGATATGTCCAAGATCGAAAGCAGTAAAATGGTCCTGCAAGACGAACCCTTTGATATTTTCGAACTGGTCAACGGTTTTGTGGCCTCTGTTTATACCCAGGCAAGGGCCAAGAACATCGACTTCAAAGAGGAGATGGACGTCTTTGGCCAAAATACCGTCTTTATCGGCGACTCCCTGCGCCTGAACCAGATCCTTTTGAACCTGAGCTCCAACGCGCTCAAATTCACCCCCGCCGGCGGGCAGATCCGGCTAAAGGTCTCGCGGCTTGCAAGCCGAAGCAGCGTGGATGTGCTTCGCTTCGCTCTCTCCGACACCGGCATCGGCATGACCCAGGAGGCCATCGAGCGCGTCTTCCGGCCCTTCGAGCAGGCCGACGCCTCCATCGCCAAGCGCTATGGCGGCACCGGGCTCGGGATGTCCATCACCAAAAATCTGGTGGTGCTCATGGGCGGCCAGATCCAGATCGAGAGCGAACCCGGCGCGGGGACCACCTGTATCGTGGACCTTCCTTTCAAGCGCTCCGCGAGCAGCAGCGTTCCGGAACCGGATTTTGCCCAGCTGGGCCTGCGCGCCCTGGTGGTCGACGACGAGCAGCAGGTGTGCGAACAGACCTCCATCCTGCTGGAAAAGATCAAGATCCGCGCCCAGTGGCGCCTGTCCGGTGCCGAGGCGGTCACCTTGGCAAAAGAGGCCCGGCGGGACGGCCGGGGCTTTGATCTGTGCCTGATCGACTGGAAGATGCCAGATATGGACGGCGTGGAAGTCACCCGCCGCATCCGCCGCGAGGTGGGCGAGGACCTTCCCATCGTGATGATCTCCGCCTACGATATTTCCGAGGTGGAAAAAGAAGCGCGGGAGGCCGGCGTCAACGGCTTTTTGTCCAAGCCCCTTTACCGCACCTCGGTCTATGCCGCCATCAAAAGCGCGCTGGAGCGCAGCCAGGCGCCCGCCGAAGCCGGCAAGCCGGGCATCACCTCCCTGCACGGCCTGCGGCTGCTCATCGCCGAGGACAACGTGCTCAACCAGGAGATCGCCGCCACCCTTTTAAAAATGCACGGGGCCCATGTGGACTGCGTGGATGACGGGCAGCAGGCCCTGGATACCTTTCTGGCCTCCCGCCCCGGCGAATACGCCGCCATTCTGCTGGATGTACAGATGCCGGTCATGGACGGCCACGAGGCCGCCCGCTGCATCCGCGCTTCTTCCCACCCCGACGCCCGCTCCATTCCCATCATCGCCACCACCGCAAACGCCTTTACCGACGACATTGCCGACGCCCTGGCGGCCGGCATGAACGCCCATGTGAGCAAACCGCTGGACATCGGGCAGCTCTGCCAAACGCTCACGGCCTGCATCCGTTCCCGCACCGGGCAGCCTCCGGCGGAGGCTGCGGTTTGCAGCGAATAGCGGCCCGCGTATCCCTCTTCCCCTTTCGCCCATCGTGCAAAAAGCGGCCCCGCGCAGGCGGGGCCGCTTTTCAGCGTTTTTTCAGTTGTTGCTGCCGTTGTTTTTGAGCACCACGTCGTGGCTGCCGCCCTCCACGATGCTGGTGGACGACACCACGGTCAGGCGCGCCTTTTCCTGTAATTCGGGAATGCTAAGCGCCCCGCAGTTGCACATGGTGCTGCGCACCTTGTAAAGGGTGCTGTTCACACCGTCGGCCAGGGTGCCGGCATAGGGCACATAGCTGTCGACACCCTCTTCAAAGCTCAGCTTGCTGGCACCGCCCAGGTCGTAACGCTGCCAGTTGCGGGCCCGGTTCGAGCCCTCGCCCCAGTATTCCTTCATGGTGGTGCCGTTGATCCGCACCTTATTGGTCGGGCTCTCCTCAAAGCGGGCAAAATACCTGCCCAGCATCACAAAGTCCGCTCCCATGGCAAGGGCCAGGGTCATGTGGTAGTCGTGCACGATGCCGCCGTCCGAACAAATGGGCACATACACGCCCGTCTCGCGGTAGTATTCATCCCGGGCCTTCGCCACCTCGATCACCGCCGTGGCCTGCCCGCGGCCAATGCCCTTGGTTTCGCGGGTGATGCAGATCGAGCCGCCGCCAATGCCGATCTTCACAAAGTCGGCCCCGGCCTCGGCCAAAAAGCGGAACCCTTCGCGGTCCACCACATTGCCCGCTCCCACCTTCACCTTGTCGCCGTAATTTTCGCGGATCCAGCCGATCGTGCGGCTCTGCCACTCGGTAAAGCCCTCGGAGGAATCAATGCACACCACGTCCACCCCGGCGGCCACCAAAGCGGGCACGCGCTCGGCATAATCGCGGGTGTTGATGCCCGCGCCCACCACATAGCTCTTGCCCGCGTCCAGCAGCTCGTTCACGTTTTCCTTGTGGCTGTCGTAGTCCTTGCGAAAAACCATATATTTCAGCTTACCCTCGGCGTCCACCAGGGGCAGCGAGTTGATCTTGTTGGCCCAGATAATGTCGTTTGCCTCTTTCAGGGTGGTGGTGTCCGGCGCAATGACCAGCTTTTCCAGCGGGGTCATAAAACCGGCCACCTGCTCGGTCAGCTCCATGCGGCTGATGCGGTAGTCGCGGCTTGCCACGATGCCCAGCAGCTTTCCGTGGGCGGTGCCGTCCTCGGTCACAGCCACGGTGGAATGGCCGGTCTTCTCTTTCAGCGCCAGCACGTCCGCCAGGGTGGCGGTGGGCTTTAGGTTGGAATCGCTGGTCACAAAGCCTTTTTTGTAGCTCTTGACCCGGCGCACCATTTCCGCCTCGCTCTCCACGCTCTGCGAGCCGTAGATAAACGAAACGCCGCCCTGCTTTGCCAGCGCAATGGCAAGCTCAGCCCCCGAAACAGACTGCATAATGGCGCTCACCATGGGGATGTTCATGGTGATGGGGCATTCCTCCTGCCCTTTGCGATACTTTACCAGGGGGGTTTTCAGGCTCACCGCGTCCGGCACACACGCGGAAGAAGAGTAACCGGGAACAAGCAGATATTCGCCAAAGGTGCGGCTGGGCTGCTCGAAATAATACGCCATAAATACATTCTCCTTTTCGTTTCACTTTCACAGATCGTAAGGTTTTTAAAAGTGTACCACATCCGCGCACAAAAAACAAAATGCGGCTGTACCAAACTTTCCCCCCGCTTTCAGGGGAAAA
>NZ_DBGCTQ010000044.1:0-16912 GCF_048388525.1 Allofournierella sp. | reverse complement strand
GAATTCCAGAGCTGGGCACCCCTTTCGTGCGCCAGATGCTGATGGAAGCGCAGCCGAAAAACTTCAGCGATCTGACCCAGATCTCGGGGCTCTCGCACGGTACCGACGTGTGGAACGGCAACGCCCAGGATCTGATCAAGACCGGCACGTGCACCATTTCGGACGTGATCGGCTGCCGCGACAGCATTATGACCTACCTGCTGCACAAGGGCCTGGAACCCAAAATGGCGTTCAATGTGATGGAGCTGACCCGCAAGGGCAAGGTGGCCAAAAACGGATTTCCCCCAGGAGCAGAGGAGGCTATGAAGGCCTGTGGCGTGCCGGACTGGTACATGGATTCCTGCCGCAAGATAAAATACATGTTCCCCAAGGCGCACGCCGTGGCGTACCTGATCGCGGCAATCCGCCTGATGTGGTTCAAGGTCTACCATCCCCAGGCGTTCTATGCCACGTATTTTACCGTGCGCGGCGACGATATCGACTACGAGGCCGCGGTGGGGGGAGCCAAGGTCGCCCAGCAGCACCTGAAAGAGGTGGAGGCGCGCCTGCGGGAAGAAAAAAAGGCAAAGGACGAGGATATCCAGGTGTCGCTCCAGCTGGTAAACGAGATGCTGGTGCGGGGCTATGAATTCCTTCCCATCGAGCTGGGCAAAAGCCACGCCACCCGCTATATGGTGGAGGACGGCAAGGTGCGGCTGCCCTTTGCCGCACTGAAGGGCGTGGGCGAGGCCGCGGCTGTGGCGCTGGAAAATGCCACGGCAAAAGGGCAGGAATATCTTTCCATTGAGGAGCTTCAGCAGGCCAGCGGTGTTTCCAGCGCGGTGATGGAGAACCTGAAAAGCGTGGGCGCACTGGGCGCGCTGCCGGACACCAGCCAGGTGAGCTTTTTCTAAAGGCGGCGCGGCGTGCACGGCCATCAAAGAAAAGCAGCGGCCCCCGCAAAAGGATGCGGGGGCCGCTGCTTTTTGCCTAAAACAGGACATACAGTTGTCTTGTTATAGTGTTATAATAAAGTAGAAACTTGATGGAAAGGGGGGGCCGCTTTGCGCACCGACCGGCTTTTGGGCATTCTTACCACTCTTTTGCAGAACGGCGTCGTGACCGCACCCCAGCTGGCTGAAAAATTTGAGGTGTCGCGCCGCACCATCACCCGCGATATCGATGCGCTGGGCCGCGCGGGCATCCCACTGGTGACCACCCAGGGCAAGGGCGGCGGTATCGCCATTGCCGCGGGCTATCGGCTGGAGGCGGCGCTGCTCACGCAGGACGAGCTGCAGGCGATCCTGGCCGGGGTAAAAAGCCTGGACGGCCTTTTGAACAGCGACCACATGGCCGCTCTGGCAGAAAAGCTGGGGGCAGGCCGGCGCCAGGTGCTGGAGGCGGACGACCTGTTTTTGATCGATCTGGCCACCTATTACAAGGACGATCTGGCAAAAAAAATGGCGCTGGTGCAGCGCGCCGCCCGGGAAAAGCACACCCTGCGCTTTTGCTATTATTATGCGAAAGGGGAGAGCATGCGGGAGGTAGAGCCCTACCGGCTGGTATTTCATTGGGGTGGCTGGTATCTGTACAGCTGGTGCCTGGAACGGCAGGCGTTCCGCCTGTTTAAGCTCAACCGTATGTGGGAGCTGGAGGTCACGGGCCGGGGGTTTGACCCGCGGCCCGTGCGGCTGGAAGAATTGGATTTCGACCCCGGCACGGGCGGGGATGAGGTGCATCTGGTAGCCCGCTTTCAGCAGAGGGCAAAGTATCGCCTTGTGGAGGAATACGGCCCCGACTGTTATACGGAACAGCCCAACGGGGATCTTTTGTTCCAGCGCGACTTCTATGACCCGGAATACATGCGCAGCTGGCTTTTGGGCATGGGGGACGCTGTGACCGTGCTGGAACCCGCCTGGGCCGCGCGCCAGATCGCAGAGCGGGCGCGCCGGATCCTGGCGCTTTATCCCGCGGAGGAAGGCGGCGATGGGCGGAAAAAAGAAAGGGGATGTGCTTATGGCGACCAGTGAAGAATTTGCCCGTTACATCGGCGATCAGCTGGCGGCAGCGGGAGCGGTGGAGATCAAACGGCTGTTCGGCGAGTACGGCGTCTGGTTGGAGGGCAAGTTTGTGGGCTGCATCTGTGACGACCAGCTGTTCATCAAAAACACCCCGGCCGGCCGCGCGTTCGCGCCCGGGCTCCGCCTGGCCCAACCCTACGAGGGCGCGGGAGATGCTTTGGTGGTGGAAGACCCCGAGGACGCGGCCTTTGCAGCCGGGCTTTTGCGGCGCACCTGGGCCGCGCTGCCCGCGCCCCGAAAAAGAAAAAAGGCGCCGCCAAAACCGCGATAAACCAAAGAAGCATTGGCAAAAAGGCAGGGCCCTTTTGCCAATGCTTCTTTAAACCTGAATTCACTGGCCCGGTTTTGCCAGGGCCTCAAACCGGGCCGCCAGCCCGGGGTGCTCCAGCTCCACGGTCCGGCCGCTCATGCCGCACAGGCTGTTTTCCGGGGAAATGGCGCCAAAAGCCAGGCTTACCGCGCACAGGGCCTGGGTTTTAAAGTCGGTACGCTCGTTCCATTTGCGGCTGCCGTATTTGACGTCGCCCAGGACCGGCGCGCCCAGAAACGCCAGATGTGCGCGGATCTGGTGGGTGCGCCCCGTCACCAGGCCGATGCGGCAGAGGGCAAAAGGGCCCGTGGTCCGTTCCACCGATACATCGGTGATGATTTCTTTATACCCTTCGGCCGGGGTGGCGCGCACAGTCACCTTGTTGCCCACCTCGCTGTGGCGCAGCCAGGCGGTGTGGCGCCCCTGGGGCGGCGCGCCCAGGGTGATGGCCAGATATTCCTTGCGCACAAGGTCCCGGCGGATCACCTCGTTCATGTCCCGCAGGGCGGGGTAGCTTTTGGCGCCGATCACCAGCCCCTCAGTGCCCCGGTCCAGCCGGTTGCACAGCGCGGGGGAGAAACTGGCCTCCGCCTGCGGGTCATACCCGCCTTTTTGGGCAAGATAATCCTGGAATGCTTCCACCAGGCTGTCGTCGCCGGTGCGGTCCGGGTGGCAGAGCAGGTGGGGGGGCTTGTAAAGAACGGCCAGGGCTTCGTCCTCGTATATCACGGTGAGGGGGGCGCGGCGGCGCGGCGCGGGGGCCTTGGCGGGGCCGGAGGGGAAAAACTCATCGTTGAGATACAGCTCCACCAGATCCCCCTCGTGCAGCCGATCCTCGGGCGCGGCACGCCTGCCGTTCACCTTGATGCGCTTGTTGCGGAAGCTCTTGTACAGCATACTGGCGGGCAGACCGGTGGTCACGTTTTGCACAAAGCGCGACAGGCGCACCCCTTCCTCGTTTTTGCCGGCGGTAAAACCCTTCAAACCTGGCAGCCCCTCTCTTTAAAATCGCTCTCAAATAGTATATAATAAAACGGATACCGCGTAAAGCGGCGAATGAGAGAAAAAAGGGGGGCGGCCGGATGGCGGTTTCAAACAAAAACATCCATGCGGAGCACCGGGAGCGGCTGCACCGCCGCTTTTTGGAAAACGGCTTCAGGGGCCTTGCCGGGCACGAGGCGCTGGAATACATGCTCACCTTTTCCATCCCTCGAAAGGATGTGAACCCGCTGGCCCATCGCCTGATCGACCATTTCGGCGATTTTTGCCGGGTACTGGAAGCCAGCGAGGCGGAACTGCAGGAAGTGGAAGGGGTGGGGCCCGCCACCGCGCGGCTGCTGGCCATGGTGATGGAGGCCAGCCGATATTACCAGCACACCCGCAGCGCGGCGCCCCGCACCTTTGAAAAAATGGAACAGATCGCCGAGTTTGTGGTGCCGTTGTTCCACGGGGTGAGGGTCGAACAGGTGTATGCGCTGTACTTTGACGACCGTAACAGCCTGATCAAGTGGGAACGGCTGGCCGAGGGCGGCAGCAACGAATCGGCGGTTTCGCCGCGGGCACTGGCGCAGCGGGCGGTGCGGCTGGGCGCCACCCAGGTGGTGCTGGCCCACAACCACCCGGGCGGCCTTGCGCTGCCCAGCCAGGCGGACCTGGATTTCACCGCTTCGGTGGGAAGGGTTCTGTACCCGCTGGGCATCCGCCTGCTGGATCATATCATTGTGGATTCCGAGGGAGACTACCTCTCGATGGAACAGACGAGGCGACTGCCGGAATTGGGCTTTGGGCGCTGAGCGCCTGGTTTTATAAGGAGAAAAAATGGATCATTTTAAGCTTGTATCCCCCTATCAGGCCACGGGCGACCAGCCGCAGGCCATTGAACAGCTGGCGCAGGGCATTTTGCGGGGGGATAAAGCCCAAACCCTTTTGGGGGTGACGGGCAGCGGCAAGACCTTCACCATGGCGAACGTGATCGCAAAGGTCAACCGGCCCACCCTGGTGCTGGCGCACAACAAAACCCTGGCCGCGCAGCTGTGCACCGAGTTCCGGGAGTTTTTTCCGGAGAATGCGGTGGAGTATTTCGTTTCGTATTACGACTATTATCAGCCGGAGGCCTACATTCCTTCCACGGATACCTATATTGAAAAAGACAGCGCCATCAACGACGAGATCGACCGGCTGCGCCACTCGGCCACGGCGGCCCTTTCCGAGCGGCGTGATGTGATCATCGTGGCCAGTGTGTCCTGCATTTACAGCCTGGGCGACCCCATCGACTACCGGAGCATGGTCATCAGCCTGCGCCCCGGAATGCAGATGGATCGGGACGAGCTGTGCCGGCGGCTGGTAAAGCTGCAATATGAACGCAACGACATCAATTTTGTGCGCAACAAATTCCGGGTGCGGGGCGATGTGGTGGAGATCAACCTGGCCTATATGAACGATGTGGCCATCCGGGTGGAGTTTTTTGGCGATGAGATCGACCGCATCAGTGAGATGAACCCCCTGACAGGGGAGCGGAAAAACGTGGTCAAGCATGTGGCGATTTTCCCGGCCAGCCATTACATCGTTTCGCCGGAAAAAATGCAGCAGGGGCTGACCCACATCCAGGAGGAGATGGATCAGCAGGTGCGCCGCTTCACCGCAGAGGGCAAGCTGCTGGAGGCCCAGCGCATTGCCCAGCGCACCCGTTATGATATGGAAATGCTGCAGGAAGTGGGCATGTGCAAGGGCATTGAAAACTACTCTGCCGTGCTTTCAGGCCGGGCACCCGGGTCCACCCCCACCACGCTGCTGGACTATTTCCCGCCGGACTTTTTGCTGTTTGTGGACGAGAGCCATGTGATGCTGCCCCAGCTGCGGGCCATGTATGGCGGCGACTACGCCCGCAAAAAGACCTTGGTGGATTTTGGCTTCCGCCTGCCCTCTGCCTTTGACAACCGCCCGCTCAAGTTTGAAGAGGTGGAAAAAAAGCTCAACCAGATCGTGTTTGTGAGCGCCACCCCCGCTGAATACGAGCGTACCCACAGCACCCAGATCGCCCAGCAGGTGATCCGGCCCACGGGCCTGCTGGACCCGGTGATCATTGTAAAGCCGGTGGAAGGCCAGATTGAAGATCTTTTGGGCGAGATCAACCAGCGCACCGCCCGCGGCGAGCGGGTGCTGGTGACCACGCTCACCAAAAAAATGGCCGAGGACCTGACCGACTACCTGACCGATCACGGCGTAAAGGTAAAGTATATGCACCATGAGGTGGATACCTTTGAGCGGATGGAGCTGATCCGGGACCTGCGCACCGGCGCCATCGACGTGATTGTGGGCATCAACCTGCTGCGCGAGGGGCTGGATCTTCCGGAGGTTTCGCTGGTGGCCATTCTGGACGCAGACAAGGAAGGCTTTTTGCGCAGCGAGACCAGCCTTGTGCAGACCATCGGCCGCGCGGCCCGCAACGCCCAGGGCGTGGTGATCATGTACGCCGACGAGGTGACCCCCAGCATGGAGGCTGCCATCACCGAAACAGAGCGCCGCCGTGCCATCCAGATGGCCTACAACGAGGAGCACGGCATTGTGCCCACCACCATTGTGAAGGGCATTCGCGACAGCCTGGAGATCAGCGATCACAAGGAGAATGCGAAGCTCGGCACCCGCCGCATGAGCAAGGCCGAGCGCGAGCAGCTCATCACCCGCCTGACCCGCGAGATGAAGGAGGCGGCAAAGCTGCTGGAGTTTGAGCACGCGGCTTTCCTGCGCGACCGCATCGACAAGCTGCGCCGGGGCGAGAACCCCAAAGAGGACACCCCCATGGAGAAAAAGCGCAGGGGCAGATTTTAAGCGACACCCACATACCAGAGGGAGAGGGAAACGTACAAGTGAGCAACGACAAAATTGTGATCAGGGGCGCGCGGGAGCACAACCTGAAAAATGTGAGCCTTACCATTCCGCGGGACAAGCTGGTGGTGATGACCGGCCTTTCAGGCAGCGGCAAATCCAGCCTCGCGTTCGACACCATTTACGCGGACGGCCAGCGCCGCTATATGGAAAGCCTTTCCAGCTATGCCCGCATGTTCCTGGGCCAGATGGAAAAGCCGGATGTGGACAACATCGAGGGGCTTTCGCCGGCCATTTCCATCGACCAGAAAACCACCAACCGCAACCCCCGGTCCACGGTGGGCACCGTGACCGAGATCCACGACTATCTGCGCCTTTTGTATGCGCGCATCGGCATTCCGCACTGCCCGGTGTGCGGCAGGGTTATCACCCAGCAGACGGTGGACCAGATGGTGGACGCGGTGCTGGAGCTGCCCGAGGGCACAAAGTTCCAGGTGCTTGCGCCGGTGGTGCGCGGGCGCAAGGGCACCCAGCAAAAAGAGCTGGACGCCGCCCGCCGGGGCGGCTACGCCCGGGTGCGGGTGGATGGCAACCTCTACGATCTGGAAGAGGAGATCAGCCTGGAAAAAAACAAAAAGCACACGGTGGAGATCGTGGTGGACCGGCTCGTTCTGAACGGCGCCGTGCGCAGCCGCCTGGCTGACAGCCTGGAAACGGCCCTTGCCCTGACCGGGGGCCTGGCGACCGTGGATGTGCCGGGCGGCGAAGAACTGCAGTTCAGCCAGAGCTATGCCTGCCCGGAGCACGGTGTGTCCATCAACGAGCTGGAGCCCCGCATGTTCAGCTTCAACAACCCCTTCGGCGCCTGTGAGCGGTGCACAGGCCTTGGCACCTTTATGCGGGTGGATCCGGAGCTGATCCTGCCTAATAAAAACCTTTCGATCCGGCAGGGGGCCGTGAAAGCCAGCGGCTGGTACTATGCTGAGGGCTCCATCAGCGAGATGTATTATAAGGGGCTGGGCAAGAAATACGGCTTTACCCTGGATACGCCGGTGAAGGAGTTCAGCGCGGCGGCCATCAATGCGCTGCTCTACGGCACCGGCGGCGAGCGGATCGAGATGCACCGCGAAAACGAGTTTGGCTCGGGCCGCTACATGAACGAGTTCGAGGGCATCGTGACCAACCTGGAGCGCCGTTTCCGGGAGACCAGCAGCGAGTGGATGAAGGAAGAGATTGCCACCGTGATGAACGGGGTCGAGTGCCCGGACTGCGGCGGCAAGCGCCTCAAGCCCACCAGCCTGGCGGTGACGGTGGGGGGCATCAATATCAGCGATTTCGGCGATATGAGCGTGCGGGAAGAGCTGAAATTTCTGGAGGGCATCCGCCTTACCGACCAGGAGCACCGCATCGGCGACGGTATTTTGAAAGAGGTGCGCGAGCGGCTGGGCTTTTTGCAGAGCGTGGGCCTGGATTACCTGACCCTCTCCCGCGGGGCGTCGGGCCTTTCGGGCGGCGAGAGCCAGCGCATCCGGCTGGCGACCCAGATCGGCAGCGCCCTGACAGGCGTGCTGTACGTGCTGGACGAGCCCAGCATCGGCCTGCACCAGCGCGACAACGACAAGCTCATCGCCACCTTAAAACGGCTGCGGGACCTGGGCAACACCCTGATCGTGGTGGAGCACGACGAGGACACCATGCGCCAGGCCGATTATATTGTGGACGTGGGCCCCGGCGCGGGCGTGCATGGGGGGGAGATCGTGGCCGAGGGCAGCGTGGAGGATATCTGCGCCGCGCCCCGCAGCATCACAGGCGATTACCTCTCCGGGCGCAAGCGGATCGAGGTGCCCCCCACCCGCCGCAAGGGCAGCGGCAAAAAGCTGCGCATCCGCGGCGCGGCCGAGAACAACCTGAAAAACATCGACGTGGATCTTCCCCTGGGGCGCATGATCTGTGTGACCGGCGTGTCCGGTTCGGGCAAATCCAGCCTGATCAACGAGGTGTTCTATAAGGCCCTTGCCATGGAGCTGAACGGGGCAAAGCGCCGCCCCGGCAAGTTCAGGGCCATTGAGGGCCTGGAATATGTGGACAAGGTCATCGGGATTGACCAGGCGCCCATCGGCCGGACCCCGCGTTCCAACCCCGCCACTTATACCGGCGTTTTTACCGATATCCGCAATGTGTTCTCGCAGACCGAGGCCGCAAAAATGCGCGGCTACGGGCCGGGGCGCTTCAGCTTTAACGTAAAGGGCGGGCGGTGCGAAGCCTGCGAGGGCGACGGCATTGTGCAGATTGAGATGCACTTTCTGCCGGACATCTTCGTGCCCTGCGAGGTGTGCAAGGGCGCCCGCTACAACCGGGAAACCCTGGAAGTGAAATACCGGGAAAAAAGCATTGCCGAGGTGCTGGAAATGACGGTGGAGGAGGCCTGCGCTTTCTTTGCAAACCAGCCCCGCATTGAGCGCAAGCTGCAGACCCTTCTGGACGTGGGCCTGGGCTACATCAAGCTGGGGCAAAGCGCCACCACCCTTTCCGGCGGCGAGGCCCAGCGGGTAAAGCTGGCCCTGGAACTGGCCAAACGGGAGACCGGCCAGACCGTGTATGTGCTGGATGAGCCCAGCACCGGCCTGCATGTGGCCGACGTTCACAAGCTCATCCAGGTGCTGGACCGGCTGGTGGAAACCGGCAACACGGTGGTGATCATCGAGCACAACCTGGATATCATCAAACGGGCGGACTATATCATCGACCTTGGCCCGGAGGGCGGCGGCGAGGGCGGCACGGTGGTGGCCACCGGGACCCCGGAGCAGGTCGCGCAGAACCCCGCGTCCTACACGGGCCGCTATCTGGCGCCTGTGCTGGAGCGGGACCGGGTCCGGCCTGTGCCGGGAGAAAAAGCGGCCCGGGCAAAGAAAAAGCGCGCATGAAACTGCGCGTGGAAAAGGGGGAACGCCGGTGAAGCGCATCCTGCTGGTGGAGGACGACGAGGCCCTGGGGCAGGGCATTGCCCTGAGCTTTGAGGGGCAGGGGTTCGACTTTTGCAGCTGCAGCCGCCTGGCCGAAGCCCGGAACGCGCTGCAGCAGGGGACGTTCGATCTGATCCTGCTGGATCTGGGCCTGCCGGATGGCAGCGGCCTTGCGCTTTGCCGTGAGCTGCGGGCCCGGGGCGACGCCACCCCGGTGCTTTTTTTGACCGCAAACGACGCCGAATACAGCGAGGTCACGGCCCTGGAGGCCGGCGGCGACGACTATATCACAAAGCCTTTCAGCCTGGCGGTGCTGCGCGCCCGGGTGGCGGCAGCGTTGCGCCGCGGCGAGGCAAAGGGGGAGGCCCCGGTATACGAGCTGGGGCCTTTCCGGTTCGATTTTTCCGCCCTGCACTTTGAGGCGGCCGGCCGGGAGATCACCCTGAGCGTTACCGAGCAGCGGCTGCTGCGCCTTTTGGTGGCAAACCGGGGGCGAACCCTGCCCCGGGAAGTGCTGCTGGAGCAGGTATGGAATGGCGGCGAGTTTGTGGATGAAAACACCCTCACCGTGACGGTGCGCCGCCTGCGGGCGAAGCTGGAGGCCGGTTCCAAAGCCCCCGCTTACATACAAACCGTGTACGGCGTGGGGTACCGCTGGGAGGCGGGCGGCGATGTTTGACCTCACGTATTTGCTTCACATTCCGCCACAGGCGGCGGTCTGGGCGGCGGTGGGGGCGGCCCTTGTGCTGGCGCTGGCGGCGGCAGTCTGGGCGGCCGCCTATGGGCTGCATGCCCGGCGCACCATGAAAAACCTGGAGCGCATGCTCGAAGAGTGCATGAGCGGCGGCTTTTCCGAACATTCTTACAGCGAACAGCAGCTCTCCCGCCTGGAGGCCAGGCTGGCGCGCTTTTTGCAGGCGGGGGCCTTGTCTCAAAAGCACTTGGAAAGCGACAGGGCGCGCCTGAAAGAGCTGATCGGGGATATTTCGCATCAGACCAAAACGCCCCTGGCCGGTATTTTGCTGTACACACAGCTTTTGCAGGAACAGGAGCTGCCCCAAGCGGCCAGGGCCATGACGCGGCAGATCGCCGCCCAGGGGCAGCGGCTGCAGTTTTTGATCGATGCGCTGGTAAAAATGAGCCGCCTGGAAACGGGGGCTGTGCAGGTCGCGCCCTTGGTGGGGGATGTGGGGGAGCTGATGGAGCAGGCCGCCGCCCCGTATCGCGCCGCGGCAAGTGAAAAGCGGATTGACTTTACAGTGGAGCCGGCGGAACAGACCGCGTGGTTCGACCCCAAATGGACGGCCGAGGCCCTGGGCAACCTGATCGACAATGCCGTAAAATACACCCCGGCCGGCGGCAGGGTGAACATTCGGTGCGCTGCAAGCCCCATGTTCTGCCGCATTACGGTACAGGATACCGGGCCCGGCATCCGGGAGGCGGAGCAGGGGGCGGTGTTCGGCCGGTTTTGGCGCGGCGAAGAGGTGCGCGGCGAACCCGGCGTGGGGGTGGGGCTGTACCTTGCGCGGGAGATCGCGGGGCTGCAAAGCGGGTATATCAAGCTGCAATCGAAACCCGGGCAGGGCAGCGCCTTTTCGCTCTATCTGCTTTTGGAAAAGCAGACGTGAAGAGCGCGCCCCGTAACTGCGCTTGTGGCACAGGCCGCCCCCCGCGTGCAGCGGCCGGGCGGTCTGTGCCATTTTTCGGCAAATTCTTTTGGAGGCGCTTGTGCAAAAGCGCAAAATATTGTATACTAATTTTGAATATCAACTAAAAAGCCACAAGCGGGGGCTGCGGTGAGCGCCCGCGCTTTGGGGGCGTTACAACGGATAGGAGAGCCTTTTGGAACCCATTCATTTTGAACACAACCGGGCGGCGGCCGGGGCGATCGCCCGCTATTACGAAAGCCCGCCTTTGGCCTATGTGCATTCTTACGGCTGCCAGCAGAACGTAAACGACGGCGAAAAGATCAAGGGCGTACTGGCCGACGCGGGCTTCGGCCTGTGCGATGCGCCCCAGCAGGCGGATCTGATCCTGTTCAATACCTGCGCGGTGCGCGAGCACGCCGAGCAGCGGGTATTCGGCAACGTGGGGGCGCTGAAAAGCCTGAAAAAACAAAAGCCGGGGCTGATCATCGGGCTGTGCGGATGCATGGCGCAGCAGCCTGCGGTGGTGGAAAAGATCCGGCAGAGCTACCCGTTTGTGGATCTGGTGTTTGGGGTGAACGGCATCGACACGCTGCCCCAATTGCTGGCGGAAAAGCTGGCGGGGGGCAACAGGCGGCTTTTACAGGCCCCGGCCGAGCGCACAGAGATCGTGGAGCAGGTTCCGATCCGGCGCGATTCCCGGTTCCGTGCCTGGCTGCCCATCATGTACGGGTGCGATAATTTTTGTACCTACTGCATTGTGCCCTATGTGCGCGGGCGCGAGCGCAGCCGCCGCCCGGCGGACGTGCTGGCCGAGTTCCGCGGCCTTGTGGCCGCGGGCTACAAGGAGATCACGCTGCTGGGGCAGAATGTGAACAGCTATGGCAAGGGCCTGGAACAGCCCATCGACTTTGCGGACCTTTTGGAGCTGCTGTGCAAAGAGCCGGGCGACTACCACCTGCGCTTTATGACCAGCCACCCAAAAGATGCCAGCCGCAAGCTGATCGACACCATTGCCCGCAACGAACGGATCTGCAGCCACATCCACCTGCCGGTGCAGTGCGGCAGCGACCGGGTGCTGCGTGAAATGAACCGGCACTACACCGTCGCCCAGTATCTGGACCTGGTGGAATATGCCCGCACCGCCATTCCGGGGGTCACCTTTTCCAGCGACATTATCGTGGGATTCCCCGGCGAAACCGAGGAGGATTTTGAAGCCACGCTGGACCTGGTGCGCAAGGTGGGTTACATGCAGCTGTTCACCTTTATTTATTCCAAGCGGACCGGCACCAGGGCGGCCTCCATGCCGGACCCGGTTACCCGCCAGGAAAAGGCCCGGCGCATGGCCCGGCTGCTCACGGTGCAGGACGAGATCGCCTGCGGCCTGGTGGCCCGGCTCGCGGGGCAGACCCAGCGGGTGCTGGTGGAGGGCCACGGCAGGCAGGAGGGAACGCTTTCCGGCCGCCTTTCCAACAATCTGGTGGTGGAGTTTGCGGGCCCTGCCGCCCTTGTGGGCGAATATGCACCCGTGCATTTTACCGGTTCCCGGGGAACCATATTGACGGGCGAGCTTGCCCAATAAACAAAAAAGGAGATATTTCATGGATACCATCGACCTCTTTAAAAAAGCTGCAGCCGCGCTGCAGACCGACCCCTGCTACCTGGCACTGGCCGCCGCCCGCGAGGCCAACGACAAGGACGAAGCCCTGCAGGATATGATCGGCGAGTTCAACCTTGCCCGGCTCGACCTGAACAACGAGATCAGCAAGGACGAGCGGGACGACGCCAAGGTAGCTGAACTGAACGCCAAGGTCAACGAGCTCTACAGCAAGATCATGTCCACCGGGAGCATGGCCGCCTACAACGAGGCAAAGGCCGAGGCCGAGGCGCTGATCAGCTACATCGACGCCATCATCAACACCGCAATGAACGGCGGCGACCCCATGAGCGTGCAGCAGCCCGAGGCCGGCTGCTCGGGCAGCTGCTCCTCCTGCAGCGGCTGCCACTGAAAACAAAACGATTCCGGCCAGGCGGCTCTCGGCGCAGCAAATGCTCTGGGGGCCGCCCGCTTTCCCAAAATGTGTAGGTAGGTGATGTTTCGTGGCGGAGCTTTCCCCCATGATGACCCAGTATTTTGAGCTGAAAAAGCAGCATAAGGACGAGATCCTGTTTTTCCGCCTGGGTGATTTTTACGAGATGTTCTACGACGACGCCCTTCTGGCGTCCAAGGAGCTGGAGCTCACGCTCACCGGGCGGGACTGCGGCCAGGAGGAGCGCGCCCCCATGTGCGGCGTGCCCTTCCACAGCTACGAGGCCTATGTGGCGCGGCTGATCGCCAAGGGCTACAAGGTAGCCATCTGTGAGCAGATGGAGGACCCTGCCCTGGCAAAGGGGCTTGTAAAGCGCGATATCATCCGGGTCATCACCCCCGGCACAGTCATTGAGAGCAGCATGCTTCAAGACGACAAAAACAACTACATATGCAGTATATACTTAAAAGAGGGCAAAGCGGGCATGTGCTTTGCCGATGTTTCCACAGGCACCGCACACTCCACTGAACTGTGCAGCGAAAAGCTGAGTACCCAGATCATCACCGAGCTGTGCCGCTACAGCCCCAGCGAGGTGCTGTTCAACGCCGCCCTGCTGAACCTGAAGGACGTGACAGCGTATATCAAACAGCACATGACCTGTGCGGTGGAGCTGCTGGAGGACGAGCAGTTTGCCCCGCAGCGCGTGGAACAGCAGCTCACGGCCCAGTTCGGCGCAGACTGGGCCGCGGCCACCGGCTTTGCGCGGGACGGCTGCGCGCCCTATGCCATGAGCGGCCTGCTGGGCTATTTGCACGCCACCCAGAAAAAAGGTGTGGAGCGGCTCAAGAGCGTGCACAACTATGCAGAGGCCCAGTATATGCAGCTTTCGCCCGTTACCCGGGCGAACCTGGAGCTCACCGAGACCATGCGCGGCCGCGAAAAGCGCGGCACCCTGCTCTGGGTGCTGGACAAGACCCAGACCGCCATGGGCAAACGCCTTTTGCGCAGCTGGCTGGAGCAGCCCCTGGTGAACGCGGCGGCGATCAACGCCCGGCTGGACAGCGTGCAGGCTTTGTACGAACAGAACATCCAGCGGGCCGAAATCATTGAGGCGCTGAGCCGCGTGTTTGACATTGAGCGCCTGATGACCCGCACGGTATATGGCTCGGCCACCCCCAAGGAGATCTATTCTCTGGCCAGCACCTGCGACCAGCTCCCCGCGCTGAAAGCCCTGGCCGAGGGCTGCGGCTGCCCGGAGCTCACTGCGCTGGCCGGCCGCATCGACCCGCTGGAGGATATCAAAGAGCGGATCTACGCCGCGGTGGACGAAGAGGCCCCCTCAACCCTGAAGGAGGGCGGGGTCATCCGGGCGGGCTACAACCCTGAGGTGGATGAGCTGCGGGACATCGTGCACGGCGGCAAGGGGTATCTGTCGCACCTGGAAGCAAAAATGAAAGAGGAAACGGGCATCCGCACCCTCAAGATCGGCTACAACCGGGTGTTCGGCTATTATATCGAGGTGAGCAAGTCCTTCACCAGCCAGGTGCCCCCGGGGTTTGTGCGCAAGCAGACCCTGGCCAACGCCGAGCGCTATATCACCGAGGAGCTCAAGGAGCTGGAGAACAAGATCCTGGGCGCCAGCGAGCGCCTGCTGGTGCTGGAGCGCAAGCTGTTCGAGGAACTGCTGTTTAATCTCTCGGCCCAGCTGGCCCGGATTCAGGCCACGGCCGGCGCCGTGGCAAAGCTGGATGTGCTGGCGGCGCTGGCGCAGGTGGCCGTGACAAACGATTATGTGCGCCCCGCGGTGGACGGGGGCGACGGGCTGCACATCACCGAGGGGCGGCACCCAGTGATCGAACAGATGCAGCGCAAAAGCCTGTTCGTGCCCAACGACACCGCGCTGGACTGCGCCGAGGACAATCTTCTCATCATCACAGGCCCCAACATGGCAGGCAAATCCACATATATGCGCCAAAATGCCCTGATCGCGCTGCTGGCGCAGATCGGCAGCTTTGTGCCGGCAAAGGCCTGCCGGGTGGGTGTGGTGGATGCGATCTTTACCCGGGTGGGCGCCTCGGACGATTTGGCAGCGGGCCAGTCCACCTTTATGGTGGAGATGACCGAGGTTGCGGAAATTTTGCAGTATGCCACCAAAAAGAGCCTTGTTATCCTGGACGAGATCGGCCGGGGCACCTCCACCTTCGACGGCATGAGCATCGCCCGGGCGGTGGTGGAGCATATCTCCGGCCATATTGGCTGCAAAACGCTGTTCGCCACCCATTATCACGAGCTTACCGAGCTGGAAAACGACCTGCCGGGCGTTAAAAATTACAATATCGCGGTGAAAAAGCGGGGCGATGACATCACCTTCCTGCGCCGCATTGTGCGCGGCCCCGCCGACGACAGCTACGGCATCCAGGTAGCCAAGCTGGCCGGC
This sequence comes from Allofournierella sp., assembly GCF_048388525.1. Classification (GTDB taxonomy): domain Bacteria; phylum Bacillota; class Clostridia; order Oscillospirales; family Ruminococcaceae; genus BQOK01. Next base: position 1,641 of record NZ_DBGCTQ010000044.1, on the reverse strand, counting down.
CTGCCGGACGAGGTCACAAAGCGCGCCAAAGAGGTGCTGAAGGCCTTGGAGGCCACGGCGCCCGGCGCCCACCGGGTGGATCAGCTGGATTTTGAGGCGTTCGAGCAGCTGGCCGCCCCCGCGCTGCCGGGTGAGATGGTGGACAAGCTGCGGGCCCTGGACGTGGAGACGCTGACTCCCATCGAGGCGCTCAACTTTTTGTACGAACTGAAAAAGACCCTGCAATAAAGCAAAAGGGAGGTGGCCCCAATGGCGGTCATCCATGTTTTGGACAAGCACACGGCCGAGCTGATCGCGGCGGGCGAGGTGGTGGAACGGCCCGCGTCGGTGGTCAAGGAGCTGTTGGAAAACGCCATCGACGCCGGGGCCGCCCAGGTCACGGTCACCATTGAGCGGGGCGGCGTGAGCCTGATCCAGGTGGCCGACAACGGCAGCGGCATTGAAGCTGAGTATATCCCAACCGCCTTTATCCGCCATGCCACCAGCAAGATCACAACCGAGCGGGATCTGGAGAGCATTCATACGCTGGGCTTTCGGGGCGAGGCCCTGGCCTCGATTGCCAGCGTGGCACGGGTGGAGGTGCTCACCCGCACCGAGCCGGACGAATTTGCCTGCTGCTACCGCATTGAGGGCGGCGAGGAGCTGGGCATGGAGCCCGGCGCCCGCCCTGTGGGCACCACCATCGCCGTGCGCGACCTGTTTTACAACACCCCCGCCCGCATGAAGTTCTTAAAAAAGGACGCCAGCGAGGGCACGTTTGTGGGCGAAACGGTGGGCCGTGTGGCCCTCTCGCACCCGGAAGTATCTGTGGGGTTTATAAAGGACGGAAAGCTTCAGTACAAGACCCCCGGCGACGGGAGCCTGCGCAGCGCGGTCTATGCGGTGTTGGGGCGCGAATTTTCCAAGGATCTTTTGGAGCTGGATGAGGCGGCGGGCGCGTACCGGGTGCACGGCCTGATCACCCCGCCCAGGGCCTGCCGGGCAAGCCGGGGGATGCAGTTCTTTTTTATCAACGGGCGGTTTGTAAAAAACCGCACCATGATGGCGGCGCTGGAAAACGCATACCGGGGCACCCTGATGCAGGGCAAATTTCCGGGATGTGTGCTCATGCTGGACATGCCCTGTGAACTGGTGGACGTGAATGTGCACCCCGCAAAAACGGAGGTGCGCTTTGCCCGTGAGAGCGAGGCGTTCGACGCGGTGTACCGGGCCGCAAAAGCCGCACTGGCACAGCCCGGCAGCGGGGAGCAGCATTTCAGCTTCCGGCAGGCCGCGCCGGAAAAGAAAACAGCCGAAGCGCCGGTGCAGCTGGATCTGAGCACCCCTGTAAAGCAGCCCAGCTTTGCAGGGGGCGGTTCGGCTGCCGCAGCCGCCCCGGCCTCCGCCCAGGCGCCACTGCGGCAGGGTGCCTGGGCGGAACCGGACGCGCCCCGCCCGGCCCCGGCTGAAACGCGCGCCGTTCCGGCGCCCGGCGCAGGGGGGCAGGTGCTCCACTCGGAGCCGCTGCGCCTCGGCGGCGCGCTGCCAAAACGGCAAGCCCCCCAGCAGCCCGCCCCGGCAGGGGAAGAAACGGCGGCCCGGCCGGTACAGGAGGAGCCAAAGCCCGCCCCCGAGATTCGGCAAAGCGCGCCGCCCGCCGCC
>NZ_DBGCTQ010000043.1:0-3686 GCF_048388525.1 Allofournierella sp. | reverse complement strand
GTCAAAAGCCCCCAATCGTACTTCCATTCTACGATTGGAGGCTTTTTTATTCAATGTCCATTTCCTTTGGTTCTGTGCAAAGTGCAGAACGGGGGGCTGTTTTTTAACCCTTTATCGGGCCATAAAGAACCCGATCACCGCAATGACCGCGCACAGCACGCCGGTGATGGGGGGCGCCCAGCGGATGATCTGCCCGGCGATCACGTCGCGGGGGTCTTCCTCCTGGGGGTACTCCTCTTCCTCCGGCTCATAGCGGCGCGCCGCAGCGTAGGGCTGGCGCGCGGGCTCCGCGGCCCGGCGGGGCTCCTGGCGCGCAGGCTGGGCAGCGCGGCTGGGGGGCGCCAGCAAAACGTCGCTGTCGTCATAGCCCAGTTCTTCTCCCGGCGCCGCCTGGGGCGCGGGTGTATAATTCTGCTGGGCCGCCCCTCCCAGCGGAGGCACGGCCCGGGTGGGCTCCTCGGGGCGCACGGGCGGCGCCATGCGGGTGGGCTGGTCGTCGGTGGCGGGGGCTGCTTTACCGGCCTGCAGCAGGCTGGAAAGGGTGTTCTGCAGCAGAATGCGGTCCGAGCCGCACTCGCTGCACCACACACCCTCCTCCTCGCGGGGGTGGAACGCGCCGCAGGCGCAGTACCAGCCCTCATCGAGCACCTGAGGCACCACGCTCAGGCCCTCTTTATGGGTGCGCTCCCCCAGTTTTCGGGCCAGCTCCGCAGGCAGTTTTTTCGGTGCCGGCAGCCGCACGCGGGGGTAGCGGGTCAGGTCGATGGCAGTACCGTTCGCCAGGTACGCCTGGCCCAGATCCACCTCCACGCTGCCGATCGGGGTCTGGCTGATATACACCGCGTCGTCGGCGCCGAACACCTGGCCGTTGGCCGCGTCCAGATCCTGATAATAGAACTGATCCTGGCACACAATGCCGCCGCTGCGGTCCTTGCATTTAAAGGTGACCACCAGGCCGGTGATCGGCTCGCCGGAAATGTTTTTGAACGACAGGCAAACGGCCACGTCGCCGCTCACATCCCCCTTCAGCAGCTCCACCTTCACAAACTGTACCGGGCTGCCCTTGGTGTAATAGTTGGCGCGTGATTGAGCCAAAAGGTCGAAATTCTCTTCCATGAAGAATTGCCTCCTTTTTTCAGTGCCGGCGAACGCTTATTCGCCCTGGGCGTTTGGGTCGGTCTCACTGGGGGCCGGGGCCTCGGGCTCCTGCGCCGTTTCGGCGGGCTCCGCCGGCTCGGCCGGCTCCGCACGCTCGGCCGTTTCGGCAGGCTGGGCGGGCTCGGTGGTGTCCAGCGGGGGCAGGGTCCCCCCCTCCATGATCTGCTTGAACTCCTCACCGCTCAGCTTCTCGCGGGCCATCAGCTCCTGCGCCACGGTTTCCAGCTGGTCGCGGTGCTCGCTCAGGGTGCGGCGGGCCGTTTCGAACGCCTCGTCCACAATATCCCGGATCTCACTGTCGATCTCTGCGGCGATGGTCTCGGAATAGCCGCGGCCCTGGGTAAAATCGCGCCCCAGGAAGGTCTCTCCCGGCTCAGAGCCGTAAACCACAGGCCCCATGCGCTCGGAAAAACCGTACCGGGTGACCATGGCGCGGGCGGTCTCGGTGGCGCGTTCCAAATCGTTGGAGGCGCCTGTGGAAATATCGTCCAGCACCAGCAGCTCCGCCACGCGGCCGCCCAGCAGGCTCACGATCCGCTCCTGCATGGCGGTCTTGGTCACATAGCTGGCGTCCTTATCGGGCAGATACATGGTGTAGCCGCCCGCAGCGCCCCGGGGGATAATGCTGATCTGATGCACCGGGTCGTTGGTGGGGCAATACCAGCTGGTAATGGCGTGGCCTGCCTCGTGATACGCGGTAAGGCGTTTTTCCTTCTCGGTAACCACACGGCTCTTTTTCTCGGGGCCGGCCACCACCTTAATGGACGCCTCCTCGATCTCTTTTTCCGTGATGGCCTTCTTGCCCCGGCGGGCGGCCAGCAGGGCCGCCTCGTTCACCAGGTTTTCCAGGTCGGCGCCCGCAAAGCCCACAGTGGACTGGGCAATGGTTTTCAGGTTTACGTCCGGCGCAAGGGGCTTTTTGCGGGTGTGCACCCGCAGGATCTCCTCGCGGCCCTTCACGTCCGGCAGGCCCACATACACTGTGCGGTCAAACCGGCCGGGGCGCAGCAGCGCGTGATCCAGGATGTCGGCGCGGTTGGTGGCGGCAATCACGATCACGCCCTCGTTGGCGCCAAAGCCGTCCATCTCCACCAGCATCTGGTTCAGGGTCTGCTCCCGCTCGTCGTGCCCGCCGCCCAGGCCGGTGCCGCGCTGGCGGCCCACGGCGTCGATCTCGTCGATGAAAATAATGCTGGGGGCGGACTTTTTCGCTTTTTCAAACAGATCGCGCACGCGGGAGGCGCCCACGCCCACATACATCTCCACAAAGTCGGAGCCGGAGATGGAGTAGAAGGGCACGCCCGCCTCGCCCGCACAGGCCCGGGCCAGCAGCGTTTTGCCGGTACCCGGGGGGCCCACCAGCAATACGCCGTGGGGAATGCGCGCGCCCAGGCTGTTGAACTGGCCGGGGTTTTTCAAAAACTGCACGATCTCTTCCAGCTCGGCCTTTTCCTCGTCCGCGCCTGCCACATCGGCAAAGGTGGTCTTGCGCTTTTCCTCGCTCTGGTCCTTCACCTTGGCGCGGCCCACATTCATGATGTTGCCGCCCTGGCCGCCCCGGTACATGGTATAGAACACAAAGATCATGCTGCCCACCAGCATAACCATCATCAGGATCTCAAACCAGGGCACGCTGGCCTTGGCCTGGCTGATGTCGTAGACCATGGGCGCATCGGGGTTGGCCGCGTCGTACTGGTCCACATAATCCTGCATGTGGGTGCTCACAAACAGGTTCAGCGCAGGCAGCTTGTAGCTCACATGGTAAATGCCTGCGCCGCTGGGCAGAACCGGCTCCGCCTGTTCGCCGCCCAGCATGGCGGCCAAAAGCCCCTGCTGGGCCTGCTGCTGCTGGGTGGCACCGGTGGTCTCCTTCGCATTTTTGGGCAGTTCCACGGTCCCCTCTTTCAGGGCCATGGTAATGATGCCGGTGTTCTGATCCAGCTCGAACGCCACCACCTGGTTGTTTTCAAAATAGCTCAGCATTTTTGAATACGCCATGCTGGTGGTGCTTGTGGCGCCCATGCTGCCCCACAGGCTGATGGCCAGCCACACCACGGCCAGCAGCACCGCAAGGTAAACGCCGTTGAATTTGGGTTTGCGCTGCAAAAACTTCATCTCCTATCCGTACAGGGAAAAAGGGCGCCTGGCCCCCTTGCACTGGACGCTTATTTTGTGTAGACCTCGGGTTTCAAAACGCCCACATAGGGCAGATTGCGGTATTGTTCGTCGTAATCAAGGCCATAGCCCACCACAAACTCGTCCGGCACCTCATACCCCACATAGTCCGCCTGAAGATCCACCTTGCGGCGGCTGGGCTTATCCAGCAGGGTGGCGATACGGATGCTGGCGGGGTGGCGGCTCTGCAAAAGGCCTTTCAGGTAGGAAAGGGTCATGCCGGAATCCAGAATGTCCTCTACAATCAGGATATCCCGCCCGGAAAGGTCCTGATCCAGATCCTTCACGATCTTTACCACGCCGCTGGTTTTAACGCCGCTGCCGTAGCTGGACACCACCATAAAGTCAATGGC
>NZ_DBGCTQ010000042.1:0-51230 GCF_048388525.1 Allofournierella sp. | reverse complement strand
CAAACTCTTTATAAAATGGTATCTAAACCAGATTACTCTGAATTTAAATCGCTGTATTCCTCAAAACGCAATCGCTTGCGTCCTTTGAATTACTTGTTTTTTGGAATTTTTTCAGAGCTCCAACAGCTCCAAAAAGGGTTCCTTTCAAGCTTCGATATTGTTCAGTTTTCAAGGTCCTGCTGCACGCCCCCGTTTTGGGGCAGCTCATTTATTATATCGCATGGAGTTGTAAATGTCAACAACTTTTTATGATATTTTTTATTGAGTTTCCCGAATCAGAACGCCGCTTGGGCGCCCCGCAGGAGGGGGTGCAATTTAGTATTATATGGGCTGGATGGGTAAAAGTCAACCCTGTTTTTTACTTTTTCCAAAAAAATTTCGCCGCCGGCATGTTCTTCTTCCATATATAGTGTCTGCTTATTCTCAAAGCTCCATATCTGCTTTTGCTTCTTTTTCCCTCACGGCCAGATCCGCCCCCGCAGCCTGGGCGGCTCCGGGGGCGGCAAACCGTTTGTGTTATAAAAGCCTGTTCTGGGCGGCCACCCAGTCGGCCACCTGCCGTGCTACCGGCGCAATGGCCCCCTGGCGGAACGGAACGGCAAAGCCCGCGGCCTCCACAAGGCCGGCGTAGGTGTCCGTGCCGCCTTTTTTCACCAGCGCCAAATAACGCTGCCAGGCGTCGGCCGGGTCTGCCAGGTGTGCCGCAAAAAATTGCAGCGCCGCCATCTGGGCCAGGCAGTAGTCGATATAATAGAAGGGGTACTCGTAGATGTGCAGCTGCCGCTGCCAGCCCGCGCCGCGCCCGTAAAAGGGCAGGCCGTCAAAATCGTTCCAGGGCCGGTATTTGTGTTCCAGCTCCAGCCAGGCGCGGTTGCGCTCTTCGGGCGTCAGGTGAGGCTGGGCATACGCGATGTGCTGGAATTCATCCACCATGCACCCATAAGGCAAAAAGGTCAGGGCGTCCTGCGCGTGGGAGAGCGCGTATTTTGCCGCAGTGCGCTCGCTGCCCCCAAAGAACAGCCCGTGCCAGGGCGAGGTGAGGAATTCCATCGACATGCTGTGGATCTCGCAGCTCTCCAGCCCGGGGTTCGCCATCTCCCGGCACAGCCCCTGCCTCGCCGCCATCCATCCCTGGAACGCGTGGCCCGCCTCATGGGTGAGCACGTCCACATCGCCGGAGGTGCCGTTGAAGTTGGAAAAGATAAAGGGCGCGCCGTAAGCGGGAATGGTCTCGCAATAGCCCCCCGGCGCCTTGCCGGGCCGGCTCTCCAGATCAAACAGGCCGCCCTCGGTCATAAAGCGGATAAACTCGGCCGTTTCGGGCGCCAGCTCCGAATACATGCGCACCGCCTGGGCCAGCAGCTCGGGCGCGGTACCCACCGGGGTGGGGTTGCCGTCGGCAAAGCTGACCGTTCCGTCGTAGAATTTAGGCTCGGCAATTCCCACCCGGGCAAACTGGTCGGCCATCGCCCGGGCCGCCAGGGGGGTCACGCTCTCGGCCACCTGCCGCCGGAAGCTCTCCACCTCGCCGGGCCCGTACCCCAGCCTCCCCATGCGCAGGTACGAAAGCGGCACATAGTCGGCGTAGCCCAGCGCCCGTCCCTGGGCGTTCCGGTTTTCCACCATCTCGCTATAAATGCCGTCGAATTCCTCCCGGTGGGCGTCAAAAAAGCTCCCCTCCGCCTCAAAGGCGGCGCGGCGGACCGCCCGGTCCAGGCTTTGCTTGTAGGGCCCCAGCTCGGGCAGGGTGAGCGTTTTGCCCTCAAACTGCACCTGGGCGCCGGCATACAGCTTTTGGTACTGGCTGGCCAAAGCGTTCTCCGCCTGCATCAGCCCCAGCACCTGGTCCCCGGCACAGCCCACCGCCACCTGCATCTTTTCCAGCAGCAGCGGGCCATATTCCCGTGCCAGGGCCTCTTTGTGGGGGCTTGCAAGCAGCGCCCGGTAAAAATCCAGCTGGGCGTTGCCCACCCCGGGCGCCGCCTGGTCGAAAAAGTCGTTTTCCGCGTCGTAAAACTCGTCCCGCGTATCCAGGGTATGGCGGATCATGGCAATACATGCCGCGGTGGAAAACTCGTCGTCCAGGGCGGTATGCCGCCGGAACAGCTCTGCCAGCGCCTCCCCGCTCCCGGCGCTCCTCGCGCAGGCGGCCAGCTGCCGGTATTGCCCGGCCACATGGGCCGCGTCGGGGCGGGTATAGGGCATCTCAGAAAATTTCACGGTTACACTTCCCTCTTTCCTTTTGATCGCCGCGCAGCAAAAAGCGCATCTCAATAAAACAGATAGAGCAGCCCCGGCCCCGCAGCTTCGCAGCCGGCCTTTTCTGCATTGCGGCTTGCTTTTATCGCATTACTTTTATGATAGCACGAAACAGGGGGTTGTAAAGCGCGAAACGGGGATTATAATAGAGAGTGCAGAGTAAAAGCCTGCGCGTCAAGTGCCGGCCCGACGGGGAGTTGCGGGGCGGACGAAGGAAAGGGCCTCCGCCCTTTTCCGCGGTGCGGGCTTTGCATCCCGCTGCTGCATAGAGAAAAGGTGCGCGCGGGGGCCCTTGGGGCGTGTTTGCGCGCGCTTCTTGCATGGGGTTCCTTCACCCTCCTTCATTTGTGCGGCATTCCGCAAATGTGAAGGAGGTATTTTTATGCAGTTTCCCCTCAAAACGCAGCTCGTGGGCAGTCTGGAAGAATTCCGCCGTCCCCGCAGTTTGGTGCTGGCAGGCCTTTTAAGCGCCGCGGCGGTGGTGATGGACCGGTTGCTCACCATCCCCGTGAGCCCGGTGCTGGAGATCGGCTTTGCCTTTTTGGCCACTGCCCTGTGCGCCTATCTGTGTGGGCCCTGGGTGGCCGGCACAGCCGGCATTGCAGTGGATATCCTCAGCTACTTTCTGCGGCCCAACGGCGCGTTCTTTTTCGGCTTTACCCTCAATCAGTTCCTGCTGGGCTTCATTTACGGCATGTGGCTTTACAAGCGCCGCCCCAACCCCTGGCTGGCCCTGGGCGCCTGCCTCACGGTCATGGCGCTCATCAATTTTCTGCTCACGCCACTGTGGCTCAACATCATGTACGGCAAGGCGTTTGTGATCTTCAGCGGGGCCAAGATCCTGAAAAACATCATCAAGCTCCCCATCGATGTGGCGCTTTTATACGGCGCGCTCCGCATGGCGCAGCGCGCCGGGCAGCGCCCGGCCGGGGCCTGACAGGCAAAAAACTCTCATCCGGAAAGGCTTCCGGGTGGTCCCACATTATATAACAGCAAGGGCCCCCGGCTTTTCAGCCGGGGGCCCTTGCTGTCGAGGAGGGGTCTCGGGAAAGAAAGAGAGAATCTTACAGCTCTACAGTCGCGGTCTGCTCGGCCATGTGATGCTTCTCGGCATAGCCGGTCAGGATCAGGGTCAGCGCGCCGTCGCCGGTCACGTTGCAGGCGGTGCCGAAGCTGTCCTGCAAAGCGAACACGGCCAGCATCAGGGCGGTGCCGTCCTCGCCGAAGCCCAGAACGCCGGTGATCAGACCCAGGGAAGCCATCACGGTGCCGCCGGGAACGCCGGGCGCGCCGATGGCGAAGATGCCCAGCAGGATGCAGAACAGCACCATGGTGCCCACCGCGGGCAGATGGCCGTACAGCACCTGCGACACGGTCATAACAAAGAACACCTCAGTCAGAACCGAGCCGCACAGATGGATATTGGCAAACAGGGGGATGCCGAAGCTCACCATATCCTTGCGCAGGTTCTTGCTCTTGCCGGCGCACTCCAGGGCCACCGCCAGGGTGGCGGCGCTGGACATGGTGCCCACGGCGGTCAGGTAGGCGGGGCCGTAGTGCTTCAGCACTTCCCAGGGGTTGCGGCCGGAGTAAGCGCCCGCAACGCCGTACAGCACGGCCAGCCAGATGTAGTGGCCCAGCATCACGATCACGATCACGATCAGGAACACAGGCAGCTGCTTGGTGATGGAGCCCTCCCAGGCCAGGCCCAGGAAGGTGGTGGCGATGAAGAAGGGCAGCAGGGGAATGATGACCTTTTTCACGATATCCAGCACGATGTTCTGGAACTCAGCCAAAACAGTGGAGATGGTGCCGGCCTTGGTCCACACGGCAGCCAGGCCGATCAGCACGCTGAACACCAGGGCGCTCATCACGGGCATGATCTGCGGGATGTCCAGCTGGAACGCCACGGCGGGCAGCTCATGCAGGCCTTCCACGCTGTTGGCGATGCTCAGGTGGGGGATGATGCCGAAGCCGGCGCCCATGGACATGAGGGCGGCCAGCACGCTGGAAACGTAAGCGATCACAATGGCAACGCCCAGCATTTTGGTGGCGCTGTTGCCCAGCTTGGTGATGGAGGGGGCGATAAAGCCGATGATGATCAGCGGCACGCAGAAGTTGATCACCTGGCCCATGATGTACTTCAGGGTGACGACGATCTGCATCACGCTGGCGCCCCAGCCCTCGGTGGGAATGACAAGACCCAGAACGATACCGATCGCGATTGCCAGCAGCAGGCGCGCCGGCAGGCTAGTCATAAATTTTTTCATACAAAATTCCTCTCTTTACGTGTCTCTCTGTGTGGTTGGCTGCGATTCTCTCTCTCAACAAAGTGCCTGAATGCGGTTTGCCCCTCCCGCAAAAGGGCTCAGGCTTCCCTTTTATTGAGCATCATTTCCAGAATGGCCGCGTCCATGGGGCCGGACCCTTCGTTGCCCAATTTGGCAAAGTTATCAATAGTATATTCCACATTGTCTTCCACAATGCCGTCGGTGCTTTCCACCCGCACGCCCCGCATGGCCATAAAAGCCGCCTGGAACGCCGCGTTCACGCAGGTGGAGATCTTCAGCGAGCAGTCGGCCTTGGCGCCGTCACACAGCATGCCGGTCACATCGCCGATCATGTTGTGGATGGCGCGGCAGATCTCGTCGTAGCCGCCGCCCAAAAGGTATGTAATGCCGCAGGCCGCGCCCGTGCCCGCCACCGAGGCGCCGCACATGGCCGAAAGCCGCCCGAACTTGGACTTGATGCGGATGGCGATCAGGTTGCTCAGGGTCACGGCCCGCACCATCTTGTCCTCGGGGATCTCCTTCCATTTGGCCAGCGAGACCACCGGCATGGTGGTGGTGATGCCCTGGTTGCCGCTGCCGGAGTTTGCCACCACCGAGAACGGCGCGCCCGCCATGCGCGCGTCGGCGCCCGCGGTGGTAACAATCATCGAGTTGGTCACCATATCGCGGGTCATAACGCCCGCGCGGCAGTTGCGCTCCAGGTTCGGCCCAATGGCCAGGCCGTAGTCCTTTTCCATGCCCCGCTCGCAGATCTCGCCGTTCACCGAGATGGCCGAGCGGATGATGTCGATGGGGTCGTTCATGGGGTCAAGCTCTTTGTCACAGAAGTCGTAGATCTTGCGCACGGTCAAAAACGCCGCAATCTCCTCGGGGGTCACCACGTCGCGGCCGGTGTCCACCGGGGCGTTCGGGTCCGCCTTAAAGACCTCCTTGCCGTCCACCTCCAGCAGCACCAGGTTGGTGTGCAGGTCGGCGATCACAGCGCGGGCCGAGTGGGTGGGGCCGTAAACGGTCACGTCGATGTACAGCTTCTGCGGCACCTTGGCCAGCTCCACATTCACCTTGCCGGTCTCCACCAGCAGCTCGGCGGCCTTGTAAACGTCGGCCGACACGCCGTTGATGACCTCCAGCTTGCGCTCGGGCGCGGCCGCCGCCGCGCCGATGGCGGCCGCATAGGGCATGCCGGTATAGCTTGTGCCGGGAATGCCCGCAGCCATGGCGTTTTTGATGATATTGGTGGAGGCCTTGACCTCCATGCGCTGGATTGCCTCGCCCAGCTTGTTCAGCTCAGCCCCCGCATACGCGCCGGTCAGAGCGATCGCGCCGGGCTCCGTACAGCCTGTGGCCAGTTCCATTTCGCTGTTCAAAATGCGGAAAAACATCGTTTTATCCATATTGCATGCTCTCCTGTTACTTTACTGCGATACATTCGATCTCAAGGGGCGCGCCAAGGGGCAGCTTTGCCACCTGGAATGCGCTGCGGCTGGGGTAGGGCGCCTTAAAGTGCTTCGCATACACCTCGTTCATGCCGGCAAAATCGCCCATATCCGCCAGGAACACCGTGGTTTTTACCACATTTTCCAGCCCCATGCCCTGTTCGGCCAAAATGGCGGACAGGTTTTTCAGGGCCTGCTCGGTCTGCGCTGCAATTCCCTCGGGGATCTTGCCCGTGGCCGGGTCTACCGGAAGCTGGCCGGACACAAACACCATCCCGCCCGAAACGATGCCCTGGGAGTACGGCCCAATGGCGGCCGGGGCTCCCGCCGTGCTGATCGGCTCTTTCATCACTCTCATCTCCTACTCTGTCCATTTGGGGCGTCCTGCACGGATTCCCCTGTTTCTACGCTCATTGTAGTCGCTTTGGCGGCGAGTGTCAATAATTTATCACCACGATAAATAATTATTATCACTTTGCCGAACAATTTGTTGCTAATTTGTGAACTATGCCTATAGATTTTTCTTCTTTTTTCGTTATACTCTTCCTTTTGTTCCAAAAAAGCCCATTCCGAAAGAAAAACAATTGTGCCCTCTGCCCTAATATTTCTTTCAGGGGCCTGCCTGTTCAGGCGTCCGCCCCACCATTGCATACAAAGGCTCCCTCCCTTTTGCAGGGCGGGGCGGGCGCCCTTCGGGCGTTTTTTCACCGCTGCCGGCCAAAAATGGGCCGCTTGCATTGCCGCGGGGGGTATGTTATACTTTTTTACAATAATAAATTTTTCTCAGTATTGCGGGAAAAGAGGCGAAGCCGAGTGCACTTTTTATTGGAACAGTATAAAGTGATGGTGGAATTTTTGGGCCAGGCCCTGGGCGGCGACTACGAGGTGGTGCTGCACGATCTGAGCGAGGGGCACAACGCCATCGTGGCCATTGCCAACGGCGGGATCAGCGGCCGGGGCGTCGGTGCGCCCCTCACCAACATGGCGCTGCGTTTTCTGGCCGACCGGGAATACGAGCGTCACGATTACAAGGTGGGCTACCGGGGCGTTTCCCGCGCCAAGACCGAGCTTCATTCCTCCACCATGTTCATCAAGGACGAGGCGGGTCGGCTGATCGGTATGCTGTGCGTCAATTTCGACCCCGCCCACTGTGTGCAGGCGGCCAACGCGGTGCTGGCGCTCTGCGGCCTGCCCGGCATGAGCCTGCAGGCGGGCGAGGACGCGGGCGCCTCGGCCGGCACCGAGACCTTTGTGGGCAGCGTGCCGGATGCGGTGCGCAGCGCCATCGAAGAGGTGACCGGCGCCACGGGCGTGCCCGCCAGCCGCCTGACCATGGAAGAAAAGATCCGCATTGTGGACGCCCTGAACCAGGGGGGCCTTTTTTATCTGAAAGGCGCGGTGAGCGAGGTGGCGGCGCAGCTGGGTTCCAGCGAAGCCACCGTCTACCGGTATCTCAGCAAGCTGAAAAGCTGAAAAAGCGGCTGCTGCGTGAACGCAGCAGCCGCTTTTGATTTGTTTCACCCGGCGATCGTCTCCCACAAGAGGTTGCCCAGCAAAAGGCACAGCACGCACAGCATCATGGGGCGTATGAACTTGGCGCCCTTTTTCAGCGCAAAGCCGCTGCCCAGCAAATGCCCCAGCACCCCAAACACCGCCGCGGGCAGCGCCACCGCGTACAGCACCTTGCCCGCCAGCACCACCGTGATCACCGACGCGTAATTGCTTGCCAGGTTCAAAAGCTTTGCGTTGCCCGAAGCGCTGCGCAAGTCATAGCCCATCAGGGCCGAAAAGGCCAGGATGGCAAAGGTGCCGGTGCCCGGGCCGATCAGCCCGTCGTACCCGCCGATGAAAAAGCCGATGCCCAGCGCCAGCGCCCACTTTTTGCCCGGCGCCAGTTCGCCCGAGCGGTCCGCCTCCGGCAGGCTGCGCCGCGCCAGGATCACCACCGCCGCCACCGGCAGCATGACCAGCAAAATGATCTTCAGCGCCCTGTCCGGCAAAAAAAGGACCGCCCGGCTGGCGATCCCGCTGCCCACAAAGCTGGCCGCGGCAGCCAGCAGCCCCACCTTCAGCTCCAGCGCGCCGCTTTTGAAAAAACGGGCGGTGGAAAAGCTGGTCCCAATGGCCGAGGAGAGCTTGTTGCAGCCGTACACATAATGCATGGGGATGCCGGTTGCCATATAAGCGGGCAGGGCGATCAGCCCGCCGCCGCCCGCCGCCGCGTCCACAAAGCCCGCCAGGCCCACCAGCAGGCACAAAAAGATCATGGCGGGCAGCGGCAGGGTGGTCAATACAGACATTTGTTTCACTTCCCGGAGTTTGTGGGGGCGCGGGCATTTTTGCCAAATTCTGCGCGCCTTTTAGACGATACCACAAACCCGCCCGCCGTGCAAGAGAAAAAACCGCCCTTTTAAAAAACGTGCGGGGCATTCCGAACAGAATGCCCCGCACGGCGCCGTCAGGCCCCGTATACCTTTTCTCCCGCTTTGTAGGTGGCCTCCACCCGCACCGAGCGCAGCTCTTCGGGGGGCACTGCGGTGGGGTCGGCCGACAGCACCGCCAGGTCCGCCGTTTTGCCCGGGGTGATGCTGCCCTTCACGGCCTCCTCGTGGTATTGGTAAGCCCCGTATACCGTAAGGCCCCGCAGCGCTTCCAGCGCGCTCACCTGCTGGCCCGCCGCCAGGCTCTCGCCGCCCTTGGTGCGCCGGTTCACCGCGCAGTACAAAATATCCATACAGTCCGGCGGCAGCACCGGCGAATCCATATGGAAAGTGTAGGGTATCCCAAGGCGCACCGTGTCCGCCACCGGGCTGATGTTCCGGGCCCTCTCCCTGCCGAAATTGCGGATATGCGTGTCTCCCCAGTACCAGGTGTGGGCCACGAAATAGCTGGGGATGATACCCGCCGCCTTCACCGCAGGCAGCTGGTCCGGCCGAAGGAGCTGGGCGTGGATCATCACGTTGCGCTGGGTGCTGGGCACAGTGTGGGCGGCAAGGAACTGGGCCGCCGCCGCATCCCCGTTGCAGTGGCACAGCAGCTGCATCCCCTCGGCCCGGGCTGCCTCCACGAACTCCCGCACCTGGCTGTCGGTGTAAATGGGGTAGCCCACATAGCCCGCCTCGCCGCCGAGATAAGGCGCTGTGACCCAGGCGGTGCGGCCCTGGGGGCTGCCGTCCAGAAAAATTTTGTAGCCGCCTATTTTGAACCGGCCGCTGTATTGCTGCCGGAACTCCGGCAGCTGCCCGGGCAGGCCGGCGTTCGCTTTCATGTCGCAGTAGCCCACCACGTCCAGCGCCAGCTCGCCGGCCCGGGCCGCCTGTGCCAGCACCCCCGCCTCGGCCTGTTTCATAAAGCCGTCCTGCGCCGTGGTGATGCCGTAGCTCAGGTAAACCTGTTGGCCGCGGCGCAGCAGCTCCCGGCCATCCCCCGGGCCGGCGGGCATGGCTTTGGCCACCATTTCCGAAAAGGCCAGCTCCTCCAGGTATCCGCTGGGCTCTCCCGTCTCGTCCCGGCCGATCCGCCCGCCCTGCGGATCCGGCGTCTGGCGGGTAACGCCCATCTGCCCCAGAACAAGGCTGCTCACGCAGCCCATGTGGCCGCTGGCATGCCCCAAAACCACCGGGTACCCCGGCAGCGCGGCGTCCAAAAACTGCCGGGTGGGGTGGGCGCGGCCGGGCAGATCGTTGTTGTCGTAACCGGTGCCGATCACCGGCGTGCCCGGCGCAAGGCCGTTGTCGCGCACAAACTCCCGCAGCCGCCGGGCGATCTCGTCCAGGCTGGCGGCGCCGGTCAGGCTCGCATACTGCAGGCTGTTGGCGAACTGCACGATATGGCTGTGGGCGTCGATAAAGCCGGGCAGCAGCGCCCGCCCTTCCAGGTCCACAGGCTCTGCCCCGGGGGCCGCGCACCGCAGCGCTTCCAGCGGCCCCACTGCCGCAATGCGCTCCCCCCTTACCAGAACCGCCTCAGGGCGCATGCACGCCTCGTCCATGGTGAGCACCGGGCCGCCGTAAAACAGTTTTTCCCGTTCCTTGTACATAAAAAATCACATCCTTGTGGTGGATAGGATACCACAGGGATGTGAATAAATTATACGTTCTGTGCAAACTCTTCTGCCACGCCCGCCTTGCGCAGCGCAAGCACACACTGCTGCGCCGCATAGCGGGTGATGGTTTCGCCCAATTCGGGGGTGGCGGCGCGCGGGTCGAAGCGCACGGTAAAATCGCCGCTGCCGCTGCCGCCCGCGTCGGCGATCCCCCAGTCCGCGTAAAAAAGGGGCTGGGGCGCGGCGGGCAGCCGGGTAAGCTCCACCGCATCGGGCCGCAGGTACTGCATAATGGCGGTCTCGGCCAGGCCCGCATGGCCAAGGCCCGCGCCGCACCCCTCAAACAGGGCGGTCACCGCCGCAGCCCGGGCGCCGTACTGCGTTTCACAGCGGGCGCACTGGCGGGCCAATATCTCCTTTTGCACAGCTGCCGCATGCCCATTGATCACGGCCAGGTGCAAAAAGCCCACGCCGCACAAAAGGTCCAGCTGTGCCGCAATGATCTGTTCAAACAGTTCCGGTGGCCAGTAAAAGCTGGGCAGGCTGTTGGCCGGAAAATCCATTCCCTTGACCCGGGCGTTCTCCGGCAGGCCCAAGCGGGCCAGGCTCTGGGCGCTGCGATAGGTCTCGGTCCCGATGTACAGGGGCGGGTACACCGCGCCGCCGGTCACCGCCGCGGCTCCCAGAGCCACCGCATAGGCGTTGCAGGCGTCCACCCCCATGCCCATGTGCGGGCCATGCCACTCCATGGAGCCCACCGGCAGGTAGATCGGCTGTTCCCGCCGCTGCACCTCCAGCAGCTCATGGGGCAGCAGCTCTTCAAATTTCAGTGTGCGCATGTCTGTATCCGCCCCTTTCCTGTGCCGCTTCTCAACCTTTTACCGCACCCGAGGTAAGCCCCTGGATGAAGTATCGCTGCAGGAATACAAAGATAATGGTCACCGGCACAGCCGCCACGATGGAGGCCGCCATCATGGAGCCCCAGTTGGTGGAGCCCATGCCCAAAAAGGTCATCACCAGGCCCGAGGCCAGGGTGCGGCGGGCGTTGTCGGTCACCAGCGTCATTGAATAGAGCAGGTCGTTCCAGCTCCACACAAAGCCGTAGATGGCAATGCTGATCATGCCGGGCACCGCCATGGGGAAGATGATCTGCAACATAATGCGCAGATGCCCCGCACCGTCGATCTTCGCGCTTTCGATCAGCGCGTCCGGCAGCTGGTCAAAGTAACTTTTCAGGGTCCAGGTGCCCACCGGCAGGGTGAACACCACATAGCTGATCAGCAGCGCCCAATAGCTGCCCAGCAGGCCCACCTTCTGCATCAGCGAATAGATCGACAGCAGCAGGATCGCCTGCGGAAACGCCTGGCTCATCATGAACATGCCCATCACGAACTTGCGCCCCCGGTAGCGGAACTTGGAAAAGCTGTAACCCGCAAAGGCGCACACGAGAGTGGCCATAAAGCTCGAGCCAAACGAAACGATCAGGCTGTTTTTTAAATAGTTCATGATCTTGGCGTCGGTCACGATGTGCCGGATGTTGTCCAGCGTTTTGGTCCCGGTAAAAAAGCTCAGGGTAAAAGTTTCGGCAGTGGGCTTCAGGGCTGTATTGATCATCCACAGCAGCGGCAGAAATACAAAGCAGCCAATCGCGACCAGCGATACCCAGAAGAACACCCGAAACCCAACGGTTTTTTGAAACATCGTTTTCCCTCCCTTTTCCACTCAGTCGGAATCGCGCACTTGGCGCAGATAGATAATGCTGAAACAGGCCAGCAGCACCGCCCAGATCGTGCCCACCGTGGCCGCCTTGCCCATGTTCCAGTTCTTAAACGCGGTGGCATACACCTCGATGGACAGGGTCGTGGTGGCCCGGGCCGGGCCGCCCTGCACCATGGTCCAGGGCAGGTCAAAATGCTGCAGATTCCCCACGGTGCCCATCACCAGCACCAGCGTAACGATGGAGCGCATGCTTGGCAGAATGATCTTGGTGAAACTCTTCCAGTTGCCCGCGCCGTCAATGCGCGCCGCCTCCAGCTGATCCATTGGCACCCCCTGCAGCCCGCCCAGCAAAAAGGCCATGTACCAGGGCAGCATTTGCCAGGTGCGGGCAACGACCACGCAAAGCAGTGCGGTGCCCGTCTGGCCCAGCCAGGCCGTGCTGCCCGCACCGCCCAGCGCCTTGAGCACACCGTTCAACACACCGTACTGGCCATTGAAGATCCAGCTCCACAAAAAGCCGATGGCAATGCCGGGGATAATCCAATTCACCAGCGTGATGCCCCGCAGCAGCTCGCTGCCCCGGAAGCCTTGGTTCAGCAGGATGGCCCAGATAAACCCCAGCACAAAGGGCACTACCGTGGCCAGCGCCACAAACAAAAAAGTGGTGAACATAGTCTTGGGAAAATAGGGATCGGTAAATACCTTTATATAGTTTTCCAGCCCCACGAAGCGGGTATTGGGATCGATCATCGACTTGTTGGTAAAGGACATCAGGATCGCGTCAATGAACGGGTACAAAATGACCGCGATGAACACGGCCAGCCCGGGGATGATGAGCAGCACACCCATCTGTCGGTCGGTCAAGCCTTTGCGGCGCAAATTTTTCATGGGAGCTTCCTCCTTTTTCACATGGTTTACAGCGCTCAGTACCCCGCGCCTGCCGTCCTGCAGGCGCGGGCCGCTCAGGGCTGCAAGCCCCATTCGGGGCCCCGCCGCTTTCGGCAGTGGGGCCCCGGTCGCTCCTTGGTCAGCAATGTAAGGCTGCGCGTTTCTTTACACTCAGGTGGCAGCTTTAATGCGGGCCGCCGCGTCGTCCAGCGCCTGCTGTGAGGTCTTTTGCCCCAGCAGTGCATACTGGATCTCCTCGGTGATGATGGTTTTGATCTCACCGGAGTTGGTCATGCGGGCGGTTTCTTCCAGGCGGGCGGTTGCGGTGGACTCAATGAAGGTCTTGATATAGGCGTCATTGGTCACGGTGTCGCTGGCCGCCGCGCTTTTGGTCACCGGGGGGTAGCCCGCGTTGATAAAGTAGTCCAGGGCCACCTCGTCGCTGTTGAGCACCTTGGCAAGTTCGGCCGCCTGCTCTTTGTACTGGGAATTTTCATACACCACCAGCATGGAGCCCCACTGCACGGCCTGGGGTTTGTCTCCGGCCTTTACCACCGGGCGCAGCATGGCGCTGCACACATCCACCACCTTGTCCGGCGCAACGCCATTGGAAACGATCTGGCTCTTGGCCACCACCGCGTCGTCGTAAAAGGCCACCTTGCCCTGGGCAAACATCTGCCGTGCTTCCGAGCGGCCCACATCCATGGTCACATAACCTTTGGCCAACATGTCTTTATACCAGTCCAGTGCCTGCACGCCCGCCTCGTTGTTCAGAATGATCTCACCATTTTCATCCCAGATGCCGCCGCCATAGGTCCACAGCCAGGGCACAAAGTCGGCGCCGCAGGTCACGTCTTTGGTGCTCAGCGCGTAGGGGATGATGGTGGGGTCGTAGGCCTTGATGTCGGCCATGCACTGCTCAAACTCCGCCAGGGTGGCGGGGGCCTTCTCCCAGCCTGCGGCGGCCAGGATCTCCGGATTATAGACCATGGTCAGGGCGGCCATGCTCCAGGGCATCCCCAGCTGCTTGCCGCCGATGTTGCCCACCGCCAGGGCCGATTCCTCAAAGTTTTCCTTCAGGTACTCCTCGCCCACAATGTCGTTCCAGTCGGCCAAAACGCCCGCCTGGGCCAAGGTGTTGAAAATCGTGATGTCCGCCTGCGAGATATCCAGCTGTTCCCCACCCTGGGCCCGGATGAGCAGCTGCTGGGCGGCGTCGTTCCAGGTAAAGCCCACCCAGGTCACCTCGTCTCCGGTCTGGCTTCGGTAGGCGTCCATCATTCGCTGAAAGATGGGCTTCGACGCCTCCTCCTCGCCGGACCAGCCGGCCCACACGATGTTCACTGGCTCTGTGGAGCCAGTGCCGCTGCCGGCAGCGGGCCCGGAGGCCGGGGTAGAGGCGGGCGCAGAGCCGCAGCCCGCCAGGGCCGCGCTCAGCATAAGCCCGCCCAGGCCGAGTGCAAGAATGTTGCGCAGTTTCATGGTATTCTTTCCTTTCTGTGTTTGAATCAATTCAGCCCGTGCCGAGGCCGCCCTCCGGTGGTCTCAGGGCTGTTGTTCCGTGTTGTAAAGGCGCAGCTCATACACATGGGCGCGCCCATCGCCCCATGTGGCGTCGATCACCAGCCGCACCGCTTTCGCGCTCACGGGCCGGGCGGTGCGCAGCACCGGCATGCGCTTCCAGTTTTCGGTCTCCCGCAGTACCGTCTGCCAGCCTTTTTCGGTCAGTGCTTCCAGATGAAACGCTTTTGCCAGCTGCGGCGGCATGCCCGCGCGCGGGGCGTATTTGTGGTGCTCGTCCCAGTGGGCCGCGCGGCTGCTGGGCAGCTCCATTGAAAGCTCGGGATCCAGGTAGAGCCGCAGCTCGTCAAAGGTGACCGGCGCTGGCCAGCGCAGCTCCAACCAGGGGGCCTCCTGCTGCGCCGAACACCACAAATGCGGCGCACCATAGGGCCGGGCAAATCCGTCGGTTACGTTTTGGGGCCCGTAAAGGCCCGCCGTGTCCATGCGCAGGCAGGGATCGGCATATTCCGGCCGGTCCTCCCTTCCGCACAGGAAGCCCGGCGAGCGCAGAGGGGCGAGCGCCAAAAACGTCCCCTTTGCCGCTTCCAGCACCAGGGTGCAAAAGCCTTCGGCGGCCTGCGGCAGCGTGATCCTGACCCATCCCTCCCCCCGCGGTAAGGGCCACTCGCCGCGGCTCAGCTTATGCCCCGGGCAAAAGCGGCTGGGTACCGGGGCCGCGTAACAAGTTCCTTTAAGCCTCTCCTGAGCTTCTGCCCGCACCAGCAGTTCCACGGCATGGTTTTCCGGCACCGGGAAAGTGATGAACCCCCCCTGTTCCAGGCTATACCAGCTTTTTTCCGCCCGGCCGGGGCCCTCGAACACCGAGCTTGCGCTCACCTCGGCGCTGCGGGCCAGGTCGGCCGGGTCCTCATTTTTTGCACCGGGCAGGAACATATCCTCCCGGAGAAGGGCCTGACGCACCGCCTGGATCTGCTCTGGCAGCAAATCTGCCGGGGCGGCGCCCCAGCGCAGGCAGCCCCAGGCCAACGCCGCGGCGGCCTGCCCGGAAAGCGCGCAGGTGTTCATGATTCGGGTCGAGACGAACGCCTCCCGGCTTGTGCCGATGTTCCTTCCCGCAAAAAGCAGATTCGGCACGGCGCGGTTGTAAAGGCACCGCAGCGGCACGGAATATACGTTCAGCGGGATCTGGATGCAGTTGGGCTCGTCGCTCCCCATCCCCTCGGCCGGATGAAAGTCCATGTACCAGCCGCCGTAAAAACCGCTGTCCGCGAATTCCGGGTGTTCCAGCACGTCCGCCTGGGTCAGGATATAATCGGTCACCATGCGGCGGGACTCCCGCTTGCCGGGCAGGTTGCCCACCCATTCCAGGGTATAGCGGTCAGCCGAAAACTTTCCGCTGTTTTTTATGTAGTTCCACACGCCCATCACCAGGCGCTTGAGCTCCAGCCCGATC
This sequence comes from Allofournierella sp., assembly GCF_048388525.1. Classification (GTDB taxonomy): domain Bacteria; phylum Bacillota; class Clostridia; order Oscillospirales; family Ruminococcaceae; genus BQOK01. Next base: position 35,615 of record NZ_DBGCTQ010000042.1, on the reverse strand, counting down.
TCCTGCGCCTCGGCAATCGTGTCGCGCAGGCCCCCATACTCGAACCACCAATAGTCGCTGCCGCTCTGCTGTTCGCTGACGATGCGCCCCCCTTTACCCACCAGCACCTCGATCTCGGCCATGCTGTAAGCATAGGCCGGCGCCACGAACCGCACCGGGTGATCCTCCTTTTTTACGTAATACAAAATCGAACTGCCCAGCACCTCCAAGGGGCCGGGGCCGGCCGCGGTATCGTAAATGCGCCCCCCCATCTGAAAGGGCAGCCCGGCCTTTGCGCCCAGCACCCCGTCGCCGGTGGCGTCGATAAAATATTCCGCCCTGACCTCACAGTTCTGTTCACTGGCCTGTTGTGCCCCCCGCACGGCCCTCACCCGGCCGCCCTCCAGCTCGATCTCCTGCACGTCGGTGTTGAGCAGAAGGGTCACTTCCGGCCGCGCCAGCAGCGCATCCAGCAGCACGTCATCCCAAAAAATGGGGTTGCAGTCCGGGTTTGCGTACAGGTTACGCAGTTTCAGCTCTCCCCATACGCCCATCTCCTCGCTGAACAGATTGCCGGCGCCCGTGGCGCCCCGGGTCCACACCCGGATCTCACTGCTGGAATTACCTCCCAGTACCGGCCGGTTGTGTATCAGGGCGACCCTCACTCCCAGCCGGGCGGCTGCCAGTGCGGCGCACACGCCGGCGGGGCCGCCGCCCACCACGGCAAGCTGTGTTGCGATCTGCTTCATGTCGGTTTCATCCCCATCCGCCAAAATCTGGACAAATTTTTCTTGTTCTGATTTTTGATTTCCGCCAAATTTCGATCATTTTTTCAGGTTTCTCTGCGCTTTTCAAAGAAAAGCCCCGTTTCGTTTGGCGTTTTTGTTTGATTTGTCTCCATGATACCAGGCAAATGGACCATTTTCCATAATTGTTCTGCACATCTTCTGGATTATTCTGCACAATTGATTGACAAGACCGATTTTATTTCTTACACTGAATACCAGAAAGCCGGGGTGCGCCTATGTCAAACCGCTATTTTTACATCAGTGAGTATCTGCAGTTTATCCACCACAAGTACAATGTCCAGGTCTGCGTAAAGGATTTTTGCGGCTTCATTCCCATCAACAAGGAGCTGGACGAAGCCCTGCAGCCTTTTTTGGCGCACACCAATCCCTTTTGCCTTTACCTCAAAAGCGAGCCGGATCGCTATCACCTGTGCCTGCGCATGATCCGGGGCATTTACGACAAGTGTGAAAAGCACCCGGCCGAGCACTACTTTGGGGTGTGTCATGCGGGTCTCGGCGAATATGTGGTGCCGGTGCGGCGGGGGAACTTGCTGCTGGGCTCGATCAACGCCGGTTTTTTTCAGGCGAGCCCCGCCCGCACCGAGTGGTGTATCCGCCGGGCCTGCCGTTACAGCCAGGGCCTTTCGGCCGAACATGCATTGGAACTATACCGCAGGCACATTTCGTCCGCCACCATCCAGCCCGAAGATCTGCTTGTCCACCTGCATCTTCTGGCCGAATACCTGGGCCAGACCTACCAGCCGCTGTCCGGCACGCACACCGCCCCTAACCTGGCCCGGCGCTACCACTCCTCCAGCGAGGACGATATTCTTTCCCATGCCATGGAATACATCCGCCAGAACAGCAGCCAACACATCACGGTGGAAGAGTTGGCGGATTTTTGTCACTGCAGCCTTACCTATCTGAGCCGGGTCTTCAAAAAACGCACCGGGGTGAATCTGACCGTATACATCAATAAGATCCGCATCGAGCGCGCTAAAAATCATCTGTTGCTCTCCGGCGAGAGCATTGCCGACATCGCACTGGCGGTGGGTTTTAACGATCCCAACTATTTTTCCCGGGTCTTTTCCCAGATCATCGGCATCCCGCCCACCGAGTTCCGCCGCCGTTTTCGCAAGGACCTGCCAGCGGCCCATACCCTTTTTAAAAGCTGACAGAGCGAAGCCCCCGCCCGATTCCAGACGGGGGCTTCGCTCTGTGTTTTGCTGTACATTGCGTTTTACGGCCGGGCAGCACAGGCCGGCCGTCTGTGCTGTTTGCGGCGCCCGCACTGCCTTCAAAGCAGCCGTTTTGAACCGGCCCTGTAAATGCGAAGCTGCGGCGGGCTATTGCACTGTAAATTCAGTCCATTCGATCTGGTTGTATTGCATTACATGCTTTGCCCTTTTCATGCCAAGCTTCTCATAAAACGGGATGGCATTTTCATTTGCGATCAGATACACGGCAATGTCCTTTTCGCCGCCGGCTTTGTCATGCGCAGTTTTCATGAGCCGTCTTCCGATGCCTTGCCCTTCGTAATCCCGGGCAACTCCCAAATCCGTTACATAAAGCCAATACACATAATCTGTCAGTCCAAATAAAACGCCAACCATTAAGCCGCTCCCGTTTCTTGCGGTAAGGCTGATCGAAACATTGTTTACAAGCTTGGCAATTCTTTCTTTAAACCGTTCCTTCGGATATTGCGATCCCAAATCGGTCCTTTTTAAAAAAGCAATATATTCCTCTGCCGATATCCGCTCTTCTTTAATTTCTATCTCTTCATGCACAAAAGCTCTCCCTTTCTGCCGCCCCGGGAATTCAGGCGCCAACGGCATTAAAAAGCATGGTGCCCCTCCAGCACAAACCGTTCCAGCGCCTGGGCCACGCCGCTCTCCTCGTTCGTGCCGGTCACCCAGGCCGCCGCGGCCTTCACCTGGGGCAGCGCGTTGCCCATCGCCACACCCAGCCCTACAGCCCGCAGCATGGCGGTGTCGTTGTCCGAGTCCCCGCAGGCCATGACCTGTTCGGGCCTGATCCCCAAAAGCCCGGCCAGGGCCAGCAGGCCGCGGCCCTTGTCCACATCCCGCGCGTTCAGCTCCAAATTGCCCGGCGCGCTGCTGGTCACCTCGAACAGGCCGGTAGCTTCCAGCTCCCGCCGCGCCTGGGCGCGCTCCTCTTCCCTGGCAAAAAACAGGTTTGTTTTTTCCACCTGGGGGCACTGCCGGGCAAAGCCCTCCACGCTTTCCACCGGCCGGCGGGAAGTGCGCATATAGCCCGCCATGCCGGGGGGTGCCCATCGCTCGGCCCCGGCCAGCGCGCCGGCGCTGTTGTAGCCCTGCCCATCCAAAAACAGATCCATCACCCGGTCATACCGCCGGGTCAGCTCCCAGGCGGTGAAAAAATCCGCCTGGGGGATCCAAAACTTCAGCACCGCCTGCCGGTCCGCCAGGCGCACCACCGTGGCGCCGTTCGCGGTCACTGCCCAGTCCACCCCGGGCAGCCCTAAAAATTCCGCGGGCACCCCGGTCAGGGGCCGGCCTGTGGCGGGCACCACCCGGCAGCCTTGTTCCAGCGCTGCTGTGATCGCCGCCCTGTTGCGGGCGCTGATGCTGTGATCCGCGGCCAGCAGGGTACCGTCCAGATCCAGCCCCACCAGCCGGATGCCGTAGTGCGCAGCCTGCCCCATCAGTTTTTCCCCAACTCCTTGTTTTTTTCGCAGCTGGCGATCACCGCATTCATGGCAGCGGCGCGCAGCGCGCCCTGTTCCAGCACGCGCACCCCCGCGATTGTGCTGCCCCCGGGGCTGCACACCTCATCCTTTAAAAGGCCTGGGTGCTTGCCGCTCTCCAGCACCATGCCAGCAGCCCCCGCCAGGGTCTGGGCGGCGTATTCGATTGCCTTTTTGCGGGGCAGCCCGCAGGCCACGCCCCCGTCCGCCAGCGCCTCTATGAACTGGTACACAAAAGCCGGGCCGCAGCCGGCCACCGCGCTGGCCGCGTCCATTAAAGCCTCGCCGATGGCGTCCAGCCGGCCCGCGCCGGCCATTTTGTCGCAGAACTCCTCCAGCTCGGCGGGCTGAACGCCCGGGCAGGCGGTATACAGCACCATCCCCTGGCCGATCGCCACAGGCGTGTTGGGCATGATGCGCAGGATGGGCGCGCGGAAGCCCAGCATCTCCACCAGGCGGCCGATGGTCAGCCCCGCCGCCATGCTCACCAGCACATACCGGTCGCCGCGGGCGGCCAGCACCGGGGCCAGGCTTTGCAGCAGCTCGCCCATCATGTGGGGCTTCACTCCCAAAAAGATGAATTTCGCGTCCCGCGCCACGGTTTCGTTGTTCATGGCAAGGTCGCAGTCCAGCTCTTCCGCCAGCGCGGCCGCCTTGTCCAGGGTGCGGTTGGTCACCACCACCTGCTCCGGCCGCCAGCGGCAGGCTGCACGGGCCAGCGCGCCGCCCATATTTCCCACCCCGATAAACCCAAAGGTATAACTCATAGCCCTTGCCCTCCTGAAGTTCTGTTTCTTTAAGTGTATCAGCCGGCCGGCGTTTTTTCAACCACTCTCTCCCCGGAAAAGCTGTTCCGCCCCGGGCGTTCCCCACACCGGCGGCCCTGTGAAAAGCAGCCGCCGTGAGCCGCAGTTGGTTTTTTCGGGCATCCGGGCCGGCTGCCGCTCGGGCGGGGCTTTTATTTTTGGGCAATAAAAATTTTGTCGTTTTGCCCTTGATTTTCCAAAAAATAAATAGTATAATTTCCTAAAAAGGCCGACAAAGTAAATAAACTCAATCTTTTATGAAAGAAGTGACTCCATGAGCAAACATCTTCCAATGGAGGTGCGGGTGCCCATCGAAGCCGATAATCCGGCCATCCTGCGCAACGAAGCCAAGTGCATCCGGTGCGGTCAGTGCAAAGCTGTGTGCACAGACTTCATTGGGGTGCACGGCACCTATGCCTTACAGAGCACAGGCGATACCGCGGTTTGCATCCATTGCGGCCAGTGCGCCAATGTGTGCCCGCCGGCCAGCATCACCGAGCGGTACGAGTGGCCCGCGGTAAAGGCCGCCGCGGCCGACCCCGGCAAGGTGGTAATCTTCTCCACCTCCCCTTCGGTGCGTGTGGCGCTGGGCGAAGAGTTCGGCCTGCCGGATGGCAGCTTTGTGGAGGGCAAAATGGTCGCCCTTCTGCGGGCGCTGGGCGCCGATTACGTGCTGGACACCAATTTTTCCGCCGATCTTACCATTTTGGAGGAAGCCAGCGAGCTGCTCAGCCGGGTGACCAAAGGCACCGGCCCGCTGCCCCAGTTTACCAGCTGCTGCCCGGCCTGGGTCAAATACGCCGAGACCTACCACCCGGAGCTTCTGCCCCACATCTCCACCGCCAAAAGCCCCATCGGCATGCAGGGCCCCACCATCAAAACCTATTTTGCGCAGAGGATGGGCATCGACCCGGCCGCCATTGTGAATGTGGCCGTGACCCCCTGCACCGCCAAAAAGTTCGAGATCCGCCGGGGCGAAATGAACGCCGCGGCACGTTACCTCGGGCTCGACGGCCTGCGGGATATGGACCAGGTCATCACCACCCGGGAACTGGCCCTCTGGGCCAGAGAGGCCGGCATCGATTTTGCCGCCCTGCCGGATTCCCCCTACGACCGGCTCATGGGCGAGGGCTCGGGCGCCGGGGTCATCTTCGGCAACACCGGGGGCGTGATGGAGGCCGCCCTGCGCACCGCCTATGCCTCCCTCACCGGCGAGGCCCCTCCCGAAACGCTGTACGAGCTGAAACCGGTGCGGGGGCTCGAGGGCGTGAAGGAAGCCAGCCTCACAGTGGGCGGCGTCCAGCTCAATGTGGCCGTAGTCTACGGCACCGCAAACGCCGAGCATTTTCTCCGCCGCATGGCCACGGCCGGCAGGCAATACCATTTCGTGGAGGTCATGACCTGCCCCGGCGGCTGCATCGGCGGCGGCGGGCAGCCCCGCGGTACCCTGGAAAAGGGCGACGCGCTGCGCGCGGCCCGCATCGACGGGCTGTACCGGCGGGACGCCGCCATGACCCGCCGCCTGAGCCACGAGAACACCGAGCTCCAGGCGCTTTACCAAACCTTTTACGGCAAGCCCCTTTCCGGGCTGGCCGAGAAGCTGCTGCATACATATTATACCGACAGAAGTTCTGATTTAGGAGGAAAAACAACAATGGTCAAATATCGCTGCACCGTCTGTGGTTACATCCACGAGGGCGAACTGCCCGAGGGCTTTACCTGCCCTGTGTGCCACCAGCCCGCTTCCAAATTCGAAAAGATCCAGGAGGCCGCCGCAAGCCCCTACGCCGGCACCAAGACCGAAAAGAACCTGCAGGAGGCCTTCGCCGGCGAGAGCCAGGCCCGCAATAAGTACACCTACTTTGCCCAGGCCGCCCAGCGCGAGGGCTACGAGCAGCTGGCCGAGATCTTTTTGAAGACCGCCCGCAACGAGCAGGAGCACGCGCGCCTGTGGTTCCAGGCGCTGGGCAATCTGGGCGGCACCGCTGAAAACCTGCTGCACGCCGCCGAGGGCGAGAATTACGAGTGGACCGACATGTACGACCGCATGGCAAAAGACGCCGACGAAGAGGGTTTCCACGACCTGGCCGAAAAATTCCGCAGGGTGGCCGCCATTGAAAAGACCCACGAGGAGCGCTACCGCACCCTGCTGCACAATGTGGAGATGAAGCAGGTGTTCCAAAAGAGCGGCCAGACCATGTGGGAATGCCGCGTCTGCGGCCACCTGGTGGTGGGCACGAAAGCCCCCGAGGCCTGCCCCGTGTGCGGCTATGCCCAGAGCTTCTTCGAGGTCCGCAAGGAAAACTACTAAATCCGTCTGCAAGTTAAAGGGAGCGCCGGGCTGCATGGCCCGGCGCTCCCTTTTGATCCGCCTGTTTGTTGGTGTTTTCAGCTCCCGGTCGCAGCTTTGAAAAAGGCTTTCAGCTCCGCCTTGGTCTCCGGGGGCAGGTCAGCCTTGCGCACCCCCTGCACCGCGCCCTCCAGCGCCAGCAGCCGGTGCAGGCAGGCGGTGGGGTCGGCCATGCGCAGGCGCAGCCAGGCCTCACGGCTGCCCAGCGCGAACAGCTGCTCCCGGGTGGTAACGCCCACCCGTTCCAGCTCTTGTTCCAGCACCGGGCCCAGGTTTGGCAGGCCCTTCAATTCTCCCATAACATTTTCCCTTTCCTTCAGTCGGTGTTCGCTCAATCGTCCACGTCAAAAGCTTCCAGCTTGTTTTTCACCGGCACGGGCTTTGCGTCGCCATGCCGCACAAAGCACATGGTCACAAAGCTGCCCACCACGCACAGCGCCGCATAAGGGAAGAGGGTGTGGTAGCCCACGTGCTCCATCAGCCAGCCGGAAAGGATGGGGGTAAGGATCTGGGCGCTCATGCTGAAGGTGTAGTAATATCCGGTGTATTTGCCCACATCCGCGCCGCGGCTCATCTCCACCACCATGGGGTAGCTGTTCACATTGATGAACGCCCAGGCTACCCCGGCCAGCGCAAAAAAGCCGAACAGCATCCAGGAAAAGCTGTGGAACAAAATTGCCGAACCAAAGCTGCCCGCCAGCAGCAGGCAGCCGATCTGGATGGTGCGCTTGCGCCCCACCCTGGCGGCGATCATGCCCACTGGGATATAGGTCAGGATGGCCCCCGCCTGGGCCACCATCAGCACCATGGCATAGTTGCCGCCCGCCATGCCCCAGCTCTCGCGGGCATACTTGGAAAAATGGGTGGTCACGGCGTTGTAGCCCATGAACCACAGCACCACGCTGGCTAAAATAAGCACCAGGCTCCGGAACACCGCCGGGTTCATTTTTTCGCCCTCGCCCGGGGCGTCTGTCCCGTCCTGATCCGCCGGGTCGTAACCCGCTTCGCTGCTCTCCTTTTTCATCTGGGCCACACAGGCGGGCTCCTTGATCTTAACAAAAAGCAGCATCACGCACACCGCCATCAGCGCGGCCGTGCACAAAAACACCGGGAAATAATTGGGGTTGTCGCCCGCGGGCACCAAAAACTTTACCGCTGCCAGCATGATGATGCCGCCCACAGCGCCCATCAGGTTGATGATGGCGTTGCCCTGGCTGCGCAGGGGTTTCGGGGTAACGTCCGGCATCAGGGCCACTGCCGGGCTGCGGTAGGTGGCCATACAGATGAGCACCAGCCCCAACCCCACAAAGAACAGGGGCAGGCTCTTGAGCTGGTTCGCCAGTGGGATGAGCACCAGGCACATCACCGCCCCCGCCGTGCCCGCCAAAATAAAGGGCATGCGCCGGCCGATGCGTGTGTGTGTGCGGTCCGACAGCACGCCGAACAGCGGCAGCATGAACAGGGCCAGCACATTGTCCAGTGCCATCACCGCGCCGGACCAGGTGTCGCCGATGCCGAAGGTGTACTTCAGGATCAGGGGGATGATCCCGTCGTAGACCTGCCAGAAGGCGCTGATGGACATAAAGGCCAGGCCTACGTAAAAGGTTCGTTTCGAGTTGAGCTTCATGATTTTGCTTCCTCACTTTCCGCGGGTAAACGTTATCCCCATGATACCACAAATCCCCCGCCCGGGCCATGGCAGGCCCGGGCGGGGGATGTAAAAAATACGCAAAATCTTTTGTGCAGTTTTCCGATCCGCGCTCACTCGTAGCGCAGCGCCTCGATGGGGTCCAGCTTGGCTGCTTTATTGGCCGGGTAGTACCCAAAGAACACCCCGATCGCCATCGAAAAACCCACCGCCGCCAAAATGGCGGTCAGGCTGGGTTTTGCGGCATATCCCAAAAGCTGTGCCCCCACGCTGCCCGCACCGATGCCCAGGGCCACTCCAAACGCGCCGCCCACCAGGCAGATCACCACCGCCTCGGTGATGAACTGCAGCCGCAGGGCCCGGCCCGGCGCGCCCAGCGCCTTGCGGGTGCCGATCTCGCGGGTGCGCTCGGTAATGCTCACCAGCATGATGTTCATCACCCCAATGCCCCCCACCAGAAGGCTGATGGCCGCAATGGCGCTGATGGCCAGCTTCACCGTGTTCATCATGCTGGTCATCTCTTCCAGCATGCTCTGCATGCTCGTGGCGGTGGCGGTCCAGCTTTGATTTCGGGTATAGAACGAGGCAAAAAAGCCCTTCACATTCTCCAAAAAGGCGGTCGTGTCGGTACCGGTGTCCGCCACCACCGTAAAGTTCTGGTAACCCGCGGCCCCGCCCGCCAGCTTTTGGGCGGCGGCCAGGGGCATATACAGCTCGGTCACGGGGTCCGAGCCCGTCAGGCTGAAATAGCCCGAATCGTCGTATTCATACACCCCCACCACATAAAACCGCAGCAGCTTCCCGTTCACCGAAACCTCAAAATCCCTGCCCAGCACCGAGGCCGAGGAGGTCCCAAACACCGTTTCGCAAAATTTGTCGCTCACCACCGCCACCTGGCGCTCCCCGTCCGAGTCCTTGATAAAGCGCCCGTGCAAGAGCTCCAGGTCGCTGGCAAGGGCCAGGTCCGCGTTGGCGCCCTGGGCGGTCACGCTCGCGCTGGTGCCGCCCTTGCTCACCGTGCCGCTGCCCAGGCTTTGGCTCAGCGAAATGGCGTAAATATTGTCGGCATAGGCGGTGCGAAACTCCTCGATCATGGCATCGGTGATCAGGTCCGCCTCGTCCGGCTGGGCCGAACCGAACATGCGCACCGCCACCACGCCTCCGCCGGAACTCTCCGTGTCGTCGCTTTTTTGCTGCAGGCTCACGGTGATGTTGTTCACCCCAAACCCCTGCAGGCTGTCGGTGATGGAGCCGGTCAGCGAGTCGCCCAGGGTCACGATGGCGATCACCGACCCGATGCCGATGATGATGCCCAGCATGGTCAGCAGGGCGCGCATCTTGTTGGCCCACAGGCTGCCAAACGCCATGCGCACATTGTCAAACAGCTGCACTGCGCCCCGCCCCCTTTCGCTCGGCAATAAACTGCCCGTCCCGCAGGGTCAAAATGCGCCCGCACTCGCCGGCCAGCTCCTGGCTGTGGGTGATCAGCACAATGGTCATGCCCTCGGCGTGCAGCCGGTGAAAAATATCCATCACCGTGCGGCTGGTGGCCGAGTCCAGCGCGCCGGTGGGCTCGTCGGCCAGAAGCAGCGCCGGGCGGTTTGCCAGCGCCCGGGCAATGGCCACCCTTTGCTTCTGCCCGCCCGAAAGTTCGCTGGGCTCGTGCTTTGCCCGCTCGGTCATGCCCACCATTTCCAGCAGCTCTTTGGCCCGGGCGCCGCGCTGGCGCGCCGGCACGCCGGCATACAGCATGGGCAGCTCCACGTTTTTCAGCGCGCTGGTGCGCCCAATCAGGTTGAAGGTCTGAAATACAAACCCGATCTTCCGGTTGCGGATGCCCGAAAGCTCCTTGTCCCTTGCGCCGGCGATCTCCGTTCCGTCCAGGGCATAGGTGCCCTCGGTGGGTCGGTCCAGCGCGCCGATGATGTTCATCAGGGTGGACTTTCCGCTCCCCGATTCCCCCACGATGGCCACAAATTCCCCTTCCTGCACGGTCAGGTCGATGCCGTGCAGGATCTCCAGTTCGTTGGGTTTGCCGATGTAATAGCGTTTCACGATGCCCTGCATCTCAATGATCGGCCCGCTCATGGCATCAGCCTCCCATCCCAGGGGCCCCGCCCGGGCCGCCGGGCTGGCCGCCGTCCGGCATGGCCGGGGCCGCGCCCATGCTCACCTGCACGTCGGCGCCGCCCATCATGCCGCCCATTTGAAACTGGTCCGCGGTGTCGGCGGCCTCGCTCTCATTGGCCGCGGCGCGCACCACCATTCCCTCCGAAAGCCCGCTGCCTGAAATTTCGGCATAGTAGTCGTTGGCGGTGCCCACGGTCACGGCCATCGGCTCAAAGGTGGGCTGGCCGTCCGCATCCTCGCCGTTTTTCACGTAGATCACACTGGTGCCGTCCTCCTGCTCTTCAATGGCGTCCAACGGCACGGCAAACACGTTCTCGGTGGTGGAAAGGATGATCTTCACCTTTGCGTTGGTCCCCACCAACAGCCCGCTGTCCGCCTGGTCCACCGTCACCTCGGCGGCAAACCCGGAAGAGGAGGAGCCCCCGCCCGACGCAGTGGGCGAGATCTGGGTCAGGGTGCCGCTCACCTCGCCCGTGATCACATCACTGGTGATCACGGCCTTCATGCCGGTCTTCACCTTCTCAATATCATACTCGGCGATCGACAGGGCTATTTTAAGCTTGTCGGTGTTCTGGATCGTGGCCGCAGCGCCGTTCACAGCGCTGCCCACCGTGGCGTTCACCGCGGTCACCTTGCCGCTGGTCTCTGCCTTTAGGGTGCACTTTTCCAGCTCCTGCTGCAATTCTTCCAGCTCGTCGCTCTCGCCAGCCTTGTTGTAAGTCTCCAGCGCGTCGTCCCGGCTGCTCTCGGCGGTCTCGGCGGCCTTTTGCGCCTGCTCATAGCTGCTCTTCGCCTGCTCATACGCGCTCTGCGCCTGGGTATAGGCCGTTTGCAGCGTGTCGTAGTGGGTGCTCGATTTTGCCGTGTTCAGGTTTCCCTGCGCGGTCTGAAGCGTTGCCTCCGCACTCTCATACGCCTTCCGGGCCGCTTCCAGCGCCTCTTTGGCGGCTTTCACCGCCGCGTCGTCCTCCGGGGCGGCGGCCGGGGCCAGGGCTACGGTCTCACCTTGTCCATCCGCTCCCGCTTCACCCTGCGCCGCGCTGCTGGCCGCGCTCCCGGCCGCGGCCTGGGCGTTTGCCAGCGCCTGGTCATAGGCCGCCTGGGCGCTCTGCCTTTCGTTCAGCCTGGCCAGCAGGTCGGCGTTCGCGGCGTCGTATGCGCTCTGGTATGCGGCAACCTGAGCCGCCGCGCTCTCGTACGCGCTTTTGGCGCTGTCCCGCGCGCTTCTTTTGTCCTCTTTCGAGTCATAGGCCTCGGTCACGCTTTCCTGTGCCTCGGTGAGGCTTTCCTGGGCGTTCTGGTAATTTTTGAGCGCCTTCTCCTTCGCCTCGGCCAGGCTCTCTTTCATTTTTGTGATGCTTTTCTCCAGGTCTGCGGTATCCAAGGTGCAGATCACATCGCCCGCATTCACCGAATCGCCCACCTGCACGTTCACGGTTTTCACCGTGTATTTCAGCTCGGTGGTCACATTGGAAACGTCGTCGCTCTCCACTGTGCCCGAAGCGCTGATCGAATCGTCCAGCGTTCCCTTCTGCAAAGTGATGGTGCGCACATAGCTCTGCCCGCCCAGATCCGCCCCGGCGGGCAGCCGCGCCGCGCCCCTCTGCCGCCACACCAGGATCCCGGCCGCTGCGGCGGCCACAAGCAACAGCGCTATAACTGCTTTTTTGTGGGCCGAAAGAAACCGCCCGGCCCGGCCGAACGCGGCCTTGAATTTCGTCATGTCAATTCCCCCAAAGAACTTTATAGTGTAGTGCAAAGCCGCCAAAATCGCACAAACGGCCCTGGTCTGGCTTTTATTCTAGGGGTTAATTGTGAAAGCCTCCGGTGAAAAGTGTGAAAGATATGTGGGGCAATAAAAAGGCCCGGGCACGCGTCAACCGTGCTCAGGCCTTTTGCGGTTCCTTTTTCCCAGCGCGGCTATGATCCCGCTCACATGCCTGCGCTCTTCCGCCTCCAGCTGTTCGTACTGCCGCAAGAGCTCCCGGCTCTGGGGCGTGTACCCGGTTTCATCGTCAAAAAACTCCCGCGGCGTCACGCCCAAATATTCGCAGATATAAAAAAACGCCTCCATAGAGGGGAACCCCTTTTGGTTTTCAATTGCGTTGATATATCCCTCGCTCTGGCCCAGCGCCAGGCTCATTTCCCGGGCAGAAACCCCTTTGGCCTGCCGCAGCGCCGTAAGGCGCGCATAAAACAATTCTTCATACATCCTTGATCGTCACCACCTAATATAGGATTGTACCGCATACTCCATTTGATTCTATTGGGTTAGATCGGCTATTCAAGTTGACATGTAGTTTTTAATCCGATATAATAAAATAAGAATTTTTATACGAACCAGGATGCGTCGGCACACCGCGCGGAAGGGGGCACAGCTCATGAAGCGAAAGTCAGCGGCCCTGCTCTGTTCGCTTGACCCAAGCTGCAGCGCGCTCTTCGTGGGGGAGGACCCAGGCTGCCGGCTGCCCCGGTTCAACGAGCGGTGGCACCGCGTGGCGCTTCACATGAGGGTGCAGAAGCTGCTGGCGCAGGGCTATCGCGTTTTTTTGGTGGAGACGGGCACCCCGTTCGGCCGCATGGCCCTGGCCGAGCTTGCCCGGCTGCGCCCCGGCGGCTCTTTCCAGCTCTGGAGCCTGCGGCGGGGCAAGGCTGTAAAACAGCAGGACAACATGGAGGACGCCCCCTGGGGGCGTGCCCACAGCCGCTGGGAGCTCTGGCGGGCCGCATGGCGGTGTGACCGCCGTTTGGGGGAAATCACGCCGCCCGTTTATGATCAGCTTCTGCAGGGCGGCGTGGGCCTGGTGGTCACCCCCGCCGAGGCCTCGCTGCTGGATCAGAACCTGATCCGGCAGGAAACGCCCGCGTCCAGGCTATGACCGGCGGGCAGCAAACAAACAGAAAAGCCGGCGCCCGGGATGGTATGAGAGATCCATCCCGGGCGCCGGCCCTTTGTTTTATAAGTTTTTCCTGTTTGAGCGGCCATCGCGGTTCTGCTGTGCAGGCTTTCCCTCAGCGTGCAGCGGCGCGGCGGCTTTTCCGGGCGCGCCGTCTGCGCGCCGCCAGCAGCCCCAGGGTCCCAAAAACCAGCAGCGCCGCGGCCGCCGCCAGCCACCAATAAGGGGCCAGTTTCTCTTTATAGTAAAGCCAGCCGCTGCGCTCAAAGCCCTGCAATGTTACCAGGTCCACAATACCGATCAGTTCGCCGTCCACCAGAACCTGGGCGGTGCCCAGCTTTTGCCCCGCCGGCACCGGCGCTTCCAGCCGGGCGGGCAGCTCGCCTGGGATCACCTCCACCCGGCTGCCGGCCGCTTGCAGGGCGGGCAGGCTGGCAGCGGCATACACCCCTGCGGTTTCCGTTTCGCCGCACCAGGCCAGGGGCAGCTGGGCCACCGGCGTCTCCCGGCTGGGCAGCTCCACCGCAAAAAACGCCTCCAGCGCCCAGTCGTAAAGGTCGGCGGTGGTGTGGAACGACCAGTTAAAGCCGTCCTCCGCAAGCGCCTTGGGGGCGCCCATGACCACCAACACCCACACAAGCCCGTCCTGCTGCGCGCTGGACACAAAGCATCGGCCCGCTTCGTCGGTAAAACCGGTCTTGATGCCCTGGATGTAGGCGCGGTACAGCTCCTGGTCCGGCAGCTGCATCACGTTGGTGGTGCGCACATAGTAGGCGGCGCCCGCCGGGGCGTCCGGCGTTTTGGGCTCAGGGTGCAGATTCGTGAGGGGCATCCAGTAGCCGTTTTGGGTCACCACGCTCATGAACAACTCGTTCTCCCGGCAGGCACGGGCGATCAAAAACATGTCGTAGGCTGTGGAATGGTTGCCGTATTCCAGGCCGTACAGGCCGTGGGCGCAGGTGAAATTTGTATTTTTACAGCCCAACTCGGCCGCCCGCCGGTTCATGCGGGCAAAAAAGGCGTCCATATCACCATTGCCCAGGTAATAGGCGATCACGCTGGCCGCATCGTTGCCGCTGGGCAGCATACAGGCGTAAAACAGGCTTTCCAGGGTGACCGTTTCTCCGATCTTCAGGTCTGCGTCCGAACCGTTTTCGGCCTGGATTCGGTCAAACTCGGCCTCCAGCTCCCGGGGGATGGTAAAGCTCTCGGAAAGATCCGCCCCGCTCTCGGCCAGCAAAAGCCCGGTCATCATTTTGGTCAGGCTGGCCGCCGCCCGCTCCTCATGGGCGTTTTTTTCGTATACCAGGGTGTCGGTGGTGAGCTCATACAGATACACCGCCTCGGCATTCACTGCGCCCTCGGGCGGCTGCCACACAGCCGCAGCTGGCAGGGCCAGGCCCGCCGCCAGCAGGCAGAAAACCCCCAGTACCATCCTCCATTTTTTCAACCGCGCTGCCTCCCCTGTGTTTAAAACTTTATCTCAAATGGTCCGGCCCCCGCCGCTGCAGCGGCCGCAGGCCCGTATGGCCCAAAAAACAGCCTCCGCTTCGCCGGGGCTGTTTTTCATTATAAAGCATTTGTTCCCTTGCTGGCAAATAAAAAGCGTCGGAACAGCAAAAGCCCCCGGGGAAGCTGTTCCCCGGGGGCTTTTGCCGTTTGCCCTATTCCCGGTGCAGGATCTCCATAAATTCCTCGCCGGTAATGGTTTCGCGCTCCATCAAAAAGTTCGCCAGCTCGTGCAGCTTCTCTTTATTTTCAGCAAGAATACCCGCCGCCTTTTCGTGGGCCGACCGGATTATGGTCAGCACCTCCCGGTCGATCTTTTCCGCGGTGCCCTCGCTGCAAGCAAGCGCCGCGTCGCCCGAAAGGTACGGGCCGCTCACGGTCTCCAGCGCCATCATATCAAACTCGGCGCTCATGCCCAGGCGGGTCACCATGCTGCGCGCCAGCCGCGTGGCCTGCTCGATATCGTTGGAAGCGCCGGAGGTGTAGCTCCCGAAGATGAGCTCCTCGGCCGCCCGGCCGCCGGTAAAGGTGGCAATCTTATTGAACGCCTCCTCGCGGCTGAGCAGGTTCGTTTCCTCTTCCGGCACCTGCAGGGTGTAGCCCAGCGCGCCGCTGGTGCGGGGCACAATGGTGATCTTGGTCACCGGCGCGCTGTCCGACTGCCTTGCCGCCACCAGTGCATGGCCGATCTCATGGTAGGCCACGATGCGCTTTTCCCTCTGGCTGAGCACCTTGTTTTTGCGCTGGTAGCCCGCAATCACGGTCTCCACCGCCTCCATCAGGTCCTCCTGGCGCACAATGCGCCGGTTCTGCTTTACCGCCAGCAGCGCGGCCTCGTTGATCATGTTGGCAAGCTCGGCGCCGGACGCGCCCGAGGTCGCCCGGGCAATGGCCATAAAGTCCACATTCTCGTCCATCATGACCTTTTTGGCGTGCACCTTTAAAATGGCCGCGCGCCCCTCCAGATCCGGCAGCTCCACCGGAATGCGCCGGTCAAACCGCCCGGGTCGCAGCAGGGCTTTGTCCAGCGTTTCCGGCCGGTTGGTGGCGGCCAGAATAATCACGCCCTTCGAGCCGTCAAAGCCGTCCATCTCGGTCAAAAGCTGGTTCAGGGTCTGCTCCCGCTCATCGTTGCCGCCCATGCCCGCCGCGCCGTCGCGGCTTTTGCCAATGGTATCGATCTCATCAATGAACACGATGCAGGGGGCTTTATCGGCGGCCTGCTTGAACAGATCGCGCACCCGCGCCGCGCCCATGCCCACGAACATCTCCACAAACTCCGACCCGGAGATCGAAAAAAAGGGCACGTGCGCCTCGCCCGCCACCGCCTTGGCCAGCAGCGTTTTGCCGGTGCCCGGGGGGCCCACCAGCAGCGCGCCTTTGGGCAGCGTGGCGCCGATGCTGTTGTACTTTGAGGGGTTGTGCAAAAAGTCCACGATCTCGGCCAGGGCTTCCTTGGCCTCATCCTGGCCTGCCACATCGGCAAAGGTCTTGCCGGTCTGGGCCTCCACATACACCTTGGCGTTGGATTTTCCAAAGGTCATGGCATTGCCGCCGCCCATCTTTTTCATCATAAACCGCATGAGCAGCTGCCCCACCAGCACAAACAGCAGCACGGGGAACACCACCGTGACCAGCAGGTTCATCAGGGGCGAAGCCTGGGTGGGGATCACCCCGCCGAACTGCACCGCCGCGCCGCCCGGCCCGCTGGCTTGCAGCAGCCGGTCCACCCGGCCGGGGTCGTTGATGAGCGCGGTGCGGTACAGCCGCTCGCGGCCATTTTCGTCTTTCATCATGTAGGTGATGGTCCCCTCGGATTCATTCTCCTCCACGGCGCTCACCTTGCCGGCATCCAGGTCGGCGACAAACTGGTTATACGTTACCTCGCTCACCTGGCGCTGCATCATGCGGGGAAATACCAGCGCATTGAGCAAAAGCAGCACCACAAGAGCGATGATATAATAATAAATAATTGCTTTTTTAGGGTTTTTGGGGCCTTCCTTTTTCATAACACACCCGCCTTTTTGATTCTTTGCGGCGCAGGGGGGCGCAAAACCGCCCACCTGTTCATTTTTATAGCATATCCTCCCGATATGAAAAAAATATGAACGTTTCTAAAATCTTTTTTCGCCCCCGGTAAAACCCAGCAGAAAAGCGGCCCCGGCGTTTTTTGCCGGGGCCGCTTTTGAGGCCCGATCTTCCGCTCAGGGCAGGTCAAACGTACCCATCTGCTGCTGCTCGCCGTACTCGTCAAACAGCAGCTGCACCCTGCGGTTCTCCATCTCCTCCGGCCGCACGGCCAGCACCAGCCGGACCGTGGTGCTGGTGCCGATGGGGGCGACCGGCCGCAGTGCGAATTGCGCGCTGTCATCGCCGCTTACCACCTGAACGGCATATTTATTACCCGATTCCGGCCGCACCGAAAACCAATAGGAATCCAGCTGCAGTTCCCGTTCGCTGTTGTTGGCAAGCTCGAACTCCAGCTCGTAATACTCGCGGGCAGGGTCATAGCTGGCAAGCTCCTCCTCGCTGAGGGCCCGGAGCGCAAAGCCGCTCGGACTCAGGTGCCAGGCCGTTCCCCGGCCCGCGTCCTTTACCGCGCCGTAACCAGCAAAAAAGCCCGCCAGCACCGCCGCCAGCAGCAGGGCGGCCAGCACCCAAAGTACCACAGCCCCCCGTTTTTTACCGCTCATTCCCGGTCACCTCCCTCTTCAAAGGCGACCGGCACGCCGGTCATCTGCACCGCCGAAGTGCGGTAATCCCGCCCCATGAGCTGCGCCTGCAGCCAAAGCGTCGCGTCCTTTGCCCCCTCTGGCACCGCAAAATAGATCCAGCCCTCCGCCATCGCGGTCCCGCTCAGCTCATACACATCCAGCACCTCGGCGGCAAGCTCGGGATATACCGATTCCATGCGGTATTCATCGATAGGCGCATAATATGTATCCCCAATCTGCAGGTAAACCGCGGCCTCCCAGCTGGCGTAGTCCTTTTGTTTTTTCGCCTCGCACCACACCCGCACCACACCGGCGCCTGCCGGGGTGCCCGCAAGCCCGTTCACCCACTCGGCGGCTCCCACGGTTACCTGCCGTTTCAGCGGCCCCAGGGGAAAGGCCTCGTTCTGCTGCGCCTGGGCAGTACCGGCGGCCTGCACAAAGCCCTGCGCTTTTTTTGCCGCCTTTGCGGCCCGGGCCGCCAGCGGAAACGCCGCCAGCTCCACCAGCAGAAGGATCGCCAGCACCGCGCACAGAATGCCCGGCAGCACGCCCGTGTGCACCGGCTTTTGCCGGGTTGCGGCGGGCGGCGGCGCATACGCCGGGCCGGCCGCCGGGGCAGCCCCGGCAGGCATTCCCTCGGGCTCGGGGGGCTGCCATGCGGGCATGGAAGGCCCCCCCTGCGCCTCTTGCTGTTGCGCCGCGGAATCGTTGTAACGCCCGCAGTAAGGGCAAATGCCCCCGCACAGCAGATCGTCAAAGCGCTGGCCGCAGCCGGTACATAAGATCTTCACGCTCTTTGCCTCCCCTCAAAAATCTGCGGGGGCCGCCCGGGCGGTTGCTCCGTCCCAGGCCGCCCCCGCGTCGCCTTTGCAATTTTTACGCCTTTACCTTTTTGGCGCTGTAGGTGTTCATGGCGCCCTGGTCCAGCTGATGCTCCGCAGAGGCGCCCTGGGCCCGCAGCTCCTCTTCCAGTTCGCCGGACTTCATGGCCGACAGCGCGCTGGAGCGGATGCTGTCGATGGTGTAGTCGGCGGTGAGCACCGTTTCCTGGCGCACCAGCACCAGCAGGCTGCTGCCAATGTTCACCACGGTGGCCTCGCCGGGCTTCGCATCTTTCATCGCCGCGGCCGCCTCCTCGCCGTAGTAGCTCATCTGGGAGGGCGAGAAGATGGTGTTGCCCAGGCTCGAGGCGAGCAGGTTGGCGCTGTACTCGCTGCCGCTGATCTCGCTGGCTTTTTTCAGGGTGTCCTCGGCGATCTCCTCCAGGCTCTTGCCCCCGTTCACCTGGGCGGCGGCCTCGTCGGCCAGGGTGCGCATCTTGGCGGTCTGGTCCTCGGTGAGCATCACATAGTTGGTAAAATCGATGATGGGCAGGGTCAGGTAGTCGGCCCGCAGGTAGTTCTGCTCCACCCACTTGGCCAGCTCGTCGTCGGCCACGGCCGCGCCGCCCCCGTTTCCATAGATCATATCCAGCAGGGCGTCCTGCTTTACAATGTTGGCCACATGGCTTTTCAGGCTGGTGCGCCCAATGCCGTTTTTCTCATAGCTCTTCTGGCTCTGGGTCCAAAGGGTCTCGGTCTGGCTTTCCACCGTGGCCTGCTGCTCCTCGGTCAGCTCGCCCCCCAGCTCGGCGAACCGGGTTTCCACCGCCGCGTACAGCTCGATAAATTTCAAGGTTTCCTCGGCAATGTACTCGGCGCCGGTTTGCTCGCTGTCCTTGATCTTGCTGGTCAGGACCTTCTTGGAGTCCTCCACCCTGGTGGCGGCCTGCTCGTAAGCGTTATACTGGGCCAGCAGATACACGCCCGCCGGGATCTCCACCCCGCCGATGCTGCCCACCGTGGCAGGGCTCTTGATGGTGCAGCCGAACAGGCTCACGCACAGCAGCGCCGCTGCGGCAAAGGCCGCGGTCTTTTTCATTCTCATGGTCGTTTTATTCCTTTCCTGGGCGGCGGGGCCCGTGGCCCCGCCGGAACGCCCTTGTTGCATGTTTTCCATTATAGTGCCAAACACGTTTTTTTTCAATTGAAAATTGTGCAAAAGCGCTCATTCCGCCCTGCCCTGCCCCTCGGGGGCGGGCCCCAGCGCCTCCAGCACCGCGCGCAGGGCTTCCACGGGGTCGTCCCCGGGCGCCAGCCGCACCGCCAGATACGGCTTCGCGCTGGTGTTCACCGTTATTCGGCCGGGCAGCGCCGCAGTTGCAGCCTTGATGCGGGGCAGGGGATATCCGTCGGAATAGAGCAGCAGCGCGTCCCGCTTCTGGCCGATCTCGTATACCCCGGCCCGGGCCGCGGTGACCCGCACCAGCGAAATGTCCACCAGGCCCGCCACACTGGCGGGCACGTCGCCGTAGCGGTCGATCAGCTCGTCCAGCACGTCGGCCGCGTCCTCTGCGGTTTCAATGGCCGCAATGCGCTTGTATGCCTCGATGCGGCCCGCTGCCTCGGGGATATAGCCCTCGGGGATATAGGCGTCCACCGTGATGTCCAAAAGGCAGTCGCTTTTGTCCGGCGCGGGCGCCTCCCCCTTTGCCAGCGCAATGGCGTTGTTCAGGATCTTCACATACAGCTCGTAGCCCACCGCCTCCATATGGCCATGCTGGCTCTGCCCCAACAGGCTGCCCGCGCCCCGGATCTGCAAGTCCCGCATGGCGATGCGGAAGCCCGAGCCAAAACTGGTGAACTCCCGGATGGCCGAGAGCCGTTTGGCCGCCACATCGGTGAGCACCTTGTCCCGCCGGAAGGTAAAATAAGCGTAGGCCTTTCGCCCCGAGCGCCCCACCCGGCCCCGGATCTGGTACAACTGGGCAAGGCCCATATGGTCGGCGTCCTCAATGACCAGGGTGTTGCAGTTGCGCACGTCCACCCCCGTTTCGATCAGGGTGGTACACACCAGCACGTCAATGTCGCCGTCCAGCAGCTTCTGCCATACCTTTGAGAGCTCGGCCTCGGTCATCTTGCCATGGGCGATGCCCACGCGCGCGCCCGGCGCCATTTGGGCCACCCCTGCGGCACACCGCTCAATGCTCTCCACCCGGTTGTGCAGGTAATACACCTGCCCGCCCCGGGCCAGTTCTTTTTTAATGGCCTCGGCCACGATGGTCTGGTCGTACTCCATCACATAGGTCTCAATGGGCTGGCGCTCCACCGGCGGCTCCTCGATGGTGCTCATGTCCCGGATGCCGCTCATGGCCATATTCAGGGTGCGGGGAATCGGGGTGGCCGAGAGGGTAAGCATATCCACCCCGATGAACGCCCCCTTGAGCTTTTCCTTGTGCTTGACCCCAAAGCGCTGTTCTTCGTCGATGATTACCAGCCCAAGATCGTGGAACTTTACGTCGTCGGATAAAAGGCGGTGGGTGCCCACCACAATGTCCACGGTGCCGTCCCGCAGCCCGCGCAGCGTTTCCTTCTGCTGGCCCGGCGTGCGAAAGCGCGACAGCAGCCCCGCCTTTACCGGAAAGGCCTCCATGCGGGCCAGGATGTTGTTGTAATGCTGCCAGGCAAGAATGGTGGTAGGCGCCAGGATGGCGCACTGCCTGCCGCCCATAATGCACTTGAACGCAGCGCGCAGCGCCACTTCCGTTTTGCCCACGCCCACGTCGCCGCACAGCAGCCGGTCCATGGGCCAGGGCCTCTCCATATCCTTTTTAATCTCGGCGGCAGCCGTGAGCTGATCGCCGGTTTCGTCGTACTCAAAGCGGGTTTCAAAATCCCGCTGCCAGTCGTTATCGGCCGGGAAGGCGTATCCCTTGGCCTGGCGCCGTTTGGCATACAGGGCGATCAGCTCCTGTGCCATCTCAGCCGCCGCGGCCTTTACCTTGCGTCGGGTCTTGGTCCACTCCGTGCCGCCCAGGCGCGCCAGCTTTACCTTGTCTGCGTCTCCGGGGGCGGTGTAGCGGCTGAGCAGGTCCAGTTGGGTGACCGGCACATACAGGGTGTCGCCCCTGTCGTAGCTGAGCTTCAGGTAGTCCTTCACAACCCCCTGCACCTCCAGCCGCTGGATGCCGGTGTACATGCCGATGCCGTGATTCTGGTGCACCACATAATCGCCGGGGGCAATGTCGGTCAGGCTGGAAAGCGCGTTTTTGTCCTTTTTGCGGGCGGGCTTTTTTTCCGCCGCCTCCCCCGCCCTGCGGCCGGTGAACAGGGCATACTTTGCAAAGGGATATTCCGCGCCCGCACTGGTATGGCCGGGCCGCACCGCCACCACCCCGGGGCCGGGCACCACGTCCTTCGCGGCGGTGGCAGCGTAGCCTCTGGCCGCCAGATCCCGGGCCAGGGCCTGCGCTGCGCGGGGCGTGCCCGCCAAAAGATCCACACAGTAGCCCTGTTTCACCAGCGGGTCCAGATCCTCGGCCAGGGCGCCCACCTCGCCGCTGAAGGGCGGCAGCGAGTGGGCCGGCGCGTTCACGAGATCCTTTAAGTGCAGCTCGGGCAGGGTGCGGGCAAAATTTTCGCAGCAGATCGAGGTTTCTTTTTGGGCCGCAGCCAGCAAAAAGGGCAGATCCTCATACAGCACATCCAGCCCCGGGCAGAGCACCCCCTCTTCGTACAGGCCTTTCAGCTCCTCACTCCGGCGAAAGGCTGTCGCCCGCTGCGCCTCCCGGATGGCGCTGGGCTCCTCCAGCACCAGGACCGGGTCGGTGAAGTAATCCAGCAGGGTGGCGGGCTTTGGGTAGCGCAGAGCCAGGTATTTATCCAGCGCCTCGGGCACAACGCCCGCGTCCAGCTGGGCAAGGTCCGGCTGCATCGCCCTTTCCATGGCCGCCCGCCGCTGGCCCTTTTGTGCGCCCAGCGCGCTGCGCAGCGCGGCCGCTGTGGCCGCCGCGTCGCCGAACAGCACCTCGCGCGCCGGGCTGATGTGCAGCTTTTTCAGCGGTTCGTCCCGCCGCTGGCTCAGCAGGTCAAAGCTGGCCAGGGTGTCGATCTCGTCGCCCCAGAACTCGGCCCGGGCCGGCGCCTTTGCATCCGGCGGATACACGTCCAGAATGCCTCCCCGCACGCTGAACTGCCCCGGCCCTTCCACCTGGCCGCGCCGGTGGTAGCCCGCCGCCGCCAGGCGTGCTTCCAGCTCCTTCAAAGGGATGGCCATGCCCGGTTTCAGGGTCAGGGTATTGGCACAGAACTCGGCCCGGGGCACGGTGTACTGCAAAAAGGCCTCGGCCGGGGCGCACACGGCTTTCAGCCGCCCGCCCACAAGGTCGCCCAGCACCGCAAGGCGCCGGTACTCGTATTCCCTGCCGGCCCCTTCGAGGGGCCGCAGCACAAAATCCCGGGGCGGGAACACCGCAGCGGGCAGGCCGAACGCGGCAAGATCGGCCGCAAAGCGGGTCGCCTCGGCCTCGCCCGCAGTAACCACCAGCAGGCTGCGGCCCTCGCCCGCGGCCAGCAGGGCCAGCAGCTGGGCGCGGCCCGCCGGCGGCAGGCCGAACAGCGCCGCGGGGCCCTTGGCCGCCAGGCCCCCCTGGATCTTTTGGTATTCAGTGGAGCGTTTCAGGGTGTCGAACATGCATTTTACCTCACGCGTCGCAGATTTTCGGGCAACAGGCAGCGCCCCGCCGGGACCTGCCCGGCGGGGTACACAAAATCAGAGATGTTTCTATTTTAGCCTCTCCCAGGGTCAAAAGCAAGCAAAACGCGTCGGAACCGGGGCCGGTTTCATTTCTCAGGCAGCCGCAGCGCGCCCCACCTGCCCTCTGTTTTTACCCACAAAAGGCCGCCTTGGGCGGGGGCCGCATCCTCCACCTGCCCAAACGCCAGCAGCACACTCCCGTCTGCGCGCAGCACGCCGGTTTCGCCGTTCTTTTTCACCACCACGCATCCCCCGGTGCAGGGAGCCGGGTAGCTTGCCTCCCCGCATACAGGGCCGCCCGCAGCCTCGCTCCACTGCCAGCGCGGGCCCCAAAAGCCCTCGTATTCGCAGGGGATCACCTCGCGGCCCTCGCTGTTCACATAGCCCCATTTGCCGCCCTTCTGCACAGCGATGAGCTGCGGCCCCGCCATGCCAGCGTTCTCGTACACAAAATCCGTGAGCAGCCCGCCCGCGGGGGAAGCCACCGCGTACAAGCCGTTTTCCTCTGTCTCGATGGGATCATGCTCGGCCCCAAAGCCGGTTTCGGCCGGTTCGTACCGCACGCCCCGCCGAACGGGCAGCAGCGCCGCAAAGGGATCTTCCAGCTCCGCCAGCGGCATCTCCCAAAAGCTGCCCTCGTTGATCTGGATCCGCAGAACCTGCCCGGCCTCCTGATCCCAAAGGTACCAGCGCGCCCGCCCGCCGTGGCCCACCTCCATCCTGAAAGTGCTGCCCAGGGCGGCAAGCTGCGCGTTGTATTCCTTCTCCTGTTCCCCGCTGTACTGCGCGTCCGGGCCGTACAGGTGACCCATGCCGCAGCGGTACGGCTGGTGGGGGAACACCCCTTCCAGCGCCAGGCGGCCGTCGGCAGTGTCCAGCACAGCCCAGCCGCTCTCGGTTTTGGCCAGGTAATACCCCGCCTCGCCCGGCGCGGTGCAGGCTGTGCCCTCCTCCATGGGGTCGGCGTCCAGCACCGGCTCCACCCTTTCAAACTCATACCGGGGCTCAATGGCCCACACAAAGCCGTCCAGCGCGCCTTCCTTTCCCCCGCAGCCCGCCAAAAGCGAAGCCGCCAGCAACAAAACTGCACAAAAAACCGCCCACAGGGTTCGTTTCATAAAGTACGCCTCCTCCCCTGCCGCCTGCGCGGCAGCTCAAAAGCCTGTCACCTCTGAAACGTTTCCCCGGGCGGGTTTTATTGCATTTTCAGCCGTTGTGCCGGTTCTGCGCCTCGCCAAGGCGCCCTGCCAGGATCAGCTCCACCGCGTCCCGCACGTCGGGGTACCGGGCTTCAAAGGCCTTGCGGTCCGCGCCCGCCAGCTTGCCCAGCACCCAGGCCGCCAGATCGTATTCCGGGTTCGGCTTTTCGCCCACCCCCAGGCGCACCCGCGGAAACTCCTGGGTTCCCAGCCGGGCAATGATGTCCTTCAGGCCGTTGTGCCCGCCGGCCGAGCCGCCGGGGCGCACCCGCACCTTGCCGGGGCTTTGGGTCACATCATCGCACAGCACCACCACATGCCCGGCCGGGATCTTGAAAAAATCCGCCGCCGCACCGATGCTCCGGCCCGACAGGTTCATAAAGGTCTGGGGCTTGAGCAGCACGATCTTCTGCCCGCCCACGGCCGCCTGGCCGTAAAGCCCCTCGAATTTTGCCTTGGTCACGCCGGCGCCCCACTCCCTTGCAAGGTAGTCCAGCGCGTCAAACCCCGCATTGTGCCGGGTGCCCTCGTATTTTTTGCCCGGGTTGCCAAGGCCGGCCACCAGCCAGTCGGCCCCGCCGGCCTGCTTTTTAAAAAACATGTGTCTTCTCCCCTTTTGGCCCTGCGCCTGCCGCCCCGGGGGCGGACCGCACAGCCTGGCCGTAATCTTACCCATTTTAAGTTTAACGTGTTTTCTTCCGTTTGCAAGGGGAAGCTGCTCCCCGGCGCGGATTTTTGGGTCAAATTTGCGCATGAAAAAACAAAAACCGCTGGCTTTTCCCGCCTTGGTCTGCTATAATATTAGCCGTATGAGCCACAGTCACCAAGCGTTCTTTCATGCGGGGCTTCCCCGCGGAACGTGAGAAATATATGGAGGTAGAGAATTTTGAGTAAAAAGAAGTATCTTTATCTGTTCAGCGAGGGCAACAAGGACATGCGCGAGATCCTGGGCGGCAAGGGCGCCAACCTGGCCGAGATGACCAACGCGGGCATGCCTGTGCCCCAGGGCTTCACCATTTCCACCGAGGCCTGCACCCAGTATTATGAAGACGGCCGCCAGATCAACGACGAGATCATGGCCGACATTTACGAGTACATCGGCAAAATGGAAGAGATCACCGGCAAAAAGTTCGGCGATCTCTCCAACCCCCTGCTGGTGTCGGTGCGCTCTGGCGCCCGCGCCTCCATGCCCGGCATGATGGACACCATCCTGAACCTGGGCCTGAACGACGAGGTGGTGGAGGGCCTGGCCGCCAAGACCGGCAACCCCCGCTTCGCGTACGACAGCTACCGCCGTTTCGTACAGATGTTCAGCGACGTGGTCATGGAGCTGTCCAAGAGCGATTTTGAGGCGATCATCGACGAGATGAAGGAAGCCAAGGGTGTGAAGCTGGACACCGAGCTGGACGCCGACGACATGAAGAACCTGGTGACCAGGTTCAAGGCCCTGTACAAGAGCAAGATGGGCAGCGACTTCCCCTCCGACCCCAAGACCCAGCTCATCGAGGCCGTCAAGGCCGTGTTCCGCTCCTGGGACAACCCCCGTGCCAACGTGTACCGCCGCATGAACGAGATCCCCTACGACTGGGGCACCGCCGTGAACGTGCAGGCCATGGTGTTCGGCAATGGCGGCGACACCAGCGGCACCGGCGTTGCGTTCACCCGCAACCCCGCCACCGGTGAAAAGGCCCTGTTCGGCGAGTACCTCATCAACGCCCAGGGCGAGGACGTGGTGGCCGGCATCCGCACCCCCAGCCCCATCTCCCATCTGGCCGAGCAGATGCCCGAGGTCTACAACCAGTTTGTGGAGATCGCCACCAAGCTGGAAAACCACTACCGCGATATGCAGGACATGGAGTTCACCATCGAGGACGGCAAGCTCTACATGCTGCAGACCCGCAACGGCAAGCGCACCGCCGCCGCCGCGCTCAAGATCGCGGTGGACCTGGTGGACGAGGGCATGATCACCGAAAAAGAGGCTGTGCTGCGGGTGGAGCCCAAGCAGCTCGACAGCCTGCTGCACCCCCAGTTTGACGCCGAGGCCATGAAGAACGCCGAAGTGACCGGCAAGGGCCTGGCGGCCAGCCCGGGCGCCGCCTGCGGCCAGGTGGTCTTCACCGCCGAGGACGCCAAGGAAAGCGTCGAGAGCGGCAGCATGAAAAAGGTCGTTCTGGTGCGCCTCGAGACCAGCCCTGAGGACATCGAGGGCATGGCCGTGGCCCAGGGCATCCTCACCGTGCGCGGCGGCATGACCAGCCACGCCGCCGTGGTGGCCCGCGGCATGGGCACCTGCTGCGTGTCCGGCTGCGGCGAAATCGTGGTGGACTACGCCAAAAATGAGTTTACCCTGGCCGGCAAGACCTACAAGCGGGGCGACTGGATCAGCATCGACGGCTCCACCGGCAACATCTACGGCGAGGCCATTCCCACCGTGGACGCCTCCATCAGCGGCGATTTTGGCCGCTTCATGGCCTGGGCCGACTCCTACCGCCAGCTGGAGGTGTTC
The DNA here is from genome assembly GCF_048388525.1 of Allofournierella sp. Taxonomy (GTDB): domain Bacteria; phylum Bacillota; class Clostridia; order Oscillospirales; family Ruminococcaceae; genus BQOK01. The sequence goes on along the minus strand of NZ_DBGCTQ010000042.1, from coordinate 8,787 downwards.
GCCAACGCCGACAACCCGCGCGACGCCCAGCAGGGTGTGGATTTCGGCGCCGAGGGCATTGGCCTGTGCCGCACCGAGCACATGTTCTTCGAGGCCGACCGCATCAAGGCCGTGCGCGAGATGATCGTGGCCGAGGATGTGGAGGGCCGCAAGAAGGCCCTCGCCAAGATCCTGCCCTACCAGCAGGGTGACTTCGAGGCCATGTACAAGGTGATGGGCGAGCGGCCCATGACCATCCGTTACCTGGATCCGCCGCTCCACGAGTTCCTGCCCACCAAGGCCGAGGACATCGCCGAGCTGGCCCAGGATCTGGGCATCACGGTGGAGCACCTGCACAACGTGATCGACAGCCTGCACGAGTTCAATCCCATGATGGGCCATCGCGGCTGCCGCCTGGCCGTCGCTTACCCCGAAATTGCCGAGATGCAGACCACCGCGGTCATCAACGCGGCCATCAATGTGAGCCGCGAGACCGGCCTGCACATCGTGCCCCATATCATGATCCCCCTGGTGGGCGAGGTGAAGGAGCTCAAGTTTGTCAAGGACGTGGTGGTCGCCACCGCCGACAAGCTCATCGCCGAGGCCGGCATGGACATGAAGTACGAAGTGGGCACCATGATCGAGATCCCCCGCGCAGCCCTCACCGCCGACGAGATCGCCAAGGAGGCCGAGTTCTTCAGCTTCGGCACCAACGATCTGACCCAGATGACCTTCGGCTTCAGCCGCGACGACGCGGGCAAGTTCCTGAACTACTACTACGAGAACAAGGTCTATGAGAGCGATCCCTTCGCCCACCTGGACCAGAACGGCGTGGGCAAGCTGGTGGAAATGGCCGCAAAGCTGGGCCGGTCCACCCGCCCCGAGCTGGGTCTCGGCATCTGCGGCGAACACGGCGGCGACCCCACCAGCGTGGAGTTCTGCCATAAGGTAGGTCTGGACTACGTGTCCTGCTCTCCCTTCCGCGTGCCCATCGCCCGCCTGGCCGCCGCACAGGCCGCCATCAAGAACCCCCGCTGAGCCGGTAGTTGATTTGTAAAACAGGGTGTGCCGCAAGAGCCGTGTTGGGCCTGCGGCACACCCTGTTTTTTGGTGTAAAGCAAAAAGTGCGGGCGCTGCATGCAGCGCCCGCACTTTTATCCGGAATTTTTTCTTGCTTCGCAATAAAAAGCTTATTCAAAATAGCTCTGCCCCTCGCCGCTAAAGCGGCAACCGGGGCAGATAGCCAAAAAACAGCTTTCACTGCGTTCCAGCAATTATTCTGCCTCAGCCCGCGCCCCGTTTTTTGCTGCCTTGCGGTCTTTTTGCTTTGCCACAAAGCTCGTCAGCATGGGCGTGAGGAAGGAAGTGATGAGCACCGACGCCGCCACCTGGGCCGTGGCGATGGGGGCCACGGCGGCATAGGCCGGGTCCACCGCGGCCAGCGCGCCGGGGTTCGACACCCCGCTGGCAGCCGTGCTGGAGATCGCGGCGCCCGCAATGCCGCTGCCGCCGGTGAGCTTGTCGGCCAGCACCGTGACCCCGCCCACCACGAACACCGTGACCAGCCCCAGCAGAATGCCGGACAGCCCGCCCTGGAACAGCTGCTGGATGGACATGCCGCACCCCAGCGCAAAGCCCACCACAATGATGCTGGGCGTCACCCCCGCCGACAGGGTCTTTTTAAACCAGGCGGACAGGTTGCCCAGCGCGATGCCGATGATGAGCGGCAGGATGGAGCCCACGATGGACCACACCGAGATGCTGGCCAGCCCCGCCGAGCTCAGGGCGATCATGGTTACGGTGGGCCCCACGCTCAGCGAGGTGATGGCCACCGCTCCCTTCACCGCATCGTCGTCGTACTGGGCCACAATGCCCGAGTAAAGGGCGTTGTTGGCCACCGACACCGCGCTGATCACCGCAAGGGACGAGAGCCCCAAAAAATTGTCGTTGCACAAAAATGCCACGCCCAGCCCCAGGAGCACCGAGAGCGCCACCTTTGTACCAATGACCACCGCACCGATCTTAATGGCTTTCGGGGTGCTGCGCACATCAATGGTGGCCCCCAAAAACAGCAGGAACACCCCCACCAGCGCGCTGGTCCCGTTCACGATGCCGGTGAAAAAGCCGCCGATCTGCAGCACCTGCGGCACAAAGGAATTCAGCACAACGCCGATCAGCATCGGCACAACAATGGTGTCGCCGGGGAACCGCTTGAATTTTATCTTTTTCATAAAGCCACGCGTCCTCATTTCGCTTTTTCGCTCAATCCAGCACGATGCCGCCGTCGCAGTCGCCGATCTCCCCGTTCACAAAGCTGGCGGCCTCCGACGCAAAGAACAGGATCATCTGTGCGGGCTCCGAGGGGTCGGCTGCGCGGCCCAGGGGGATCATCCCGATGACCTTCGCATTCTTTTCGGCGTCCTCGGCCAGGCTGCGGGTCATGGGCGTTTTGGTGAACGAAGGGCACACGGCGTTGCAGGAAATACCGTATTTGCCGCCCTCCTTGGCAATGGCTTTTGTCAGGCCGTTCACACCCGCCTTGGAGGTGGCGTAGGCCGCGGTGCCCAGCAGCCCGCCCCCGATTTTGCCGGCCACCGAGGATACGTTCACGATGCGCCCGCCCTTCTTTTCCATAAAGTAGGGGTAGATGGCGGAACAGGTGGTAAAGGTCCCGGTCAGGTTGATGCGCAGGGTGCGCTCCCATTCGGCGTCGGTGAGTTCCTGGAACGGAACCTTGGAAATCACGCCCCCGCAATTGATCAGCACATCCACCCGCTCAAAATCGCCCAGCACCCGGGCCATCACCTCGCGGATGTTCTCCGGGCTGCCAAGATCCATGCGATAGGCAGAGCAATTCCCCAGCTCGGCGGCCGTTGCCCTGGCCCCCTCCTCGTTGATGTCCAGGAGCACGGCATGACCGCCGCCGTTCACAACGCCTTTTACAATTTCCTTGCCGATCCCCTGTGCACCGCCGGTCACGAGAACGGTTTTTCCCACAAAGTCAAACATATTGTTTCCTCCTGCATTGCTGCTTCGCCACGGAGCTGTGCGGCGGCAGCCAACTCGATAATTTATTAACTATCAGCTCTCTGATGCCGATTATAGCATTGATTCCCGCCGAAAAAAATGTTACGATAGCCTAAAATGCAGCTGTTTGATTGTGCTTATAGCCTAAAGGAGAAATTCAATGGAACAGGTGGAGAAATGGCGGCTTGTCCAGGCCGCATTGGAGGGCGAGAGCCTGGGACAAATCGTGGAAAAAGCGTCGCTGTTTTTGAGCAGCCCCCTCGTGATCATCGGAAACACAGGCAACATCGTGGCCCATTCCACCGCCCTCACCGCGCCGGACGAGATCTGGCAGCAAGCGGTGAAACGCGGCTATATCACGCTGGAATTCTCGGCAACTCTGAGCAGGTGGGATCAGCTTAAAGACAAAGGGGCCCGCTATGAATGCATGACCGTGAGCCAGATCAACGGGCGGCGGCGGCGTTTTTATCGCCTCATGATGCATTCACAGCTTCTGGGATATATGAATGTCACCGAGGCAGGTGAGGCCTTTGATTCCACCGGCGAAGAGGAATACCATTTTGTGGCCCAGCTGATCGCCAAGGAACTCTACACCCAGCTAAAATTCAGTGACTTGGGGCGCAAAACCCAAAACGAGGATATTTTGCTGGACTTGGTGAACGACAGGTTCGTGAACCGCGGCCATTTTATCGATTGCCTGCGCACCAGCAGCCTGCGCACTGATGTCGAATATCGGGTGCTCTGCGCCGATCTGGCTGATTTTTTGTCCTACAATGCCGGCAGGGATAGCTTTAAGTTGGAGCTTCTCGAGTTCTTTCCTGGCGGAACCATCGTCATTTCCGGGCAGGCGCTTGTCATGCTGGCACAAACAAAGCACTGCGATCCCGCAAGCACAGAGCGCTTGAAAAAATTCGACGGGTATCTCAAAAAGAAAAAGCTTGTCTGCGGCGTCAGCGACCCGCTGCGTGACCTCTTCGCCTTCAGGCGTTACCGCGAACAAGCCCTCAACGCAGTCCGTCTGCGGCAGTATCTGATGGAAACCCAGCGGAATTATGTTTTTTACGACGAGGTGAAGGTGTACGACCTTCTCTCTCAGATCCCCCGCAGCGAACTGATGTACTACTGCGGCCGCCAGGCATATGAGCTCTATCAGTACGACCAGGCCCAGCAGACCTGTTATCTCAACACGCTGATGGTCTATCTGCAGACCAACCGCAGCGTCAATGCGACCGCGCGTTATCTGCATGTGCACCGCAACACCATCAACTACCGCATTTCCAAAATGCGCGAATTGTTCCAGCTTGACCTGGAAAGCTTCAGCGTGACCAACCAGATCCTGCTGTCCTGCCAGCTCATCAAGTTGATGGAAGGCCCCCACTCCTGATTTTTCGCTGCGGAGCGTCTCCGCTCTTTTTTCGAAAACGGAAAGCCTTTAGGGGAATACATTCTATCTATAACACGATCAGATGCACTGTCACGTGGCCTTTCAAGCGACAAGTTGGATTGCTTGTACAAAAACGGCAAGAGTGCTATACTCTAATCACTAAATTCCAAATATGGAAAGCGAGGGAATCAGAATTGAATCAATATATACCAGAACAATTGATGCCCAACGTAGCTGTCCAGCCCTGTAGTGACCCTGCATCACTTTAGCATTTGGAAAAAACAATAAAAACGGATATTATACTTGAAGATGTTCTAAGCTTTATCAGCAGCACTACCCGGAATGTCCTTGAAAAAGAGTATCCGGAAGGAAAGTTTCGCTTATGGGGTACAAAGGCAAACAAAAGTTTGCATGAATGGGAAAAGCTGCACAAAGGGGATATTATCCTCTTCTACGGCGGGAAAGCAGCGGGCTTTAAATTTATCTATAAAGCGCAGGTCGTCCATACAGTCCGCAACGCCGAGTTGGCCAAATTTTTATAGGGCAATGATGCGGAAGGCACTACCTGGGAATGCATCTATTTTATTAAAAATCCGGAAAAGATTGATCTTGATCGATTCAAATATAACAAGGCAATGGGGTATGATATGAAAAGCTCCATTCAAGGTTTCCGGGTGCAGTCCCCGGAACGCTCTTTGATCCTTCAGCAAAATTTCAATCTTTGATATAAACACAACTCTCTTCGCGGGGCGGAAGGCGCGGCGGCACCGCAATATTTTGCCGTGTTTGACGAGCTGATCCTGCAAAATAAGCACGATTTCTTTTTCCGAGGCCGTTCTCGCCGCCCACCGCTTGACCGCGTGCATGCCCTGCTTTCTTTCGTTTACGCCTTGCTGGCAAACGAGTGCGGCGCTGCCCTGCGCGGCGACCCCGACGCTTATCCGCCCTTTTTGTGGAAGTGAGTGGCTTATGCTGGTTTTGATCACCTACGATGTAAACACGGAAACGGCTGCCGGGCGAAAGCGCCTGCGAAAAGTCTCCAAACTATGTGTCGACTATGGGCAGCGGGTTCAAAACAGCGTTTTCGAATGCAAGCTTGATGCCGCACAATACGCAGCAATCAAACATCGTTTAGAGGGTCTGATCGACCCGGCAACGGACAGTCTGCGTTTTTACAATCTTGGCGACCGCTATCACACCCGCATCGAACATGTCGGCGCACATCCCGGGTACGACGCCGAGGGTGTTTTAATGGTGTGATCCGCCTTTGTGCGAAAGGCAAGCAGACATAAAACGTCGCACCTTGTAAAAAGCAATTATCCCCTCTACCCTGCTTTCTTTTCCCTCGCCAACCTTTAATATTTTAAAAACATCTATAGCTTTCAAAGAAATTTATCCTTCTTGCACATTTAGAGTTGCTCTTTTTTGTGCAACTTTGCTGTCGCCCTCCGCGAGGAGGGCGTGGATAGAAATTGCTCTGCGATCTCAAGGCAGCCCTCGAGGGCGTGGATAGAAATCATGATAATGCGCGCTTCCACCTGCTCGAACAAGTCGCCCTCCTCTCAGAAAGTGCTCCCCAAATACAAAGTCCCCCTTCCAATCCTGTGGCTTTTCCCTTGTTTGAGCCCTGCCTTATAAAATTTCTTCTTTTTGCTTTTCTTTTTCCTTTATTGCCCGTATGATAATAGAAAAAGGAAAGTTTCGAAAAGGAGACCGCCCATGTTGACCTGTTCCATCGTATATTCGCTGGCGGCGCTGGCATTTTTGCTGGCCACGGCATACTGCCGGCCGCTGGCGCGCTATTATCCTTGGGGCAAGGCGGCGGCCAGCCTTGGTTTTTTGCTGGTGGCTCTGTGTCGTTTTTCCGGATCTGCCCACGCTTTGGGGCTGCTTCTCTGCCTTTTTTTGTGCGCGGCAGGCGATGTGCTGCTGGGGCTGGCAAATGCCCATGCGGGCTTTTTCAGCCGCTTTTTTTCTGCCGGCGCTGTCTGTTTTGTGTTGGCCCACGCCGGCTTTTGCCTTTTATTCGGCTTTACCTCCGGCTGGCGCCCTTCACAATTTCTTTTGCCCGCATGCCTGGTAGGCGCGGCAGCCCTGGCCGCGCGGGACAAACACCGCTTTCGGCTGCGGCGCATGGCCGCGCCCGCGCTGTTCTATTCCTTTTTTGTGGGCTTGATGTGTGCGCAGAGCGTGAGCTATGCCCTGCACACCGGTGTCTGGCTGGCGGCTGTGGGCGGCATCCTGTTCCTTATCTCAGACTGTGTGCTTTTATTTTTGTATTTCTACTATAAAAAGCGCCGGGCGTTCCGGGCGCTCAATCTGATCACCTATTATCTGGGGATGTTGTGCCTCGCTCTTGTGGTGTAGATCCCTGGTCATCAAAAAAGCGCCTGCCCGGGCTGTAATGCCCGGGCAGGCGCTTTTCATATTTATCTTTCAAACCGGTCCGCCATAGCGCGGCGCTCCATGCCGGCAATGTGTTCCATGCGGGGGTAAGCGTATTCAAAAAAACCCCGTAATGCTTCACAATAATAGTTCCGTTCTTTCCCCACCCAGTCGCGGCGGCAGCCGCCCCCGCACAGGGGCAGCCACTTGCAGCCCCCGCAGGCCGCCGGGTGGCCGCAGCCCGCCTCGCAAAAACGGCGCGCCGCGGGCGCCGCGGCCAGTTCCTCCAGGCTCTCCGCGTTCAGGTTGCCCATGCGCCACTCGTCCAGCACAAAAAAGTCGCAGGGGTACACGCTTCCGTCGCCCTCGACCACATAATACTGCCCGCAGTCACCCCGGGTGGCGCAGGCCCCCGCCGGGCGGCCGGCCAACAGGTGGACGTAATCGTCGAACAGGCGCACGCTCACATACTGCCCCTGCTCCCAGTCCCGATACCAGACCTCGAACACATCCTTCAAAAACTGGCCGTACCGGGCGGGCGTAAGCGAAAAGGGCCGCCGCCCCCGCTCTTCCCCAAGGGGATCCAGGCAGGGGATGAACTGCAGATAGCCCACCCCCAGCTTTTTCAGGCTTTGATATACCGCCTGGCCGCGGCGGGCCACCGCCCCGGTAACCACGCACAGCAGGTTCGTTTCCACCCGGTGCTTTTGCAGCAGCGCCAGCGCCCGTGCCGCCTGGTTCCAGGTGCCCCGACCCTTGGGGTCCAGCCGGTTTGAATCGTGCAGGTCCTTGGTGCCGTCGATTGAGAGCCCCACCAAAAAGTGCTCCTTGGCAAAAAAACCGGCCCAGGCCTCGTCGATCAGGGTCCCGTTGGTTTGGATCGAGTGCTCCACCACAAGACCCGGCTTTTGATACTGCCGTTCCAGCTGCACGAACCGCTCAAAAAAGGGCAGGCCCCGCAGCATGGGTTCCCCTCCCTGAAACGCAAAGCTCACCCGCCGTTCCGCGCTTGTCATAGCTGTACGCACCAGCCGTTCTAGGGTGGCCTCGCTCATAAGGCCCAGATCCCGCTCGGCCCGGTGGCCGGCCACATCCTCGTAAAAGCAATAGCTGCACCGCAGGTTGCACCGGCCCGTGGCCGGCTTGATGAGCATGGAAACCGTGTGCACGCGCACTTCCCCCTTTTTGGTTTGTATTGCCCCGCTTTGCCGCGCGGCGAACGGCCGCAGCGGCGCGCAGGATCCCCCTCTTTATTTTTCGGGCATGTCTGCCTGGCGCCGGGAAGAGCGGCCGTTTTTTTTGTCCTGATACATTGCCCGGTCCGCCGCCTCCAGCAGGGCGGGCAGGGTGGCGCCGTCGCGCGGGCAGGCCGCGCAGCCCGCCGCCACCCCCAAAAACTCGACCCCCGGCGGGGGCTCTACCCGCAGTGCCCGAATCTCAGCCAAAACTCCTTCGCGCCGGGTAAAGCAAACGAACTCGTCGCCGGAAAATCGGAAGGAGACAACCCCCTCGATCTCTTTCAGGGCCCGGGCAAAGGCACACAGATATTCGTCGCCCACCGCGTGGCCGTGGGTATCGTTGATCGATTTGAAGCGGTTGAGGTCGAGAAAAAGCACAAAAAACGGCTCCCCCGCCTCCAGCAGAGCGGTGGCATGATCCCGCAGGGCAAGCCGGTTGCCCAGCGCTGTAAGGCGGTCTTTAAAGGCCAGCTCGCTGAGCTGCCGCTTGTCGCCGTCCGCCCGGATGTACGAGACCATGAGCCGGTAGGTGAGCACGATAAAGTAGATCAGCAGCAGATACACCGCCAGGCGGCGCAGCTGTGAGCCGCCAATGACCATGACATTGTTATAAAAAAGGATCAGGAAGAAACCGGCGATGCTGTAGCGGATGAGCAGGTTTTTTTGGTGCGGCCCCGCCTGCCGCACACAGGGGACCACAAGCCGCCGCGAAAACCGCAGATATACCCCCAGGCTGGCGGCGTAAAACAGGGTCTCGGCCAGGAATACCGCCAG
>NZ_DBGCTQ010000041.1:0-47009 GCF_048388525.1 Allofournierella sp. | reverse complement strand
GGGCGGCCCGCGCGGAAGAAGAGCTGCACAGGTGGTTCAGCTCGAACTTTAATGTGGAAGTGCACGCCTACGTGAAAAACGGCAAGTACTGCGTGGTGAACAACACCTACGAGCCCCAGCTTACCACCGTGTACAAAGGCGATGGCAGCTGCTTTGAGCTGGCCATGGAGGCAAACGAGATCAAATGGTACGAGATCGGCTGATACCGCCGGTTTTGCCAAAGGAGAATATAATGATGGAGCCATCCCTGACGTTTTCATCTCTGGACACTCTGATCGGGGATTTCGGCCCCGCCGCAACGATTCCCGATTTGCTGGGTGAGATCAATGTGCAGAACCGAACCCGGTTCGATTTGGACGACGATGATGAACTCTTTGAAGGGTACGGGCAGCGGCGAACGTCTTTTCCTTACCCGCAGAGGAATTGCTATACCCGCGCGGTGCATGCGGGCAAGGTAAAAACGGCCGTGCTGGAAAACGACTATATCCAGGCAACGTTCCTCCCGGAATTTGGCGGCAGATTGTGGAAGCTTGTGGATAAAAGCACCGGGCGAGATCTGCTTTATACGAACGATGTGATCCGCCCCAGCAACCTGGCGTTGTGCAACGCTTGGTTTTCCGGCGGCGTGGAGTGGAATATCGGCGTGATTGGGCACTCCCCACACACGGCGGAGCCGCTCTTTACCGCGACGCTGCGTGGGCCCGGCAACGCGCCGATGCTGCGCATGTACGAATATGAGCGCGTGCGCGGCGTGACTTACCAGATGGATTTCTGGCTGGGAGCGGACGACTGTTTTCTCAATTGCCGCATCCGTATCGACAATTCATCGTCCGACACGGTGCCCATGTACTGGTGGAGCAATATCGCCGTGCCGGAACACAAAGGCGGCCGGATTGCCGTCAATGCAAAAGAAGCCTATACCAATGGCGCAGAGAGCGTATACAAAACGGCGCTGCCCCAGGCGGACGGCCTGGACGTGACCCGCTACAACGATATCCCGCTCTCGGACGATTATTTCTTTAACATCCCCAAAACCGCGGAAAAGTATATTTTGCACGTGGACGCAGCCGGCTACGGCTTAATGCAGCTCTCTACCGAGCGCCTGCGGGGGCGCAAGCTGTTTACCTGGGGACATTCGGACGGCTCCGCCCGCTGGCAGGAATTCCTGACGGAAAACGGGGGGCCGTACATCGAGATACAGGCGGGTCTTGGCAAAACACAGTTCGGCTGCGTGCCCATGCCCGCCCATACCGCGTGGGAATGGCTTGAGCAATACGGGCCGGTGCAGCTTGCCAAAGAGCAGATCCTGCTGCCCTTTGATGCATTTATTGCGCAGGCAACCGAGCTTGTGGCCCAAGAGATGGAAAAACGCCATCCGCAGCGGGTATTGGCGGACACGAAAGCTTTGGCAAAAACCCCGGGGACGGTTGTGCAGCACGGCAGCAGCTTCGGCGCATTGGCCAATGTGTGCCGCGAAAGCCAAGGAGAAGGGCGATTGCCCCCCTGGCTCGACTTTGGCGCCTGCGATGAAAAAACACACCGCTGGGAGCAATTCGTGCGCACTGGTTTGTTGGAAGCGCCCTGCCCGGAGCAGGCCCCGGACGCTTTTATGATTGACGACTGCTTTTTCGGCCTGTTGCAGGCGGCAGCCGCGTGCGAGGAGAAAGCTAACTGGTATGTTTTGTATCAGTTGGGCCTGGGATGGTTTGTGCGGGGCGATATGCAGCGCGCGGAGAACTGCCTGGTCCACAGCCTCGCGATGGCAGACAGCGCGTGGGCGCGCCATGCGTTGGCAGCAGTCTATCTGGGCGGGCAACGCCCCGCTTTGGCAGCCAAGCAGGCGGCACAGGGCCTTGCGCTGCGTCAAACCGACCTTTCCTACTGCAAGGAGGCCTGCCGCATCCTACTGCAGGCAAGGGCCTGTTCCGAATTGGCCGTGCTTTACCCATGCCTTCCCCAACAGATTCAAGAAGACACGCGCATCCGCTTCGATTATATCCTTGCGCTGAAGGTCCTGGGGCGGTATGAGGAGGCGTTCGCCTTGCTGACGCAGGACGGCGGGCTGGAACTCGCCGACATCCGGGAGGGAGAGGCCCTGGTCGACGAGCTCTACTGTGAGCTTTACGAAAAGGTCTATGACAGAAAGACCGGCATCCCACATCGCTTCCATTTCAGGACACACGACCCGAAAATCAGTGAAAAAAGCTTTGCCACAAAAGCATAAAAGCTTTCGGTAAATTTTCATAAAAACCGTCCGGAATATGAAAGGAGACCAAGATGAAAAAGAAGTCCATGCTTACAAAGTTGTGTGCAAGCCTTCTCAGCGTCACCCTGACAACGGCATTTCTCTTTTCCGCAACACCCCTTGCTTACGCACAGCAGCTGCAGCCGCCGGGAGACTCTTTGGGGGCCGAGGGGAATGTTGTTGCGGCCACTGACCCTGTGCCCGCAGAGACGACGGAATCTGTGATGCCGGAAGTGGATGAAGCTTCCTCGGCGGACTCGCTGCCGCCGGTCGGCGAAGCTGAACCCACCAGTATTGCCCAGGACCCTGTTCCGGTATCTTCAGAGCCCCACAGCGTCTCCCCGCAAGAGTCTGTTTTACCGGATAGCAGCACGCTGCCCGAAACGGCTGCGCCCGCAGGGCAGCCTGCACCTCAAAGCCCTCCGGTCGTTTTTGCTCTTGCGTCCGGGACCCCGGGCGGCGCGGCCGGCAATGTGATTTCCCATCAGGCTTTCAACGATGCCACTTCCCTGACAAACTTTACGGACCTTTTGGGGGGAGGCCGTACCTTGTCGTTGGGAGCAGCGCAGACGGCCCATGCCGAGGGCAGCGGCGGCGACGCACTGTTCCTTTACAGCACACAGGAGCGCAGCGTGTGCAACGGCGTTGTAGCCGTTGACATCAGCACTGGCAGCGCATATCGCTGCGGGGTCATGTTCCGGGCTGTGGATGCGGACACTTACAGCTGGGTCGGTTTTGATAACAGCGGCACACTGCGCATCCGTGAAAAAACCGGCGGTCAGGAAAGTGATATCCTGCTCAACGGGAAAAGCATTCCCCAGCAATTTACTTTGCAGGTGGAATACTGGCAAGATAATTTGAAGATCCTTATTGACGGGACTTCCATCTATGACGGTGTGCGCCCACTGGTAAATAAATATGCTGCTTCCGCCAACGCGCCCGCCGAAGGCAAATGCGGGCTTGTGGGATGGAGCATATTCAATGTCGATTTTGACAATTTATATGTTTGCGAGTATGCCCCCACCGTGACGGGCGTATCGGCGGCAGGCTTGATTGAATCGACCGTAGATGGTTCGGCGATCCGTTTGGTTTTTGCTGCGGACACCGATCTGTCGAGCCTCGTCCTGAATTTCGAGACATCTCCCCAAGGGGCGACCGCCTCCCCCACCGGGGCACAGGACCTGCTGGGCAAAACGGTGGACTACACCTTGTCGCTGGCGCAGGGAGGAAGCCGCGTTTATCATGTGTCTGCCTCCAGAATGGCGGCCGGCAGCTACCTGAACCCATTCGACGGCAGCAATAATCAAACACTGATCGATAGCCTTCAGGACATCCATTCCGATGCGAGCGGTATAAAAATGACACACACGAATGGACAAGTATACAGCACGACGAATACAGGCTCAGGAAATCATCTTTGGATGGACACCAATAGCCCCAGCGCAGAAAGCGGCTTTGCCGCTGTCGACTACAGTGAGAATGCCAGTCAATGGCGCACAGGCCTTTTGCTGCGGGCGCAGGACGGGCAGAACTACACCTGGGTTGGCATACAGAGCAGCAATTCACTGCGCATCCGTGAGTGCCTTGGCGGTACAGAGAAAGATATCATCGAATCCATTACGCTTCCCGGAAGCAAATTCACGCTGAAAGCCGCTTATTTTGAAGATGAACTGGCGATTTATGCAGGAGATGTACTTCTCTATCAGGGCCCGAGGCCGCACAAAAAAGAAAACACCGCGCAGCCCGCAGGCCAGGGAAAAATCGGTATGATGGGCTGGGATCACACCGGCACCGCCTTTGATAACCTGCGCTTCGAGCCGTTTGCGCCTTTTTTAACGGAAGTCGGAACGACCGGCACTATAACCGGGACGGCCGTGACTTTCGTCGAGCCGGAAGGCACTGATCTGGCCCATTATACTCCGGCGCTGACCGCCTTTCCCCAGAGCGCCGTGATATCACCCGCCGGGCCACAGGATTTTTCCACACAGGAGGCGCAGCAAAACGGCCTGCCTTATACAGTTACAGCCGGCGGCGTCTCTACGCAATATCAGATTAAAGTGACGACGGCGGCGGGTCAGTTGATGGTGCTGGAGAACACCGATGTTCGCATCGAACTGAACAAGGCCTTCCCTACGGTATATCGTTATCGCCTGAAAGGGAATGATACGGTGTTTGGCGGCGCGGCATTAACGCAAAACACTGTAAAAATCAATGGGAGCGCGTATACCCCGCAGAATGTGACTGTCACCTCCGAACCGGCAAACAAGGCCGTGCAGTATCATGTGGAAATATCCGGTGTATCGGTTGGTACTGAAACAAAAGCCGTTTCGTTTGATGTCCGTTATACGCTGTCCGGTAGTGAGCTTGCCATGACGATCGGCAATGTGACGGGCGATGTGGAAAATCAGCGTTTTCAGATCACCTTGGACGCGCCGGTCATTACGCTGGCAGGCTCCGAACCGGATGCCAAAATCGCTTATGGCGGCGTAAACGGGAACGGCGGTAGCGGAGTAAAAGCGATCAGCGGCGGTTCACTGAACACGGGCAGTGTCAGCTGGCCGTTCCTCGCAAGCAGTCATGCCGCAGCCGCCGTATATACGCAGGACCAGTGGAACCGCCCTTATACGGTCAAAATCAGTGGGGGCAACGGAGAAATATGGTCCGACGGGTACTATCATCGCATGGCAGATGGCGTGCGCCCCATCAAGGACGCAGAGAACGGACTTACGACCGAAATTATCTATCGGCAGACCGTATATTTATGTGCCGATGCAAACGGCAATGGCACAGTGGACTGGCAGGACGCCGCCCTTTGGACCCGCACACAGATCCCACAAATGCCACAGAGCGTGCGCAACTTCTTTAACGGCGGAGGCTGGGCTCAGACTCACGCGGCCTTCCCCGGCAACGGCCAGGCGGGTTATGTAGGCAATTATAAAGGCTTTACCACCGTTTATTCAACGATTGACCAGCTGCTGGAGGTACAACGGCAAATCTATCATTTGACCGACGGGATGGGTAAATTCACGATGGAAGTCGTGGGCTGGAATGGCCGCGGGCACGACTATGGCTGGCCGAATATCAACGAGGTCACGTTTAACCCCGCCTTGGGAACGGAGGCCAACTTCCGGGCGGCACAAACCGCGATCCAGCAATACGGGGGAGATTTGAGCTTCCATACCAATATGAGCGATATGACGGATAACAGTGCCTCCTATCTGCGGAATACGGCACAAAGCCCTTATGGCAATGGTTCCTCCAATACAAACCAGAGATCGTATGGCTCCAACGTGTTTGGGTGGAACGCCTGGTTCATCAGCCACTTCAAGGACCTGCCCTATGCGCTGAACCGGCAGGATGCATTTATTGGCGCCGGCGGACGTTTTCTTGCTCCGCAATTTTTGTATTCTGATGTGATGCTGGACAAACCGGCCAGCCAGCTTGGAACAACGGCTGCCGACGAGCAATACGCAAAGTTCCGGTTGACCGATCACTATCGTACGCTTGGCAGTTCCCTTGCCACGGAATATTATTATTCAGAGAAACGTACCGGCGGCTTATTCCTGATGAAAAACTATTCCAGCCCCAGCCTTGTAGATCAGTTCATCAATGCCGGGCAAACGATTTTTAACGACACGAGAAACGTAAACGTTCAGGCTCAGGATTATATTTGGGCCAGTCTGTACAGTGATACCTACCGTGACGGCAACCTGAACGTAGCAAGCACCGGCGCCGGCAATGCTGCCGCGCTGGATCAGGTGGAGGAACTGTTCCTGCTGGGTTACGTAAATGGATTTGTGGCACAGCACGGCCTCTTGTCTTATGGTACCGATGCAGCCGGGCAGTTCACGCAGTGGGGTGACGGCGTGCAATACCGGGTCAGCGGGAATACACTGACGGTCACGAAAAACGGAAAAACGGTTGCCTTGCTCAAACTTGCAAACGGCAGGATCACAGGCGACTGTTTTGTACCGGCCTATCATGACGCTTCCAAACGCATTTTTGCTTACAGCTCTGCCGGTGGTGCAAAAACGTGGGATATCCCCGCCGATGTTTCTGCCCAAAACTTTAAGCTGTATCGGCTCACGGAAAGCGGGCGGGTCTTTGTGGACGAGTTGAGCAAAACGGCCGGACAGATATCTTTCCAGGCCGATGCCGGCGTGGGCTATGTATTGGACTACACGGGCGCGGCGCGGCCGGCGGATGCCGTTGAAAATTTGGCGCTGACCGCCAAGGTTACGGCGAGCTCGAATCAGCAGCGCGCTTCCTGGAAGGAGGATGCCAAGGGAAAGCCGGTGGCCTCGGAAGATCTGTACATAAAAAAAGGCGACTTGACCGGCAGCGAGAGTGATACCTGGGCAACCGGAAACGATGCCTTACTGAAAAACCTCACCGGCGCCATGCTGAAAGAGGGCGACGCGCGGTATCTGCGCTATCATCGTTTCGTGATCAGCGGCTTTGCCGCCGACGGCGTGGAGGACACCTATTGGATGCCTGCCGCCTCGGACGCGAGCCCGGTGCTGCACTTCGAACTTGCCGGCCCGCGCAGCCTGGCTTCTTTCCAGCTTGATTACAGCCTGGATACCGCCGGTAAAACGCTTGAAGTACGGATTACGGATGAGAATGGCCGGGTGCTGTACAGCGGCCCTGCTGCAAGCGGTACAGCCTACACACTTTCACCGATTGCCGAGACCCACACAATAAATCTTGCGTTCACCAACGCCGTCAGTTCCGATCATTTAAAACTCAGGGAAGCGACGCTTTTGAGCAGCACTTCCGCCGCATCGTAACTGATTTTCCTCCCCGTCCAATGTGATTTGTAAATAAACCGGATACCGCCGCAGAATGATTCTGCGGCGGTATCCGATAGGAGGTTTTTGATGGGACCCGAATCGTTGAAAGAGCAAATATGCGATGTCTGCCACAAGATGTGGCAGCTTGGCTGGGTGGCGGCCAACGACGGCAATGTGTCGGCGCGCCTTTCGGACGGCAGCATCCTGTGTACCCCCACAGGCATGAGCAAAAGCTTCATCACACCGGAAAAGCTGATCCGCATTGACGCCCAGGGCCGCGTGCTGGAAGCGGCGGGAGACCTGCGGCCCTCCAGCGAGATCAAGATGCACCTGCGCTGCTATGAAAAGCGGCCGGACGTGGGCAGCGTACTTCACGCCCATCCTCCGGGAGCCACAGGCTTTGCGGTGGCGCACCGGCCCATGGACATGTACAACATGATTGAGGACGTGGCCGTGCTCGGCAGTGTGCCGCTGACACCCTATGGCACCCCCAGCACCGCCGAGGTGCCAAACGCCATCGAACCCTATTTGCAGGAGCACGACGTGATGCTGCTGGAAAACCACGGGGCCTTGGCCGTAGGCAGCGATGTGCTGACGGCCTTTTATCGCATGGAGAGCCTGGAACTTTGGGCGAAGATCACCATCAACGCGATCCTGCTGGGCGGAAGCCGCGACATCAGCCGGGAAAATATCGACAAACTGATTGCCCTGCGTGACTACTATGGGGTGACGGGCCGCCATCCCGGCTATAAAAAATATCCGGAGCGGGAAGAGGACGCGCCCACAGACATATAAGGAGATGAGGATATGCTGAAAGATATCCCGCCCGTCCTGTCACCGGCGCTTTTGAAAGCGCTGGCAGAGATGGGGCACGGCGATGAGATGGTTCTGGCGGACGGCAATTTTCCGGCCGAGAGTGTGGGACGGGATGCCGTTGTGGTGCGTGCCGACGGCCACGGTGTGCCGGAACTTTTGGACGCAGTGTTGCGTCTGATGCCATTGGATCAATATTCCGAAAATCCGGCAGCTCTGATGGAGGTGGTGCCTGGTGACCCCGTAAAGCCGGAAATTTGGGCCACGTATCTGAAGATCCTGCAAAAGTATGAGCCGCAGCACTGTGGTGTTGAGTGGATCGAACGCTTTGCCTTTTACGAGCGGGCCAAAAAGGCACGGGTAATCGTTGCCACGGGCGAGACTGCCATCTATGCAAACATCCTGCTAAAAAAGGGCGTGGTGCGATGAGAGGAAAAAGAGCCGTGCTGGCTTTTGATCTGGGCGCGTCGTCCGGACGCGCAGTGCTGGGCACCTACTTAGAGGGAAAACTGCGCTATCAGGAAGTGCACCGCTTTGAAAACCTGCCGGTGGAGCGGGGCGGCGCGCTGTGCTGGGACTTTGACACACTTTTTTCCGAGGTGCAAAAGGGGATTTGCAAGGCAGGACCGGTAGACAGCCTGGCCTTTGATACCTGGGGGGTGGATTTCGGGCTGCTGGACAGTGAGGGACGCATGTTGGGCCCACCGGTACACTACCGGGATGCGCGCACGCAGGGCATGGTGGAAGCGGCGTTGGCGCAAATCCCGGCAGACTGCCTTTACGCCTATACGGGCAATCAGATCATGGCTATCAACACGCTGTTCCAGTTGCTGGCCGTGCAAAAAAAGCAGCCGGAGTTATGGGCGCGGGCAAAGACGCTGCTGTTCATGCCGGATTTATTCGCCTGGCGGTTGTGCGGCGAAGCCGTGTGCGAGACGAGCATCGCCTCCACCAGTCAGATGTTGAACCCGGATTCCCAGGTGTGGAGCCTGCCGGTGCTGAACGCTTTCGCCATCCCCCAGACCCTGTTCGCACGGCCCGTGAAAAGCGGAACTGTTATCGGCACCGCAGTCTGTAACGGCGGCACGGCAAAGGTGATCGCGGCGGCGGGGCATGATACCCAGTGCGCCGTGGCAGCGCTGCCCACCAACGAAGGAAATACGGCTTTTTTATCCTGCGGAACCTGGAGCCTTTTGGGCTGCGAGCTGGACGCGCCCGTCCTTACGCAGCGCAGCCGCCTGCTTGAGCTCTCCAACGAAAGGGGTGCAAACGGCAGGATCAACTACTTAAAAAACATCATTGGCCTCTGGCTCATCCAAGAGAGCCGGCGGCAGTGGCGGCGGCAGGGCCGAGAGTATTCCTATGCCGAGCTGGAAAAGCAGGCGCTGGACGCGCCGCCTTTCCAAAGCTTTATCGATCCGGACGCGCCAGTGTTCGCGTCCCCAGGCGACATCCCCCTCCGCGTCCAGGAATTCTGCCGCCGCACCCGGCAGCCCGTGCCAAGCTCGGTGGGCGAAGTTATGCGCTGCATTTATGAGAGCCTGGCACTCAAGTATCGGTATGCACTCGACCAGCTCACTGCCGCCACGGGCATAAACTTTAAGGCGCTGCATGTGCTGGGCGGAGGCGCCAAGGATAAGCTGCTGTGCCAAATGGCGGCGGACAGCTGTGGTATCACCGTTGTGGCGGGGCCCGTAGAGGCCACGGCACTGGGCAATCTCATCATACAGCTGGTCGCGCTGCGGGCCCTGCCGGACCTGGCGGCTGGGCGCCGGATGCTCGCGCAGAGCGAGGCGCTCATGCAATACCAGCCAACGGATAAGGGGAAGTGGGAAGTAGCCTACAGGACTTACCGAAATATTTTGAAGGAGTGATCGATATGTTGTATCCCAAGATTGGCATTCGACCCGTGATCGATGGGCGCTGGGGCGGCGTGCGCGAGAGCCTGGAGACCCAGACGATGAACATGGCACGCAGCGCCGCGAAGCTCATCGGGGAAAACCTCAAATACCCCGACGGCACGCCGGTGCAGTGTGTGATTGGCTGCACTACTATCGGCGGCGGCGCCGAGGCAGCCCGCGTGGCCGAGCAATTCAGCACCGAGAACGTGGTGGGCACGCTGTCGGTTACGCCCTGCTGGTGCTATGGCACCGAGACCTTCGACACGGATCCCGCCACCGCCAAGGCCGTATGGGGCTTCAACGGCACCGAGCGCCCCGGCGCGGTGTATCTGGCCGCCGTGCTGGCGGCCCACGCCCAGCGCGGCTTGCCGGCCTTTTCCATCTATGGCCGCAACGTGCAGGACGCAACCGACGCTTCGATCCCCGCCGACGTGGCGGAGAAAATTTTGCGCTTTGCCCGGGGCGCGGTCGCCCTGGGCTGGATGAGGAACAAGGCGTTTGTTAATATCGGCGCGGTGGCCATGGGCATTGCCGGCAGCTACTGCGACGCGGACGTGCTGCAGAAATACCTGGGCCTGCGCGCCGAGTGGGTGGACGAGGTGGAGATCCTGCGGCGCATCACACTGGGCATCTACGACGCAGAGGAGTATGAGAAAGCACTTGCCTGGGTGAAGGCCAACTGCCGCGAGGGCTTTGACAAAAACGCCGGCAAGGAGCTGCCGGCGGTCATCACCCGCTCGAAAGTGATCCCCGCCGGCAAGGATTGGGAGTTCATCGTGAAGATGACGTTGGTCATGCGCGATATTTTGTACGGCAACGAAAAATTGGCCGGGCTGGGCTGGCACGAGGAGGCACTGGGGCGAGGAGCCGTGGCGGGCGGCTTCCAGGGGCAGCGCCAGTGGACCGACTGGCTGCCCAACGCGGACTTCACCGAGGCCATTCTGGCCTCCACTTTCGACTGGAACGGCCCCAAGGCCCCCACGCCCTTTGCCACCGAGAACGACACCTGCAACGGCGTCTCTATGCTGCTGGGCACCTTGATCTCCGGGACGGCCCCCTGCTTTCACGACGTGCGCACCTACTGGAGCCCCGAGGCCTGTGAGCGGGTGACCGGCCTGCGCCCCGCGGGCGTGGCGGAAAACGGCTTCATCCACCTCATCAACTCGGGCGCCACGGCGCTGGACGGTAGCGGGGCGTCCAAAAATGCTGGGGGCGAGGGCTGCATGAAGCCCTTCTGGGAGATGACCGAGGCCGACCGCGCCGCCTGCCTTGCGGCCACCGACTGGTGCCGGGCAGATTATGAATACTTCCGCGGCGGCGGCTTTTCGAGCCACTTTCGCTGCCGGGCCGAGATGCCGGTGACCCTGCTGCGTTTCAACATCGTGCAGGGCGTGGGGCCCGTGCTTCAGCTCGCCGAGGGATGGACGGCCGATCTGCCGGACCAGATCCACAACGCAATCGACAGGCGCACCGACCCCACCTGGCCCACCACCTGGTTTGCCCCCCGCCTGACGGGCGAAGGCGCGTTCCGAGACGTGTACAGTGTGATGGCGAACTGGGGCGCAAACCACGGTGTGACCGTATACGGTCATGTGGGCGCCGACCTCATTACCTTGGCCAGTATGCTGCGCATCCCCGTGACCATGCATAACGTGCCAAGCGAAAAGGTGTACCGTCCCCACGCTTGGTCCAGCTTTGGCACCGAAGACGCCCAGGCCGCTGACTATGCCGCTTGCAAAGCCTACGGGCCACTTTATCGCTGAATGTGAGATAGGTGCCGGGAAGTAAACAAAAATCTATGATGGAGACGGCCATGACGATACCTGAGTTTGCAAAATGATAGGTTTTTAAGAATCTCAGCGATAGAAATGCTCGTGTCGCATAGATCCCCAAAATCGTCAAGATTTGACGAAACATAGAAAAAGGCGCTTTCCCCATCATCTGCGGGGAAAGCGCCTTTTTCAAGTAAGCCTGTTCCTTCGGTATTTTGAATTCGCTGAAGTGTTCCTATGCAGCGGCTTCGTGTGCGCCAGATCACGGTTTGCACAAAGGCAAAGACCTTGTGGGTGAAATTTTCCATATTAGCAACTGTATTAGCAAAACCAAAATTTTCAGGAATGTTCTTCACGACGATCGGACCAAAAATAAATTCTCAGTTTTGCGAAAAACGCATTCTATAAATAACAAAAGGCAGAAAGATATTAGCAAAAACAAAAATACCGCAGCTCCGCAAAACCGCAGTGCTAAGCCGTTCTTTGACACTTCACAGGGCATGTGAACCACTGACCTTTTGGATTCGTTTTCCTTTTGGAAAATAAAAAAACAACCCCCCGCGGGCTTTAAGCCTGCAGGGAGCTGTTGGTGCGCTGGAAGGGATTCGAACCCCCGACCTTTTGGTTCGTAGCCAAACACTCTATCCAACTGAGCTACCAGCGCAAGTGCAAGGTATATACTATCATTCGGGCGGGGTTTTGTCAATGGATTTTCGAAAAAAACTTTTTTGCCCGGGAAATTAAAAATGCACATGCACAATATGTTCCACCAGGATCTACCTTATTATAATAGATATGGGGGAAAGGCGCGCAGAGCCCCGCTTTTGCAGGATCTGGGAGGGGCGTAAAATCCTGTGAAGTTTACAAAACACGTTGACAAATTTAGCAGAATAAAGTATCATATCCTTATATCTGTACGCAGACGGTGAACTTTGCCAGCGCCGCCGCGTTCTTTTTTTCGCAAAGTTGTATGCGGCACACGGTCAATCGTGTACGCCTGCGCACAGAGCATCCGTTTTGCCGCCCGACTGCGGCGGTGGGAAAGAAGCAAGACAAGGAGTGAAACGGAATGGCCAAATACGCCATTAAGCGCATCTTCCTGGGGCTGCTGACCTTGTTCATTGTGGCAACCCTCACCTTTTTCCTCATGAATGCGGTGCCGGGCGGCCCCTTCGTGGCGGAAAAATCCATCAGCCCCGCGGCACAGGCGGCTTTGGAGGCAAAGTACAACCTGGATAAGCCGATCCTGGAGCGGTATGGCATTTACATGAGCGACCTTATGCACGGCGACATGGGGCCCAGCCTGAAGCAGCGCGGCCGTGATGTGAGCACGATCATTTCCACCAAATTCCCCGTGTCGGCCAGGCTGGCGCTGTGGGCCGTGGCCGTGGCCGTGTGCGTGGGCATCCCCATTGGGTGCCTGGCGGCCTATCACCGGGGCAAGTGGGCGGATAACGCCATCATCTTTTTTGCCACCTGCGGCATTGCGGTGCCGAGTTTTGTGACGAGTACGATACTGATCTATTCGTTTGGGCTGAAGCTGGGGTGGCTGCCGACCATCGGCCTGAGCGGGCCGCTGAACTACATCATGCCGGTGACCGCCCTGGCGTTCTACCCCACCGCGTACATAGCCCGGCTGATGCGCTCGAGCCTTTTGGACGTGATGGGCCAGGATTACATGCGCACCGCCAAGGCGAAGGGCGTTTCGAATTTCAAGACCCTATTCAAGCACGCGCTGCGCAACGCCATTTTGCCGGTGGTCACTTACGTGGGCCCGATGCTGGCCCAGCTGCTGACCGGCAGCTTTGTGGTGGAAAAGATCTTTACCATCCCGGGGCTCGGCAAGGAGTTCGTCTCGGCCATCACCAACCGGGACTACACCATGATCATGGGCACCACCATCTTCCTGGCGTTCCTGGTCATTACCGCAAACGTGGTGGTCGATATCGTGTACAAGTTCATCGACCCGCGCATCAAGCTGAAGTGAGGAGGATACGGCAATGGATATGAAAAAGAATCCTTTGAGCTTTCAGCTCAAGCTGGACCCGGAGGACTTTCTGCCCGCCACCAAAAACGAGCAGGAGCAGCTGGTGGTCATGCGGGAGAGCGTGAGCTTTTGGAAGGACGGCATGCGCCGGTTCCGCAAAAACAAGGTGGCCATGGTGAGCCTGATCGTGATCGTGATCATCATGATCTTTGCGTTCATCGTGCCCTCGTTCTACCCCTACACCTACCGGGACCAGATCCGCGGCTCGGAAAACCTGGCTCCCATGGAGTACTCGGAGCAAGAGCTTGCGCGCATTGAGGCGGGCGAGAGCGTGTTCCCCCACATCTGCGGCACTGACAAGCTGGGCCGCGACTACGCCATCCGCCTGATGCTGGGCGCCCGCATCAGCCTGCTGGTGGGCCTGGTGGCGAGCTTCCTGATTTTGATCATCGGGTCGATCTACGGGTCGATCTCGGCCTTCTTCGGCGGCTGGGTGGATATGATCATGATGCGCATTACGGACATTATTTACACGATCCCGGATATACTGCTGATCATATTGATCTCGTTTGCGCTGAAGGACAACCTGCAGGCGCTGGCCGCAACGCCGGCCTTTAAATGGCTGAACACCCTGGGGCCAAACCTTGTGTCGATCTTCATCGTGTTTGCGCTGCTGTACTGGGTGAGCATGGCCCGCATCGTGCGCAGCCAGGTGCTGGCCCTGAAGGAAGCCGAATATGTGACCGCCGCCCGGGCGCTGGGCGCCTCGAACGGGCGGATCATCAAAAAACACCTGCTGACCAACTGCATCGGCACCCTGATCGTGACCACCACCCTGCAGATCCCCTCGTCGATCTTTACCGAGAGCTTTATGAGCTTTTTGGGCATCGGCGTGGCGGTGCCCCTGCCGAGCCTTGGCAGCCTTGCCACCGACGCGCTGAACGGCATGAACACCTACCCGTACCTGCTGTTTTTGCCCGCCATTCTGATCAGCGTGATCATTTTGAGCTTTAACCTGCTGGGCGACGGCCTGCGGGACGCCTTTGACCCCAAACTGAAGGACTGACGGAAAGGAGAAGCGGCAATGAGCGAAATTTTACTGGACATCAAAAACGAGCGCCTCTCCTTTTTCACCCCGGCGGGCGAGGTGAAAGCGCTGAACGACGTGTCGTTTTCCATGAAGCAGGGCGAGGTGCTGGGCATCGTGGGCGAATCCGGCTCGGGCAAATCCGTGACCGCCTACAGCCTGATGGGCCTGACCGCCTTCCCCGGCAAGCTGATCGGCGGCACCCTGCACTTCAACGGCCATGAAGTGGAAAAGATGAGCGAGAAGGAGTTCCGCAAGATGCGGGGCGAAGAGGTCTCGATCATCTTCCAGGACCCCATGACCAGCCTGAACCCGGTGTACACCATTGGCAACCAGATCGAAGAGATGGTGCGCCTGCACACCGACAAGGACAAAAAGCAGGCCCGGGAGCGGGCCAAGGAGCTGCTGGAGCTGGTGGGCATCAACGAGCCTGAAAAGCGCCTGAAGCAGTATCCCCACGAGCTTTCGGGCGGCATGCGCCAGCGGGTGATGATCGCCATTGCCCTGGCCTGTGAGCCCAAGCTGCTGATCGCCGACGAGCCCACCACCGCGCTGGACGTGACCATTCAGGCCCAGATCCTGGAGCTGATGATGGAGCTGCGCGAGAAGATGGGCATGAGCATCATCATGATCACCCATGACCTTGGGGTGGTGGCCAACATGTGCGAAAAGATCGCCGTGATGTATGCCGGCAAGATCGTGGAATATGGCACCACCGACGAGATCTTTTACAACCCCCAGCACGAGTATACCAAGGGCCTGATCAACTCGATCCCCAAGCTCAACCAAAAAGAGAAGGAGCGCCTGGTGCCGATTGAGGGCAGCCCGGTGGACATGCTGAACCCCCCGGCCGGCTGCCCCTTTGCCCCCCGCTGCCGCAGCTGCATGAAGATCTGCCTGCGGGAGATGCCCCCCCGCACCGAGCTTTCAGACACGCACTACACCCAGTGCTGGCTGCTGCAAAAGGCGGAATTTGAGGCCGAAGGAGGGAACGCCCAATGAGCGAAGTGAAAAAGCTGGTAGAAGTGCAGCACCTGCAGCAGCACTTCCCTGCCGGAGGCGTGGGCAAAAAGCGCAAGGTCGTGCAGGCTGTGGACGATGTGAGCTTTTACATCAACAAGGGCGAAACCCTGGGCCTTGTGGGCGAATCCGGCTGCGGCAAAACGACCACCGGCCGCACCCTGCTGCGCCTGTATGAGCCCACCGACGGCCGCATTATTTATGACGGCCAGGTGATCTTTGACTCCGGCAAGCTGCCGGACTCGAAGAAAAAGGTGGCCGTGGATATGCTGCCCTACCGCCGCCGCATGCAGATCGTGTTCCAGGACCCCTATGCCTCGCTGGACCCCCGCATGACCATCGGCGACATTGTGGGCGAGGCCATTGACATTCACAAGCTGGCCGCAAACACCCAGGAACGCCACGACCGCATCATCTCGATGCTGGAACGGGTGGGCCTGAACTCGGAGCACGCCAACCGCTACCCCCACGAATTTTCGGGCGGGCAGCGCCAGCGGGTGGGCATTGCCCGCGCCCTGGCGGTGGACCCGGAGTTCATTGTGTGCGACGAGCCGGTCTCTGCGCTGGACGTTTCGATTCAGGCGCAGGTGGTGAACATGTTCGAGGACCTGCAAAACGAGATGGGCCTGACCTACCTGTTTATCGCCCACGACCTTTCGGTGGTGAAGCACATTTCCAGCCGCATCGGCGTGATGTATCTGGGCAAGCTGGTGGAGCTGGCCGACAGCTACGAGCTGACCTTCCACAGCGTGCACCCCTACACCCGCAGCCTGATCTCGGCGATCCCGGTGGCCGACCCCAAGGCGGCCCGGGAGTCGCAGCGGATTGTGCTGGAGGGCGACGTGCCCAGCCCCCTGGACCCGCCCAGCGGCTGCCGGTTCCGCACCCGCTGCCCCTACGCGGACGAGCAGTGCGCGGCCGAGACGCCCGCGTTCAAGGAGGTTGCCAGCGGCCACTGGGCTGCCTGCCACCACCTGGACCGGGTAAAATAAGGCTTTTGTTTCAGACAAAAGGCCCCCGCAGCCGGCAGTTCCGGGCTGTGGGGGCCTTTTTGCGCAAAGGGCCCGGGAGCATTTGTGAGGGGTTTATAATATTTCACCGGCGGCACAAGAAAAAGCTATTAAAAAGATACAAATTTTTTACAAATCGCAATTTTGTATTGCGATTTACCTTTGTAAAGTGCTACAATACTTTACAAATCCTGCGGAATGCAAGCAAGTGTTCGCAGCAGGAAAACACTCTTGGACCTTTTCAGTAAACCGGCCGGGCGGAAAAGGCTCTCACCCAAAAAGGGGTACCCCTTTTTGCTGTTGCAGGAACTTCCTGCAACAAAGAGCGCTGAAGCCCCAGGGAAACCGGAGGGGACGAGTGGGAAAGAACATTACTTAGGAGGACGCAACCATGAAAAAGATGTTAGCCCTGGTCATGGCAGCCTGCATGGCGCTGAGCCTGGCCGCCTGCGGCGGCAACACCAGTACCCCGACGGGTTCCACCCCGGCGGGCGATTCCACCCCGGCTTCCGGCAGCACCACCGGCGCTTCCGGCGTGACCGTGCAGATCGGGCCCAACCCCGAGACCATCGACCCCGCGCTGAACAGCGCCATCGACGGCGCCAACATGCTGATCACCTTCTTTGAGCCCCTGCTCATTGTGGATGAGAACAACACCGTGCAGCCCGGCCAGGCCGAGAAGTACGAAGTGAGCGAGGACGGCCTGACCTGGACCTTTACCCTGCGCGACGGCCTGAAATGGTCCGATGGCACCGACATGACCGCGGAAGACTTTGTTTACACCTTCCAGCGCGTGGCCGACGTGAACACCGCGGCCCCTTATGCCGCCACCGCCGTGGGCATGATCAAGGGCTTTGACGACGCCCAGGGCAACCCGGACGCCGAGGGCAACCCCACCACCGAGCCGGACGCCACCAAGCTGGCTGTTTCGGCCCCGGACGCCAAGACCTTTGTGGTGGAGCTGGCCTACCCCTGCACCTACTTTGACAAGCTGGCTGCGTTCGCCACCCTGAGCCCCGTGCAGAAGGCCACCGTGGACGCCAACGGCGACAGCTGGGCCACCGCCCCTGAGAGCTATGTGTGCAACGGCCCCTACATGATCGACGAGTGGACCGTGGGCGAGAAGATCGTTGCCAAGAAGAACCCCAACTACAAGGGCGGCTGGGATACCAGCAAGATCGTGTCCGACACCATCACCTTCCTGCTGATCGAGGACTCCACCGCTTCCTACACCGCTTACCAGAGCGGCCAGGCCCAGCTGGTGAAGGACGTTCCCACCGAGGAGATCCCCAGCCTGAAGAAGGCCGAGGATGGCGGCGACTTCTATGTGGATCCCATCATGGGCACCTACTACCTGAGCATGCAGACCCAGAAGGCCCCCTTCAACGACGTGAACGTGCGCAAGGCCCTGAGCCTGGCCATCGACCGCGATTTTGTGGCCAACACCCTGATGCAGGGCACCTACAGCCCCGCCTACACCCTGACCGGCCCCGGCATCACCGATGCGGACGGCAAGAGCGCCTACATGGATAAGTCCAGCACCGAGTACCTGCCCACCGATTACGAGACCTCCAAGAAGATGGCCCAGGAGGCTTTGGCCGCGGCCGGCTACCCGAACGGCGAGGGCTTCCCCGCCATCACCTACTCCACCAACGACGCCGGTTACCACAAGGTGGTCGCCGAGTACCTGCAGCAGTGCTACCAGGAAGTTCTGGGCATCACCCTGAACGTGGAAGTGGTGGAATGGGGCTCCTTTACCCCGCTGCGCCGCGCCGGCGATTACGAGATGAGCCGCAACGGCTGGGTCTTTGACTACAACGACCCCTCCAGCATGCTGGAGCTGTTCATGACCGGCAACGGCAACAACGACGGCAAGTACTCCAACGCCACCTATGACCAGCTGATGAAAGACACCCAGATCGCCGATGTGGAGCAGCGCTTTGCGAACCTGCACAAGGCTGAGGACGCCGCCATGGCCGATTACGCCATGATCCCGGTGGCCTACTACAACGACTTCTGGCTGCAGAGCCCCACCCTGAAGGGCAGCTGGCACAGCCCCTACGGCTACTGGTACCTGCAGTACGCCTACGTTGAGGGCTAAACAGCCGCTTCGGAGCGCATAAAAACCCACAAGAACCCCCGCCGCAATTTCTGCGGCGGGGGTTCTTTGCACCCTTGCCCAGGGGGGAAGGCGCAGGGGCATTTTGACAAAAACAGCCGCAGCGGGATTTGCGCGGCAAACGGCGCGCCCGAAGCTGGGGCGGCAGGCGGATTCGGATAAAAAATCTGCCCGGCAATTTGCGGAAAAGGACTTGTGCAAAATTTGCTCCGCTACTATAATAAAGGAAAAGCTGTGCGCGGGCCGGAGCGCCCGCCGCTGAAAAGAGGGAAAGCAAAATGCTGGAAATCAAGATTGAAAAGAACAAGCAGCCAAAAGAAAAGCCCGCCGACGAAACGCGGCTCGGTTTTGGAAAGCTGTTTACCGACCACATGTTCCTGATGGATTACACCGAGGGCCAGGGCTGGCACGACCCGTGCATCCTGCCCTATGGGCCCCTGGCCATGGACCCGGCCACCACGGTGTTCCACTATGCCCAGGAGGTGTTCGAGGGCATGAAGGCCTACCGCACCGCCGAGGGAGAGGTGCAGCTGTTCCGCCCCGAGTGCAACGGCCAGCGCATGGTGGACACCTGCGAGCGCATGTGCATCCCCGCCATCCCGGTGGAGGACTACGTGCAGGCGGTGGCGGCCCTTGTGGACCTGGAGCGGGATTGGGTGCCCCACGCGGACGGCGCCAGCCTGTACATCCGGCCGTTCATCATCGGCACCGACGTGGGGCTGGGGGTGCACGCCTCCAAGAGCTACAAGTTCATCATCATCTGCTCGCCCTCGGGCGCGTACTATGCCGAGGGGATCAACCCGGTGCGCATTTATGTGGAGGACGAGTACATCCGCGCCGCGCCCGGCCTGACCGGCTTCTGCAAGTGCGGTGGAAACTACGCGGCTTCCATCAAGGCGGGCGCGCTGGCCGAGGAAAAGGGCTTTGCCCAGGTGCTGTGGCTGGACGGCGTGGAGAAGAAGTACGTGGAAGAAGTGGGCAGCATGAACATTATGTTCAAGATCGGCGGCAAGGTGTACACCGCCGCCTGCACCGGCACGGTGTTGCCCGGCGTGACCCGCCGCAGCTGCATTGAGTTGTGCAGGGATTGGGGCTATGAGGTGGTGGAAGGCCCCCTGGCCATTGCCGATGTGATGGCCGCCGCCCGCGAGGGCAGGCTGGAAGAGGTGTTCGGCACCGGCACCGCGGCGGTGATCAGCCCGGTGGGTGAGCTGGTTTGGAAGGACGAGCAGGCGGTGATCGGGGAAGGAAAGATCGGCCCCCTGACCCAGAAGCTGTACGACACCCTGACCGGCATCCAGTGGGGCAAGCTGCCCGATGAGAAAGGCTGGACCTGCAGGGTATAACAAAACGACCGGCGCCGGCCGCACGAAAAAGGAGGACGACCCATGGCAAAACTGAAAAACGGGGGCTTTGCAGTGAGCGTGGAGGAGGAAGAGCTGCTGTGGCAGGACCGCAAGCGCATTCTGGGGCTGCCCATCAGCTTTACCCGCTACAGGCTCACCGCCGCGAAGCTGCTGATCAACGTGGGGCTTTTAAACCTGCGGGAGGAGGAAATCCGCCTGTACCGGGTGCGTGACCTGCGCCTGACCCAAACGCTGGCCGACCGGCTGTTCGGGGTGGGAACCATCTGTGTGGAAAGTGCGGACGCCTCCATGCCGCATGTGCACCTGAAGCATGTGAAGAACCCCCGCAAGGTCAAGGAGGTGCTCTCGGCCGGTGTGGAGGAGAGCCGCCGCCGCAACGGCATCCGCGCCACCGAGATCGTGAGCGGGCCCATGGGCCACGAGGACGGCGAAGCGCCCACAGGGGACGGGGGGCTGTTCCCGGACGCGGACCAGAACGGGGTGGACGACCGGCTGGAATGAACCCCGGCCGCACAGCAAACAAAAAGCCGGGCTGCACAGCGGAGCGTTCCGCCTTGCAGCCCGGCCTGGTTTTTATGGGGCGAAGAACAAGAGGTCAGCCCGGCAGGGTGTTCAGCACCGCCTGGGCGATGGCCGCGCCCTCGGCCCAAAGGGCCTGGGGGTCGGCGCAGGACTCGTATTCCTGCGGGCTGCTGACAAAGCCTGTTTCCAGCAGCACCGCGGGGCAGATGTTGGAGCGGGTGACGTAGAAGTAATTGTAGAAGGTGCCCCGGGCCTCGCGGCCGGTGGCGGCAGTGACCCCGGCCACCAGGTTTTCCGCCAGGGATTTGCCCTCGGTGTAGAACCAGTAGCACTCGGTGCCCATGAGGGTGGTGGCGTCTTTATTCAGGGCGGTGCTGTTGTGGTGGACCGCGATGAAAAAGTCCGGCTTTGCCGCGTTGAGCATTTCGACCCGCTCGCCCAGCTCGTAGAATACGTCGGTATCACGGGTCATGAGCACGGTGGCGCCCAGCTGTTCCAGCCGGTAGCGGGCCGCCAGCGAGGCCGCGAGGTTTAGGTCCTTTTCCTGGGGAAAGTCTGGATCCGGGCTGCCCACCGCGCCCATGTCCGTGTCGCCGTGGCCGGGGTCCAGCATGACCGTGACGCCGGCGAGCGGCTTTGCAGGGTCGGCGCCGCGCCGGGGGCTGTGCTTCAGGGCGACGCGGGTGGTGCCGCCCTCGAGATAATCCACATGGTAGCCCCAAAGGGGATCCACCTCGTTGAAGGTGAAGGTGAGGGCGAAGCCGTGCTCGCCCATCTCGCTGGCCACGGTGGCGCCGCCGAAGCCGAAGTCGGCGGGCAGCTCGCCGTTAAAAGAGGCCGAATAGAAGTTGAGGGTGAGAACATTCCCCTCCCAGGTGTGGGTATACAGGGGGGTGCCGCTGCCCGTGAAGGTGAGGTATTCCACGTTGCCCTCGGCGGAGTGGGAGGCGCCGGTGAAGGCGGCGTCCGGCGTGCCGGGGGGCAGAAGCTCGCAGTCCTTGGCGAGGATGTAGGAGCCGTTCTGGAGCTGATAGGCATAGGTGTTTTTGCCGCTGCGGGTAAAGGCAACGCTGTTTGCCACCTCGGCCACCGCGCCCTTGTAGGCGGTCATGGTGATGGAATCGTCGTTGTTATACTGGCTGAGCTGGCTGGCCAGGGTGGCGGTGACCCGCAGCTTCTGGCCCCACTGGGCGGGCACGCTGCCGTCCGGCCGGGCAGCGCCGGCGCCCCCGCCGCCGGCCCCCTTGCGCACCGTGATGGTGACGGTCTCGCCGCCCTGCACGGCGGAATAGTTGTTTTCGCCCGCCTCCAGGGGGAGGGTGACGCCCCAGACCCCCTTGGCGCCCTGGTAGGTCACGGGCTGGCCGTTCACGGTGACCGGCTGGGAGGGGTCGGAGGTGCCGATGAGAAAGATCTCGTCGCCATAGGCGGGGGGCGCGGGGTCGGGCGAGACGATGGCCAGGGTCTGGGGGATCTGCTTTTCCATGAGCGCGGGCAGGTCCCCGCCATCCAGGTAGCTGAGCAGCAGGGCGGCGTTGGAGCCGCCGGCCACCAGGTCCGCCAGATCGCCCAGCACCAGGCCCCGGCCGGGGTTGAGCTGGTAGGCGGCGGCCAACACGCCGGGATCGGCGTCCATCCGCAGAAGGTCCGGCGCGTCGGAATAGGCGGTGTAGGTGCGCACCCCCAGGCTGCCGCCGGTGGTCTGGCTGTAGACCGTGAGCTTGTAGTGGGAAGCGGCGTCGGCCAGCCACTGGGGCAGCTCGCCCTCATCCAGAATGGCGGTGCCCCAGTCGTCGGTGGCCAGCAGCGCCACCTGCATGCTGCGGGCCCTGGCCTCCTTGATCAGCAGCTTGAGGGGGTCGAACTTGTTCAAAAACTTGTCGCTGGCCTGTACCGCCGGGGCAAGCTGCGGGGCCATCTCGTCCCGGGTGGGGGCGCGCAGCAGGGTGTCGGCCGCGCTGCGGCCGCCGCTCACCCGGCCGCTGAGCAGCACCGTGGTGGCGCCCTGGGCGGCGGCTTCGTCCAGGGTGCTGGCAATGTACGCCTCCTGCGCGTCCCGCTCTTTTTCCGAGGAGAAGTAGCTGCTCCAGCTTGCCGACAGCTCCACGGCCCGCACATCCCCCAGCGAGCGCATATCCGGCCCGGCGGCGCCGGCGACGCTTTTTACCAGCAGCACCGCCAGCCATACCAGCAGCCCCAAGGCCGCCAGCGCCAGCAGGCACACGGCGGCCGCCAGAAGGCGGCGGGTCTTGCGTTTGGTTTTCATGGTTCTCTCCCCCTTTGTGGTGCGTGGCTTGTCGAATCTGGTTCCATTATAGCATAAAACCGGAACACCGGGTATGAAAGTTCTGTTAAGCCCAGGTTCCATTATATGGCCATGCCCGCTGTTTTTTGACCTTGGGATATGGTATACTTAAAAAATCGGGGCACACGCGCGCCCCGGAAAGAGAGGGGCGTTTTTGCAGATGAAAGTACCAGCCAAAGGCTTTACCCACGGGGGCAAATTCCACGCGGACGACGTGTTCGCCACGGCGCTGCTGCGCATTCTTCGGCCGGATTTTGCCGTGACCCGGGGCTTTGAGGTGCCCGAGGGGTTTGAGGGCATTGTGTACGACATCGGCGACGGCATGTTCGACCACCACTCGGCCGACCGGGCCCTGCGCCCGGGTGGGGTGCCCTATGCGGCCTTTGGCCTTTTGTGGAAGGTGTTCGGCGCGCAGCTGGTGGGGGAAAACCAGGCCCGCCTGCTGGACGAGAATTTTGTGCAGCCGCTGGACCTGAACGACAACACCGGCGCGGACTGCCTTTTGGCGGACGCCATCGGCGGGTTCAACCCCCTTTGGGACTCGCACGACGACCCGGACGCCTGCTTTGCAAGGGCGGTGGAGTTTGCGCAGGTGATTTTGCAGAACAACCTGGACGCGGCCAACGCGGTGAACCGGGCCGACGCCCTGGTGCAGAAGGCCTACCGGAACATGCGGGACGGGATCGTGGTGCTGCCCTGCTACGCGCCCTGGAAAAACGCGCTGTACCGCACGGACGCGCTGTTTGTGGTGTACCCCAGCCAGCGGGGCGGCTGGGCGGCCCAGTGTGTGAACGACCGGCTTACCAAGCGGCCGAAACGCCCGTTCCCCCAGGGCTGGGCCGGGCAGCCGCCCGAGGTGCTGGCACAGCGAAGCGGCCTTGCGGGCCTGCGCTTTTGCCACGCCAGCCGCTTTTTGATCACAGCCGACACCAAGGAGACCGCCCTGGCCGCCTGCCGCCAGGTGCTGGGTTTGCAATAAACGGCGGCGCAAACTCGTTTTGAAACATAAAGGCGCAAAAAGCGCCGGTCAGGAAGGAAGAGAGACGCATGGAGATCTGGAAGGTATTGGGCATCCTGCCGACCCGGGACAAAAACGCCATCAAGGCGGCTTATCACGAGCAGCTCACCCAGGTGCACCCCGAGGAAAAGCCGGAGGAATTCAAGGCTCTGCGCGCCGCCTATGAGCAGGCGCTGCAGGAGGCCGAGGCCGCCAGCGCCCAGCAGGAGCCACAGAAGGACGAGAGCCCCCTGGGCCTTTGGGCGGCGCGCGCACAGGGCCTGTACGACGATTTTGCCCGCCGCATCGACCCGCAGCAATGGCAGGAGCTGTGTGAGGACGAGGTGTGCTTTTCGCTGGCAAGCCGCGCCGCCGCCCGCGACAAGCTGCTGCATATTTTTATGGAGGACTATTACCTGCCCCACCTGGTGTGGCAGCAGCTGGACGCCTTTTTCGGCATCCTGAACGATGTGGAGGAATTGAAGGAGCAGTACCCCCCCGCCTTTATCGAGCGGGTGGTGGAACCGGGCATCAAGTACGACGATTACGTGCGCTATGAGTGGTTCAGCGAGTGCCATGACCGCACCCCGGACGAATACCTGCACAAGTACTTCAAGGCGGAGGAGCTGATCCGAAACGGCGACGAGGCCGAGGCCGCCGGGGCGCTGGCGGCGCTGCGGGAGCTGCCCGTGACCCACCCGTTCACCGAATTGCTGCAAAGCCGCCTTTTGCTGCGGCAGGAAAAGTACGAACAGGCCCGGGAGCTGGCCGAGGCGACCCTGGCCCTTCACCCGGAGAGCGGGTACCTTTTGCTGATCGCCGCCGATGCGGCCCGCCTGGCAGGCCAGGTGAACCGGGCGCTGGAATTGTATGACCAGCTGCTGGCGGCGGAGCCCAAGCACAACGGAGCGATCTATGGCCGGGCGCAGGCCCTGGCGCTGCTGGGCCGCTGGGAGGATTCGGCCGACGCCTACGACAAGCTGATCGCCCAGTTCCCCAGCGACCGCAACCTGCGGGACCGCCAGCGCCAGGTGTACGCCGACTGGGCCGCCCAGCTGGAAAACACCATGGAGGCGGACCCCGAAAACCGGAAGGCGCGCATGGACCTGGCCTGGTGCTGCCTGGAGCTGGAGCAATTCCAGAAGGGCTTGCAGGTGCTGGAGGGCTTTGACCCCCGGGATCTGACCGAGCGCTACGAGTACGAGAGCACCTGCGGCAACCTGTGCCTGGCGCTGGAGCAGAACGAGCGGGCACTGGAACACGCCCGCGGCTGGGAACAGGCCATGCGGGACATCCCCGAGGACACCGCGGACGAAAAGCTGCGGGAAAAGAAGGGCCGCATCAGCCGCAGCTTTGAGATGCAGGCCGCGGCGCTGGCCGGTCTGCAGCGGCTGGACGAGGCGCTGGAACGCCTGCAGGAAGCCAAGGCGCTGGACCCCACGCAGCCCCGCATCTGGCGCAATCAGTGCCAGTGGCTGCTGGCGGACAAGCGGTTCGAGGCGGTGTACGAGCCCGCGCAAAAGCTGTGCGAGCTGCTGCCCGGCGACGCCATCGGCTGGTATTACTTAGGCCTGGCCCAGTTTGAGAACCTGGACTACCGCGAGTCGTACGACAGTTTTTGCCAGGCGCTGGAGCGGGACGGCTCCACCCTGGACTTCTACCTTTACAAGATCCGGGTGTTGCTGATCTACAAAAAGTGGGACGACGCCAAGGGGCAGCTGGACTACCTGGCGGAGCACGGCGTGAACTGCGACGCCACCACCTTTTTGCGGGCAAGGCTGGACCAGCTTTGCGGGGGCAAGGAAAAGGAGGCCGACGCCTACGCGGTCTTCCAGGCGTTGCTCACAAAGCCGGATCTGGACCTTTATTTTAAGGAGCAGCTGTATTTTGCCGCCAGCTTTGACGACACCCTCACCCGGGCCCAGCAGCTGGAACTGGCGGAAAAGGGCCTTGCCTGGCGCCCCCACGATTTTGACCTGCAGGGCCGCGCCGTGTGGCTTTACAATGAGCTGGAGCAGTTCGACAAGGCCATTGAGCTGGCGGAGCGCAGCCTGAAGGCTTACCCGGGCGTTGTGAACCAGATCTACCGGCTGGCCTACGCCTATTATAAAACCCGGCAATACGCCAAGGCCGCGCCGCTGTATGAGCAGAACGCAACCACCCAGGAGGATCAGGAGGACTGGTACCTGGCGGGCCGCTACTACTACTATGCAAATCAGCCCGGGAAGGCAAAGGAGTGCCTGGAAAAGGCGGCCCGGATGGACGAAAAGGACGCCTATACCCTGCGCTTTTTGTCGCTGCTGGCGCGGGACGCGGGCGACGGGGACCAGGCGGTGCTGTATGCCCGGCAGGCGGTGAACGCCGAACAGGAAAAGGAGCGGGTGCGCTGGCATTGGCAGCACCTGGCCACCCTGCTGGACCACCTGAACCGCACGGCGGAGGCCTGCGAGGCCTGGATGCAGGTGGCGGCGCTGACCGGCGAGCTTGGAAAATACTGCAGCGCGGACGCGGTGTGGGAAAAGACCCAGCAATGGGACAAGGCGTTTTCCGCCCGGCACGACTATTTTTCCG
This sequence comes from Allofournierella sp., assembly GCF_048388525.1. GTDB lineage: Bacteria > Bacillota > Clostridia > Oscillospirales > Ruminococcaceae > BQOK01. Next base: position 20,500 of record NZ_DBGCTQ010000041.1, on the reverse strand, counting down.
ACAGCGCCCACCAGGAGCCCAAGGACCGGGACGGCTACTGGGTGGAGCAGGCGTGGCTGCGGCTGCGCCAGGGCGATGTGGAGGGCATGGGCCAGGCGCTGCGCAAGCTGCCCAAGCGCAACCAGGCCGAGGAGTATTACCAGGTTATGGCCTGCTACTGCCTTGCCCTGGGCGACAACAAAAAGGCGTTTAAATGGTGGCAGCGCATCGAGTCTGCCAGCGTGCGCCAGCAGGGCATTTACCGCATGATGCTGCACGATCTGGGCCGCACGGGGGAATTGAGCGAGGTGAACGAGGCCTACGCGCGCCGCCGCGGGCAGGACGACGGCGGTGAGATGCCGCTGGTGCTTTCGAGCCAGGCGTCGGCCGCGGCCTTTGGGCGGCAGCCGGAAAAGGCCCTGGAGCTGCTGAAGCAGATCGGCAACTGGCCCCTGTGCGAGCACTGCAGCTACGACCATTGCCGCGACGGCGCCATGGCACGCGCCGAGGTGCTGGAGCTGGGCGGCGAGTACGCCGCGGCCCTGGCCATTCTGCAGGAGGAATACCGCCGCAGCGCGGACGACGAGAGCGTGGTGCTGGGCATTCTGCGCCTGAAAAGAAAGATGAACCGATAAGGAAGCGATATAAGCCATGTTGATTGGAATTGATCTGGGAACAACGAACAGCCTTGCGGCTTATTTTGACGGGGAGAAGCCGGTGCTGATCCCCAACCGGCTGGGCGAGGCACTCACCCCCTCGGTGGTGAGCGTGGACAAGGACGGCACCGTTTTGGTGGGCCGGGCCGCCAAGGAGCGGGCCATGCTGGACCCGTTCTGCTCGGCCGCCGTGTTCAAGCGGGCCATGGGCACGGATAAGGAGTTTGAGCTGTCGGGCAAAAAGTTCAAGGCGGTGGAGCTCTCGAGCCTGGTGCTGCGCAGCCTGAAAGAAGACGCCGAGGCCTTTTTGGGCGAGCCGGTGGACGAGGCGATCATCAGCGTGCCCGCCTACTTCAACGACCTGCAGCGCAAGGCCACCCGCCAGGCGGGTGAGATGGCGGGGTTCCGGGTGGACCGCATCATCAACGAGCCCACCGCGGCAGCCCTGGCCTATGGCATGGGCCAAAAGCAGAGCGGCCGCTTTTTGGTGTTCGATCTGGGGGGCGGCACCTTTGACGTGTCGATTTTGGAGCTGGACGCGCCGGTGATGGAGGTGCACGCCATTGCGGGCGACAACTTTTTGGGCGGCGAAAACTTTACTGCCGTGCTGATGGAGCTGTTTCTGGAGCGCACACACCTTGCGCTGGAGCAGCTGACCTATGGGGAACTGAGCCACCTTGCGGCCTCGGCCGAGCTGGCGAAGATCGCCTTTACCACCGGCGCGGTGGTGAGCATGGCCTGCACCGTGGACGGCGCGGAACAGCGGGTGGACGTGACCATCGCCGACTTTGAGGCCGCCTGCGAGCCGCTGTTTGAAAAGCTGCGCAAGCCCATTGAACGCAGCCTGCGGGACGCGGGGCTGATGGTGGACGACCTGGACCAGATCGTGCTGGTGGGGGGCGCCACAAAGGCCTCGCTGGTGCGGCGGTTTGTGGCAAAGCTGTTTGGCCGCCAGCCCGCCGCCGGGGTGGACCCGGACCTGGCGGTGGCGCTGGGCGCGGCCATGCAGTGCGGCATGAAGCAGCGCAACCAGGCGATCAAAGAAATCATCCTTACCGACGTGTGCCCCTTTACGCTGGGTACCAGCGTGGTGCGCTCGAACGGGATGTTTGAGGAGAGCGGCTTTTACTGCCCCATCATCGAGCGCAACACCGTGATCCCGGTGAGCCGCACCGAAACCTTTTACACCGCCAACGACAACCAGAAGCAGATCCGGGTGGATATTTTGCAGGGCGAGAGCCGCCTGGCCCGGAACAACCTGTACCTGGGCGAGGTGGTGGTGCCCGTTCCCCAGGGGCCGCGGGGCAAGGAATCGGTGCGGGTGACCTACACTTACGACATCAACGCCCTCTTGCAGGTGGAGGTGGAAGTGACCTCGACCGGGGTGAAAAAGCAGATCATTCTGCAGAGCGGCCAGAACGCAATGAGCGACGAGGAGGCCGCCGCCCGCATGGCCGAACTGGCCGCTTTGAAGCTGAGCCCCCGCGATCAGGAGGAGAACAAGCTGGCCATGATGCGCGCCGAGCGCATGTACGAGGAGAGCACGGGCGCGGTGCGCCGCAAGGTGGACGGCCTGATCGCAGCGTTCGACGCGGCGCTGGCAAGCCAGGACCCGCTGGAGGCCGAGCGGGGCCGCAAGGCGCTGCTGGAGGCGCTGGACAGACTGGAGGAGGGCGCGCAGTAAAATGCCCTACGTGTATATGGTGCGGTGCGAAAACGGCGCGCTGTACACCGGCTGGACCACTGATCTTGCCCGCAGGCTGGCCGCCCACCAAAGCGGCACTGGCGCAAAGTACACCAAGGGCTTCGGCGCCGCGGCGCTGGCCTGGGCCGAGCCCCAGGCCGACAAAGCCGCCGCGCTGCGGCGGGAGGCGGTGGTAAAAAAGCTGCCCAAGGAGCAGAAGGAGGCGCTGGCCGCCGGGTTTGACCCGGCCCGCTTTGCGGTGCTGCGCCCCGCCCGCCCCGCCGACGCGGCCGAGGTGCTGGCGGTGTTTGACCACTATGTAAAAAACTCCACCGCCTCGTTTTTGTACCGAGCGCCCGCGGTGGAGGAGTACCAAAGAGAGATCCGCCGCCTGGCCCGCAGCCTGCCCTACCTGGTGGCACAGGACGCCGAGGGCCGGATGCTGGGCTACGCCTGCGCGCACCCCTGGCGGTACGGCCGCGACGCCTATGCCTGGGACGCGGAGACCACCATCTACCTGGCGCCGGGCGCCCGGCGGCTGGGGGTGGGCAGCATGCTGTACCACGCGCTGCTGGCCGCGCTGGCCGAAGAGGGCTACTGGAACGCCTACGGCGTGCTGGCCGACCCGAACCCGGAAAGCGAGGCCTTTCACGCCGCCTTCGGTTTTGTGTGCGAGGGGCGGCAGGCCCGCAGCGGCTATAAACACGGCTGGCAGGGCGTGAGCTACTGGCTGCTGGCCCTGCGCGAGGGCCAGCAGGAGCCGCAGGCGCTGCCCGGGCCGCTGCCGAAGGGGCGGCTGGAAGAGATATTGGCCGCGGCGAGGCTGGGGCGGAGCTGGAAGGAGATCGCGGAAGGCAGCCCCCGGGCGGCCGCGCGTGCCAACACGGAATAAAAACAGAGCGGCGCCCCGGCAAACGGCCCATCTGGGCATTGCCGGGGCGCCGCATGGTGATTTTAAGGAGCGCACGGCCCAAGAAGCGGGGCGCGCAGGCGCTCAGCCGGGCTGCCGTTCTTCGGGGCGCCAGCCTTTGCACACGTCCACCCAGCCGATTGCGCCGGAGGCGGCCTCCAACTCGGGCAGGGTGAGCCCCACCGCGCTGGCCGCGGTGCCTGCCGCCGGATAGACCAGCGGGAAGCGGCGCAGCGATTCATCCAGATATACCTTTACCCCCGGCTCCACCCCAAAGGGGCACACGCCCCCTACCCCGTGGCCAATAAGGGGTTCAACCTGCTCGGCGGGGAGCATTTTGGCCTTGGTGGAAAATTGGGCCTTGTAGCGGGTGTTGTCGACCTTGGCGTCGCCTGCCGCCACCACCAGAATGGGGCCGGAGGGCAGCAGAAAGGACAGGCTTTTGGCGATGCGGGCGGGCTCGCACCCCACCGCTGCCGCCGCCAGCTCCACCGTGGCGCTGGACACCCCGAACTCCAAAATGCGACCGGCCAGGCCGAACTGCTCCAGATGGGTTTTTGCACGCTCGAAACTCATGGTTTGTTCACTCCCTTTTCAGTGCGGGCGCAGGCTGCCCCGCATCCATATGCTTTTGTAAAATATTGCAATAAAGTATAACACCGGAAAGCAAAAAAAGCCAGCGGAAATTTTCCGCCGGCTTTTTTATGTATTTCAGCCGGCCGCCGCGGCAGCGGCGAGGGCCGGGTGCTTTTGGAGAAGATCTTCTGCTGCGGAGCAATAAAAAGGCGCGGAGGAATCAGGCGTCGTGGGCGTGGCAGCAGGCGCAGCCGCCGGTGCAGAGCGCGTCCGGGTCGTAGGCGATGCCATGCTTGTCGTAATAATCCTTCACGGCAGCCTTGACCGCCTCCTCGGCCAGCACCGAGCAGTGGATCTTGTGGGGGGGCAGGCCGTCCAGCGCCTCCACCACCGCCTTGTTGGAGAGGGTGAGCGCCTCTTCAATGGGCTTGCCCTTGATCATCTCGGTGGCCATGCTGCTGGTGGCGATGGCCGACCCGCAGCCGAAGGTGTTGAACTTTACGTCGGTGATGACCCCGTCTTTTACCTTGATATACATGCGCATGATGTCGCCGCATTTGGCGTTGCCCACCTCGCCGATGCCGTCGGCGTCCTCCATCTTGCCCAGGTTGCGGGGATGCTGAAAGTGGTCCATGACCTTTTCACTGTATAACATATTGCTTTTCTCCCTTCTGTAATTCGTCCCACACGGGCGAAATTTCCCGCAGGTAGCCAACCACCTGGGGCACCGCCCGCAAAATTTCGTCCACGTCCGCCTGGGTGTTCTCCTCGTTCAGGGTGAGGCGCAGCGAGCCGTGGGCCACCTCGTGGGGGCGGCCGATGGCCAGCAGCACATGGCTGGGGTCCAGCGAGCCGGAGGTACAGGCCGAGCCCGAGCTGGCCGCGATGCCCTTTTCGTCCAGCAAAAGCAGCAGGCTTTCGCCCTCGATGCCCTCGAAGCAGAAATTCACGTTGCCCGGCAGGCGGGGGCTGGCCGCGCCGTTGAGCGCCGCGTGGGGCACCTGGGAGAGGCCCTGGATGAGCCGGTCGCGCAGGCCGCTCACATAGGCGGCGTTCTGCGCCAGGCAGCGGCAGGACTCTTCAAGGGCCGCGGCCATGCCCGCGACACCGGGCAGGTTCTCGGTGCCCGCGCGCTTGCCCCGCTCCTGCGCGCCGCCCTCGATGAAGGGGACGAGGGGCACGCCCCGCCGCACGTACAGCGCGCCCACGCCCTTGGGGCCGTGGAACTTGTGGGCGGAAAAGGACAGCATGTCGACCCCCAGGGCCTTTACGTCCACGGGTAGATGGCCCACCGCCTGCACCGCGTCGGTGTGAAAAAGCACCCCGGCGGCGCGGCAGAGGGCCGCCAGCTGGGCAATGGGCTGGATGGTGCCGATCTCGTTGTTGGCGAACATGACGCTGACCAGGGCGGTGTCGGGACGGAGGGCGGACTTGAGCTCCTCCGGGCGGACCAGGCCGTCCGCGTGCACGTCCAGCAGGGTGACCTCGAAGCCCTCGGCTTCGAGGGCGCGCAGGGTGTGCAGGATGGCGTGATGCTCGAATTTGGTGGAGATGATGTGTTTTTTGCCCTGGCGCGCCCCGGTGCGGGCCGCGCTGCGCAGGGCCTGGTTGTCGGCCTCGCTGCCGCCGGAGGTGAACACCAGTTCGCCAGGCTGGGCGTTCAGGCAGCCGGCGATCTGGGCGCGGGCGCGGCTGAGGGCCTCTTCGGCCCGCTGGCCGAAGGCATACAGGCTGGAGGGGTTGCCCCAGCTCTCTTCCATGGCGGCCATCATGGCCCGGCGGGCGGCCTCGCTGACCCGGGTGGTGGCTGCGTTATCCGCGTAGATCATTGGTGAATTCCCCTTCCGTTCAGTAAACCTAGTTGTTTGATGGGTTTATAGCTTTATTATATGCAGATAAACCTATCTTGTCAATAGGAATATTGATCAAAAAAATACGCCCGCTCGGGGAAAAGCGGGAGCGGGACGGGGAAAACGTGGCTGCATTTATGATATGCGGCTTGAAAATGGTGTGCTTCTATCCCTGAAAGCAACTCTGTTAGAGTTTTATTGATCTTATTGGCTTGTTTTCAAATGAGTGGATATAACTTATCATATTAAGTGCCTTTACAACGCTGACAGGTGGGCTTGGTTATGAATTTTTTTAATAGGGACAAAAAGAAAATAGGCGGAAGGATCAAAGAGGCGCGGAAAAAAGCGGGATTCAGCCAAAGTGAATTGGCGGAGGCAATCGAGGTGACCGTGAGCACGATTTCAACGATTGAACGCGGTGTTCGCGCGCCGAGCCTCGAGGTCCTAGTGAATATATTAGGAGCGCTGGGAACGTCCGCCGACCTGGTGCTTCAAGATGTTTTGGAATGCGGTTTTAAAATCCGGGAGACAGAGCTGGATGACAAATTGCAGAATTTACCGCCGGAGGAGCGGGAGCGGATCTTTCGCGTCATTAACGTGATGGCCGATCAAGAAAACGGCTGTATTTGATTACAAAAAGCGCCCGCCCCAAGGGGCGGGCGAAACAGTTGGACGATGGGGGGCGCGCGGCCTATACCTGAACCGCGCCGTTTGCCAGATCCGCCAGGGTGACGGAGGCAAAATAACCCTGGATCAGCTGGTCGAGGCCGGCCCACAGGGCGCGGGTGGGGCACTGCGCCGCGCGCCGGCAGGGCGGCGCGCCCTTTTCCATGCAGGAGACCGGGGCCAGGGTCTTTTCGGTGAGCTCGAGGATGGAGCCGGCGGTGTACTGGGCGGGGTCGCGGGTGAGGCGGTAGCCGCCGCCCTTGCCCCGCAGCCCGGCCACAAAGCCGGCCTTTGCCAGCGCGGCCACGATGGCCTCGAGGTATTTCATGGAGATGCCCTGCCGGTGGGCGATCTCTTTGAGCGGCACGTACTGGCCCGGCGGCTGCTGGGCCAGGTCGATCATGACCCGCAGCGCGTAGCGGCCCTTGGTGGAAACGATCATGCGGGCTGCCCCCTTCCCTTTTCCGCAGCGGCCCGGCGGGCCGCCCGATAAACCTATTATGCCACAGGGTTTATAGGAATTCAAGCGGGATATGGTTTTTGCACCCAAAAGGGGCCCTCCGAAGAGGGCCCCTTTTGGGTTTGAGAGAATGGGAAACTGAAAAAATCAGTTGGGTTGGCGTTTCAGCGCTCGGTGAGGGCCTCGAGGCTCTCGAGGGTGACGGTGCCGGTGAGCGCGCCGGCGACCTTGCCTTCTTTGATGTAGACGGCCGCGGGGATCTCGGCCACGCCCAGGCGGCGGGCAATGCCCTCGCTTTTGTACACGTCCACCCGGTTTACCCGCACCTCGGGGTGCTTTTCTTCGAACTGCTCCACCAGGGGCAGCAGCTCGCGGCTGGCGGGTACCACCGCGTTGTAGATGTAGACAAGGCCCGGGGCCGCGGCGTCCATGATCTGGGTGTTGAACTGATTGGTCTCGGCGATGTATTTTTCGGCGGTGTAGCCGGCGATGGCACCGTCGCCCACGGCGGTGGCCACCTGTTTGAGCCACTTGTCGCGCACGTCGCCCGCGGCGTAGACGCCGGGGATGTTGGTCTCCATGCGCTCGTTGGTGATCACGTAGCCGGGCTTGTTCAGCGCGACCTTGCCCTGGAAGATCTCGGTGTTGGGCACATAGCCGATGAAGAGGAAGCAGGTGTCGACCGGGACGTCCAGAATTTCACCGGTCTTGGTGTTTTTCAGGGCCACGCTGTGCAGGTGCTGCTCGTCGCCCCGGAACTCGTGGGGAAGGGTGTTCCACAAAAACTCCATCTTGGGGTTTTCCATGGCCTCGGCCTTGGCGATCTCGTTGCAGTCCATCTTGCCCTCGTCGTGCATGACGCTGACGATGACCCTGGAGGCGAATTTGGTGAGGAACATGCCCTCCTCGATGGCGGCGTCGCCCGAGCCGATGACCATGACGGTCTTGCCGGTGTTGGCGGCGGCGTCGCAGGTGGCGCAGAAGGAGATGCCCTTGTCGAAGAGGTATTTATCCTCGCCAGGGGCGCCGGTGAGGCGGTTTTTGCCGCCCGAGGCGATGATCACGGCCTTGCACTCGTAGTTGGTGCGGAAGGTCTCGACCACCTTGGTGTCGCCCTCCAGCTGCACGGCGCGCACGTCGGTGAGCTTGAATTTGACGCCGAAGTTTTTGGCCTGCTTGTGGAACAGCTCCATCAGCCCGAGGCCGGTGCTGCCCTCGGGGAAGCCGGGGTAATTGGCGATCTCGTTGGTGTAGGTGGCAAGGCCGCCCACCAGGGCCTTTTCGATGACCAGGGTGTTCAGGCGGGCGCGGCCGCAGTAGATGGCCGCGGTGAGGCCGGCGGCGCCGCCGCCGATGATGACCACGTCGAATTGTTCAACTTTTTTTTCCATTGTGTTTGTTCCCTCTGTATGTAGGATGGTTTGTCAAAAAATTATTAAACGCACAAGAAAAGAGGCCCTGAACCTGCCAGAGCCCCTTTTTGCCGCTGTTACATGAAATATTTCGCCAGCAGTTTGGAGCCGATGAAGGCGCCCACAAACAGGAAGATGGCAAAGACCCAGCCGGAAACCGACAGCGAGGCAATGCTGCTGTACAGCGCACCGATGTTGCAGCCGCCGGCAAGCCGGGCGCCGTAGCCCATCAGCAGGCCGCCCAGGATGGCCGCGACCACCTGGCGGAGGGACTTGATCTTTTTGAATTTCCACTGCGAGGCCAAAAGGGCCGCCAGCAGCGCGCCGACGATGATGCCCACGTCCAGCCAGGAGCCGGTGTGGTTCAAAAAACCTGCGTTCAAAGTGCTCTGCGCGCCTGTGGAGGAGAAGTAATACCACTTATCCACGCTGCCGCCCACCAGGCGGTACAGCCAGGCGCCCCAGTTCGCAAACGTGCCGGACACACCCCAGGGGTTGCCGGAAACAGCGAACAGGGCAATTTGGAAGACGGACAGAAGCACAGCGCCAGTTACATAGGTGAAAGGATTTTTGAAGATCTTTTTGTAAGTAGGGTTCTTTGCGATCTTTTCCCAAAAAGCTTTCATTGTAACTTTGCACCCGCCTTTCTTTTCACAATTTTGTTGGTCTGCGATAAAATATTTTTCTGAAAAACCGCCCGGCGCCGCGCCGGGCGGCTGGAGGTCGGCGCATTCAGCAAGGGGGGTAAAAAGACCTTATTTGGTCTTTTCGATCACAACTTCCCACTCGCCGTCGTCAACTTCTTCCACTTCCACGTTGTAACCCTGGTTGCGGGCCCACTCGGGGATGTTCTTCATGGCGCAGCTGTGGTCGATGTTTACGATCAGCACATCGCCCACGCCCAGCTTCTCGATTTCTTTCTGGGTCTTCATCAGGGGTACAGGGCAGGCCTCGCCCAGGCAATCCAAAGAAAATTCAGCCATTGTAAAGTCCTCCTAAAATAAATTGATTTGTGAAAAAGAGAAATTGCGGATGCAAAATCACTCGTCGTCGGTGATGCCCATACGCTTTTTTTCGTACTTTTCGGCGGCGAAGTACAGCGCGGCAATGAGCAGCAGCTGCACCAGGATGGAGCCGAACCAGCCGAACACGTCGGGCAGGAAGATGCGGGGCGCCCCCGCGATGAAATTCACGGTCCACCAGCCCATGTGGCTGGCGCCGATGAGGGAGCCGATCACAAAGAACAAAAGGCTGAGCATCTGCATGCCGAAGCCCTCGCCCACCCGCATCAGGGTGCCGGACGCACAGCCGCCGGCGATGACCATGCCGATGCCGAACATTACGCCGCCCACCACAGTGGCCAGGCTGATGGGCATGACGTAGCTTTGGCCGGGGATGGAGCCGGTGGTCAAAAAGCTGCCGTACTTGATGGCCCAGAAACCGATGCTGGTGATGGCGAAGGCGATGAGCACGGCGCGGGTGACCGAGGTGGAGCCGGTGATGCAGGGGTCACGCAAAGACGCGGTGAAGCAAAAACGCGACTTTTGCAGGATAAACCCGAAGCAGCAGCCGAAGACCCAGAACAGCGCCAGGCTGGAAGATAAGAACGTGTTGAGCAGAACGGCAACGACCACGATCAGCACAAACACCAGAACGCCGATGGGCAGCTGGTTCTTCTTTTTTTTGCGGGCTCGCCCGCCTGCCGCAGAAGAACGCCGGATGGACGAAGTGGAGCCGGCTGCCGGCGCAGCGGTGGCACCGGAAGTGGGATTCGTGTCAGGCATATTCTGCACCTCCTCATAGATTTTGGATGTTTGCGGTTTACTACAAAGACCATTATAGCATGTTGTTAATTTTTTGATTATCGAATGCGATTATGCTGCATAACAAATTGTTATAACGTTTTGGCTATGACAGCCGCCCTGGATTGTTGCAAATTTAACAGAAAACTGTATAATGGATAGGTCGAAACCCGCAGTTTGGCGCGAAACCGCCCCGGCAAGGGCGCAGCAAGCGCGGCGGGCCTTATAATGAAACACAATGGGAGGGGTCACGGCCATGCAGCTGGAACACATTATGCTTTTTTCCAAAATCGCCGAGGAAAAAAGCATTTCACGGGTGGCGCAGGCGAGCCACATCTCCCAGCCGGCGCTGAGCCAGCAGATGCAGCGCCTGGAAGAAGAGGTGGGGCAAAAGCTGTTCGAGCGCTCCAACCGGGGCATTGAGCTGACCGAGGCAGGGCAGGTGATGCAGCGGTACGCGGCCCAGTTCATCCACATTTACGACAATTTCCGGGAGGATATGAACAACCTTTCCACCCGCACCGGCACCTTTCGGGTGGCGGCCACGCCGGTGGCGGCAAACTATGCGCTGCCCTGCAGCCTGTTTAAGGTGAATTACAAGTTCCCCTCGTACAATTTCAGCCTGGTTGGCGCGCCCTCCAGCGAGGTGATCCACAAGGTGCAGGCCGGCGAGGCGGACATGGGGTTCATTGTGGACAAAACCGAAGCCCCGGGGCTTTTCTGCACCGAGGCTTTTTCCGATAAAGTGTATCTTGTGGCCAACAGCTCTTATAATGTGCCCGAGACCATCGCGCTGGAAAGCCTGAAAAAGTATCCGCTGGTGCTGCTGAGCGAAACCTTCAGCTCGTACCGGCTGCTGCTGAAATACTTAAAGGCACGCGGGCACGATATCTCGGAGTACCGGGTGCTGTATCACCTGGATTCCACCGAAAGCGTGAAGAGCAGCGTGATCAACCAGTTCGGCATGGCGTTTTTGCCCTACATGGCCATTAAAAAGGAGATCTACCAAAAGCAGCTGAAGGTGGTGCAGGTGCAGGACTTCGATTTGAATTACGATGTGTACAGCATCTACCGCAGCAAGGAAGACGTGGGCAACGACGGGGTGTACGCCATTATCAAGTACTTTGAGAATACGGTGAAGCGCAGCATTTGCTAGGGTTTTGTGATCTCCAGCTCCCAAATGCCGGGCATGGGTTCCACCACCCGGCAGAGCAGCCTTTTTTGGCGGCAATAGTTCTGCACGGATTCGCAGGTGCAGCTGTGGTCGGTGACCAAGCGCACACTGTCGCCGCTGTTTTGTAAATCGTCGCACTGCTGAAGCTTCATCAGGGGCACCGGGCACATGTCGCCCAGGCAGTCCATCTCTTTCATGGCGGGGACCTCCGTTTTTTCTTTTGATTATACACGCTTTTTGGCCCGGCGCATAGCGGGGGCAAAAAAGGAAGGCGGCAACATGAAAACGGTATTGCTTTTGGGCGGCGGCGGATGCCAGAAAAACGGCGCCGCCAAGGCCCGTGAAAAGGGCCTTAACGTGGTGGTGGCGGATTACCTGCCCGACCCGCCGGCCGCCCGCCTGGCCGCCGCGCATGTGCGGGCCAGCAGCTTTGATACCGCCGCCTGCCTGGCGGCGGCCAGGCAGCACAGGGCGGACGGGGTGTTCACCCTGGGCACCGACCAGCCGGTGCTGACCGCCGCCGCGGTGAGCGAGGCGCTGGGCCTGGCCTGCCCCATCACGCCGCGCACCGCCCTGGCGGTGACCAACAAGCGGGTGATGAAGGGGGTCTTTCGCGCCGCGGGCATCCCCACGGTGAGGTGGAAGCTGGTGAGCGCGGCCACCGGGCCGGAGGAGCTGCGGGGGCTGCGGCCCCCCCTGGTGATCAAACCCCTGGACAGCCAGGGCCAGCGGGGAATCTTTAAGGTGCAAAGCGCCGGCGGTGCGCTGGAAAAGCTGCCGGAAACGCTGCGCTGGAGCAGGGAGAAGGAGGCGCTGGTGGAGGAATTTTACCCCAGCGACGAGGTGACCGTTTCCGCCTGGGTGGAACAGGGGCGCGCCACCCTGCTGACGGTGACCGACCGGCTGCTGTACGATGACCCGGTGCACATCGGGGTATGCACCGGGCACCGCTTCCCCTCGGTACACATGGACCGCGCCACAGAGCTGGACGGGCTGTGCCAGCGCATCTGCGCGGCGTTCGGCATTGAGGCGGGTCCGCTGTACGTGCAGGTGCTGGTGGGGGCCGGGGGCATTCTGGTGAACGAGGTTGCCTGCCGGGTGGGGGGCGCGTTTGAGGACGTGACCATCCCCTACCTGACCGGGTTCGATATTTTGGGGGCGGTGATCGACCAGTGCCTGGGCCGCCCGGTGGACACTGCGCCCCTGCGGGGGTTCGACTGCACCGGCGTTCAAAAAGAGGCGGCGGTTCCGCTGCTGTTCTGCCGCCCCGGCTTTTTGGCTGGGCAAACCCCGCTGCAAGAGCTGAAACGCCTGCCGGGGGTTTTGGAGGCGGGCTACAATTACCGCCCCGGCGACCGGCTGGAGGCGGTGGAAAATGCCACCGCCCGGTATGGCTGGGCCGTGGTGGCCGGGCCGGCGGGCACGGTGCGCGGGCGGTTGGCTGCCTTTTACAGGGCGCTGTATGCCCGGGACGAAGCGGGGCGGGAGCTGGTGCAGCGAACGGACGTTTTTGCCGGCGCGGCGCTGTAAAGCGCGGCCCCCTGGCCCTGCGCGCCGCCGATGCGCGAAAGTTTTAAACGGGAGAGGAACATACATGTTGAAAACCAAATGGAAAAGCCGCCTGGCGGCGCTGGCCCTGGCGTGCGTGCCCGCGCTGGCCCTGACGGGCTGCGGCGCAGAGCAAAAGACCACCTTGAACATTGCCCAGCAGTTCGGGGTGGCCTATGCGCCGCTGGAGATCATGAAGGCAAACGGCATTCTGGACAAATATCTGCCCGAGGGCGTGACCGCGAACTGGCAGCAGTTCGGCGGGCCCACGGCCATTCGGGAGGCGATGCTGGCGGGTGACGTGGATTTTGGCTTTATGGGCGTGGCCCCGGTGATTGTGGGGGCGGCGGGCGGCATGGAGTGGAAATACGCCACCGGCATTTCCCGCAACCAGGTGGCCATTACCACCACAAAGCCGGAGGTAAAGCGGCTGGCGGACTTTTTGCCCACCGACCGGATCGCGGTGATCTCGCCCGCCTGCACCCAGCACGTGCTGCTGTGCATGGCGGCGAGGCAGGAGCTGGGCGACGGCCGCGCGCTGGACAACCAGCTGGTGGCCATGAGCCTGCCGGACGCGGCGAACGCGCTGATCAGCGGCACCGAGATCGTGGGGGACGTGTCGACCCCGCCCTACCTGCAAAAAGAACTGGAAAACGGCGCCCATATCCTGTATGAGGGCACCGAGCTGATGGGCGGGCCGTTCACCATGATCAGCGGTGTGGCGATGGAGCGGTTTTATAAGGATTATCCCGCGCTGTATGAGGCGTTTTTGAGCGCTTTGCAGGAGAGCGTGGACTACATCAACGGCCACATGGACGAGGCTGCGGCCCAGCTGGCCCCGGTGTACGGCATCACCGAGCAGGAGCTGAAAGAGCAGATGGACTACAACGGCTGCATTTACAATACCGAGCTGCTGGGGGTGGAGAAGTTTGCCCAGGCCATGTATGAGATGGGCTTTGTGGATAAACAGCTCACCATGGAGGAGCTGGCTTTTCCCAATGTGAAATACCAGTAACGGCAGACAGGAGGCGCCCCTTGAAATTTGCGGAGATGCTGAAAAAGAACAAGGGCGGCGCGCGCCTGTTCTGGGTGGCGGCGCTGCTGGCGGTGTGGGAAATTGCTGTAAAAGTGCTGGACGTTTCGCCCATGCTGTTCCCAAGTGTGGAGGAGGTGGCGGCCACCCTGTGGAAGGGCCTTGCGCAGGGGGACCTTGCCTGGCAGGCCGCCTACAGCGTGTGGATTATTTTGGAGGGGCTGGTGATCGGGGGCGCGCTGGCTTTCCTTTTGGCGCTGGCCAGCGTGCGCTGGCCCGTGGCTGCCAGCTTTGTGGATACCGTTACCGCCATTGCCCACCCCCTGCCAGGCCTTGCGCTGCTGCCCCTGCTGATTATGTGGTTCGGGGTGGGCAGCGGGACGGTGCTGGCGATCATTGTGCACTCGGTGCTGTGGCCGCTGCTGCTGAACCTGACGGCGGGCTTTCGGGCCACCCCGGCCATCTACCTGGACCTGGCGAAAAATTACGGTCTGTCCACGGCCGCCATCACCTGGGAAATACGGGTGAAAAGCGCCCTCTCGTATATTTTGAGCGGGCTGAAGATCGGCTGGGCGCGCGCCTGGCGAAGCCTGATCAGCGCCGAGATGGTGTTCGGCGCGGTGGGCGCCAAGGGCGGCGTGGGGTGGTACATCCTGACCCAGCGCACCTTTATGAACACCGCCGGCCTGTTTGCGGGCATTGTGGTGGTGGTGGTGATCGGCGTGCTGGTGGAGGACGTGCTGTTTGCCCAGCTGGAAAAGCGCACCATTAAAAAATGGGGCATGGCCCAGCCGTGAAGGAGGAGTGCGCAATGCTGCAGATCGAACAGGTGGACATGGCGTTCCCCGCCCCCGGCGGCGCGCCCACAGCGGTGCTGCGGGAATGTAGCCTGCAGGTGGCGAATGGGGAATTTATGGCGGTGCTGGGCCGCTCGGGCGGGGGCAAAAGCACGCTGCTGCGCATTGTGGGGGGCTTTTTGCAGCCCACCGCGGGCAGGGTGCTGCTGGACGGCACGCCGGTGAGCGGCCCCGGCCCGGAGCGCACGATGGTGTTCCAGAATTTTGACCAGCTGCTGCCCTGGTACACCCTGCGGGGCAACATCGAGTGGGCCCTGCGCCGCACCGGCGCCGAACCGGACCGGAAAAAGGCCGCGCTGCGGGCAAAGGAAATGCTGGCGAAAACCGGGCTTTCCGGATTTGAGGACCGGTGGCCGCACACCCTGTCCGGCGGGCAGAAGCAGAGGGGGGCCCTGGCCCGTGCACTGGCGCTGCGCCCCCGGGTGCTGCTGATGGACGAGCCGTTTTCCAGCCTGGATTACCTCACCCGCGGCGAGGCCCAGGCGACCCTGGAAAAGCTGTGCGCCGAGTACCGCCCCACCGTGCTGTTCGTGACCCACGACATCGGCGAGGCGGTGCGTCTGGCGGACCGGATCGCCGTGCTGGACGAGGGGCTGCACCGCTTTACCGAGGTTTTGCCCTGCGACCACAGCGAGGCGCTGCGCGCGCGGCTGGAAGGACTGCTGGCAAAAGGGGAAGAGCCGCCTGCCCCGCAAGAGCAGGGTTTTTAATATGTTGAAGTCAAACAAAAAAGCCCGGGCCTGGTTGCAGGCCCGGGCTTTTGCGCAAATAAAAGGTGTAGGGCAAACGTTCAATTTACCCGGTACACAGTGACCCGGCCCCACTCGCCCCTGCCCTGCTCGGCCTGGATGCGAACTGCGTACCAGGGATCAAAAAAGCTGCCCACGGGGGTGCACTGCCCGGCGCAGAAGGCCTTGAGCTGGGGATAGAAATCGTCCGGCACGCCGTACAGGGCGTTGTAGGCCGGGCGGTTTTGCCAGATGAGGTCCAGCTCGTCGTAATACAGGATGTATTCGATGTTGTTTTTGTGAACATAGTCCGCCAGAGTGAGGCCGTGTTCAGCCAGGTAGGGCAGGTTGCGGTAATCGAAAAACACGCCGTTTTCAAAATAGAACTCGGCGTTCAGATTGCCCAGCACCCGGCTGCCGGGCTGCACGTACTGGCCGATCCGGGCCAGGTAATCGGCATAGCGCACATTCAGCCAGGGGGCGATCTGCCACACCGAGAGCGCCAGCATCAGCCCCGCCAGGGCAAAGGGGGCGAGCCGCGCGGCCCATTCGCCCAAGAGCCTGCAGCAGAACAGGACCAGCAGCCAGCCGGGCAAAAAGAAAAATACGATGCTGGTCTGGCTGTAGCGCCCAATCAGCACCATGCCGCACAAAAGCCCCCCGGCCCCGGCCAGCAGGCTCAGGGCCTGGGCTGCCGGGCCGGGCTGTTCCCTGTGCATCACCAGCGCAAAAAAGCCCGCCAGCACGGCCGCCAGGCAGAACAGAACCAGCTGGACCCGGATGTTGGGCAGGTAGTAGGTGCCGCTGAACTGGTTCCACAGCCGGCTGAAATAGCCCCCCAGCTGACCCAGCTTGCTTGTGACCGGGACCAGCAGATCGAATTCGCCCTGCCCGTACATCATGTAATGCACCGGGAACCGGGGGTCGAGCCAGAAGCAGAAGGCAACCACCGCCCCGGCCAGCGCGCCGGTGAGGGCCACATAAAGGGCCAGCTGCTTCAGGCTGGCCTGCCTGAAGGCCCAGCGAACCAAAAGCGCCCCCCCGCACAGGCAGGCCGCCAGAAAACTGTTGGGGTGGAACCAGACCGCCGCCCCGGTGAACACCGCCAGCAGCAGGATATGCCCTGTGGAGAGCGGGCCCTCGCGGCAGAGGATTGCAAGGCAGGCCGCCATGAACAGGAGAATAAAAATTTCCTGCCGGGCCATGTGGGCCGCGTTGATAAACTGTACGTCCAGCGAGAGGGCGGCCACGGCGCCCCAGGAGGCCAGCCCGCTGCCGGTGAGCCGCCGCGCAGCCACAAAAAAGAGGGCCAGCACAGCGCAGCCCGCCAGCAGGCTGAGCACCCGCACGGAAAAAACATTGTAGCCGCCCAGGCGGATGGCAAGAATCTGCAGCCCATGAAAGGCCATTTTGATGCCGTGGGGCCAGCGGGGCTTGAGATCAAAAAAGGTTTCGGTTACGGCGGGACTGCCGCTCTGCCAGATGTTGCGGGCAAGGCCCGCGAGCCACGCTTCGTCGCTGTGGACAAAAGGGAAGCAGGTGAGAAAGCCCAGGTTCACAGCGCCCCAGGCCAGGATATAAGCGCCGGTTATAACCGGCCACAGCCAGGCGGGCGGTTTAGGGCGATGCGCTGCCGGCACGGCGGCCCCCTCCTTTCTACAGCCTTTACGGGGGTGTTTCTGCGGCAAATTATAGCATTTTTGCGGCGGCTTTGCCACAACAGCAGGGTGTTAATTTTTTATCTACTATCCAATAAATGTATATAATATAACAAAGTCTTATGGCGCAAAGGGGGGCGGCCATAGTATGATTAAAAACGGAATTGCCCCGCGCAAAAGAAGTGAAGCACTTTTGTGCCGGCAAGCTTGAAAAGGTTTACTACACTATCCCCGAAACCCAACAAGAAAGTTTAAGGAGGTTTCTCATGCGTCTGGTTTCCAAAAGCGGCATTGCCAGGCTGTTGGCATTGGTACTTATACTTACCATGGGCGCGTCCCTGTTCACCGGCTGCGGCGAAAAATTCGAGCAGACCGACACGCTGATCATCGACGCGAAAGACCTGCAGGGCTATGTGGGCCAGGCAGGCGTGGTGATTGTGGATACCCGCAGCGAGGAGGATTACGCCGCCGGCCATGTGCAGGGCGCCGTGAACGTGCCAAACAGCGAGATCGTGATCAACGTTCCTGTGGACAATATGCTCACTTCCGCGAAAAAGTTTACCAAGGTCATGCAGGCCGCCGGTATCTCGGACGATACCCTGGTGGTGGCGTATGACAGCAACAAAATGACCGCCTCGCGGCTGGCCTGGAGCCTGTTTATGTACGGCCACCAGAACGTGAAGGTGGTGTCCGGCGGGATCGACGCCATTGGCGCCGCCGGCTTTGCCATGAGCACCGAAACCCCGGCTGTGACCCCCGGCAGCTTTACCGCCGCCAAGGACGAGAAGTGGCTCGCCACCAAGGAGGACGTGCTGGCCCAGGTAAACGATCCCCAGGACAATGTGGTTCTGCTGGATGTGCGCAGCGACGAGGAGTACTACGAGGAGGGCAAGGTGCCCGGCTCGGTGATGATGAACTATCTGACCAACTTCTACGATGTGGACGGCACCTTTAAAAACACGCAGACCACCCAGATCAACTACATCGAGGCGGGCATCACCCCGGATAAGGAGATTATTATTTACTGCAAGACCTCGATGCGCGCCGCGCCCGTGTTCGTGCGCCTGTACGATGCGGGGTACCGAAACCTGAAGATTTACGACGGCGCCTGGAGCGAGTGGTCCACCACCGGCAGCCCCATCGAGATGGCCGCCGGCGCCGCCGCGCCCACCAATAAGGACGCGTCCTGACCGGGCGTTTCAGAAGAATGGAGCGGCCCTGAAACAGAGGGGCGGCTCCGCGCACTACAAACAGAGAGGGAGTAAAAACACATGAAAAAGATCCTTGCACTGGTCATGGCTGCCGCCATGGCCCTGAGCCTGGCCGCCTGCGGAGGCGCCGCCAGCAGTGCCCCCGCCAGCCAGCCCGCTTCGCAGCCTGCCAGCCAGGCCGCCAGCACCCCCGCCAGCGAGCCCGCTGCCGCCACCGACACCGTGAAGCAAGCCGCCATGGGCTATTTTGCCAACTGGCCCGAGGACGGCCACATGATCGGCGTTGCCGACCTGTTTGCCAAGATGGACGCCGGCGAGGAGATGCTGATCCTGGATGTGCGCCAGCCGGACGCCTACGCCGAGGGACACCTGAAGGGCGCCGTGAACGTTCCCTTTGGGCCCACCCTGGCCGAGAGCCTGAGCAAGATCCCCGACGACGTGCAGTTGTATGTGAACTGCTACACCGGCCAGACATCTTCCCAGACCGTGGCCCTGCTGAACATGGCGGGCAAATACGCCACCAACATCCAGAAGGGCTGGAACAACGGTATTTCCAAGGAAGAGGGCTACGAGAGCTACACCGAAACCACCGCGAACGAGCTGAGCGGCGACGAGTACGAGGTGGATCCTGCCATGCAGGAGGCCGTGACCAAGTATTTTGCCGACATGGAGACCAGCAGCTACAAGTATTTCAACTTCCCCGCCGACCAGCTGAAAGAGCTGGTGGAGGCCGAGAGCGAGGACTATACCATCCTGTCCATCCGGCAGGCCAAGGACTTTGACGCCGGCCACATTGCGGGCGCCGTCAACGTGCCCTTCGGCGCCAACATGCAGGAGGGCCTGACCGCCATCGATACCGCGAAGCCCGTAATCATCTACTGCTACACCGGCCAGACCGCTTCCCAGACCCTGGCTGTGATGCGGCTGCTGGGCTACGAGGCCTACAACCTGTCCGGCGGTATGGGCAGCGCCGAGAGCGAGTCCGGCTGGCTGGGCATCGGCGGTGAAGTGGTGACCGGCTGAGCCCGGGCGCTGCGCCGTTACGCCTTTTAAAGGAACGCTGTGTTTTCCGCCCCCGGCCTTGCCGGGGGCGGATTTTTGATTGACGCGGCGCGCCGAAACTGGTATAATAAATCACGTGCCGGCAGGCAGGGCGCACAAAGCGCGCGGCTTGGCCGGAAACGAAAGTTGGAGCAGTACTCAAGTGGTCGAAGAGGCGTGACTCGAAATCTCGTAGGGTGTTAACAGCACCGCCAGGGTTCAAATCCCTGCTGCTCCGCCAAGAACCCCCCGCAAACAAGCCGTTTGCGGGGGGTTCTGTCTCCTTAGGTACACACTTGAATTAGTCTTGTGCCGGGAGTTTTGAAAAGATAGCGTCGGGGTTGGCACGGAGATTGTCGTTCCCGCCATGAAGTTTAGGCACGGATGTTTTATAAAAGATAAAAAAACCGGCGGCCTGCCATTTGCGGAAAGGCCGCCGGAAGCCGGGGATCATCCCACCGCTGCGGGACGCTTGCCGTAGGTTTGTTCCATGAGAGCGTCCAGGCTGATCTCCAGCGCGTTGGCGATGCGGCCAACGGTTTCCAGGTTGGGGATCACTTCCCCATACTCCACCTTTTGATAACCGCGCTCGGACATTTCGCACATTTCAGCCAACTGGGCCTGCGTGAGGCCCAGCGCTTCTCTCTGGCTTGTCACGGCATTCATAAAAGCAACACTGATTGACATAAAATTCCACCTTTCTAGTGGAATCGTATCCCAATTGGCGGCAGGATAAAACGCACTATAATTCGTTTTTATGGGGAAATACGGAAAATTGCGCGCAATATACAATAAAGGACCGCTTGACAGCCTGCGGGAGCTCCGACGAGCACATGGAATTGGCGGAGGGCAAGCGCTTCGCAATATTCTCGGGTGCACACAAAAGCACCCGGAGAACGGCAAGAGAAAGGAGAGAAAGATGGATTTGAACGCCTGGATGGAGGAATACAGAGCGACGGTGGAGGCCGCGTTCGGAAGCCGGGTGGTGTGCCTGGGCCTGCAGGGCAGCCAGGCGCGGGGCGAAGCCACGCCGGAGAGCGACATCGACGCGGTGCTGGTGCTGGACCGGCTGACCCCGGCCGACCTCGCACGGTACCGCGAAGCGGTGTGCGGGCTGCCCTGCCGTGAAAAGCTGTGCGGGTTTGTGGGAGGAAAAGAGGAGCTGCTGGGCTGGGAGCCGGGAGACCTGTTTGCCCTTTATTCGGATACGGCGCCTGTTGTGGGCGATCTGGAATTTTTGCGGCCGCTGGCGGGA
>NZ_DBGCTQ010000040.1:0-8865 GCF_048388525.1 Allofournierella sp. | reverse complement strand
GTACCCCACCTCTGCCAGGCGCTCCCGCAGGCGAAACACATTTTTGTCGCACTGCTCCTGCAATACCGCTGTTTTGGGCATGATGGCGGCAAGCTGCTGGGCTGCCGTCATGTGGGTCTTGTTCTCCGTGATCTCATTTTTAAGCAGGGTGCGGTCGTACAGCGAACCCACCCGCACCATAAAGAACTCGTCCAGATTGCTGCCGTAAATGGCGGCGAATTTCATCTGTTCGGCCAGGGGGACCGTTTTATCCTTGCTGAGCGCAAGAACCCGCCGGTTAAAATCCAGCCAGCTCAGCTCCCGGTTGATGAAAATTTGATTTTCCTGCGCTTCCAAGCTCCGCGCCTCCTCATTCAATATAAAGGTATCCATCCCAGGCCTCCAGGTCTTTGCTGGTGACCGCGCTTATCTGTGCCAATTCTTCCAGGCTGGAAAAGGGGCCATGGTCCGCCCTGTATTGCAGGATCGCCCGCGCCTTTTTCTCCCCCAGGCCCGGCAGGCTGCGCAGCGCGGCTTCATCGGCTGTGTTGAGCTCGACCCGCAACAGCCCCTGCACGGTTACCGGCTGTGGGTTCAGGGGATCATACCCAGGCTGGAACAGGGGTGGGGTGAACAAAAGCGCCCCCAGCACCACCGCAGCCAGGGCCGCAGCCGCCAACGCCGCCATGCGTTTGCCGTTTTGTTCCACCCCGTTCACCTTCTTCTCCATGGTACCCCGCCTTTTATTCCTATTATAATCGCTGCCCTGTGGTTATTATAACACACCCTGCAGGCCAAAAAAGACAAACTTATGTAAAAAAAGCCCTTTTCCGTTTTTGGAAACGGAAAAGGGCAAGGCATTTTCAGCGATTCAGCAATTGCCGGACCCGCGCAGCAATATGCTCTGCGGTGAGGCCATACAGGGTGAGCAGCTCCTCGGCCGGGCCGGACTGGCCAAACTCATCCATCACCGCCACCGGCAGCACCCTGCAGCCTGCGCCGTTTTTCAGCAGCGCTTCACACACCGCGCTGTAAAGCCCGCCGATCACACTGTGCTCCTCGGCGGTCACAATGCCTCCGGTCTCACGGGCGGCGGCGCACAGGGCTTCCTCGTCGATTGGCTTAAGGGTGTGCAGGTTCAAAAGCCGTACCTGAATGCCCTCGGCGGCAAGCAGTTCGGCGGCCTCCAGCGCGCGTGCCACCATCAGCCCGGTAGCGGCGATGGTGGCGTCTGTGCCCTCGCGCAGCGTTACGGCCCTGCCCAGCTCAAAGCGGTAGCTCACGGGGTCGTTGATCACCGGCACCGCCAGGCGCCCCAGGCGCATGTAGGCCGGGCCCTCGTACGCCGCAAACGCGCGCACCGCCAGGCACGCCTCGGTGTCGTCGGCCGGGTTCACCACTACCATGCCAGGGATGTTGCGCATCAGGGCGATATCCTCGTTGCACTGGTGGGTAGCGCCGTCCTCCCCCACCGAGATACCTGCGTGGGAGGCGCAGATCTTTACGTTCAGGTGGGGGTATCCCACGCTGTTGCGGATCTGCTCGTAAGCGCGGCCCGCCGCAAACATGGCAAAGCTGGAAACAAACGGGATCATGCCGCTTGCGGCAAGCCCCGCGGCAATCGAGACCATGTTGGCCTCCGCAATGCCGCAGTCAAAATGCCGCTCAGGAAATGCTTTTTGAAACACACAGGTCTTGGTGGATTCCGCCAGGTCCGCGTCCAGCACAACAATGCGGTCGTCCTCGGCCCCCAGCTGGGCCAGGGTGCGGCCATAGCTCTCGCGCGTGGCGATCTTTTTTACATCTGCCATGGTCAGCCCTCCAATGCCGCAGCGGCGGCTTTCAATTCGGCCATCGCCTGTTCGTATTGCTGCTGGCTCGGGGCCTTGCCGTGCCAGCCCGCCTGATCCTCCATAAAGGAAACGCCCTTGCCCTTAACGGATCTTTGAACGATCACGCTGGGTTTTCCCTCCACCTGCTTTGCAGCGGTAAAGGCAGCGTCCAGGCTCTCAAAATCGTGCGCATCGGCGGTAAAGACCGCCCAGCCGAAAGCGCGGAATTTTTCGTCGATGGGATACACCGAGCAAACGTCGCTCACCCGGCCGTCAATCTGCAGGCCATTGTTGTCCACCACAGCAATGAGCTTGTCCAGCTTGTGGTGCGCCGCAAACATCGCGGCTTCCCACACCTGGCCCTCTTCCAGCTCACCGTCGCCCAGAATGGCATAGACCCGCCAGTCGGCCTTTTTCAGCCGCCCGGCCAGAGCCATGCCCACCGCAGCCGAGATCCCCTGCCCCAAGCTGCCCGTGCTCATATCCACCCCGGGGATATGCTTCATATCCGGGTGCCCCTGCAAAAGCGCGCCCACATGGCGCAGGCGGGTCAGTTCTTCCCAAGCAAAAAAGCCCTTTGCCGCCAGAATGGAATAGAGCGCCGGGCAGGTGTGCCCCTTCGAGAGCACCAGCCGGTCCCGCTCTTCCCAGTGCGGGTTTTTGGGGTTAAAGCGCATCTGTACCTCGTACAGATAGGCAAGCGTATCCGCAATCGACAGCGAACCGCCCGGATGGCCGGACTTTGCGCAGAAGGTGCCCTCAATCACGCCCTGACGCACCAGGTTCGCTGTTTTTTGCAGCTGTTTGATGGTTTGTGTTTCCATTATAACCTCCCACTGCTTTATGTATAGCGCTTGATCAGCGAATACAGATATTCCCCCACCCCGCCGCTGGTGCAGCTGGCCACCACCTCGTCGGCCGCCAGCTTTACCTCCGGGGGGGCGTTGTCCACTGCAACTGCGTGGCCCGCGGCCCGCATCAGGTCGATGTCGTTGTAATAATCGCCGATGACCACTGTGTTTTCCATGGGCACATCCAGCCTGGCGCAAAGCCTGCGCAGGGCCTGGGCCTTGCTGACCCCCGTGGGCATGATCTCAAAATAAATGGTGTTGGTGGGCAAAAAATACATGCCGTCGAAATGCAGCCCGCGGGCAAATTTCTGCAGGTTCAGGATGGTGATAGGGTCGGCGGCAAACATTACCTTTGCCCAGTTGTACGGCACCTGCTCAAGCGGACACATTATACAACCAATTTCCTCATCGCGCAAGTGGGCCTGGGTGTAGCGGTTGGCCTGCACCACATACACGCGCCCCTCCTCCACCATCACATCCACGCCCATGTCCGGGAATTGCTCCATCACTGCGGTCACCGCCTCGCGGGCGGCCGCAAGGGGCAAAAAGCTCTTTTCCAGCGCCCGGTCCGCTTCCAGGTCATACAGTACCGACCCGCCGCAGGCAATGGCCGGGCAGGAAAGGCGCGTGCCGCCCAGCGCCGCCCGGATGGATGCGGGCGGCCGGCCGGTGGCCACGGTAAAACGCCCGCCAAGCGCGCGGAACAGCTCAATGGTCGCCCGGTTGCAGGCGGGCACGCCCTCCTTGGCTGTGAGGAGGGTATTATCCATATCGCTGACCACAAGCAGGTCCCGGAGCGAATCGATCATGGCTGCGTTTCCCTTCTGAGCGAATGTAGAAAAGCTGTAAAATAAGCGGGGAGCTCGCTGTCGAACTCCAGATACTCGCCGGTCGCGGGGTGAAGAAAGCCCAGTGTTTTGGCGTGCAGGCACTGCCCGCCAAGCTGCCGGAGCACCGCTTTGGGGCCGTATACCTCATCCCCCGCCACCGGGTGGCCAATGCTGGCCATATGCACCCGAATCTGGTGGGTGCGCCCGGTGCGCAGCCGGCACTCGACGTGTGTAAAGCCATTATACCTTACAAGTTCCCGGTAGGCTGTATAGGCGTATTTTCCCCCCGGCGTCACCGCCATTTTTTTGCGGGCGGTGCGGTGCCGGCCAATGGGCGCTTCCACAAAGCCCTTCGGCTCTTTGAAGCCGCCGTACACCACGGCATGATAGACCCGGGTGATGCTGTGCACCGCCATCTGCGCCGAGAGGCCCTCGTGGGTGGCGTCGTCCTTGGCAACCACCAAAAGGCCGCTGGTGGCCTTGTCGATCCGGTGCACAATGCCGGGGCGCACCACCCCACCAATGGAGGAAAGCCGCCCTGCACAGTGGTAGAGCAGCGCGTTTACCAGCGTACCGTCCGGGTTGCCGGGCGCGGGGTGCACCACCATTCCTTTGGGTTTGTTTACCACCAAAAGGTGATCGTCCTCATACACGATCTCAATGGGAATATTCTGCGGCGCCGCGTCCAGGGGCTTTGCCTCGGGCAGCTCCAGCCGGATGCACTGCCCGGCCCGGAGCTTCAGATTTTTAGCCGCCGGCGCCTGCTGGCAGCGCACGCAGCCCTGTTCCAGCAGCTGCTGCACCGCGCTGCGCGAGAGCTCCAGCTCCTCGCAGCCGGCTAAAAAGCGGTCGATGCGCTCCCCCTCGCTTTCGGGGGGGACAAACAGCTCAAACCGTTCCATCCGGCAGATCCCCGCCCGCGGCCTTTTTCGCCTTGTGGCTGCGCACCTCTTCCAGAACGAGCGAGAGGCACAACATCCCGATGCCGGTGCACACCAGGATGTCGGCAAAATTGAACACTGCAAAGTTCATGAACAGCAGATTGATGTAATCGACCACTTCCTGGTTGAGCACCCGGTCCACCAGATTGCCGATCCCCCCTGCCAGCACCAGAAGCCAGGCAATGTATTCCAGCCGGCGGGCAGGCTTTTTGAACAGCAGGTATAGAAGGATCGCAGCCAGGGCAAGGCCGGTGAACACGATCAGAAAGCCCTGCTTGCCCCCCAGAATGCTGAAGGCCGCCCCGTCGTTCAAAAAATAGCGCAGCTCCACCACGCCGGGGATCAGTGGCATGCTGCCCACCGGCGCCAGGCTTGTGGTCGCCCACAGTTTGATGCCCTGATCGATCACCACCAGCAAAGCGGCGGCCACCAGGGTGATGAGCGCAGAAATCACAGCAGTTTCTCCTTTGCTATAAAAGCCGATCAAGAGCGGCGCCTTGCAAAAAAGCGCCGCTCTTGGAGCTTTTAAATGGTCACTCTTCCAGAATGCCTGCACAGCGGGCGCACAGGCCCTCGTGCGCAGGGTGGCTGCCCACATCGCCGGTATATTTCCAGCAGCGCAGGCACTTTTCACCCTCAGCGCGGCTGACCGCGACCCCCAGGCCCTCAAACTCGCCCTTCACGCCGCCGTCGCCCTGCCGCAGCTCCACCTGGGACACAATGAGCAGGTCTTCCAGCTCGTGCGCGGGGATGGCCTGCAGGAACGCGGCCACCTCCGGTGCGCAGTATAGGGTAAGCCTGGCCTCCAGCGAAGATCCGATAATCTTGTCTGCCCGGGCCTGCTCCAGCGCCTTTTTCACATCGTCGCGAATGGCGATGATCTCGTTCCACTTGGCGCGGAACGCCTCGTTTTGGGCCCACACACCGGCCTTGGGCATATCCTCAAAGGCCACATACTTGTTTTTGCCCTCAAATTCGGGCACAAAGCTCCAGATCTCCTGGCTGGTAAAGGTCAGGATCGGGGCAAGGATCTTGGTCAGATCCACCAGGATACGGAACATGGCAGTCTGGGCTGCGCGGCGCAGCACCGAACCGGGCTTGTTGATGTACAGCCGGTCCTTGACCACATCCAGGTAGAAGTTGGACAGATCCACCACGCAGAAATTGTAGACCGCATGGTAGACCTTGTGGAAGTCAAAGCTCTCGTAGCCGTCGCGGGCCGTGCGGTTCAGCTCGTCCAGCGTGTCCAGGGCCCACCGGTCCAGTTCCAGCAGCTCGCTGTCGGCCACCAGGTCGGTGTTGGGGTCGAACCCGTTCAGGTTGCCCAGCATAAACCTGGCGGTGTTGCGGATCTTACGGTATGCCTCGGAGAGCTGCTTCACGATCTCCTTGCTGATGCGCACATCCACCGTGTAGTCAGACGAAGCGACCCACAGGCGCACGATGTCGGCACCGAAATCCTTGATGATCTCGCTGGGCTCCATGCCGTTACCGGCGGACTTGTGCATCTGCTTGCCCTCGCCGTCCACCACCCAGCCGTGGGTAAGCACATTTTTATAGGGCGCAACACCGCGGGTAGCCACACTGGTGAGCAGGCTGGACTGGAACCAGCCCCGGTATTGGTCGCTGCCCTCCATGTACAGGTCGGCGGGCCATTTCAGCTCAGGCCGCTCCTCCAGCACCGCCACGTGGGTGGAGCCGGAGTCGAACCAAACGTCCATAATGTCCTTGTCTTTGGTGAACTCGGTGCCGCCGCACTGGCAGGTAAAGCCCGCGGGCAGGATCTGATCCGCCTCGTAGCGGTACCAGGCGTCGCTGCCCTCCTTGCGGAACAGCTCCGACACAGCCTGGATGGTCTCGTCGGTGATGTGATATTTGCCGCACTTTGTGCAGTAGAACGCCGGAATGGGTACACCCCAGATGCGCTGGCGGCTGATGCACCAGTCGTTGCGGTCGCGCACCATGCCGGCCATGCGGTCGTGCCCCCAGGCCGGGAACCACTTCACCTCGTCGATGGCCTTGTAAACGTCCTCTTTAAAGGCATCGATGGAGCAGAACCACTGCTCGGTGGCGCGGAAAATGATGGGGTGGTGGCAGCGCCAGCAATGGGGATACTGGTGGGTGATGTGCTGCACGCCCATCAGATTGCCGGTTTCGCGGATGTGTTCCAGAATGACCTTGTTGGCAGCCCAGACCTTCAGGCCGGCAAACCGGCCCGCCTCGGCGGTGAGATAACCGCCGTCGTCCACCGGCACCACCACCGGCAGCTGCGGGTAGTGCTTGGTGCACACCTCAAAGTCCTCCACGCCGTGGCCGGGCGCGGTGTGGACGCAGCCGGTGCCGCTTTCCAGGGTAACGTGGTCGCCCAGAATGACCAGGCTCTTGCGCTCCAGGAACGGGTGCTGCACCTGAATGAGCTCCAGCTCGCTGCCCTTTACCGGCTCGCCCACGATCTCGTAATCGGCAATGCCGCAAGCCTGCATGGTGCTCTCCACCAGGCCCTCGGCCATCACGTGGTACCCCTCGCCCACCTTTACGAACACATAGTCGAATTCCGGGTTCAGGCAGATCGCCACATTGGCGGGCAGGGTCCAGGTGGTGGTGGTCCAGATCACAAACCACGCCTTGTCCAAAGGGATGTTACGCTTTGCCAGCACCCCATGGGGGTCGCCGGTAACCGCAAAGCGCACATAGATGGAATCACACTCGTCCTCGGCGTACTCGATCTCGGCTTCGGCCAGGGCGGTGCGGTCCTCGGGGCACCAGTACACGGCCTTGAGCCCCTTATAGATGTAGCCCTTTTTCGCCATCTCGCCAAACACTTCGATCTGGCGCGCCTCAAATTCCGGCTTGAGGGTGAGATATGGATTTTTAAAATCGCCGATCACGCCCAGCCGCTGGAACTGTTCGCCCATGATGTCAATGTGTTCGGTGGCAAAGTCGTGGCACAGGCGGCGCAGCTCCAACAGGGAAATATCGCCTTTTTTGCTGTTTGCCTGCTTGATGGCCTTCAGCTCGATGGGCAGGCCATGCGTGTCGTATCCGGGCACATACGGCGCCTGGTAACCGCTCATATTTTTATAGCGGACAATGATATCCTTGATGATTTTGTTGAGTGCGGTACCCATGTGGATGCTGCCGTTCGCATACGGGGGCCCGTCGTGCAGCACATACCTGGGCTTGCCCTCGTTGTGCTTGATCAGTTCCTCGTAAAGATGATCCTGCGCCCACGCTTTCAGCATTTCGGGCTCTTTTTTGGGCAGGCCCGCCCGCATGTCAAAATCTGTTTTGGGCAGGTTGATGGTGCTGTTATAATCCTGTGGCACTGGCGTTTACACTCCTCTTGGTTATAGTGCGAACCGCCCCTTGGCGGGGCCGCCCGTTCTCAATCGCTGAATTTGATGCCCTGGAACCCCTCGAACACCGAAGATGCAGGTTTTTCCGGCGCGGGCGCCTGGGGGATGTAAGGCGCGGCCGGTTCAGGGCTTTCGGCGGGAAGGCCGTCAGGCTCCTGCCCGGGCTCTGCCCCCAGGCCTTCCAGCCCATAGAGCGCCGCCAGATCGGGGAAGGTGTCGATCAGGTCCGGCTCCTCTGGTTTTTCGGAGGCAGGGGCGACAGGTTCCTGCTCCAGCGCGGCGAACACCGGGGCCTCTGCGGCCTGTGCCTCCGGCTCAGCCGGCACCTCGGTTTCCGGCTCCAGCTCTTCCTCCTCCTCGGCGTCGCCGCCGGGCAGGGTGCTGAGGGATTCAATGTGCTGTTTATAAAGGCTCAGCACATTGTTTTTGAACTGCGCCACCTCGGCCTTGATGCTCTCGAGCTGAAGCTGCTCCTCCTGCACCTGCTCGGTGGCGGCGCGGGTGATATCCTCGGCCTTGATGCCGGCTTCCCGCAAAATGGACTCAGCTTTCTGCTTTGCTTCCTTAATCACGTTTTCACCCATGCGCTGGGCGTTGAGCAGCGCAGTTTTGAGGTTGTCCTCATCCTTGCGGTACTCCTCGATCTTTTGGGCCAGAATGTAGAGCTTTTGCTCCTTATCCTCTTTTTCGGCGGTGAGCTGCTCCATCTGCTCGGCCACCTGCTGCAAAAAGGCGTCCACATCTTCGGTGCGGTAACCGCGCACAGCTTTGTCAAAGGTAACGGTGCGGATCTCCTGCGGTGAAATCATACGCTCATCCTCCGATAAATTGAAATCTCAATACTGAAAATACTCGATAAACAGCCGGTCCTTGCGGGTTTTTCCGCCCAGGGCCGCAAGCTGAAAGCGGCCTTTGCCGCGCACGGTAAAAATATCGCCCTCATAGACCGGGGCGTGAGGGCTTGTGACCGGCACGTGGCCGATCTCAACCCCGCCTGCGCGCACCAACTGCCCGGCCTGGCCGCGGCTGCAGTGCAGCATGGCCGCCAGCACCGCGTCCGCCCGCAGCGAGGGCAC
>NZ_DBGCTQ010000039.1:0-9186 GCF_048388525.1 Allofournierella sp. | reverse complement strand
GGCAAGGACGTGGCCATGCAGATCGCCGCTGCGAACCCCGGTTATGTGCGCGAGAGCGAAGTTCCCGCAGCTGTGATCGAAAAGGAGAAGGAGATCCTTCTGGCCCAGATCGCCAACGACCCCAAGAACGCAAACAAGCCCGACGCGATCAAAGAGAAGATGGTGCTGGGCCGCGTTGGCAAGTTCTATAAAGAGAACTGCCTGGTGGATCAGGAGTTTGTGAAGGACCCGGATCTTACCGTGGCAAAGTACACCGACAAGGTGGCGAAGGACCTGGGCGGCAGCATTGAGATCGCAAAGTTCGTGCGCTACGAAAAGGGCGAGGGCCTGGAGAAGCGCTGTGATGATTTTGCGGCCGAAGTTGCCAGCATGATGAAATAATATCTGTAAGGAAAGGCCGCCGGAAAGGCGGCCTTTTTCTTTTCAAGAATAGGCTTGCATTTTGCAAAGCTTTGTGGTACACTTTAATGCGATAAAACAAGAAAGTAAAGCATAGCGAGGTGTATAATGGCTGACAAGAACCATTTGAAAAACCCGGCGACCAACGCCCTGTTTGAGGCGATCCTTTCTTTGAATGATATGGACGAGTGCTATAGCTTTTTTGAGGATCTGTGCACCATGAAGGAGTTGGCTGATATGGCGCAGCGCCTGGAGGCGGCCAAAATGCTGCTGGAAGGAAAAACCTACGAACAGATCGTAAAAAGCGTGGAGATCAGCACCGCCACCATCAGCCGGATCAACCGTTGCATCCAATATGGAAACGGCGGTTATGAGCAGGTCATCAAGCGGGTCGAGGGCAAAGAAAACTGAGATAAAAAGGGCCGGCCGCATACTGCGGCCGGCCCTTTTTATTGGAAGGGAAAAAAGCGCTGCCGGCGCAATTCCCGGTTTGTGCCGTTTGCGGGCTGTGCAGCCGTTCATTGGGGCCGGAAACGAAGACGCCCGTCGTCGGTCATTTCGTCCACAATAGCAAGGCTCGACACCTTGTAGCCCTGGGCACGCAGGGTATCCCCGCCCTGCTGAAACCCCTTTTCAATGGCGATGCCGATGCCGCCCACCTGCGCGCCGGCCTGGGCGCACACATCCAAAAGGCCGTGCATGGCCTTGCCCACCGCCAAAAAATCATCCAGGATCAGCACCTTGTCCTGCGGGCCCAAAAACTTTTTGGAAAGAGTGATATCATAGTCTTTTCCATATGTAAAGGAGTGTACAGTGGAGGTGAAAACCTCGCCGTCGATGTTTTTGCTTTTGGCTTTTTTGGCAAACACCACAGGCACGTTAAAATACCGGGCCGTCATGCAGGCGATCGCAATGCCCGACGCCTCGATGGTGAGAATTTTGTTGATGCCGTCGCCTTTATAAAGGCGGTAGAATTCCTGGCCGAGCTTGTCCAGCAGGTCCACATCCAGCTGGTGGTTCAAAAAGCAGTCCACCTTCAGCACGTTGCCGGGCCGGACCTGGCCCTCGCTTAAAATACGCTGTTCCAAAAGTTCCATGACGCTGCGCACTCCCTGTTTTTAAAATAGTACTACTATTATCGCAAAGTTCGCGCAGCTTTGCAATGCCCCGGGCGCATTAAAATGGGGGAAACCCTGCAAAAAGATGATAATTCTATAACGAAGTTGGCGCTTTGGGCATAGAAAATAGAAAAATCAGGGCAGTTTTATGCAATTTACCCACTACAGCGCTTTACAACGGTAAAAAGTATGTAAAAATAGCGAATTGTTTCTTTGCAGGAATGTGTTTATAATTTAGAAAACGTTCACCAGACTTTGTGCATTACAGGACGACACGAGGCTCAGGGAGATACGTAAAACAGGAGGGAAACGTTATGAAAAGATTCTTGAGTGCGGCGCTTGCAGCGGCCATGGCGGTAAGCCTGGTTGCCTGCGGCGGCACCACTTCGGCCCCTGCGGGCTCCACCCCGGCCGGTTCCACTGCTTCCGGCTCCACGGTTTCCGGGAATGCCGGCGGCTCTTCGGCCGCCCCGCTGAAGATCGGCGGCATCGGCCCCCTGACCGGCGGCGCTTCGACCTACGGCATTGCTGTAAAGCAGGGCGCCGAGCTGGCGGTGGAAGAGATCAACGCCCTGGGCGGCATGCAGTTCGAGCTGAACTTCCAGGACGACGAGCATGACCCCGAGAAGTCGGTCAATGCGTACAATGCCCTGAAGGACTGGGGCATGCAGGTGCTGCTGGGCACCGTGACCACCGGCCCCTGCCTGGCGGTGGCCTCTGAGGCGGAAGCCGACAATATGTTCCTGCTTACCCCGTCGGCCTCCGCGGTGGACGTGGTGAAGGGCGATAACGCCTTCCAGGTGTGCTTTACCGACCCGAACCAGGGCGTTGGATCGGCCGATTACATTGCCGACAACAAGCTGGCCACCAAGGTGGCGGCGATCTACGACGCTTCCGATGCTTATTCCTCCGGCATTTATGCCAAGTTTGCGGAGGAGGCCGCGGCAAAGGGCTTGGAAGTCGTTTCCGCCGAATCCTTTACCGCCGACAGCAAGACCGACTTTTCCGTGCAGGTGCAGAAGGCCAAGGCTGCCGGCGCGGAGCTGATGTTCCTGCCCATCTACTACAACGAGGCCAACCTGATCATCCAGGAAATGAACAAGCAGGGCTATGACGCCAAGATCTTTGGCTGCGACGGTCTTGATGGCCTGCTGACCATCAAGGGTGCCGACACCAGCCTGTTTGAGGGCATCATGCTGCTCACCCCGTTTGCAGCCGACGCGCAGGACGACATGACCAAGAACTTTGTTTCCAAGTACGAGGAGAAGTACGGCGAGACCCCCAACCAGTTTGCGGCCGACGCCTACGATGGTGTTTACATCATCAAGGCCGCCATGGAGCAGGCTGCCGCCAACACCTCCATGAGCGCTTCCGAGCTGTGCGATCTGCTGAAGCCCGCCATGACCGCCATCAGTGTGGACGGTCTGACCGGCGATGGCATGACCTGGGCGGCCAGCGGCGAGGTCAGCAAGGCCCCCCGCGCTGTGAAGATCGAGAACGGCATTTATACCGCGATGTAACGCTTTGAACGCCGAAGGGGGCTGCCGCCAGGGGGCGGCAGCCCCCTTTTTCTCCAACAAAATCACAAAAAACTTGTGCGCGCTTTAGAGCGGTGCTATAATAATATGTATATTTTGCGGGAGGCGGCGTGTGCCACAGGGGGGCGCGGGCCGGCTGCGGCGCTGGAGAAGGGGAGTATCTATGGACTTTGTATCCTACCTCATCAATGGCATCAGCCTGGGCAGTGTGTACGCCATTATTGCCCTGGGCTATACCATGGTGTACGGCATTGCAAAGATGCTGAACTTTGCCCACGGGGACGTGATCATGGTGGGCAGCTATATCGTGTTCATTGCGGTGAACTCGATGGGGCTGCCGTCGGTTGCGGCGATCGGGCTGTCGATCGTGGTGTGTACCCTTTTGGGCATTACCATCGAGCGGCTGGCCTACAAGCCGCTGCGGGGCGCGCCCAGCCTGGCGGTGCTGATCACCGCCATCGGCGTGAGCTACCTTTTGCAGAATCTGGCGCTGCTGATCTGGGGGTCCGACCCCAAGTCCTTCAAATCGGTGGTGACCATTCCGGCCCTGCACCTGGCGGGCGGCGAACTGGTCATCACCGGCGAGAGCATCGCTACCATCCTGGTGTCGGCGCTGATCATGGCGGCGCTGATGCTGTTTGTGAACCACACACGAATGGGGCACGCCATGCTGGCCGTGTCCGAGGATAAGGGGGCGGCCCAGTTGATGGGCGTGAATGTGAACGCCACCATTTCGCTCACCTTTGCCATTGGTTCGGGCCTGGCGGCCGTGGCAGGCGTGCTGCTGTGCTCGGCCTATCCATCACTGCAGCCCACCACCGGCGCCATGCCCGGCATCAAGGCGTTTACCGCGGCGGTGTTCGGCGGCATCGGTTCCATCCCGGGGGCCATGGTGGGCGGTATCCTGCTGGGTGTGATCGAGATCTTCGGCAAGGCGTATATCTCCACACAGCTGGCGGACGCCATTGTGTTTGCGGTGCTGATCGTTGTGCTGCTGGTCAAGCCCACCGGCCTTTTGGGCAAAAAGATCAGCGAGAAGGTGTGAGGTGGTACATATGAACTTCTTCAAAAGAATGCAAAAGTCCACCCGGAGCAACCTGATCACCTACGGCATCGTGGTGGCGTTTTATTTGCTTATGACCGCTCTTGCCGGGGGCGGGCTGCTGAACAATTCCATGCAGGGCATGCTGGTGCCCATCTGCACTTATGTGGTGCTGGCGGTGTCGCTGAATCTGACTGTGGGCATTCTGGGCGAATTGAGCCTGGGCCATGCGGGATTTATGAGCGTGGGCGCCTTTTCGGGCGCGGTATTCTGGATGATTGCGGGGGATGGCATGCCCATTTGGGCCGGCATGCCCCTGGCCATGCTCGTGGGCGGCGCGATGGCCGGCGTGGCCGGCTTTTTGATCGGCATCCCGGTGCTGCGGTTGCGGGGCGACTATTTGGCCATCGTGACCCTGGCCTTTGGCGAGATCATAAAGAATATCCTGAATTCCTTCTATTTGGGGGTCGACGGCAGCGGCCTGCACTTCTCCCTGAAGGATGCGGCCTCGCTGAAGCTGGCAGCGGACGGTAAGGTGATCATCAACGGGGCCATCGGCATTACGGGCCTGCACAAGGCCTCCACCTTTACCATAGGTATCCTGCTGATCCTGGTGACCCTGTTTGTGATTTTGAACCTGGTGAATTCCCGCGCGGGGCGGGCCATCATGTCCATCCGCGACAACCGCATTGCCGCCGAGGCCACCGGCATCAACGTGACCAAGTACAAGCTGATGGCCTTTATCACCTCGGCGGTGTTCGCGGGCATGGCGGGGGTTCTGTACGCATTGAACTTCTCGACCCTGGCAGCCAAAAAATTCGATTACAACACCTCGATCCTGGTGCTGGTGTTCGTGGTGCTGGGCGGCATCGGCAATATCCGGGGCTCCATCATCGCGGCGGCCCTGCTCACCGTGCTGCCCGAGCTGCTGCGCGGCATGCAGGAATACCGCATGCTGATCTATGCGCTGCTGCTGATCCTGATGATGATCTTCAACCAGAGCCCCCAGATGGTCGCGTGGCGCGGCCGCTTTGCGGCGAAATTCCGCGCCATGGCGCAGGAACGCACTAAAACAAACCAGAAAGGGGGCGTGTGAGCATGGCGCTGCTGGAAGTGACCAACCTGGGCATCGCGTTCGGCGGCCTGCAGGCCGTGGCGCAGCTGGATATGAAGCTGGAAAAGGGCGATCTGTTCGGCCTGATCGGCCCCAACGGCGCGGGCAAGACCACCGTGTTCAACATGCTCACCGGCGTGTACCGCCCCACCGAGGGCGATATCATTCTGGACGGGGTGAACATCACCGGCAAAAAACCGGAAAAGATCTGCCGCGCGGGGATCGCCCGCACGTTCCAAAACATTCGCCTGTTCAACGAGCTCACCGTATTGGACAACGTGAAAGTGGGCCTGCACAACCAGGTGCGCTATAACATGTGGACCGGCGTTTTCCGCCTGCCCGGCTACCGGGAAAAGGAGCGGGAGATGAACAAACGGGCCATGAAGCTGCTCAGGATCTTTGACCTGGACAAGGAAGCCAGGCTGCCGGCCTCCAGCCTGCCCTACGGCAAGCAGCGCAAGCTGGAGATTGCCCGGGCGCTTGCCACAAACCCCAAGCTGCTGCTGCTGGACGAACCCGCCGCCGGCATGAACCCCAACGAGACCGAGGAACTGATGAACACCATCAAGTCGGTGCGCGACACCTTTGGCGTGGCGGTTTTGCTGATCGAGCACGATATGAACTTTGTGATGGGCATCTGCGAACACATTGTGGTGCTGGATTACGGCCGCGTGATCGCGGAGGGCCCGGGTGAGGTCATCCGCAATCACCCCAAGGTGATTGCCGCGTATCTGGGAGGTGACTGAAGATGGGCGAAATGCTGCGAGTAAACAATGTGAATGTGTTCTACGGCTCCATCCACGCCATCCGGGACATCTCGTTTCATGTGGACGAGGGGGAGATCGTGACCCTGATCGGCGCGAACGGCGCGGGCAAGACCACCACCATGCACGCCATCTCGGGCCTTTTGCGCCCCAAGAGCGGCGAGATCGATTTTATGGGGCATCGCATCAGCCAGATGGAGGCCCACAAGATCATCGGCCTGGGCCTTGCGCAGGTGCCGGAGGGCCGCCGGGTGTTCAGCCATCTGTCGGTGCAGGAAAACCTGGAGATGGGCGCCTACACCCGCAAGGACAGCAGGGAAGCCGTGCTGGATGACTACGAGATGGTGTTCGAGCGCCTGCCACGCCTGAAAGAGCGGCGCAAGCAGCAGGCGGGCACCCTGTCCGGCGGCGAGCAGCAGATGCTCGCCATCGGCCGGGCTTTGATGTGCCGCCCCAAAATGCTGCTGCTGGATGAACCCTCGATGGGGCTTTCGCCCCTGCTGGTAAAGGAGATCTTCAAGATCATTGAGGATGTGAAAAAGGACGGCGTGACCGTGCTGTTGGTGGAGCAGAACGCCAAAATGGCGCTGGAGATCGCCGACAGAGCCTATGTTTTGGAGACCGGCACCATCAAGATGGAGGGCCCGGCCGACGAGCTGGCCAACAACATTGAGGTGCGCAAGGCGTATTTGGGCTGTTGAAGCGAGCAATGAAAAAAGGGCCGCCGGAAAGCGATGACTTTCCGGCGGCCCTTTTGCGCGCAGCAGCGCCTGCTCACTGCGGTTCGCGGCGTTTCAAAACGGCTTCCAGCGTGCGGTACAGGGCCGACACATCAATGGGCTTGGAGATGTGGGCATTCATGCCCGCCTCCAGCGCCGCGGCCACATCCTCCTGAAAGGCATTGGCGGTCATGGCGATGATGGGGATGGCGGAGGCGTTGGCCGCGCTGGAGCGGCGGATTGCGCGGGTGGCCTGGTAGCCGTCCATTCCCGGCATCTGGATATCCATCAGGATCAGCCCGCAGCTGCGCCCCAGGGGGGAACAGAACCACTCGACAGCTTCCTGGCCGCTGCGGACGCAGCTTACCCGCGCGCCGGCCATTTTTAAAAGCTCCACCGCGATCTCCAAATTCAGCTCGTTGTCTTCCGCCACCAGGATGTGGTGGCCGGCGAGCAGGGTTGGTTTTACGAGACTGGCCGGCCTTGGGAGCGCCTGCCCCAGCTTGGTGGCGGCCATAAGCGTGTTGTAGAGCGAGGAGGCAAACAGGGGCTTTGAAAGGAACAGGTCGACACCCGCCTCGCGGGCCGGCGCTTCGATCTCGCTGTAATCGTAGGCTGTGAGGATGATGATCAGGGTGTCGGGCCCCACGATCGCGCGGATCTGCCGCGCCGTTTCAATGCCGTTCATGTCCGGCATTTTCCAGTCGATCAGGCAGATGTCGTAATCTTTGCCGCGCCTGTGGGCGGTGCGGATCTCGCGCACCGCTTCGCCCCCGCTGAGCACCCATTTTGCTTTCACGCCGAACTTTTTCAGGAGCAGCGAGGCGTAGGCGCAGTCGTCCGCGTTGTCGTCGCTCACCAGCACCCGCAGCGTATCCATAGAGGGATACAGCAGCGGCTTGTTCTGCGAAGAGAGAGCCAAGGGAAGATCCACCACAAAAACCGTGCCCTGGCCCAGCTGGCTGCGCACCGAGATGGAGCCGCCCAAAAGCCCCACCAGGTTTTTGGTAATGGGCATGCCAAGCCCCGTGCCGCCCCTGGCGTTCTCCTGCTCGAAGGGCTCATAGATACGCGAAAGAAATTCCTCGCTCATGCCGCGCCCGGTATCGCTGACCGCAAACTGCAGGGTCTGCGTGTTGTTTTTCCGGCCCAGCTCTTTTACCGCCAGCCTGACCTTCCCCTTTGGCGGTGTGAATTTTACCGCGTTGGAGAGCAGATTGATCAGGATCTGGCTCACCCGCATGGCGTCGCCCAACAGCTCGTCTTCCAGGACCCCCTGCACGGTCACCCGGAAATCGACTTCCCGGGCCGCCGCCTGGGGGTAAATGATGGTGGTGACGGCTTCCAGCACCTGCTGCAGGTAAAAGGGCTCGCGGTTCACCGTGAGCTTGCCGTCCTCGATCTTGGACATATCCAAAATGTCGTTGATGAGGCTGAGCAGGTGCTTTGCGGAAAAGGTGATCTTGCCCAGGCAGTCCTCGATGCGGG
This sequence comes from Allofournierella sp., assembly GCF_048388525.1. Lineage (GTDB taxonomy): Bacteria > Bacillota > Clostridia > Oscillospirales > Ruminococcaceae > BQOK01. The sequence continues at coordinate 1,004 of NZ_DBGCTQ010000039.1, read as the reverse complement.
CATCATCGCCGATGTGGGCCGCGGCGATGGTCGTCATGCCGATGATGGCGTTCATGGGCGTGCGGATCTCGTGCGACATGCGGGACAAAAAATCCCGTTTGGCGGCGTTGGCTTTTTGCGCGCTGACCAGCGCGTCCTGGAGATGCTGCTTTTGCTCTTCCAGCTGCTTTTGCATCTCGCGCAGCTCCGTCAGGTCGGTCACGTCGATGTAGAGCAGCAGGTAGACGGGGGCGCCGTCGATCCAGTCCACACAGTCGCCGTTGACCTGCATCCAAACGGTCCGGCCCTTACGGTTTTGCAGCTTGGCCAGAAAGTGGATATGCTCCCCTTGTTTTGTATGTTCCAATTGGGGAATAATGCAATCCTTGTTGGCCTCCACGTTCAGGCGGAAAAAGGGGTCCTGCGGGTCCCGCTGCCCTGAGATCCCGAAAAAGGCATTGAACTGATCGTTTGCGTCCAGAAGCTCGATGTGCAGATAATCGCGGATGAGATATTTGGCCACAAAGCCGGAGATGTTGTTGTAGGTGATGGACTGGGCCCTCTGCATTTTTACCAGATCGTCCACATTGGTGATCACCGTGTAGGCGATGGGGCAGCCCCGCAGCATGTTTTGGGTGAAGAACCCGCACATCTGCACCCAAATGTGCCCGCCGCCCTTGACCGGCATGCGGGTGGTGAGCCTGTAGCTTTTGCGGCCTGCCTGCAGGGCACCCACCACCTGGGCATTGACCGCTTGAAGCTCGTCCTCGTAATGATGAAAGGGGTAATACAGATCCGGCCGGTTGTGAAACAGCGCCTCGTATTCCTGTTTGTCGTAGCCGATCATTTTGTAATAAAAATCGTTGCCCCACACCATGGTAAAATGCTCGTCCAGCAAATGCTTGCTGACGCTCACCTCCATGCTGTTCATCAGCAGCTCATAGTCCTCGGCCACGTCGCTGTGTGCCAGAAGGCCGCCTTCCTGATACGGCTGGTCCATATCCCTTTGCCTCTCTTCTTTAAAA
>NZ_DBGCTQ010000038.1:0-160583 GCF_048388525.1 Allofournierella sp. | reverse complement strand
ATCGTTGAGTTGTACTCCAAGTAACAAGCTCAGCGCATAGGGAAAGCGAACACTAAAGGCCGGCCCGCCCCCAGGGCCGGCCCACCAAGGAGGGTTTTTTATGATGGAGATCGAACGCCCCAGAATTGATACCACCAGCCTGTCGCCGGACGGCCGCTACGGCAAATTCGTCGTGGAGCCCCTGGAGCGCGGTTTTGGTACCACCTTGGGCAACAGCTTACGGCGTGTCCTGCTTTCGTCGCTTCCCGGCGTTGCCGTCACCAGCGTAAAGATCGATGGCGTGGTCCACGAGTTCAGCACTGTTCCGGGCGTTAAGGAAGACGTGACCGAGATCGTGCTGAACCTCAAGGGCGTTGCCGCCAAGCTCTACGCCGACGGCCCTGTCACCGTTCGCATTGAAGCGGCCGGTGAGGGCGAAGTTACTGCTGGCAGCATCAAGCCCAGCGATGAGATCGAAGTGCTGAACCCCGAGTGGCATATCGCCACCCTGGAAGAAGGCGGCAAGCTCGTGATGGAGCTCACCTTCGACAAGGGCCGCGGCTACGTGCCCGCAGAGCGCAACAAGCAGCTCATGCAGGAGAAAAACGACCTGAATGTGCTGCCCATCGACAGCATCTATACGCCTGTTTTGAAGGTCAACTACACGGTGGAGAATACCCGCGTTGGCCAGATCACCGACTACGACAAGCTCACCATCGAGGTGTGGACCGACGGCACCATCAATGCCAAGGAAGCCGTGAGCCTTGCGGCACGCGTGCTGACCGAGCATCTGAACCTGTTCGTCAACCTGTCGGAGGAGGCAATGGGCGCCGAGATCATGGTGGAGAAGGACGACAAGGGCAAGGAAAAGGCCCTGGAAATGACCATTGAAGAACTGGATCTCTCGGTGCGTTCCTTCAACTGCCTGAAGCGCGCGGGCATCAATACCGTGGAAGACTTGATCAATAAGTCCGAGGACGAGATGATGAAAGTCCGCAACCTCGGCCGCAAGAGCCTGGAAGAGGTCATGGCAAAGCTTGATTCTCTGGGCTTTACCCTTACCAAAGACGACGAGTAATTTTACTGCAAAGGAGTGAAACGGGATGCCCGGTACCAGAAAACTCGGCCGCACCAGTGAGCAGCGCAACGCCATGCTGCGCGCCATGGTGACCTACCTGTTTGAGAACGGCAAAATCGAGACCACCGTGACCCGTGCCAAGGAAGTGCGTTCCATGGCCGAAAAAATGGTGACTCTTGGCAAGCGGGAGGATCTGCATGCCAAGCGCCAGGTCTACTCTTATATCACCAAGGAGACCGTTGCCAAAAAAGTGATCGACGAGTACGGCCCCAAATATGCCGACCGCAACGGCGGCTATACCCGCATCGTGAAAACTGGCCCCCGCCGCGGCGACGCCGCCGAGATGGCCATCATCGAGCTGGTTTGATCTGTAAAAGCCTTCGCCCCCAAAAAACCGGGGGGCGAAGGCTTTTTCTATTGCCGCTCAAGGCGTGGGAATGCCGCGAAAAAACGGATTTTGGGCATATTCGACAATTTGTACCATCGGATTCCCGCAGGGCATATGACAAGCCGCAGAAAATGCGGGAAAGCGGGGATTTTGCTGTTCCTTTTGGCAAAAGTGTGATACTATCTAATTGTAATTTGTATGCCCCCGCAGCACACGGGGGCACGGTTATTTTTAAGGTAAATCAAAAGAACAGGAGAGTTTACTGTGATGCAGCAGCAGCCGAACAACACCGAGTTTTTTATTGAGGGAAACGGCGTGGCCGACATGGGGCTGATCGCCACCCCCGGCGCCCGTGAGCTCACCGCCCTGATCGACCGCCACCTGGTGCGCTGGGCCAAGCGCAAGGGCATGGAGAAGGAAACCTTTATTATTCCCAGCGAATGCCCCCGCTTTTCTTCCGGCGACGGCAAGGGCCTGATCAAAAATACCATCCGCGGCGATGATTTGTACATTGTGGTGGACGTGGGCAACTACAGCTGCAAATACACCATGTTCGGCCACGAGAACTGCATGAGCCCGGACGACCATTACCAGGATCTCAAGCGCCTGATCCAGGCCGCCAGCGGCAAGGCGCACCGCATCACAGTTATTATGCCCCTGCTCTACGGCAGCCGCCAGCACCGCCGCGCTTACCGTGAAAGCCTGGACTGCGCGTATGCGCTGCAGGAATTGCAGGATATGGGCGTAGAGAACATCATCACCTTTGACGCCCACGACCCCCGCGTGTCCAACGCGGTGCCCCTGATGGGCATGGACAATGTGATGCCCACCTACCAGGTGCTCAAGACCATGTTCAAGAGCATCCCCGACTTCCGCCCTGACCCGGAGGATTTTATGGTCATAAGCCCGGACGAGGGCGCCATGAACCGCAACATGTATTACGCCAGCGTTTTGGGCGTGAACCTGGGCATGTTCTACAAGCGGCGCGATTACAGCCGCGTGGTGAACGGCCGCAACCCCATTGTGGCCCACGAGTATCTGGGCGAGAGCGTGGAGGGCCGGGACGTGTTCATTGCCGACGACATCATCTCCTCGGGCGAGAGCATGCTGGACATCGGGTACGAACTGAAAAAGCGCGGCGCCAAACGCATTTTCTGCAACGCCACCTACGCGATCTTTACCGGCGGCCTGACCGAGTTTGACAAGGCCTATGCCGACGGCATCATCAGCGGGGTGTACGGCTCGAACCTCACCTACCGCACGCCCGAGCTGCTGAGCCGCGAGTGGTTCCACGAGGTGGATGTGTCCAAGTACATCGCTTATTTTGTGGCCGCCATCAACCACGATATGAGCGTTGGCTCGATCATCGACCCCAACGCCAAGATCCAGGCGCTGCTCAAGCGCTACGGCGTTAAGGAATAAGCAAAAAAACGAGAGATGAGCCCCGCTTTCAAGGCGGGGCTTGTTTTTGGCTGGAACAAGAGGGGGGAAAGCCCATGGAAGTGAGCCTGCTGCTGATCCGGCAGATCGCGGAACTGTTCTTCATGCTGCTCATGGGGTTTATCATTGCAAAAATACGCTTTTTGTCCGAGGCGGACAGCAAGGTCGTTTCCAAGCTGGTGCTGTATCTGGTGATGCCATGCTCCATCCTAAACGCCTTTCAGGAGAGCTTCAGCAAAGAGAAGCTCCGGGGCCTTGCGCTGGCCTTTGCAGCCGCACTTGTGGCACATCTTTTGCTGATGGCGGTAAATGCGGCCTGCCAAAGGCTGCTGCACATGGATGGGGTGGAGGTGTGCTCGGCCTATTACTCCAATGCGGCGAACCTGATCATTCCGGTGGTGGGGTATGTGCTGGGCGGCGAATGGGTGCTGTACAGCTGCGCGTACATCACCGTGCAGACGGCCTTTATCTGGACCCACGGCAAGCGCATCATGAGCGGGGAAAAGGGATTTGGCTGGAAAAAGGTCTTCACCAATATCAACCTGCTGGTCACGGCGGCGGGCATTGTGATGTTTTTGGGGCAGCTGCGCATGCCCGCGCTGCTGCGCGAGACCGTGGCGTCGGTGGGGCAAATGGTGGGCCCGCTGAGCATGATCGTGACCGGCATTCTGGTGGGGTACATGCCTTTAAAGGAGGTGTTCGCCACCAGGCGCGTATACCTGGTGAGCGCGCTTCGGCTGCTTTTGTATCCGCTGCTGTTTTTGGCGGTACTGAAGTGCAGCGGCATGGCGGCCCTGACCCCGGACGGGGACACGATTTTGCTGGTGAGCTTTTTAGCGACCACCGCACCCAGCGCCGCGGCCATTGTGCAGATGGCGCAGGTGTATGGGGGCGATTCGGCCTATGCCAGCAAGATCAACGTGATGACCACCCTTTTGTGCATCCTGACCATGCCGCTGATGGTGATGCTGTATCAGGCATGGTAAAAAGCAGATGGTCCGCAGGCGCCGCCACATAAAAAAGCGGCCGCAGTTTTGCTGCGGCCGCTTTTTTATGTGGCGGAAGAATATCGATAATGTATAAAATTTTGCCCTTCAGGTTGTTTATTTGTACATAAAATCAAATATCATATTGACTTCTCAAAAAACGCGCTATATGATATAGCCATAATAACTTTTTACGAGCTTCGTAAAAAGTTTTGAGGTGGCAGAGATGCTTGATCAGATCAAAATCCACAACATTAAGCAGATTATGCTTTGCCTGATGGCGCGCCGCTGTGCAACGAAAGCGGAGATCGTGGAAGACACAGGGCTGAGCACCTCGACGGTGTCTTCCTGCGTGAACAGCCTGTTGAAACTGAAACTGCTGATCGTGAACGGAATGGACGATTCCTCCGGCGGGCGCCGCTCCATCATCTACCGCGTCAACAGCGCCTATGGCTGCTTCATTGGCCTGGACCTGCGCCCACACGGAATCGAGGGCGTCGTTACCGACTGTGAAGCGCAGATCCTGAAACGCATTTCCTTTCCGCTGGATGGCGGCACGGCGCCCCTGCATGCGATCATGGAGCTTTTGAATGCGGAGACCGCCCACAACAAAAACGTGTTGGGCATCGGAGTTGGGGTGGCCGGAAAGCTGGACTACGAGGAACAGATCATTACTTCCGCGCCGGAGTTTGGCTGGCAGTTTGTGCATTTGAAAGAGATCATTGAGCGCCAGTACATGGTCTTTACCCACCTGGATCATCAGATCAACGCGGGGGCGATCTATGAGGGCATGATGGGCTGTGCCCGCGGAGAAAAGCATTATCTGTACATCAGCGAGGCGCCCGGCGGCAAGGCGGCGCTGGTGCTGGATGGCCGCCTGTGCCGCGGCGCGGACAACGCCACGGGCGATCTGTGCGGCACACAGGAGCTTGGCCCGGCCTGGCCGGGGTTGCTTCACTTTTTGGGGATCTCCCAGCTGATCGTGGGCTACGAGACCGAGGAATTCAAAAATAAAGTGTGCGAGAGCACCAAGGGGTTCGGTGGCCAGGTCCATTACATCCGGCACTTGCGGGACACCTACCCGGTGAGCATGGCGGCCGTGACGCAGCGCGAATGGTTTGAATCGATCTATTTCATGCTTTAAATTACTTGGATAAAGGTGGAACACTCGTGAAAAAAGTATATGACATCATTGTGGTGGGGGCAGGTTCCAGTGGGACCAACGCGGCTGTGTGTGCGGCGCGCAGGGGCATGAGCGTCCTGCTCATCGACAAAAACGGATATCCGGGCGGGACCAACACCTCCGCCATGGTGGCGCCGCTGATGACCTTCCATGCGGGGGATAAACAGGTGGTCAGGGGCATTGCGCAGGAGATCGTGGACCGCCTTGCGGCCCGGGGCGGCACTTTGGGGCACATCCCGGACCCCATCGGAATGGTATCGACCATCACGCCCATTGACTCGGAGCTGCTCAAGCTGGTCTACTTTGAGATGCTTTCCACCGAGCCGAACATCACTGTGCTGCTGCACACATTCCTGGAATCAGTGGAGCTGGAGAACGGGCAGATCCAGGCCGTGCGGGTGCTGAACAAAAGCGGAAAAGCCACCTACAAGGGCAAGGTGTTCATCGACGCCACGGGCGACGCGGATCTCGCCGCCCTGTGCGATGTGGAATTTATGCTTGGCCGCAAGCACGACGGCATGGCGCAGCCGATGTCGCTGATGTTTTCGCTGAACAATGTAGATCTGGAAAAAACGACGAAATACGTGTTGGAAAACCCGGAGCAGTTCATCCTGAACATGGACTGCGATCTCAGAAAATATTTGGCGGTATCGGGCTTTTTCAGTCTGGTGGCACAGGCAAAGGAGAACGGGGATTTCCCGCTGCCGAGAGACCGCGTGCTGTTTTTCCAGAGCGTTCATCCGGGGGAAGTGCTGGTGAACATGACGCGTGTGACAAGACTTTCCGGCGTGAACGCGAAGGATCTGACGGCCGCGGAATTCGAGGCGCACAAACAGGTGGGCATTGTGACCGCGTTCCTGAAAAAGTACATCCCGGGCTTTGCGGCTGCACAACTGCGCTCCATTGCCGCGATGACGGGTGTGCGGGAGAGCCGCCGCATTTTGGGCATGGAAACGCTGACGGCCGAGATGGTGATAAACAGCGCCGAGTGCGAAAACAGTGTGGCGGTATGTGCCTTCCCCATCGATATCCACGACCCGGTGGGCGCAGAGCTGAACTGGATCCGCAAAGAGCGCATCTGCTGCTATGATATCCCGTACGGGGTGATGGTGCCCAAGAAAATATCGAACCTTCTGGTGACAGGGCGCTGTATCTCGGCAACCCACGAGGCGATCGCGTCGGCCCGCATCACCGCAACAGCAATGGCTCTGGGGCAGGCCGCAGGGGCGGCCGCCAGCATGGCGGTCGCCGAGAAAAAAGCTTGCAGCGCGATCCCGGTGCCGAAGCTGCAAAAGCTGCTGGCCGACGAGGGCGCGGTGCCGGGCAAGCGCTGGATATGAAAATACGGCGCGCCGTGCGCCTTTTGTACCCGAAAGGGGCGCGCAGCATGCCGCAGGGGATACAGCTTCAAAATAAAACGACAAAATGAGGAGGGAATAAAATGAAACGGCTCATCACGGTACTCACGGCACTCCTTTTGGCGGTCACGGTCGTTCCTTTTCACGCGTTTGCCACTTCCAACAATTTTACCAATTCCCAGCTGCCGCCCGAGGCCGCGGCCGAGAACAGCCCAACCTATACTCTCAAACACAAGATCTATATTGAAAACTACGAGGGCGGTGCCGTAAGCGTGATTGACCTACAGGGAAAGCACACGGTCATCGGCTATGTGTACCGGCCGGCCACAGCGGCGAAAAACTCGAGCGCAGGCTTTTGGGCCGCCCACTACGATAAAGCCATCGACGGGACCTATTCCTGCGTGACCGCCACCGGCGTGAACGCGCTGCACCTGAAGCTGGGCCCGCAGGCCGGGTACGACCCCCTTGCGCCGGACGCCTGGATGCCCTGGCAGATCAGCGTGGGCATCAACGAGGATTATGCTGCGGCCGGGGGAAGCTACAGCGATTCCATGATCTACACCTCAGTGCCCGGCGGCTCAAACATCTTTGGCGGATATGTGGCGCCCTATGTGGGGAGCCCCGTGAAATATTACACCCCGCAGTCCACCTGGGAGACCATGGACTCGTATTTCAGCGGCGATTTTACCAAGCCTATTCCGAAACGCATCATGATCGAAGTGTACACGGCGTCCACCGGGAACGGCAGCCCGGATTACATCGAATTTGAAAACTGGGCCGCGGGGGACACACTCGCGGGCCGGACCCAGGCGCAGAACGGGAGGGTGCTGGTGCATTACCCCGACGGTACGGAAAAACACGTGGCGGATCTGATCCAGCGCGTGCAGGGCACGGGGCGCTTCATCGGAAGCCAGTATGCGGAGGTGGGAAGGGTGCGCGCCGCACACCCGGGCGTGCTGTGCCTGTCCACCTCGCCCCGGATCGGCGCAACCAACGACACCAACCTGATGGGCGGTTTTCAGTTCGTGCCGGCGAACCATGCCAAGTATCTGGCTTACGACCTGGAGCAGGATTCCTTTATCGGGCGGGACCAGTGGGGGATCGTTGCCCATGTGGGCGCAGACGCGCAGACCCTGTATGACAGGAACTATGTGACAGACGGCCAGGTGTCGTTTGATCCGGTGTGGGAGGGGGTTGCGCCGCTGTTTGCAGAGTACATCAACCCGCGCCAGATCCCCGGAAACCAGGAGGCTTCCACCTATTTTCTGGTTTCGGAGGACTTTGGCGAGACCTGGCAGCAGTGCCCCACCATTCAGGGCGTGACCGACAAAACCAATTCCCCCGTTGCCGCATGGACGAACATCCGGCTTTATCTGCACTGAGCCCATCTTTCGTTTGGCATGCGCTGTGAAAATTTGTTTGCAGCCATATAAAATTTTGTTTAGCAGGAGGGTATTATGAAAAAGAGTACAGCAAAGGCGATCGCTTCCATCGTGTGCGCGGCGCTTGCACTCAGCACACTGGCAGGGTGCGGCGGCGCGGGCTCGAGCCCGCAGAGCACGGCGGCAGACGCGTCGTCTGCCGCCGCGGGGGTGGTGCCAGCAAAGAGCTTTAATTACTACGGCATCTCCACAGGCGTGACCACCGAGGAGTACAACGCGCACCCCCTGGCCGCGCTGCTGAAAGAGCACACCGGCTACGACGTGACCTACGACCAGGTTCCCGCCGGCATTGAGGAAGGCCTGACCGCGATCAACAACATCTTTATCAACCGCGAGGACTATCAGGCCATCAACGTGACCAAGGATCAGTTCTACAGCCTGCTGGCACAGGATGCGCTGAAGGATCTTAAGCCGTATGTGGACAATTCCACCAACCTGAAAGAGGTCATCGCGGACTTCGGCTGGGAGACGGTGGCCAAGGACGGCGGCCTTTACGCGCTGCCCCGCAAGGACGCCATGAAGGTGACCAACTGGGCGATCGCTTACCGGGAGGACTGGCTGAAAGAGTATAACGAGGCTAACCCCGGCAGCGAGATCCCCGTGCCCGCCGCCGAAAACGGATACAGCATGTCGGTGAGCGATTTCCGCGCCATGCTGGAGTATTTCAAGGGCAAGGTGCCCCAGGGCGGCGCCGCGTTCCATGTGGATGTGAATGCCGTTGTGCAGGAGCCCATCATGCCCGCCTTCGGCATCTACAATGACTGGATGGATGTGGACGGCAAGCTGACCTATTACATCGACCACCCCAACTTTGAAAGCTACCTCGCTTACATGCAGGGCCTGTTTGACGATGGCCTGCTGGCTTACGCCGCGACCGCGGAAGAGCCCAACACCGTGAAAATGCTGCAGGCAAAACAGCTTGGCGCCGGCCGCGTGTTCCACTGGGACGCCGCCGCCATTGAGGGCTCGGAGGGCACGGACGACAGCATTGGCTATATCTCTGCGCTCGTGGCCGATGAGAACAAGGGCGACGTGTCAAAGCTGCGCCAATTCTCCTCTGAATCTTACCAGTTCTTTACGGTCGTGCCCAAATACACGAGCGAAGAGCAGACCGCCGCGGTGGTAGACTGGGCGGACAAAATGCTGGACAAGGATTTCTTCCGCCTGCTGACCATTGGCGAGGAGGGCAAGACCTTTACCATCAAGGAAGGCGAATACTGGCCCATCCTGCCGGCCTTCAACGATGAGCGCAACCTGTCGGACCGGTATCTGGCTGCGGCCCGCGAGGAGGACTACGCGAAATACTGGCTGTGCCGCACCCGCAAGACCGAGGCGCAAAACAAGCTGTTCAGCCGCGCCAACGCAAACATTGAGGCCACCGGCGTAAAGTCTCCCATCGCCGTGATGCCCCCCAACGAGGTGTACGACACCACCTTCTCGGGCGCCAAGCGCGAGCTGGACATCGCGCTTGTGACCACGATGTTCAGCAGCGACAACCGCATGACCACAGACCAGCTGCGGGCGGTTTTTGCAGGCAACGGCGGCAAGGAAGTGACTGAGTCGGTGAACGCGTGGTACAGCACCTGGGAAAACAAGGCTACCTATAACACCGTAAAATAAAAGCAGGCATCCAATCGCGTCGGCACGGGGCGGCCGCCCGTTACGGGCGGCCGCCCCGCAGCCGAAAAGCGGGCAGATCACCGCGACACTAAAAACGAAAGGAAGCTTCTATGGCTAAGGTGAAAACAGACAAAACGGCAAAAAGGCTGAGCTTCAAAAATGATATGAAGCGGTATGGAAATCTGTTCCCGTTTTATATACCCGCCGCGGCGTTCGCTTTGGTCTTTTCTTATCTGCCCATGCTGGGCCTGGTTATGGCCTTCAAGGAAAACCCCAACCTGCTGGGCGGGAGCAGCGCCATCGGGGGCATCCTGGAGGCTGCCTGGGCCGGCCTGGGAAATTTCAGGACCATCTTTTCCAACCCCAAATTCCTCTCTGCCCTGGCAAACACACTGATCATCAGCTTTTTGAAAATCGCGATCATTTTTCCGATCCCCATCATGCTTGCGATCCTTATCAGCGAGATGCGCAGCCGGCCGCTGAAGCGCAGCCTTCAGGTGGTCATGTATATCCCGTACTTTTTGTCGTGGGCGACCATCGCCGGCATCTTTGTGTCCATCCTGGCCACGGAGACAGGCGTGGTGAACAACATCCTGGCCGCGCTGGGCCACGAGCGTTTTCAGTTTCTGAACAACAATGAGTTTTTTCGCAGCCTGCTTTTGCTCTCGTCGAGCTGGAAGGACATCGGCTGGAGCGCGGTGACCTACATTGCCGCGATCACGGCGCTGGACCCCGCGCTGAACGAGGCGGCGCGCATTGACGGCGCGACCAAGTGGCAGCAGATCCGGTATGTCACGCTGCCGGGTATTCTGCCCACCGTCGCTTCCATGTTCATCCTGCGCGTGGGCTACATTATGGACGCCGGGTTTGAGCAGGTATTCGTTTTTTATTCTCCCTTTGTGGAAGGCAAGGGCAACATCCTGGGCATGTACACCTGGCGCCTCATCAACGACAGCGGCCTGGTGCCGCAATATGCATTGTCCACGGCGGTGGGGCTTTTCAACTCGGTTGTGGCATTGATCCTTGTGGTCAGTATGAACTTTATCCTGAAGCGTTTCTTCAATAAGAGTATCTGGTAAAAGGAGGGGTGCAACGTGCAAAAGAAAAAACAAAAAGGTCTGCCGCGCCTCGTGGATCCAGCCCGGTTGACGGCGGTACTGTGCAGCGCTGTGTGCTTTCTTGTGCCGGCGGTTTTTGCAAAGCTTCCCCAGGCCGGGGTGCAGGCATTCCATACCGCCGGATACATTTTGTGGGGCGCGCTGGCGGTGGAAGCGGTGGTGTGCCTTGTACGGATGGAAAAAGAGACGCGCCGCTATTTTTTGAAGCTGCATAAATCGGACCTTGTGTTCTGTGCCGCCACCCTGGTCTGCCTGCCCCTGAGCCTTGCCGCGGGCATGGCCGGGCTGGGCTGGGTGGTGCTGCTCAAGCTGCCGGGCGCGCTTTTGCCCTTCAACAACGAAAAGGTGTTTCAGAAGATCGTGAACATCGCCGCTGCCCTGATGGTCATCGTGTTTATCTTCCCGTTTTTCAATGTGTTGGCCGTCAGCCTTTCGGCGCCGGATCAGATCGTGAACCTGTTCCCCAAGCAGATCGACCTGTACTCGATGAAATATGTTCTCACAGACAGTGGCTTTTTCCGGTCGATGGGGGTTTCCATTGTTGTTACGGCGGTGGGAACGGCACTTTCGGTGATCAGCATGGCAATGGCTGCGTATCCGCTGTCCAAAGCGCGGATGCCCTTTCGCCGCTCCATGATGATGTTTTTTGTGATCGTGATGCTCTTCACCGGGGGTATGGCGCCCAACATGCTGCTGATGAACGCCCTGCACCTGAACAACACCATCTGGTCGCTGATCTTTCCATCGGTGGTGCAGGTGTTTTACCTGATCCTGCTGAAGGGCTTTTTTGAAGACGTGCCGGAAGAACTGGAGGAATCGGCGCGGCTGGACGGCGCCAGCAACTACACCATTCTGTTCCGCATCGTTCTGCCGGTGGCCGCGCCGATGGTGGCGACCGTGGCTTTCTTCACCATGATCTCGTACTGGAACAACATCAACAACGCCATTTTGTACATTACCTCCAACCAGAGCATTTACCCCCTGCCCATGTACATCCGAAACTTTTTGAACCGCAACCCTATGGAGGTGGCCATGACGAACCCCACGCTTGTGCGCTATTGGGACAATGTGAAGATGAGCTACGTTCTGTTTTCCATCGTCCCGGTCATCCTGGTGTACCCCTTTACATTCAAGTATCTGAAGAACGGCGTTGCGATGGGCGCTGTAAAGGGCTGAGCACAGCCCGCACCGCAGAAAATTTTATTGAGAGGAGCAAATGATATGGATTATCTGTCGGTTTTGGACCAGCGCAGGCCGGCGCTGATCGTGAGCCTGCCCGGCAACCGCGTGGAGCTGGCCCGAGCGGCTGTGGAGTGCGGCGCAGACGTGATCAAGGTGCACATGAATGTGCAGCACCGCGCGAGCGGCCTGCACTTCGGCACGTTTGAAGAGGAGAAGAACACCCTTGAACAGATCGCCGCCGTTTCCAAGGGACCGTGTGGTATTGTGGCCGGCAACAGCGTGGAGGATGTGGAGCGCGATTACCAAAAGGCCTTCGGCCTGGGTTACAGCTTTATCTCCCTGTATGCGTCCGCCATGCCGCTTTCGGTACTGGCAACGCCCGGCCTGATCAAAATGGTGGCTCTGGCGTGCGATTATACGCTGGAAGACGTGCGCGGGCTGCCATGCATCGGCGCGGATGTGCTGGAGGCCTCGATCATGCGGCCCGAGACCTACGGCCAGCGGCTCACGGCCGCGGAACTGCTGCAGTATACGGCACTTTGCAAAGAGAGCAAGCTGCCCGTCGTTGTTCCCACCCAGCGGGCCATCCGCCCCATGGAGGTGGGGCAGTTGGCCAGGTGCGGCGTGGCCGGCATCATGGTGGGCGCTGTGGTCACGGGCGCGGAGGAGGAGAGCCTGCGCCGCAGCGTGAGCGCCTTCCGCAATGAGATAGACAAGTTATGACAGACCATATAGGAGCTGATGTTCAGACGGTGAAGGATATGACAGTTGCTTTTCTGCCGCTCGATACGCGCCCCTGTACTTATGATCTGCCCGTGCAGCTTGCCCGGCAGAGCGGGGCGGAGGTGTTGCTGCCCCCCAACGGGATGGTGGCCGCCTATAAGCAGGCGTCCGACACGGCCGCGCTGGCGCGCTGGCTGGAAGAGACAGCGCCGGGGTGCGATGCGCTGGTCGTCAGCGCAGAACAGCTTTTGCAGGGAGGGCTCATCCCATCCCGCCAGGCGCGGGTGAGCGCTGCGCGCCAGTGCGAGATGCTGGAGGTGCTGAAGCGCATCCGCCGGAAAACGCCGTCGGTCAGGACCTACCTGTCCAACGTTCTGATGCGCACCTCCATCAGCACCCTTGACCCGGAGAGTTTGGTATGGTGGGAAAAGGTGAATTTGTATTCCAAGCTCTGCTACCGGGCCAAAACCGGGCGCTGCAGCGAGGCCGCGCAGCAGTGCCGCGCGCTGGAGCAGGAGATCCCCGCCGAGGTTCTGCGCACGTTTTTGACGGCGCGCGGCACGAACCACAGGGTGAACCGGGAATGTATCCGGCTGGCCGCAGAGAGTGTTGTGGAGGAGCTGCTGATTTTGCAGGAGGACTGCGCCGCGGAAGGACTGCAGCGGTTTGAGCAGGAGATCCTGCTGCGCGATATCCAGGCCGGCGGCCTTTCGGACCGGGTGTTTTTGTTCAATGGCACGGACGAGGCGGGGGCGGAGCTGCTGCAAAGGGCGCTGCACCCCGGGGGCTGTGCGGTGGAGGTGGTTTGGCTGGGGTCTCAGCCGGATTTTGTGGCCAAATATGAGGATCGCCCGTTCCGGGAGAACCTGGCGGAACATATGCGGGCGCTGCACATGCGGCAGGAGCAGGGCGCCCGGCGGGTGCTGTTTGTGCTGACGCCGAAACAGGAGCAGCGGGAGGCTGCGCTGCCACGAGGAGAGGCCGCGCACGATTACAGCGAGGCAGAGCTGCAGGCGATCTGCCGCCCCATCGGCCAGGCCGCGGCGCGGGGGCGCGGCTGCTATTTGCTGGATCTGGACTTTGCCAACGGCGGCAACCCTTTTTTGCTGGAATGCCTGGCAAAGGAAATGCCCGTTACACAGCTGTGGGGCTATGCCGGGTGGAACACGGCCAGCAACGCGCTGGGCACACTGCTGGCGCAGATCCTGGCCGGCGGTGGGGGGAACAGGGCGCTGAACCGCGCCTTCACGGCGGAGCGCATTCTGGATGACGCGGTGTATCAGGCGATCGTTCGCCAGGCTGTGGCGGCCCGCGTGAAGGCGGACGGACAGGATGTTTACAACATCCGGGATATCCCCAAAACACAGCGGTGGCTTGAGGAAGAGTTTGAGGCCGTTCGGCCGCTTTTGGAGGCGATCTTCGGCGGCGAGGTCCCGGCCTTTGAGGCAAGGCTGCGCTGGCCCAGGCTGTTTGAGGCCGCGGTTTTTACCAGGGCGGGCAATGGGCCTGTGTACACGGGCGATATTTAAAGAGCGGCTGCCCCGCACAGCGGTCATGCGACGGAACGCTGTGCGGGACGATCTGTTTTGAAGAAAAAGGATGGGAGGGATTTTTGTGGCGATCCGGCTTTCAGGCGAGGTGTGCGCCGTGCGGGAAGGCGTTGAAAATATCCTTATGTATTACCCTTACGCCGCGCGGCACTTTGACGGTGAGATCAGCGCGCACCGCCTGGGCGGGGAGGGCGTGCCCTCGCTCAGGATGCGCCGCGGCGATGGAAAGATCCAGGTGGACTACCGCCGCCGGTGCGATTTCTTCCGCGCGCTGGGCTGTATCCTGGCGGGGGAGGAGAGCGCCTGCGAGTGCGCGGCTTATGAGAAAAGCGGAGTTATGCTGGATGTTTCCCGGGATGCGGTGTATACCCTGGCCCAGCTCAAAGAGTTTTTGGCATGGATCGCGCTCTGCGGCCTGAACACCTGCTATCTGTATATGGAGGACACCTACCAGCTGGAGCGGTATCCCTATTTTGGCTATCTGCGGGGGGCGTATTCGCCGCAGGAGCTGAAAGAGCTGGATGACTTTGCCGACAGCCTGGACATTGAGCTTATCCCCTGCATCCAGACACTATCCCACCTGGGCACCACACTGAAGTGGGATTATGCCCTGCCGATGAGGGACACCGCGGCCACCCTGATGGTGGGATGCGAGGAAACATACACCTTCATCCGGGAAATGCTCCTCAGCCTGAAAAAGGTGTTCCGCACCCGGCGGGTCCATATTGGCATGGACGAGGCAATGGACCTTGGCACCGGCGCCTATCTGCGCCGGCAGGGGCTCCGGCCGCAGTTCGAGCTGATGACAGAGCATCTGGGACGGGTGACGCAGATCGCACGGGAGCTGGGCCTGGTGCCCATCATCTGGGATGATATGTTCTACCGCTCCAAAGACGAGAACCTGGACTACTACAACCCGGACGTGACGTTGGACGAAAACGATATTGCCCTGGTGCCGCAGGAGGTCCAGCTGGCCTACTGGGATTATTACCACAACACCCAGGCGGAATATGAATGTATGCTGGAAAAGCGGAAGGGGTTCCGCCAGTATCTCATTTTTGCCGGAGGCATCTGGAAATGGAACGGCTGGGTGCCCAATTACGGAAAGACCTTCACCGCCACCCACGCGGCCCTGCAGGCCTGCCGCAATTACAGGGTGGACGAGATATTGGCTACCCTGTGGGCGGACAACGGCGGCGAGGCGGTGCTGCAGACCGTCTGGCCGGGCCTTGTGCTTTTCGGCCAATACGCCTACGGGGCAAAGACGGACGACGGGGCGATCAGCCGCCGGTGCAGGGCCTTCACCGGCCTGCCGCTGGAAGGCTACCGGGCGCTGGAGGAGCTGGACCTGCTGCCGGGCTGCGAGCGGCCGAATACCAAGATCCGGAATCCCTCGAAGTATCTGCTGTATCAGGACCTGCTGCTGGGAGCGTTCGACGCCTGCGCCGGCGAGGAGGGCATTGCGGCGCACTATGAGCTCTGCGCGCAAAGACTGGAGCAGCTGGCAAACGAGGGGTCCTACCCGCCGGCGTTTGACCGCATGTTGACCCTGTATGCCCTGCTGGCCCGGGTGCTGGCCGAAAAAAGCAATTACGGGGCGGCGGTACGCGCGGCCTACCGGCATAAGGACCAGGAGAAGCTGCACATGCTGTGCGGCGCACTGGACAGCCTTGCACAAAAGGCCGCGGCACTGCACGCAGCGTTTGTGCAAATGTGGTGCTACGGCACAAAAGGCACCGGCCTGGAGGTTCACGACATCCGCCTGGGCGGCCTGTGCGGGCGCATCCGCACCGCCCAGACCCGCCTGAGCATGTTTCTGAAGGGGGAGCTTGACCGGCTGGACGAGCTGGAGCAGGAGATCCTGCCTTTCCGGCAGCAGAGCGGGGAAGAGAGCGGCTACCCCGTCTGCAACAAATACCACCTGATCGCAACGCAGAATTTGCTGTGAACAGCGCCCTGCCCGCAGGGCGAAGGGAGGAAAACAGAATGGTGCGCATTTTGCTGCTGCCTTTGGACGAGCGGCCCTGCAACGCGCGCTTCCCGGAAATGATGGCGCAGGAGTGCGGGGGATATGAGCTGATAACACCGCCGCGTGAGCTTCTGGGCGATCAAAAGCGGCCGGCACGAGTGGAAGGCATGGCGCAGTGGCTGAGAGAAAATTTCGGCGATTGCGATTATGCGGTGCTTTCGATCGACATGCTGGTGTATGGGGGCATCGTTCCGTCGCGGCTACACCAGCTCGACGAGGAGGAGTGCGAAGCCCGGCAGGGCCTGCTGCGGCAGCTGCGCGCGGAGCACCCGGAGGTCAGGGTCTTTGCGTTCAGCCTCATCCTGCGGGCGCCCGCCTACAATTCGGCAGAGGAAGAGCCGGACTATTACGAGACGTATGGGGCACGGCTGTGCCGCCTGGGCGTTTTACGGGATAAAAGGGAGCGGGGCGCGGCTTCCGGCGCGGAGGCGGAGGAACTGCAGGCGCTGGAGCGGGCGCTGCCGGCCGCGGTGACGGAGGATTTTTGCGGACGCCGCGCCGTGAACCACGCGGTGAATAAGCGCGCCGTGGAGCTGCTGCACCAAAATATTCTGGACTTTTTGGTCATTCCCCTGGACGACTGTGCAGAGTATGGATGGGCGGCCGCGGAGCAGCGGGCGCTGCGCGCCGAAATCCTGCAGGCGGGGGAGAGCGGCCGCGTGTATCTGTATTCCGGAGCGGATGAGGTGGGCTGTGTGCTTGCGGCGCGCGCGGTGAACCACAGCCGCGGCCGCATGCCAGCGGTGTATTTGCAGTACAGCAGCGTGTACGGGCCGCTGGTGACGCCGAAATACGAGGACCGGCCGCTGGGCGAAAACCTGAAATGGCAGATCGCCGCCGCCGGGGGAAGGACCGCCACCAGCCCGGAGGTGGCGGATCTGATCCTGATGGTCAATGCCCCCACCGCGGGCGGGGAGCAAATGGCGGAGGCCGGCACAAAGACCGCGCTGTGGAACGCCAGCTATGCCGGCTGCCGCTGCCTGCCGGATTTTGTGGCCTCGCTGCGGGCATACCTTGGGGAAAAGCCCGTTGCGCTGGCGGACTTGGCAGCGGCGAACGGCGGCGACGACGAATTGATGCGGATGTTGGCCCGGGAGGGCCTGCTGCCGAAGCTGGCCTCTTATGCGGCGTGGAACACGGCCGCAAACGCCGCGGGCACCTGCATTGCCCACGCCATGCTGCGGCTGGGCACCGCCCCGGAAAGCTCGGTTTTTACCGCCCATCGTATTCTGGAGGATTGGGCTTATCAGGCGGATATCCGCCAGTGCGCGGCAGAGCTGGCGAAAAAGATGGGCTGCACCCTTGACAGAGGCGACGGGGAGAACCAGCTTGCAGCGTTTGTGCGGCGGGAGTTGGAGCAGTATGCCGCACGCTGGGCGCTACCGGGGTCCGTGTGCATTGAACGGGTGGAATTTCCCTGGCACCGCTTTTTTGAAATCAGCCTTTTCCTGAAAAGCGCGCTGTGACAAAAAGGGGAAACGCGGCCCGGCATGAGTGACCGCGGCTGATCGAACCGAATGGGAAAACCCCCTGCGCAGGACATTTGCCTGCGCAGGGGGTTTTGCGCGGTCAGGCGGCAAGACCTTTGGAGCCAGGCCCCCCGCCCTTTGCAATGGCGCGCCTGCCGCGGCCGGCTTTTTACAGCCGCAGCACATGCGTGGCAACCTTTTCGATGAACGCCGCGTCGTGCTCCACAAACAAAAGGGTGGGCCGAAACGCCAGAAGCAGCTCCTCGACCTGCCCACGGGCGGGCAGATCGATATAATTCAGCGGCTCGTCCCACACATACAGGTGGGCGGGGCGGCACAGGCTGGCGGCGAGGGCCGCCTTTTTCTTCTGGCCCTCGCTGTAGCTTGCCATGTCCTTTTCAAACTGCGCCCGCTCAAAGCCCAGCTTGCGCAGCACGGCCCGGAAAAGGGTGGGGTCCAGCCCCTGCTGCGCTTCAAACCGGCCCAGGGGGCCCGCCAGCTGCCCGGTCGCCTGGGGCAGCCAGCTGATGGTCAGGCCGGCGGCCAGTTCCAGCAGGCCCTCGGCGCGGGCGGTGCTTTGGCCCAGGATCAGCCCGAACAGGGTGGATTTTCCGCAGCCGTTGGGGCCCTGCACCGCAAGGCGCTGGCCCTGCTCCAGCACAAAGCCCAGATCGTGCAGGGCCTGCAGCTGCCCGTAAAAGGCATTCAGGTGCGCGGCGCGAACCAGCACCTGCTTGGGGTGAGGCAGCGGGGTGAGCTTGAGGCGCCCGGTTTCCTCCACTTCCCGCAAAAGGCCCCGCTTTTCTTCCACTGCCGCCTGCCGCCGCCCCTCGATGGCCTTGGCCCGCTGCATCATTTTGGCGGCCTGATGGCCGATGTGGCCCCGGTCCGGCCGGGGCGCGCCCCGCTTGACGGGGTCGATGCCGGTCTTGCCGGCCTCTACCTTGTCGGACCAGGCCGAGGTGCGGCGTGCGGCGGCGGTGAGCTGGCCGATCTGCTTTTGAAGCCGGTCGTTCTGCCGCTGCTCAAACTGCTGGCGCAGCTGCCAGTTTTGCTGCCAGGTGGTGTAATTGCCCCGCTGCACCTGGATGCTCTTTTTGTTGATGGCAAGCACGTGATCCACACATCCGTCCAGAAAGGCCCGGTCGTGGCTCACCAGAATAAACCCGCGCTTGCCTGCCAGATAGCGGCTCACCGCCTGCCGGGCTTCCAGGTCCAGGTGGTTGGTGGGCTCGTCGATGAGCAAAAAGTGCCCCTGGCGCAAAAACAGCAGGGCCAGCAGCACCTTGGTCTGCTGGCCCTGGCTCAGGGTGCAGAAGGGCTGGTAAAGCCGGCCGGGGTCCATGCCCAGAA
This sequence comes from Allofournierella sp., assembly GCF_048388525.1. Classification (GTDB taxonomy): domain Bacteria; phylum Bacillota; class Clostridia; order Oscillospirales; family Ruminococcaceae; genus BQOK01. The sequence goes on along the minus strand of NZ_DBGCTQ010000038.1, from coordinate 141,685 downwards.
GCCCAAGCTCCCGCGCCAGCTGCCAGGGCTGCGCTTGGGGGCAAAAAGCCCCCAGCAGTTCCTCCGGGGAGGCGGACGGGTCCGGTACCCCGAAGGGAAAATAGTCGAAGAGGACATTGGCGTGGATGGCCCCCCCACAGGGCAGGAGGCCCATCAAAAGCCGCAGAAAGGTGGTCTTGCCCCTGCCGTTGCGGCCTACAAAGCCGAGCTTCCACTCGGTGTCGAGCTGGAAGGTGGCGTGCTCGAATACATTGTCAAAGCTGCCGGGATAGGCAAAGGTAAGGTCGGTGACCTGGATCAAGGACATTGCGCATCGCTCCTTTCACAAAAGCGGCGCCGCCCGCCCCGCAGGGATGCGCGGGAGCCTCCGCTCTGAAAAAAATCGGCCGCAGGGGAAAAGCTTCCCCTGCGGCCGCGCAAATATCCGCCAGCCCTGAAAAGAGCCGGGCGATCCGGTGCGCGCGCAAAGCCGCGAGCCGCCCCAAAGGCCGGCCCGACTGCGGAAGTTCCCCTGCAAGGGGCGCACACAGCCCCGGGCCCGCCCCAAGGCCGGCCCGCGCGGTGTTTGCCCCATTTTGTCAGCAGGAAAACTTGCGCATGCTCTCACGCTCCGTTTCGATCCAAAATAATGCGGACCCAGATCCGCCTGACCCTATCATACAGGCCGGGAAAGCGTTTGTCAAATTCTGTAAGCATTTTTATTGCTTTACGAATAAAAACGCTGCTTTAAAAGCACCCGTGCCTCGTGCCTTGCGGGGCAAGCGAAACACATGACGAAAAAACAACATCACTCCCGGCGGTCATTTCTGATAAATGGCGCAGCAATTTTTGTGTCAATTAAAAGCCCGTACTTTTTCGGGCGTCGGTATGCATTTCCATGCACCTCGCTTTTGCGATAATTGCGCAGCTGCTCTAAATCAAGCTGGGCAATATACACTCCTTCTTTTCCATCGGCTTGCAAAACGCAGGTGTCCCGCGCGTCCTTCAACCCGGGGAGATATGCCACGCCGTCAAAAACGCTTGAGCCGCCATTGCAGTCAGGAACCGGTTCGGGATAGTTACAGGTGGCGATCGCCAGCATATTTTCAAACGCTCTGCTTCGAAGCTGTGAAAGGCGGTTAATCTCCATCGGGCAGGCATTCGGAACAAGAATCAGCTCCGCGCCTTTCAGCATCAGGATCCTTGCGCTTTCGGGGAACTCCCTGTCATAACAGATCATGGCACCGACGTTTACCCAGCCACAGGCGGTATCAAGCGCCGTGACATAAAAATCCTCGCCGGGCGTTAAATTCTGTTCCACGCCAAAATCGCAGGTGTGTACTTTTGCGTAGACGAATTTTTCTTCTCCAAACCTGTCAAAAAGAACGAAGGAATTGCGGGGAGCGTTTTCATGCTTTTCAAGCAGTGTGATACCGATCGCCATACTAAGCTTCTTTGCAAGGCGGCCAAAGGTATGAACAAAACCATCATTCACAGGAATTGCTTCTGCTTCCCATTCGCTGGCCGGCCGATCATAAATATTATATCCGTTGCTCCACATTTCAGGAAACAATGCAATATCTGCACCCTTTTCTTTGGCTTCTTTACAATATCTGATCCCCTTTTCAAGATTTTCTTTCAGCGTTTTGCAAGGGGAGATCTGTAACAGGGCGATTTTCAACAGGCGCATTATTTTATTTTTCCCCTCTCACTTCAAATTCATAGTATGGGCATTCAACTGGAAGATTCTGCTGGTTTGGGAAAGGAAGCTTATCGAAGTACCCCCGCCGCAATAAAATTTCCTGTTTTTTATACTCTAAATTTTAATATTGAAACTGTCAAGCTGTTTCATCTCACGGCACAAGCTGAAAAGCGCCGCGAAATACCCTGTTCCTCATTCTTTTATGGACCCGTGATAAAATTTTTTGCGATTCCTCTTGACATAATACCCCCAGGGGGTATATACTGTTTTCAGAGCAAGAATACCCCCTGGGGGGATAAACGAAACACAAACTTTTACAGGAGGACTTCAATATGTCTGATTGCAAGCATTCCGCCGACGTGACCCGCCGCCTGGCCCGCATCAGCGGCCAGGTGAACGGCATCCGTGAAATGGTGCAGAGCGGCCGCCCCTGCGGAGACCTGCTCACCCAGCTTTCCAGTGTGAGCAGCGCCGTGACCCAGGTTGCAAAGCTGATCCTGACCGAACATCTGGAGCACTGTGTGGTGAACGGCACCGACACGGACGAAACCCTGGCGGAGCTGAAAGCCGCCATTGACCAATTTGCCAAGCTGAAATAAGGCAACACGCAGGAAAAGGGAGAGCAGACGATGGAAGCAAATAAACAGAAACACTGCGCGGCCGCGGGGCAGGAAAGCTGCTGTGAGCACGGACAGGAGCAGCGCCATGAAGAGCATGGGCACGGGGAACACGGCAGCCACCAGCACGGGCACGGGCATGGCCACGAACACGGCGGCGAATGCGGCTGCGGGCACGGGCAGGAGCACGGCCACGATGATGGCTGCGGCTGCGGCCACGACCACGGGGCCGGGGTGGAAAAGAGCGAGGCGGTGAGCACTGCCTGGCAGGCGGCGGGGGCCATTGCCCTGCTGGTGCTGGGGCATTTTGCGGCCGGCTGGCCGGCCGTGGCGGTTTACCTGGCGGCCTACCTGCTGGCGGGTCACGGAATCCTGTGGAGCGCGCTGAAAAACATCACCCGCGGCAGAATTTTTGACGAAAACTTTTTGATGGCGGTGGCCTCGCTGGGGGCGTTCGCCATCGGCGATATGTCCGAGGCGGTGGCCGTGATCATCTTTTACCGGGTGGGCGAGCTGCTGCAGGATCTGGCTGTGAGCCGCAGCCGCAAAAACATCGCCGGCCTGATGGACATTCGGCCGGACTTTGCGGTGCTCTATGAAAACGGAAGCGAGCGCAGGGTGGACCCCGGCGAGGTGGCGGTGGGCCAGTTCATCCGCATCCGCCCCGGTGAGCGGGTGCCGCTGGACTGCACCGTGACCGACGGTGAGAGCGCTGTGGACGCCAGCGCCCTGACCGGTGAGAGTGTGCCGGTGGCCGCCGCACCCGGCACGGCGCTGGCCAGCGGCAGCGTAAACCTTTCCGGCCTGCTGACCGCGGAGGTGACCGCCGTTTACGGCGATTCCACCGTGCAGAAAATCCTGGACCTGGTGAGCGAGGCGGGCGACAAAAAGGCGAAGGCGGAACAGTTCATCACCAAGTTTGCCCGGATCTATACGCCGGCGGTCATGGCGCTTGCGGCGCTGATCGTGTTTGTGCCGCCCTTTTTCACCGGCTGGGCCACCTTCAGCGACTGGCTGTACCGGGGGCTTGTGTTCCTGGTGGTGAGCTGCCCCTGCGCGCTGGTGCTCAGTATCCCGGTAAGTTTTATGGGCGGCATTGGCGGCGCGGCCCGCAACGGTATTTTGGTCAAGGGCGGCGACGTGGTGGACCGGCTGCGCGCCCCCAAAGCCGTGGTGTTCGACAAGACCGGCACCCTGACCCTGGGCGAATTTGCCGTGAGCCGCGTGCGGCCGGCGCCGGGGGTGGAGGAAAGCGAACTGCTGGCTGCCGCGGCCCTGTGTGAGCGCAGCTCCGGGCACCCCATTGCAGTGTCGGTGCGCAGATACTGCGCCGACCGGGACCCCGGCGCCCCCATCACTGCCTACGAAGAGCTGGCCGGCATGGGCGTGGCCGCTCACACCGAACAGGGCGTGTACTATGCGGGCAACGCCCGCCTGATGGAGAAGGCCGGCGCTGCAGGCGATTTTTCCGGCGGCAGCGGGGCCGGCACCCTGCTTTTGGTGGCGCGCGGCTCCCAATACCTGGGCAGCCTGCTGATCCGGGATGAGGTAAAGCCCGGCGCCAAAGAGGCGGTGGCCCGCCTGCGGGAGCTGGGGGTGAAGAAACTATTCATGCTCACCGGCGACCGGGAGGGCGTGGCAAAAGAGGTGGCGGAGGCCGTGGGTCTGGACGGCTACAAAGCGGGCCTGCTGCCGCAGGACAAGGTGGCAGCCTTTGAAGAGCTGACAAAAGACGTGGAGGGCGTGACCCTTTACACCGGCGACGGCATCAACGACGCGCCGCTGCTGGCCCGCGCGGACGTGGGCGTGGCTATGGGCGGCGTGGGCAGCGACGCGGCCATTGAGGCCGCCGACCTGGTGCTTATGACCGACGAGGTGGAAAAGATCGGCAGCGCCATCCGCATTGCCCGGGCCACCCGCGGCATTGTGCTGCAAAACATCGTGTTTGCCCTGGGGGTGAAGCTGGTGGTTCTGGCGCTGGCGGCCTTTGGCATGACCCCCATGTGGCTGGCCATTTTCGCAGATGTGGGCGTGGCGCTGATCGCGGTGGCCAATGCCGCCCGGGCGGTCTTTGCAAAGCTCTGACCGAACACATACGGCCCCGGCCCTGCATTCCAGGGCCGGGGCCGTTTTTAAAAAGGGAGAGGCGTATGTACCAAAAATTTTTGGCGCTGCTGTGCATGGCGGCATTTTATGCGATCTATTTTTCAAAGCAGCTCGCCCAGCGCCGGCAGGGCGTGCGCACCAACCAGATCGGCCGGGGCGATAAAACCGCGGGGACCCTGCTGGTGGAACGGCTGCTGGGCGCGGCCACCCTGTCCATCGTGCCTGTGGAGGCGGCCAGCATCCTGCTGGGCGGGCCCGCCGGCCCGGCGCGCTTTGCGGCGGGGCTGGCCCTGTGCCTTCTGGGCTGCGCCGTTTTTCTGGCCGCGGTGCGGGGCCTGGGCGGCAGCTGGCGGGCCGGCATTCCCGCAGAAAAAGATACGGCGCTGGTCACAGGCGGGGTCTATGCCCACAGCCGCAACCCTGCGTTCCTGGGGTTTGATCTTGTTTATCTGGGGCTGCTGCTCTGGTTTTTCAACTGGCTGCACCTGGCCTTTGCGCTGTTTGCCGTTTTGATGCTGCACCTGCAGATCCTGCAGGAGGAAGCCTGGCTGGGCGAAACCTTTGGCGCTGCCTACCAGAGCTATCGCGCCCGCACCCGCCGGTATTGGGGGAAAAGCTGAAAGCGAAGGGCCGCCGGATTTGCAATCCGGCGGCCCTTCGCCTGTTATTCTTTTAAGGTGGCCCAGGTCAGGTCCAGCACGGGGCCGAAGGGGCGGAACACCAGGCCCCGCACCCCGGGCTGCACCAGCAGCGCCTGGCTGTGATACCACAGGGGCACAACGGCCGCCTCGCCCAGGGCCAGCCGTTCGGCCTGCGCCAGGAGGGCGGGGGAGTTGCCGCCGCCCGCGCGCAGCGCTGCCAGGGCCGCCTCGAAGTCCGGGCTGTTCCAGCGGGAGAGGCCCACCTGCTCCAGCACCTCCAGCGCGCTGTCGCTGGAAGGGGAGAAGGGCAGCAGGGCGATCTGGTAATCGCCCGCCGCCACCCGTGCGGCCAGTTGGTCAGGGGGCAGCTCCTCCAGGGAGAAATAGGCCGACCAGGCGCCCAGCTGTTTTTGCCACTGCTGGTTCAGCGCACCCGCCAGGCTGCGGTAGGGCTGCCCCTGGGGCAGCAGCACCGTGATGCCGGAAAAGCGGTTCGCGCCCGCCGCGGCCAGCCCCTCGCGGCACAGGGCCGCGGGATCCCCGTAGGCGGGCAGGGCGCTGCCCGCCGCCTGGCGGTAGGGCGCGCCCTGCGCGGTGACGGCAGGGGGGACCAAGCCGTCGGCCACCGCAAACTCTGCCGGCAGGTCCGGGGCGGCAGCACGGGCGCTGGCGGCCAGCGCCGCCCGCAGCTGCGGCTGGGCCAGCAGTTCGTTTTCACAGTTGAACGCCAGCACCCAGGTGGTGGCTGTGTAGGGCAGGGAAGCAAGAGAGCCGGCCTCGGTGCTGTCGCTCAGAGCGGCGGTGGCCTTGCCCGCCAGCACCAGCTCGGCGCCGGTAAGGGGCTGGGAAACGGGACCGGAGCCGGAACCCGATCCCGGGGAGCTGCTGGCAGCGGCGGTGCTGTTCAGGACCAGGCGCAGGCTGGTCACCCGGTCGCCCTGTGCGGCGCGCCGCAGAAACAGGCCGTTTGTATTCCAGTTGTACAGATAGAACGGACCGTTTGTCAGGGTGGCGGACCGGTTCAGGCCGTAGGCGCCCTGGGTGCTGTCGAAAAATGCCTCGTTGCAGGGCATTGCGCCGGGCAGGGCCAGCTTTTGCAGCAGCTCCGGATCCGGCGTGGAGAGCTGCAGAACGAAGGTGGTATCGCTGGGCGCGCTGACCCCCAGCGCACTCTCGGGCGCTTCGCCCGCCAGCACGGCCTGGCTGTTCTGAAGGAGGGCAAAGGTGCTGGTGTACGGGCTGGCGGTCTCGGCCCGGAAGATGCGGCGGAACGCAAACACAAAGTCGTGCGCGGTGAGGGGATAGCCCCCGTCCTGGCCGCCGGACCTGGCGTAGCCAAGGCCCTCTTTCAGGGTGAAGGTATAGGTCAGGCCGTCCGGGCTTACGGTATAGGCCGACGCGCAGTCCAGCTGAGGCTGGCCGGCCTCGTCCAGGCGGGTCAGGCCGCTGTAAAGGTTTGCCACGGCGATCAGCTCCGGGCTTTCGGCGGCAAGCTGTGGATCAAGATTTTGCGGCACCCGGTCTACTGTCCAGGTGAAATTGATCTGGCTGCCGCAGCCGGTCAGAAAAAGCGTGAAAAAGAGGCAACCGACCAGAGCCCCAAAGGTTTTGCGCACCTGCGCCCACCTCATTTCTAACATGGTTCTCTTTATAGTAACAAAAAAATGTGAAAAAAACAAACAGAATGCACAAGACCGCCCGTAAAAGGTGAAAAGAGAGCTTCTTTGCCCTGCGCGGCGCGGCCGGAGGCGGCGCTTATGCGCCGAAACCGTGCGCCAGAACAAATGTTTGCCGATCTGCGGCCGGTTTTGTTGCGAAAGCCCTGAAAACTGACTATAATAAAGGGCAGTGATTTTTAATTTCGCCCGCATTCTGCCCATTTTGGCAGGATGCGGGCCGGGCGCTGCCCAAGTAAGCAGGAAAGGCCGGGATAGCATGCAGGAGGATCAGCAGCGGCTCGCAGCCGCGGTGAAGGGGAAAAAGGTCGCATTCATCGGCGCGGGGGTGAGCCACAAAACGCTGCTGCGCCAGTTTTGCGGGATGGGCGCGGCAGTGACCCTGTGCGACAAAAAGCAGCTGGACGAATTTGGCGATTATGCCGGTGAACTGCGGGAGCTGGGGGTGAGCCTGTCGCTGGGGGAGGGATACCTGGCAGGCCTTGCCGGCCAGGATATGATCCTGCGAACCCCCGGCTTTGAGTATTATACCCCGGAATTGCAGGCCGCAAAAGCCGCCGGGGCGCTGGTGACCAGCGAGATGGAACTGTTTTTTGAGTATTGCCCCTGTGAGATCACGGCGGTGACCGGTTCGGACGGCAAGACCACCACCACCAGCCTGATCGCCGCCATGTTCGAGGCGGCGGGGCGCACCGTGCACCTGGGCGGGAACATCGGCCGGGCGCTGCTGCCCATTTTGGCCCGGGTGCGGCCGGAGGACGAGGCGGTGGTGGAGCTTTCCAGCTTTCAGCTGATCAGCATGCGCAGCAGCCCCCGGGTGGCGGTGGTGACCAACGTGACCCCGAACCACCTGGATCACCACAAGGACATGCAGGAATACATCGACGCAAAGCGCAACATTCTGCTGTGGCAGGAGGAGGGCTGCCGGGCGGTGCTGGGGTATGAGAACGAGGTCACCCGCGCCATGCAGGCGGACTGCAGGGGCAGCCAGTGCTGGTTCACCCGCCTGCGCGAGACCGACAACGGCGCGTTTTTGCGGGCGGACGGCATGCTGTGCATGGCCGAGGGCGGCGCGGTGACCCCGGTGCTGGCGCAGAGCGAGGTAAAGCTGCGGGGGCTGCACAACATCGAAAACCTGTTGGCGGCCATTGCAGCCGTGTGGGGCAGGGTTCCGGTGGAGGCCATGCGGCGTGTGGGCGGCAGCTTTGCCGGGGTGGAGCACCGCATTGAGCCGGTGCGCACCCTGGACGGGGTGCAGTGGTACAACGATTCCATCGCCTCCAGCCCCACCCGCACCATTGCCGGCCTGCGCAGCTTTGGGCAGAAGATCATTGTGATCGCCGGCGGATACGACAAAAATATCCCCTACGAACCCCTGGCCCCCGAGCTGCTGGAGCATGTGAAGGTGCTGGTGCTGATGGGCCAGACCGGCCCCAAGATCGAGGCGGCCGTGCGGGCCTGCCCGGGTTTTGCGGCCAGCGGCCTTGTGATCGAGCACGCGCAGGACATGGCCGGGGCGGTGGCGCTGGCCCGGGCGGCAGCAAAGCCCGGCGACATCGTGAGCCTTTCGCCCGCTTCCGCCAGCTTTGACCTTTACCCCAATTTCGAGGTGCGGGGCCGCCACTACAAAGAGCTGGTGAACGCGCTGTGATCTGCGCCGTAAAGGGGCCTGGAGCCGCGCGGCGGTACCGGGCCGCCCTGGCGGGCGGCCCCACGGCCTGCAGCCTGGGGGCGCGCTGCGCCGCCTTTGCCGGCCTGCCTGCTTCCGGCTGGAGCTTTTTTACCGGCGGGGAGGGTGCGGAACCTTTTGCACTGGCGGTGCGGGGGTCGGCGGCACAGCTGGCGGGCCGGGCCGACCCGGAGGAGCTGGCCCTGCTGCTGGGGATGCTGAAGGTGCGCGAGCTGCGCACGGAACAGGGCGCGGCGCCCCGGGGCTGGCAGCCTGCGCGGGAGCTTGCCGTTTTTGGCCTTGCCCCCGGCGGGAGGCTGCCCCAGCCGCCCGCGCCCGCGGGGTTTTGCCTGGAAACTGAGCCCTCCCTGTGGGAGGTGGCGGACCTGCTGGCCCGCGGGCGGGAGCTGGGACAAGCGGGCGCGCAGGCGCGGGATAATTTTTATGCCGACGCCTGTGCAATGAAGAACCGGGGACTGGCCTGTATTTGGGCCGCCCGCTTTGAGGGCTGCCTGGCGGCCACCGCAGGCGCTTATGCGATATGGGGCGGCCAGGCTTGCCTGGCCGCGGTGGAGACTGAGGAGAAGCTTCGCCATAAAGGCGCGGGGCGCTGGCTGGTGGCGGGCCTTGCAAATTATTTGGCACAGCAGGGCCTTGGGGTGAGCCTTTTGTGCGCGCCCGGGCGCAAGCGGTTTTACCAGGCCCTGGGCCTTGAAAAACGGGGCAGCGCGGTGTGCTGGCGCCCAAAAGCGCCATGACGCGGCCATTTCGACAAGCCTTTCCCCTGCAAAAGAAAAAACAGAACATAAGAGAAGAAAAGGAATAAAAAAATGCTGGAACAATTTTATGATTTCTCTGCCCGGCTGCTGGAGCTGGACCAAAAAGCCATGGGACTTTGCCGCCCGGAGTTTGAAAAGATCGACGCCATCCGGGATTACAACCAGGTCAAGATGCTGAAAGCCTTTACTGAAAACCGGGTGGCCGCCACCCATCTGGCGGGAACCACCGGCTACGGGTACGACGACGCGGGCCGCGACAAGCTGGATCGGGTGTTCGCCCAGGCGGTGGGCGCGGAGGACGCGCTGTGCCGCCCGCACTTTTTGTCGGGCACGCATGCCCTGACGGTGGCCCTGTTCGGCCTGCTGCGGGCGGGCGACACCCTGCTGGCCGCCACCGGCCGCCCCTACGACACGCTGGAAGGGGTCATTGGCATCGACGGCGCGGGGAAGGGCTGCGGCAGCCTTGCCGAATTTGGAGTGAAATACGACGAAGCCCCGCTGAGGGATGGCGGCCTGCCGGACTATGAACTGATCGCGCAGAAGGCGAGAGAGGCCAGGGTGTGCCACATCCAGCGCAGCCGCGGCTATTCCAGCCGGGCGGCCTTTGACCTGGAAACCATTGGCAAGGTGGCGCGCACCGCAAAACAGGCGAACCCCGAAATCCTGGTGATGGTGGACAACTGCTACGGCGAATTTACCCAGACCGCCGAGCCGGTGAGCGCGGGGGCTGACCTGATGGTGGGCAGCCTGATCAAAAACGGCGGCGGCGGCATTGCGCCCACCGGCGGCTACATTGCAGGCCGGGCGGATTTGGTGGAACGCTGCGGCCACCGGCTCACCGCCCCCGGCACCGGCCGGGAGCTGGGCTGCACGCTGGACACCCTGCGCCAGCTGTATCTGGGGCTTTACTATGCGCCGGGGGTCACCGCCGAGGCGGTAAAGACCAGCATCTATTCCAGCTGCCTTTTGGAGCTGCTGGGCAAGGAGCCCACCCCCCGCTACACCGCGCCCCGGAACGATATCATTACCAGCTTCGAGGCGGGCAGCCCCGAGGCGCTGGTGGCGTTCTGCCAGGGGATCCAGCGGGGCAGCCCGGTGGACAGCTTTGTGCGGCCCGAGCCCTACGCCATGGCAGGCTATGCCAACGAGGTGATTATGGCGGCGGGCGCGTTTACCGAGGGCAGCAGCATCGAGCTCTCGTGCGACGGGCCCATGCGCGCGCCTTATACCGTGTACCTGCAGGGCGGCCTGAATTTTGCAGCCAGCCGTGCGGGGGTGCTGCTGGCTGTGCAGAAGGCGTTTGAAAAGGAACTGTGAGCAGGCCCGGCCCGCGGCGTTTGCCGCGGGGATTCCTGCGGAAGGAAAAGGAGCTACGGTCATGGAATGGGATTATACATATACAAAAGAGGACATGCAGGCCTTTGCCGCCGAGCAGTACCGGCGCAGCCGCGTTTCGGGCGTGCTGCTGTGGGTGGTGGCGGGGCTGAGCGCCGTATTTGCCTTTTGGCTGGCGATGCAGGGCGTGCGGCTGGGCCGCCCCCACGGCTTTTGGCAGGGGGGGCACGCGTGGCACGCGGGCATTTTGCTGGTGTATGGCGTTTTGGCGCTGGTTATGCTGGGGCTGGCGTTCTGGGCACTGTGGTGCAGCTGGCCGCAGAACCTGGCGCGGCGCGCGGTTAAGCGGGCGGCGCGCCTGCAGCCGGAGGTGTTCGGGCCCTGGCATGTGGCCCTGCGGGAGGATCAGCTGCTGGTGTGCCAGGGCGGCGCCCAGATGGCCAGCGACCCCTCGGTGATCGACGATGCGCTGGTGTGTGCGGCGGGGGTGCTTGTGTACACCCATGGCAAAAAGCGCAGCTTTGGCCTGCCCGCCCGGCTGTTTGAAGACAGAGAGGCCATGCGGCGCGCGGCGGATGAGGCCCGGCGGTGCGCGGCGCTGGCCAAGGCGGAGCTGCTGCGCCGGCAGGCGGAATTGCTGGCGGGCACTGCGCCCGAGGAGCCCCTGCCCCCGCAGCCGCCGCTGCCCCAGGGGGAACAGGCGGTGTTTGCCGCGCCCATCCGGCTGCGGCCCCAGGAATTGTTCGGCGCGGTATACGCCGCGAACCGCGGGGTCGTGCCCGCCCGGCGCGCGGTGCGGCTGACCCAGGCCATGACGGTGTTGTGCCTGGCGCTGGGCGTTTTGAGCGGTGTGCGGGGCGACTGGGGCTACAGCGCCATGATGCTGGGGCTGGGGGCGATTATGGGCGCGGCGGCGCTGAGCCGGGCCCCCTTTATGCTGAAAAGCGCGGTGCGCCGCATTGTGGAGAGCGAACAGGCCGTGCGCCTGACCGAGCCGGGCTGGCTGGTGGCGGGGCAAAACGGCTTTACCCACACAGGCGGCGCCCGGTGCAGCTATGTGCCTTATTCCCAGCTTGCCGAGGCAGGGCAGGACGGGCAGTATCTGTTTTTGCTGTTCCAGACCAACATGATCCTGATCGTGCCCAAGCGAGGGTTCGAGAGCCCGGCCAAGGCCGGGGAAGCTTTTCTGTTTTTGCGGCAGAAAGCTGCGCGCCGAAAAGGCAAATAAAAGGTGAAATTTGTCAAGCCCATCTCCGCTTTCCCGCTTGCTGTTTGTGAACAAAGTGTGTATAATACAAGATTGTGCGAAACGTTTCCGGGCAAGAAATGGAAGAGAGAGGAAAGAGGAGAAAGAGCATGTCTTATAGATATTTAATTGATGTGGCGCTGATCCTGCTGGCCACCAAAGCCCTGAGCATGCTGACCGGCAAGCTGCAGATGCCCCAGGTGGTGGGGGCGCTGCTGGCGGGCCTTTTGATGGGGCCGGCGGCGCTGGGCTTCATCCAGCCCAGCGACTTTTTGAGCCAGGTGGCCGAGCTGGGCGTGATCGTGATTATGTTCAGCGCGGGCATGGGCACCGACATCAACGAGCTCAAACAGACCGGCAAGGCCGGTTTTGTGGTGGCCATGGCGGGCGTTTTGATCCCCCTGGGGCTGGGCACCCTGCTGATGGTGTTCTTCAACACCGGTGAGCTGGCCCTGCCCGGCAACAAGCTGCTGCAGGATCTGTTTTTGGGCACCGTGCTTACCGCAACCTCGGTGAGCATTACCGTGGAGACCCTGAAGGAATTGGGGAAATTGTCCACCAAGGTGGGCAACACCATTTTGGCGGCCGCCCTGATCGACGATGTGCTGGGCCTTGTGTGCCTGACCGTTGTGACCAGCCTTGCGGGCGCCCAGGTGAACATCGGCATCGTGCTGCTGAAGATTGTGCTGTTCTTTGTGTTTGTGGGCGTGATGTTCTTTGTGGTGAGCAAGGGCCTGACCTGGTACGAGACCCAGGTGCGGGACCGCAACCTGCGCCGCTACCCCATTTTTGCCTTTGTGCTGTGCCTGTTTATGGCATGGGCGGCCGAGGAGTGGTTCGGCGTGGCCGACATCATCGGCGCGTTTGCCGCGGGCCTGATTGTGACCACCACCCCCAAGGGCGCTTACACGGCCAGCAAGTTTAACCCCCTGGCCTACCTGCTGCTCACCCCCGTGTTCTTTGCGAACCTGGGCCTGAAGGTGGAGCTGCCCAAAATGGACGCGTTTATTGTGATGTTCACGGTGATGCTGGTGGTGGTGGGCATCGGCTCCAAGCTCATCGGCTGCGGCCTGGGCGCGAAGATCTTCGGCTTTAAGGGCCGCCAGTGCGTGCAGATTGGCTGCGGCATGGCCTGCCGGGGCGAGGTGGCGCTGATCGTGGCCAACAAGGGCATGGCCATGAACATCATCAACCCCATCTTTTTCGGCCCCATCATTATTTTGGTGGTGTGCTGCGCCGTGTTCACCCCCATCATGCTGAAAATGGCCTTCAAGGGCGAACCTGCCTACGCGGGCATGGAGGAGAGCAAGCTGGCCGAGGGCTTCGAGATGGCCGAGCAGGTGGAAGAGGTGGCGGCCCGCCTGATCGAGGGCGAGCGCAAGCGCCGCGGCAACAGCGAAAAATAATTGTTTTTCGGCAAATGCACAAAACGGGGCCGCATCTTTTCAGATGCGGCCCCGTTTTGTGCAGGAGAGGTTGGAGCTTGAAGCCTCCGGGGCAGGTGCCGGATCAGGCGGCGCCCGCGGCTAAAAATTGTGCCCAGGCCTGTTCTCCGCCGCAAAAGGCGTTCAGGTCGATGAAGCGCTCCGGCCCGCTGTACCCGGGAAGGCGGCCCCGGTCGGTGTATTGCCAGAACAGCCATTCCCCGGCGGGGGGCAGGTACACACTGCGCAGCCAAAGCGGATATTGCCCGAAGCCCTGGGCGAGGTACAGACGCCGGGCCCGCCCGGTGGCATACAGGATGGGTTTGCGGCCGGTGGCGCCTTCCAGCGCGGCCAGCAGCACGCGCAGTTCGCGCCGCACCTCGCCGGCAGGTTTTGGGGAAAAGACATAGCTGCCGTAAAGCTCTACATCCACCACCGGGGGCAAAGCGTCTGCCTGGCCGCCCAGCGCGGCAAGAAAGTTTTCGGCCTGTGTGGCGCCGGGGGAATCGAAGCTGAAAAAATGGTAGGCCCCCACGGCGATCCCCGCTTCAGCAGCCCCGCGGCGGTTGTGCGCAAAGGCGGGGTCGGCAGAGGAGCTGCCCTCGGTGGCTTTTATAAATGCGAAGCAGATGGACTGGCGGGCAAGGACAGGCCAATCGATCCTGCCCTGGTATTCCGAAACATCCACCCCTTTGACCGGCCACTGACGGGCGAACAGCAGGTTTGGCCGAACCGCTTTGCACAGCACAAGCGCCGCGGCCAGGGCGGCCAGACAGACCGCGCCGAACAGCCAGCGCCAGCGGCTGCGGCGCAGGCGGCTAAGCGCGCGGCCCAGCCGCCAGCGGCGCCACAGCGCCGCAGCGCACCAGCCGAGCACGGCGCCGAGGGTGTTCAGCAAAAGGTCGTCCACCTCGCTGACGCCGGTGCGCAGCAAAAATTGACCCAGCTCGATCCCAAACGACAGGCCAAACCCTGCCAGCGCGGCCCACCGCAGCCGCACCCCCCGGGCGGCCAGGGCCCAGCCCAGCGGCATGAACCAGACGATGTTTCCAAAAAACAGGTAACAAAAGCGCACGGGCCCCTCCTGGGCAAGGGTACGCCCCCATTCGGCAAAGGGGATAAGGTTGAGCGCCGGCGCGGTCATGCGCCCCGGGCGGAAGACCGTGAGGCGAAGCAGCGCCGCAAGGTAGAGCGCGAACAGGACCCAGCCCGCAATGCGCGCAGCTTTTTTCATGGCAGGCACCTCCTTTGCGTTTTATCGTACCACAAAACGGGGACAAAGAGAACCCACAGCCGCCCGGCGGCTGCGCCCCAGGCGGGGGCGGCGGCCGGTGACCTTTTAAAGCTGGAAGCGGCCGACGCGCCGGCGCAGAGCAACTGCACGCCGGCGCGCTGAACCCCGCGGAAAAAAGGAACGGGACAAACGCCCCGTTCCTTTTTATGAATACACAATGTTACGCTTCATGCGCAGGGGATTCTTTTGCAAAAAAGGCGATGCCCGCCGCCCCGGGCCCCGCATGGGTGCCGATGACCGTGCCGATGTGATACACCTGCGGCGCGGGCAGGCCCAGATTGCCCGTGAGATAGCGGTGAAGCGGCTCGGCGGCACGGCGATGGGCGGTGTAGCCGATCAGGTACTCGCAGCCCTCGTCCAGGCCGCCCTGGGCGTCCATCAGCTTGAACAGCGCCACGTAGGCGCCGGGCATGCCCCGGGCCTTGCCCACAAGGCCCACCTTGCCCCCCTGCACGGCCACCACCGGCTTGATGCCCAGAAGGCTGCCTGCAAAGGCCTCGGCACCGGAAAGGCGGCCGCCTTTGCGGAAATACTTCAGGTCGTCCACCACGGCGATGAGCCGGATTTTGTGTTTTTCCCGCTCCAGGGTTTCCACGATCTGCCCGGCCGGGGCGCCTTCGGCGCGCAGGCGCAGGGCCAGCCGCACCAGCAGCTGCTCACCCAACGTGGCGTTCTGGCTGTCGACCAGGTAGATCTTGCCGTACCCGCAGGTCTCGGCGGCGATCTGGGCGGACTGATAGGTGCCGCTGATCTGGCTGGAAAGCAGAATGGCAATGATTTCGTCGCCCGCGGCGCGCGCGGCCTCGAAGTGCTCCAAAAACAGCTCGGGGCTGGGCTGGCTGGTGGTGGGCAGCTTGCCGCACTGCACCAGCCTTGCGTAAAATTCGTCGGGGGTCAGGTCCAGCCCGTCGCGGCAGGTCTCGCCGTTTTCAAAGCTCACCTGCAGCGGCACCAGTTCCAGGTTCAGGCGGGCGGCCTCGTGAGGCAGGATGTCGGCGGTGGAATCGGTCAGAATGCGGATCATAAGCAAAATCTCCTTTTGGGGCGCCCGCGCCGCAAAAAACCGGAGCGGGCTGAATCGGTGCAGCCCGCCGCCGGGGCGGGCGCTTACAGCGCGGTGAAAAAGGTGTGGAGGGTCGAGAGCATGTTTGCCAGAGCCTCCATCTGCTGCTCGGTCAGCCGGGCGCTCACCTGCTCGATGAGCCGCTTGTGGAACGCAGCGTGGCAGGCGAGCGCGCCCTCGGCCATGCCGGTCAGCTGCACGGTGACCTTGCGCTTGTCGGCGCTGTCGCGCAGGCGCAGAAGGAAGCCTTTTTGTTCCAGGGTCTTTACCGCGACGGTCAGGGTGCTGGCTGTGACCCGCAGACGGGCCGCAAGCTCGCTCATGGTTTCGGCCCGCTCGCCGTTTTGCACCGCCTCCAGCACGTGCATCTCGCTGACGGAAAGGTTTTTATAAGGGCCTTTGGCAATGCTGTCCTCTTCCAGGTGCAGCACGTCGTTGAAAACATCCACCAAAAAGTGGTTGATTTTTTGTTCCGCTGGGGTCATGGTTTGAATCGCCTCCCTGCTGTATGAAGTTTTGAAGTTCAAACAAACTGATTTTAGCGCGGCCGGCTGCATTTGTCAAGCTGTTTTGAAGTTCAAATGATTTTTTGGGAACACCGCGGCAGGAGGGAACAAAAGCGGCCGCATGCACACCGCAAAAGCGGAATGCGCGCGGCCGCGGCAAAGCGAGGTTATTCCAGCCGGTACAAATACCCGGTGAGCGGGGCAAGGTCCAGGCGCAGAGTGCAGGCTTTGCCCATTGCGCCGCCAGGCTGGGCAAGGCGCAGGGCGGGGCATGGTGCGCAGCCGCCGAACGCGGCGTCGCCGGTGCACAGCAGGGGCACGGCTTTGCAGCCCTGGGCCAGATAAAAAGGGTAGGCCGGGTAGGCGGTGTTCTGGGTGTTCAGAACCACCAACAGACGGCTGCCGCCCGCGCCGCGGCGCAAAAAGGCGTATACACCCTCGGTTTGGGCCTGGCTGGTGACCCACTCAAACCGCTCGGGGTGATATTCGCCCGCGTGCAGTTCGCCCAGCTGCCCATACACCTCGCCCAGCCGGGCGATCAGGGCGCCAAGGGCCCGATGGAGCGGATAGTCCAGCAAACACCAGTCCAGCTCACGGGCTTCGTCCCACTCGCGGAAATGCCCCAGCTCGCCCCCCATAAAATTCAGCTTTTTGCCGGGGTGCATGTACATGTAAAAATACAAAAGGCGGGCCTGGGCGAATTTTTCCTCGTATTCGCCCCACATCCGATCCAGAATGGTGCGCTTGCCGTGCACCACCTCGTCGTGGCTGAGAGCCAGCAGATAGAGTTCGCTGTAAAAATAAGCCATGGAAAAGGTGAGCTTGTGGTAATGGGCGGGGCGCTCGGCAAAGGGGGTGGAAAAATAATCCAGCGTGTCGTGCATCCAGCCCATATCCCACTTGTAGTCAAAGCCAAGGCCGCCGTAGCGCACGGGGGCGGTCACCTTTAAAAAGTTGGTGCTGTCTTCCGCGGCCAGAATGGCGCCGGGCCAGCGGGCGTGCAGGCCCTCGTTCATGGCCTGCAAAAACTCCACCGCGCCCTGGTTTATGCCGCGGGCGCTGTCGCCCTGCCAGTAGAGCGCGCGGCTCACTGCGTCCATGCGCAGGCCGTCGCAGTGATACACATCCAGCCAGAAGGCGGCCGCGCTGGCCAAAAAGCTGCGCACCTCGCCCCGGTAAAGGTTAAAATTGCAGCTGCCCCACTCGCTGCGGCCCACGTCGCTGTCGTATTCATACAGCGGCCCGCCGTCCAGGTTTGCAAGCGCGTCGCCGTTCACTGCAAAGTGCACCGGCACAAAATCCATCAGCACCCCAATGCCCGCCGCGTGGCAGGCATCCACAAAAGCGGCAAAATCCGCCGGCGTGCCGTAGCGGCTGGTGAGGGAAAAATAGCCCGTAACCTGGTACCCCCAGCTGCCGTCGAAGGGGTGTTCGGCCAGGGGCAGCAGCTCTACAAAATTATAGTGGTGGCGCTGCAGCCAGGGAATCAGCGCCGCCGCCAGCTCCCGGTAGGTGTACCAGCGGCCGCCCGGGTGGCGCTTCCAGCTGCCCGCGTGCAGCTCGTAGATGTTCAGCGGCGCGTCGTACCGCTGGCCGCGGCGCGCCAGCCATTCGCCGTCGGAAAAAGAAAGGGCGCCCAGGTCCCACAGCACGCTGGCGCTACCGGGCCGCAGCTCGGTGTAAACGCCGTAGGGGTCGGTATGCAGCGCCCAGCCGCCGCTTTTGCCCTGGAGATTGTACTTGTAATATTGACCCTGCACCGCACCGGGCACAAAGCCGCTCCACACGCCTGCGGCATCCCGCGCGAGATCCGCGCCCTGCCAGCCGTTGAAATCGCCGCAGACCTGCACCCGCACCGCACCGGGCGCCCAGATGCGGAACGCCCAGCCCTGCTGCCCGGCCTCCCGGTGGGGGCGGGCGCCCAGGTATTTGTAAGCGTCAAAGCAAAGGCCGGTGTGGAATTCCCGGGGGAGAGGCGAAACATTCATGGCAGCGGCTCCTTTCGGCAAAAGGGCAAAGTTTTTATTGCGCCGCAGCGAAGCGGAGGCTGTTTTTTATTTTACCCCAAACCTGCGCGGCGCGCCAGCCCCTTTTGGACAGGCGACGCAGATCGTATGAAAAGCTGCGCTCCGCCCCCGCCCCCAAAGCGGGCTCAGGGGTTCAGCAGCACCGAGACCCAAAACCGCCCCTCCCGGTGCTCGAACCGCGCCGTGCCGCCGTACTGCCCGGCAATGCGCCGGATAGAGAGCACGCCGATCCCCTCGCCCTCCCGCTTGGAAGAACGGAAGTGGTCCCCCTGGGGCACAGGGGGTACAGGGCAGGGGTTGTCGGCCAGAATGACCAGGGCCGCCTGTTCGCGCCGAACGGTGAGATGGATGCACCCGCAGCCTGTTTGCCGGGCACAGGCCTCCACTGCATTCTCCAAAAGGTTGCCGAACAGCATTGCCAGATCGGGATCCGGCAAAGGGCCGGGCAGCGGATAATCCACCTGCGCGTCCAATGTGGCGCCCTGGGCCGCGGCAAGCCCGGCATAATAGGTGAGCAGCGCGTTCAGCGCGGGGTGATGGGTGAAGACCAGGGGCAGGTCCGGCGGCATGGCACGAAGGTATTGCTGCACAAAGCGCTCCAGGCCCGCCGTGTCGCCGGTGCGGAGGTACGCCTCCAGCAGCGCCGCGCACTGGCGCAGGTCATGCCGGGCGCGGCGCGTCTCCTCCATGCGGGTCTGCAGGGACTGAAAGCGGAGGGATTGCAGCGCGAGCTGGTAATTTTCGGTGCGCAGGTGCAGCGCCAGCTCGCTTTGCTCCAGCATGCGGATGGTCAAAAACAGCACGAACAGCCCGCCCAGGCCCACGGCAAGCGCGTAAAGGAAATTGGAAGGGCTGCCCGCAAAGCTGAGCAGGCCGCCGCCGGCATAAAGGCTATAGTAGAAAAACACACAAAAAACAGCGGGCACCAGCCACAAAAAGCGGCACGCCGCCTCGTTTTCCCCGGAATGCATGACCGGCTCGATCCGCCGCACCGCAAACCACAGGGCGGGCGGAAGCGTGCCGAGAAACAAAAGGAACAAAACAGCGCTGGCCCCGAAGCAATAGGGGAAGGCCTGCAGCTGCCGGGCAAACAGCAGCTGCCCCAAAAAACTGGAAATGAGCGCGTTGAGGCTGGCGTAATTCAGCACCGAGAGCAGAATGAACAGCAGCTTTTGCAGGCTTGCCCGGACCGTGAATTTGCACACGGCCAGATAGACCCCGATCCACAGGATGGAAAGCGCCGTTTCCGGCGCCCCGCCAAGGGCTGCAAAGCGCCGCAGAAGCCCCAAAAGATACAGGACGGCAACGCCTGCCGCCACCGCCCCTGCCGTGCGCAGCTGCCGGCGGAACGCCGCCGCCGTGAGCAGGGCAAAGGGAAATACCTCGAATATTTCATAGAGCGCCAGTTCACCCCAGCGGGCCGCTGTCATGGGTGTTCCCTCCTTGCTTTTTCAAACAGATAATCCTCGTATTGGCGCAGCAGCTTTGCGCGCTCTTTGCGGCGGAAGGGCACCCGTTCGCCGGTGTCCATTAAAAAAGCAAGCTCCTCCGCCCTGCGCACATGGGCCAGGTTGACCGCGCAGCCGCGGTAACAAAAAAGGAACTGGGGATAGGGCGCCAGCAGGCGCAGCAGGGCGGAAAAGCTGATGCGCACCCGCAGCGGCCGCGCCCCGGCCAGATGAAGCTGGGAATAATGCTTGTCGGCGTCGCAGTACACAAGCTCCTCCACCAGGACCTGCGCTTCGCCCCCGGCGGCGGGCACCAGCAAAAAGGGCCGCTGCCGGACCAGGCGGGGCCGGGCGCGGTCGAGAGCGAGGGCAAACGCCTCGAAGGAGTAGGGCTTTACCAGATACCCCGCCGCCTCCACGCTGTAGCCGTCCACCGCATAATCGCAGCTGGCGGTGGTAAAGATCACCACCGCCTCCCCGTCCAGGGCGCGCAGCGCCCGCGCGGTGGCAAGGCCGTCTGTGCCGGGCATGCAGCAGTCCAGCAGCACAAGGGAGAAACGCCCGTGAGCCAGCGCTGCAAGAAACTCGTTCCCGCTGGAAAAAGTTTGGATATAAAGGGGATCCCGCTCCCCCCGCCCGCCCCAATAGCGGCGGGTCCATTCGACGCTGCGCAGGCAGTCGGCGGCATCGTCGTCCACGATGGCAACGGTCATTTTGTTTCACCTCGGTTTTGTTTTGAAAAGGGGGGCCGCTTGAAGCCAAAAAACGGCGGCTCGTGCCATTTGCTTGAAAGGGCCGGGCGCGGCGTGGTATCCTGATTACAGAAAAACGGATCCGTTGCAGGTTTGAAGGGCTCCCGGCGCGGCCGCGGCGGGGCGCCCGCTCATTTTCATCAGAATGGAAAGGAAGGATCCCTATGTTATGTGGAGGCTGGAGCAAATTCCGCGCACTGGAGCCCGAAGACGCGGAGCTGTTTAAGGAGACCGTGACCCTGCAGGGGGTGGAGTACGAGCCGTTCGCCGTGGCTGCCCAACTGGTTGCCGGAACCAATTATAAATTCCTGTGCAACGCCACCTCTGTGACCCGGCCGCCCCGCGACTTTTTGGCGGTGGTCACCATTTTTGTGCCGCTGGAAAAAACGGAACCGGCCGTCATCACCCACATTGCCGAGCTGAACGCGTGAGCACGCGCGGCAAAATGCAATGGAATGGAAATGACAAATAGAGAATAAAAAGGCTTTATGACCAATATTATACAATATTAGGGCGAGCTTTTCAAACGCTTGTGCTGCCGGGGCGGCAAAGGGACCGGCTGCAAAGTGCAGATAAAAATTTTTTGCAGAGGGGCTTGACAGCCGCCAAAAGCGAGGTATAATAATCACAACACAAAGTTAACACGTTAAAGCGTTGAAGAGGAAAAGTAATCTGTGTCCAGCGCCCAGAGAGCTGCCGGTTGGTGCAAGGCAGCGCGTTCAGGACCAGGCGAACATCACCTCTGAGCTGCCCACTGAAAGGCGTTTTGCGCCGAGTAAGCCCGGCCGGCCGGCAGCCGTTACCCTGCCGCCTGGTTAAAACCCGCAGGGGGGAGACCGGGGCAGAGTGGCTGCTGCCTTTGGGCAGGGGCAACGAGAGTGGTACCGCAGAGCGCTTTTAAAGGCCTTTGTCTCTTGATAAAAGAGACAAAGGCCTTTTTATTTTATCATTTGGGGGAGTTTTGCAGCATGAGAAGCGACAATGTGAAACAGGGGCCGGAGCGCTGCCCCAACCGCAGCCTGTTCTATGCCCTGGGCTTTACCGACGAGGAGCTGGAGCGGCCGCTGGTGGGTGTGGTGAGCGCCTTCAGCGAGATTGTGCCGGGGCACGCCCACCTGGACAAGATCGCCCAGGCCGTGAAGGATGGGGTGCGCATGGCGGGCGGCACACCGGTGATGGTGCCGGCCATCGGCGTGTGCGACGGGATTGCCATGGGGCACGAGGGCATGAAGTACAGCCTGCCCAGCCGGGAGCTGATCTGCGATTCCATCGAGACCATGGCCACCGCGCACCAGTTTGACGCACTGGTGCTGGTGCCCAACTGCGACAAGATCGTGCCCGGCATGCTGATGGCCGCCGCCCGGCTGAACCTGCCGGCCGTGGTGGCCAGCGGCGGGCCCATGCTGGCGGGCAAGCAGGGGGAGCGGCGGGTGAGCCTTTCGCAGATGTTCGAGGCGGTGGGCAGCTACAAGGGCGGCCTGATTGACGCGGCCGCCCTGGACGACTACACCAAAAACACCTGCCCGGGCTGCGGCTCCTGCGCAGGCATGTACACCGCCAACAGCATGAACTGCCTGGCCGAGGCCATTGGCATGGCGCTGCCCGGCAACGGCACCATCCCGGCGGTATACTCGGCCCGGGTGCAGCTGGCAAAGCACGCCGGCATGCAGGTGATGAAGCTGCTGGAAAAGGGCCTGCGCCCGCGGGACATCCTGACCCCCGAGGCGTTTGAAAACGCCCTGGCCACGGATATGGCGCTGGGCTGCAGCACCAACAGCGTGCTGCATCTTTTGGCCATTGCCCACGAGGCAAAGGTGCCCATGGATCTGGAAACCATCAACAAAATGAGCGCCAGGGTGCCGAACTTCTGCCACCTGGCCCCGGCCGGGCCCACCCACATTGAGGATCTGTATGCGGCGGGGGGTGTGCCCGCGGTGATGAACCAACTGGCCCAGCTGGGCCTTCTGCACACCGGGCTGCCCACCGTGACCGGCAGGACCATCGGCGAAAATATCGCCGGCGCGGCCAACCGGGATTCCGGTGCCATCCGGCCCACCGACCGGCCCTACAGCCCCACCGGAGGAATTGCGGTGCTGTGGGGCAACATTGCCCAAAACGGGGGCGTTGTCAAGCGCAGCGCCGTGGCGCCGGAAATGCTGGTGCACGAGGGCCCGGCCCGGGTGTTCGACGGCGAGGAGGGGGCCATTGCGGCCATCTACGCGGGGGAAATAAAGCCGGGCGACGTGGTGGTGA
The DNA here is from genome assembly GCF_048388525.1 of Allofournierella sp. GTDB lineage: Bacteria > Bacillota > Clostridia > Oscillospirales > Ruminococcaceae > BQOK01. The sequence continues at coordinate 119,168 of NZ_DBGCTQ010000038.1, read as the reverse complement.
TCCGCTACGAGGGGCCGAGGGGCGGCCCCGGCATGCGGGAGATGCTCAACCCCACCAGCGCACTGGCGGGCATGGGGCTGGATAAATCGGTGGCGCTGATCACCGACGGCCGGTTTTCCGGCGCGTCCCGCGGGGCGTCGATCGGGCATGTGAGCCCGGAGGCCGCCGTGGGCGGCGAGATCGCCCTGGTGCAGGAGGGGGACCGCATTTTGATTGACATCCCGGCCGGGCGGCTGGAGCTATTGGTGAGCGGGGAGGAGCTGGAGCGCCGCCGCGCCCAGTGGAAGGCCCCGGCGCCCAAGGTCACCGAGGGATGGCTGGCCCGCTACGCGCGGCTGGTGAGCAGCGCAAACACCGGCGCGGTGCTGGAATAAGCTTGCAGGAACGCGCGAAACGCGCTTTTAAGAGAGGAGTAAAAGGATCATGGAAACATTGAAAAAGGTAAGCAGATTTGTGGGCAAATACATGGCGTTCATTGTGGTGGCCGTTGCGGTACTGGCCTTTTTTGTGCCGGCCTCGTTTTTGTGGGTGGGCAAGGACTGGAACTTTTTTACCAGGCTGGTGAGCGTGAACAACCTGCTGATGGTGGTCATGTTCGGCATGGGGCTGACCCTGAAGCTGGAGGACTTTAAAGTGGTGTTCACCCGGCCCAAGGACGTGCTGGTGGGGGTGGCGGCCCAGTTCGTGATCATGCCGCTGCTGGCCTTTTTGCTGGTGAAGGTGTTTAACCTGCCCCCCGAGCTGGCGGTGGGCGTGATGCTGGTGGGCACCTGCCCCGGGGGCACCTCGTCGAACGTGATGACCTTTTTGGCCAAGGGCGACGTGGCGCTTTCGGTGGGGATGACCGCCTGCTCGACCGTGCTGGCGCCGGTGCTGACCCCGGCGCTGACCTGGCTGTACCTGCACGAGACCGTGACCGTGGACCCGGTGAGCATGTTCACAAGCATCGTGAAGATCGTGATCCTGCCCATTGCGCTGGGCTTTGTGGTGAACAAGTTCTTTGGCAAGTTCACCCAGGCCGCGGTGGAGGTGCTGCCCCTGGTGAGCGTGGCGGCCATTGTGACCATTGTGGGCGCGGTGGTGGCCCCAAACCAGCAGAAGCTTTTTGCCAACGGCCTGCTGATCCTGGGCGTGGTGGTGCTGCACAATCTTTTGGGCTACGCCTGCGGCTACGGCGTGGGCAAGGCGCTGAAACTGAACGACGCCAAGTGCAACGCGCTTTCGATTGAGGTGGGCATGCAGAACAGCGGCCTTGCCACCAGCCTTGCGGGCACCGTGTTCCCGGATCTTGCGCTGGCCACCGTGCCGGGCGCGCTGTTCAGCGTGTGGCACAATATCTCGGGGTCCATCGTGGCGAACCTGATGGCGGCCCGCGCCGAAAAAAAGGCGGCCGCGGCCCCCGCGCGGCCTGAGCCCGAGACGGCCCACACGGAGGGCTGAACAAAATACAGAGCCCCCAAAAGCCCCGCCCAGGCGGGGCTTTTGCTGTGCCCAAATGTTACAAAACTGAAAAATTTGCGCCGGGATGCAATGGAACGGGCGGCCCCGTCGTTTAAAGGACAGAAGAATGACTTTTTTGCCCGGCGCTGCGCCGGGCTGCAGGCTTTGGGCAAAGGAGGTTTTTGCATGAAACGGAAACAATGGCTGGCCGGCATTCTGGCGGCGGGGCTGCTGTGCGCGGCGCCCCTGCTGGGCGCTTCGGCCGCGCCCCGCGCGGGTACCCGCGCGGCCGCCCCCGCTGCCACGGGGGCGGCGACGATGACCCTGACGGCCGAGGGCGGGACGACAAATTATACTTATGGCGATACGATCACCTTGAAGGCCACATACACTCCTGCCGCGGGGGAGAGCGTTCCGACAGATGCGCAGGCCGTTTTTATGTGCGGTACGGAGGAATTGGGCCAAGCGAAATTAGAGCAGAATGCTTCTGCAAGCAATTATGAGGCGACGCTGGCCTATACGACTACCAGTAAAAAGGGAATGGCAGTGGGGCAAAATTCCATTACGGCCCAATATACGCCTTCGGGGGGAAGCTCTGCTGTTGTGAGTAGCCCAGTGAGTATTTCTATGGAGGCAAAAGCGCTTTCCGCTGTACCCCAGGGCACGGTAACCTACAATGGGACCGCTACTTTTAAAAATGTGCCGCTCACGCTGACGGGGCTGGAAAGCGGAGACACGGTGAGCGCGAAAGCCGACCTGACCGTGAATGATAAAAACGTTGGGACCCCGCAGGTCACCGCGGCGGCTGACCCGGCTGCCCTCAAAAGCACTGCCGCCGGCACGGCCAAAAGCGCGGCTTCCGGCGCGCAGAAGGATACCCCGCCCGCGACGATCTCCCTGTCGGGTGGCCAAGCGGCCTTTTACACCCTGCCTGCCCGCGCAGTGAAGGGGAGCCTGACCATCGCCCCGGCAAAGCTCACCTTTACCGCGGGGGCCGGGGATAAGCCCTACGACGGCGGAAAGACGGCCGCCGCAAAGGCCGTGCAGTTCACAGGCCTGCAAAACGGCGAGACGCTGGAAAAGGATACGGACTATACCGTTAGCGCCGAATTTACGGGCGATGACTACAATGCGGCGGATGCCCCCAAAGATGTGCGGGTGATCCTGACGTTGACGAACAGAGGGACCGCCAAAAACTACGAGCTAGGAAAAAGCACGTTCGACACGAACGCAAAAATTACCCCCGCGCCGCTGACCGTCGAGTCCGTCACGATACAAGAAAAAACCTACGACGGGACCACGAACGCCACAGTCACGGCCGTGCAGTTCAGCGGCCTAGTGGGCGGCGATTCGCTCACCTTGGGAACCGATTACACTGCTGCCGCCGAATTTTTTACAGATGCGAACGCGGCCACGGGCAAAGAGGTGCAGGTAACAGTGGGGACGGGCACGAAACCCCTCACCAACTACACGCTGCCCGCCGGTGCGTTTTCCACCACAGGGACCATCGCAAAAAAGGCTTTGACCGAAAGCATAGTCACGAACTGGAACATTGGCGCATACACCTATGACGGCGCGGAAAAACAGCCCGTGCCCACGGTTTCGGACGGCAACCTTCTGGGGCCCAGCGACTACGAGCTGGCCTATGCCAACAATGTGAACGCCGGCACCGCCACCGTGACGGTAAAAGCTCTGGCCGGGGGCAACTACACCGGCGAGGTCGCGAAGACCTTTGACATTCAAAAGGCAGCCCCCCTGTTGAACATCACAATGGAGCGCAAAAGCGAAAGCGGCAAAGCGCCGGTGCTGCGGGTCACGGTGACCACCGTGCGGGCCAGCACCAGCGCGGCCTGGCCCACCGGCAAGGTGAGAGTAACGGTACAGGCCGGCAGCGAGAGCCGCGAGGGCACGGGCGTGTTTCAAGGTGGATCGCTCACGCTGGATCTGACCGACCTGCCGGGCGCGAGCTCGGCCACGGTGAGCGCGAACTATGCGGGCGACACCAACTACGAGCCCGCCGCGGGCAGCACCAGCCAGACCCTGACGCCCGCGCCCACTCCGGCGCCCACCCAAAAGCCCGCCGCCACCCCCGGCCCCACGCCGGCGCCCACCCCAAAGCCCTTCGACTGGTACCCGGCTTTGGGCAGCATCCAGAGCGTTGCGAGCGGCAAGGTGACCATCGACGCGGGCAGCGAGATCGCGGTGCCGCACTTTATCTGGCAGGCGATCTACGGCAAGGACATCACCCTGACCATCACCCGCGGGGCCGACAAGTACGTGTTCAACGGCCTGGATCTGAAGGCCAGCGGTTTTGACCCGGACAACGGCCACAACCTGACCGACCTTAAGGCCTACATCGGCCGCAGCTACGACAAGCCCAAGGCCACGGCCACCCCGGCCCCCACGGCCAGCCCCAAGCCCACGGCTTCGCCCAGCCCGGCCCCCACGGCCAGCCCGGCGCCCACCACCGCCCCGCAGGCCACCCCGGCGCCCAGTGCGCAGCCCGCCCAGGGCGGAGGGGCCTCCGGCTGGCTGTACTGGGTGATCGGCGGCGCGGCGGTGCTGATCGTGATTCTGGGCGCGGTGCTGTTCGTCCTGCGGCGCAAAAGCGCTGGGCAGGACCCTTACGGCTACAACGACTGAGCGGTTTTAACGCATATAAAAGGGCTGTTGCGAAACGAAAGGATCGCAACAGCCCTTTTGTGTTGGATTTTTTATTGCTTCGCAATAAAAAACTTATTCAAAATGGCTCTGCCCCTCGCCGCTAAAGCGGCAACCGGAGCAGATAGCCCAAAAAATAGCTTCCACTGCGTTCCCGCTATTTTTTAGAAAACGCCGCCAACATTCGTGGGAATTACCTGCGCTTTGAACTTTGGACAAACAGCAGAAGAGGAGAGGAATCCTGCGTTTTTGCGTGCGGGGGCAGATAAGCGCCAAGAAATCAAAGAGAATCCCGGAACTCCTGCGGGGAGATACCCACATGCTTTTTGAAGACGCGGGAGAAGTGAGCGGCGGAATCAAACCCAACCGCGATACCGATTTCCGTGACCTTTTTGTCGGGCTGGCGCAAAAGCTGTTTTGCCTTGTCCATCCGGCGGCAAAGCACATATTCAGACAAATTTTCCCCGGTCGCTTGTTTATAGGCGCGGGAAAGATAAACGGGGTTTAAATATACTTGCTCAGCCAGTGCGTTGACCGAGAGATCCTGCGAAATATGGCCGGCGATGTACTGGTGAAGAGTGTAGACCATTTGACTGAAGCGCTTGGCATGGCAAGCTTCTGCACCGTCAAAAAGCCAGTCGCCGATCGCGCTGAATTGCGGCGTCAGCTTTTCTTCCCATTGCTCATAGGGGAGCGAAAACAGGGTATACCCATGGAATGTGCTCAAAAAATCTTTTTCGCGACCGCCCGCATGGATGTGCTCCAGGAAAAACAGACACAATTTATGGTACAGGACAATGCGCTGACCGGGCTGCCCCCCGAAAAGAAGCAGCTGTAACAACTGCCCCAGCGCATTGCGAAACGCTTCTTTTTGCCGGTACTCGAAGGCGTTTTCCAAACTGCTGAATGCAGCCTCGGCGGCATCCTGCGGCAAAACCGATTCCGGGAGCGCATTGCCAAAAAAACCGATGCCCCCCAGCAGCATTTCATCCTGCGTGCCAAGCTGGTAGGTCAGCACGGAACGCAGTTTTTCGAAATTGGCCTGAAGGCTGGCCCAGGGATGGGATGTGGGGTCGACGACCAGGGAAATTTCGGCGGATAAGCCGGCCAGACAATAGGATTGTACCCGTTCCATCATGCCGGAAAGAAAAACGTCCACCTTTACCGGGCTTTGCGGAGCCTGCTGCAGTGGCTGAACAAGCCACATGATGTAGCGATGATTCCAATAGACGCTGGCCGAATTGACGACCGCCAAAGTGTAGCGGGTAAAAACGGCATTGATTTTTTCCAGCAGGGGAATATCGGCAGGATCGCCCGCTTGCGGCAGCATGCGGTCGATCCTGCCTCCGACCAGAAGCACCGGGGTCCTAGGATCGAGAGGAAGCCCCAGCTTTAGGAGCTGCTGCCCCATCTGCATGGGGTCGCTGAGCTCGCCGCGCAGGATTTTCCACAAAAAATCTTTGCACAGCAAAGGCTGGGCGTTCTTCAATTCCTCTTCCAGCTGTTTGTTCCAAATGGTATCGGTGTGCTCTTGGTCCAAAAGAAGCATCGCTTTTTGGACTGCGTCCAAAACGGCTTCGTCGCCTTGGCTTTTAAGGATGTATGAATCTGCCCCCAGCTCCATTGCGGTCTGGACATATTCAAAGTCACTGTAGCCGGAAAGGAAGATCACATGGCAAAAGGGCCAGCGGGTATGGATCTGAGACAACATCTCAATGCCATTCATACCCGGCATTTTGATATCGCTCAACACAACATCTATTCGCAGAACATCCAATATGCGCAAGGCCTGAGGAGCGGAATAGGCTTTGTGCACCTCGAGATGAGAGCCCTCTTTACCGGAAAACAAGCTGTAGAGGCCGTCGGCGATAATGGGTTCATCATCAACAATCAGAAGTCGATACATCTTGCTCTCCTTTTACAATGCGAAGCTGAACCCGCAGCCCGCCCGCCGGGGTTCTGATAAGCCTGAGACCGCTTTCCGGACCAAAATGATAGCGCAGGCGCCTGTGGATATTGATCAGCGCTGTGGTTTCCAACTTTGCATCGGTGCTGCTGAGCTTCTTTTGCAGAGCGTCAAGTTCAAACTCATCAAGTTCCGCTCCGTTATCTTCCACCTGGATCAGCCAAATATTGTTTTGCTTTTCAAAAGTTATAAAGAGTTCGGGTTCCAGGACGTTTTTGAGGCCATGCTCAAAAGCGTTTTCAAGTAAAGGCTGCAGAATGAGGCGCGGCACCATCAACAAATCGAAAGCCGCGGGAACTTGCCCAATGTGGATCGTAAGACGGTTGGAAAAACGGATCTGTTGTATTTTGAGATATGTTGTTGCGTGACGGATCTCCTGCTGCATGGTAACAACATCGGCAGCATTGCGGGTGAGGTACTGGTAGTATTCGCTCAATAATTGAGAAAACTCCGCGATTTTGTCGCTGCCCTCTGCCTGGGCCATGCGATAGATGTTGTAAAAACCGTTGTACAGGAAATGAGGGTTGATCTGGGCCTGCAGCTGCTTTAACTCCGCGCGCTGTGTGAGCAGCTGCTGCTCGTACACTTGACCGATCAGCTTTTGCAGGTGATCCATCATCCCGTTAAACGACTCGTACAGGTAGGCAAATTCATCGTTCTGCTTTTTGTGGATGCGCACCTCAAAATCATTGCTTTTCATGCGCTTGAAAGAGTCGACCAAGGTCTGGATGGGCTTGTGGATCAAATGGCGGACGGAAAAAGCGAAAGCGCCCATGGCCAAAATGGCAATGATACTGAAGCAGAGCAGCATCATTAAATAGGTGCGGCCAAAACCAAACAGGTATTCCGTGGAGGAAAAGGAGATCAGGACCAGGTCGCTTTCGGGAAGAAGAACGCCCGTGCGCTGGAAGTGGCGGCCATCCACAGTGATCTCTTCCGTGAAGGGGAGCTGGCTGGGCAAAGCCAGTAAGGCTGGCCTGAGGAAAAGCTCGTGGTCTGTTTTTTCAAGCACAAAGCAATTGTCTCTGCTGGTGAGGACGAGCCCTGTATCCTGCGTGCTGTCAAAACCCTGCAGCAATTGCCGGATCTCTGCGTTGGAGAGAGTGAGCGTCATGACCAGCGAGGGAGCCCGCCCCTCCCGCTGGGTGATGGGATATTGTATGCTCATTTCAAGCTCGTGTGCGGCGTTCATTGTGAGGCCGGACAGCGGCGAGCAGACCAGCAGGTCGGACTGCTTGCGCCAATCAGGCGCAAGAGGTTCCACATTGCGGGTATCGATGCTGCGGCCGACATGAGGAAGGTGAAGCACGACGCGGTCGATGCAGACGCTGCTGTTTTTCATCACCTGCATGCGGTGCTGCGCGCGGAGCATATATTGAGACCGCTCAAAGGTATCCATAATGTCGTAGGCATTTGCCAGATAGACCAAATCGTCGTCGTTGATGCAGTGGTATTCCAGCAAGCGGATACGGGAGAGCTCGTCATCGATGGTGTCGGCGTACAAATTGAGCTGGGCCATTTGAGAGCGGACGATCTGCTGATGCATCTGCTGATAGGCCCAATGAAAGATCACCGCGCCCAAAAAATAGACAGGCAATAAAATAAGGATGAACGTTACCACCACTTTGAGCCAAATGGAGCGGAAGATCCGGCCCCTGCCCTGCGGATGTTCCATACTGCCGCCCCCTTGCCATAGGTATATTTATTTTAAGTATATCACGCCCCGTTTTTGCCTGCAAACTACTTCTCTTGACGATTTTCTACTTGGTTTTTTAAATCGGAAAACAGGTTGAAAATCGTCAAGTAAGACCTATCCTTTTGTCATTTACGAAAAATAAAATGTGTGAGAAAATACACACAAAGGGAAGGATAAGATGCGCATCCGTTGACCGCCCATATAAACGCAAGGAGGAATTCGACTATGAAAAAGCAAGCTGCCGCATGGGGGCTGGCTGTTGTGATGCTGGCCAGCTTGGCCGGCTGCGGCAATACCCCGGCTTCCAGCCCTGCTTCTGCGGGCTCTGCTGCCCAGAGCACAGTGGAAACGCAGGCGAATAAAGACCCCTTTGGCAAATATGAAGAGCCCATCACCCTGACGGCGGTCCGTTACCTGCAGGACGGCATTGAATTTCAGGAGGGTGAGAGCCTGGAGAACAATGTGTGGTCCAGAGAATATGCCGACACTTTGGGCATCAAGCTGGAATATGCCTGGACCACGCCCCAATCCGAATACACGCAAAAGCTGAACGTCTCTTCTGCTTCCGACGATCTGCCCGATTTGATGTGGGTCGATGCCGCGCAGCTTAAGCGCATGGTGGAAGATGATCAGCTGGCCGACCTGACGCAGGCCTATGCCGATTTTGCCGCCCCGTACACCGATCAGGTCCTGCATGAGGACGGCGGCAGCGCCATGGAGTCCGCCACCATTGGAGGCAAGCTTTATGGCCTGCCCCACATCCAGTCCGGCTATGGTTCCTGCGAAGTTCTGTGGGTGCGCGCCGACTGGCTGAAGGCTTTGGGATTGGAGACACCCAAGACCATGCAGGACGTTTTGGAAATTGCCCGCGCGTTCGCCTCCCAGGACCCGGACGGCAATGGAAAAGACGATACATACGGTTTGGGTGTGAATAAGGGCCTGATCGCCGAGAACAACCTGGCTTACGCGGTGTTGGACGGCTTCTTCAACGCTTACCACGCATATCCCAGCATCTGGGTGACCGATGAGGCCGGAAAGATGGTTTACGGCGGTGTGCAGCCTGAGATGAAAGAGGCACTGGCCGAGCTGCAGAAGCTGTACGCCGAGGGCGTGATCGACCCGGAATTTGGCGTAAAAGATGCCGTTAAGGTGAGCGAGAATGTGAACGCCGGCAAGGTCGGTATGTTTTACGGCTATTTTTGGACCTGCGCCAGCGGCTGGCTGCAGGACGGCAAAATGAACGATCCCAGCATCGATTGGGTCGCGGTGCCCATCCAGTCCATCGACGGGGCTCCCGCAAAAGCGATGGCGCCTTTCGCCACCACCTACTACACGGTTGTGAACAAAGATTGCGAGAACCCGGAAGCAGCGATCAAAATGTACAATCTGGTGTTGGAAAAGATGTTCGGCGAAACCGCGCAGCCCGAAGTGTACAACTCGACCCCCGACAGCCTGGCGGTGTTCAACTATGCATACTCCTACGGCGAGCCTCCCATGAAGAACCTGGACGCGCAGCAGGCGGTGGTGGCAGCGCTGGAGAGCGGCGACGCCAGCGGGTTGAATGCGGAGCAGACCAACTATTACGAAGGCTGCAAAAGCTATGAGGAGAGCGGCGACCTTGCACTGTGGGGCAACTACATGATGTATGGACCCACCGGCGGCCTGGCCGTGATCAATGAGTACGTTGCGGGCGGCAATGTGATCACCGACAATTATTACGGCGCCCCCACGGATGGCATGGCTGAGAAAAACGCTACCCTTCAAAAGCTGCAGCTGGAGACATTCACAAAGATCATTACCGGGAGTGCCGACATCGATGAGTTCGACGCCTATGTGGAAAACTGGATGAACCTTGGCGGCCGGCAGATCACGGACGAAGTAAACGAGTGGTTGGCCCAGCGGTAATAGGACGGAGCGCGGGGAAACTGGCCGTTTCCCCGCGCAGTTTTTGTTGCTTTATGCGAAAAACCTTATTCAGAATGGCTCTATGAAACTTCAGGTGATGAGATGAACAAGAAATTGAAACTCAGGCGATCGGCGCTGCGCCGTGAGCTGCCGTTCCATTTAATGCTGCTGCCCGCCGTGATCCTGGTAGGCGTTTTCTCCTATGGGCCTATGATGGGGATCGTTATGGCCTTTCAGAAGTTTTCCCCCAAGAAGGGCATTTTCGGTTCAAAATTTATTGGACTGGAGAATTTCAGGTATCTGTTAAACATCCCGGATATTGACAAGGTGGTATTCAACACCTTTTTTATTGCCGGAATGAAACTGGCGCTTGGTGTGATCGTCCCCATGCTGGTCGCGATCCTTTTAAATGAGATCCGCATTTCGCCGGTGAAAAAAGTGATCCAGACCATGGTGTACTTTCCGCATTTTTTGTCGTGGGTCATTTTGAGCGGTATTTTCATCGATATTTTATCGCCTTCAACTGGTATAGTGAACGAGTTTATCACCAGGTTGGGATTTGAACCCGTGTTTTTTTTGGGTGACCCCGATGTGTTTCCCTACACGATGGCACTGACTGAAACATGGAAGGAATTTGGGTTTGGCACCATTGTGTATTTGGCCACGATCTCCGGCATCGATCCTGCTTTGTATGAAGCTGCCGAGGTGGACGGGGCCGGGCGCTGGCAGCAGACGCTTCATATCACGCTGAGCGCGCTGCTGCCCATGGCGGCCTTGATGCTGATCCTGAACCTGGGCGGCGTGCTGAACCTGAGCTTTGAGCAGATCTATAACCTGTACAGCCCGCAGGTATATTCCACCGGCGATATTCTGGATACCTTGGTATACCGCCTTGGCATGATCGATGCACAGTATGGCGTGGCAACTGCCGTGGGGCTGTTTAAATCTGCGGTGTCGCTGGTGCTGGTGTCGTTCTCGTATTGGTTCGCAGGCAAGGTCAGCGGGTATAGGGTGTTCTAAGGAGAGGTTATTATGAGAGGAAATCTTCGCGCATTCCGGCGGTACCCCTGGCAGCGCAAGTTGTTTACAATATTCAATTATCTCATTCTTGCGTTTGCGGCCCTGATCTGCATTTTGCCCATCTTCAATATCCTTGCCATCTCGCTGAGTTCCAGCGCGGCGGCGGGGTCGGGCGCAGTGCGCTTTTGGCCTGTGGATTTTACGTTCGAGTCGTATAATTTTGTGACGGCAAAACCCGAATTTATGCAGTCGTTTTGGGTGTCGGTAAAACGGGTATTGGTGGGGGTGCCGGTCAATATGCTGCTGACGATCCTTGCGGCGTATCCTTTGTCCAAAACGAGAGCGCAGTTTCGCGCCCGGCAGTTTTATGTGTGGTTCTTTTTTATCACCATGCTGTTCAGCGGCGGCTTGATCCCCTATTACATGACGATTTCCAAGGTGGGGCTGATCGACAACTTTTGGGCCCTGATCCTTCCGGGGGCCGTGCCGGTATACAATGTTATCATTCTGCTGAACTTTTTTCGGCAGCTGCCGACCGAGATCGAAGAAGCGGCGCGGGTGGACGGCGCCTCGTACCTTCGCATTCTGGCGCAGATCGTTGTGCCGCTCTCGCTGCCGGCCATTGCCACACTGACCTTGTTCTGCACCGTGAACCACTGGAACTCCTGGTTCGAGGGTCTGCTTTTGATGAACAGGCCGGAGCATTATCCGCTGCAAAGTTATCTCCAGACGGTGATCGTGAACCGCGATATGTCGCTGATGAGCACGACCGATATTTTGACCTTGAGCACGGTCTCGGACAGGACCTCCAAGGCGGCGCAGACCTTTGTGGCCGCATTGCCAATGCTGGTGGTTTATCCGTTTTTGCAAAAATATTTCGCCGCCGGCCTTACCATGGGCGGCGTAAAGGGGTAATGAAAGCATGAAAAAAATTGTATTTATCGGCGCAGGCAGCATCATTTTTGTTAAAAACCTGATCGGGGACTGCATGATGACGCCCTCTGTGCGGGACAGCGAGTTTGCCCTGCTGGACATCGACAGGGAAAAGCTGTATCTGGCGGAAGGGATGCTGAAAAACCTGAATCACAACGTGAACCAGGACAGGGCCACCGTGAAAGCCTACGAAAACCAGCGGGAGGCCTTGGCCGGGGCCGACTTTGTGATCAATGCCATCCAGGTGGGCGGGTACGACCCCTGTGTGATCAACGACTTTGAGATCCCTTTGAAATACGGTTTGAAGCAGACGTATGCCGACACTTTGGGGATCGGCGGGATCATGCGCGGCCTGCGCACGATCCCCGTAATGCAGGGCATCGCTGCGGATATGGAGGAGCTTTGCCCCAACGCATGGCTGCTGAACTATACCAACCCCATGGCCATTGTTACCGGCGCCATGCTGCGCTGCAGCTCCATCAAGACCATTGGCCTGTGCCACAGCGTGCAATCCTGCACGAAAGACCTGATGAGGGTGATTGGAATGGACGAGACCGGCGTGGAGTATAAAATCGCCGGCATCAACCACCAGGCGTGGCTGCTGGAGGTCACCAAGGACGGCGAGGACCTGTACCCGGAGATCAAACAGCGCGCCGCCCGGCTGACCGGGCGGCACGAAGATATGGTGCGCTATGAGATCATGAAGCGCTTTGGCTATTATGTGACGGAGTCCTCGCAGCACACGGCCGAGTACACGCCGTTTTTCATTAAGGATAAATACCCGGAAAAACTGGAGCAGTATGGGATCAAGACCCTGATGTATAAAGATTGGGGCCGCTCGCAGGCCGCATATTGGCAGCAGGCAAAAAAGGAATTGGTGGATAACCTGGAGGTGACGCACACCCGCACCAAGGAGTTTGCCTCGTACATTCTGGACTCACTCATTACCGGCACGCCGTACCGCATCCACGCCAATGTGCTCAATCACGGATACATCACCAACCTGCCCGAGAATGCCTGTGTAGAGGTGCCCTGCCTTGTGGACGGCACCGGAATCTACCCTTGCCATATAGGAGCCCTTCCCCCGCAGTGCGCGGCTTTGAACCGCACCAACATCAATGTGCAGGAGCTGGCGATCGAAGCTGCCCTGACCGGCAAGCGTGAGCATATGTACCAGGCAGCTTTTCTGGACCCGCACACCGCGTCTGAATTGGATATGGACACCATTGCCGCGATGTGTGACGAGCTGATCGCCGCCAACGAAAAATGGCTGCCGATGTTCTTTGAGAAAAATGCATGAAGTCAGAAAGAAGGATGTTGCATGAAAAAATTTGTAAGCCTTTTTCTCGCATTGACCATTTTCGGGTCCGTTTTGTCAATGAGTGCCGGCGCGGAAGAATTCATGCCCACGGAAAACGCGGGTCCCGGTTCGACCGTTTTGCGGGAAGAAGCTGACAGTCCGAGTGGAACTGTTTCCAAAGATCCGTCCAAGGAGGGAGAAACCGTTTTGGATGCTGCAAGTGAAACTCCCGAAGAAGTGCCTGCCGAAGGCGAGCCGGATGCAGCGACTGAAAAGGCTCCCCCCGAATCGCCCACGGAAGAGTTCATGGAAGAGGAAAACGACCAGGCGGTCGTTCCCGATGAAAATATTTCGGTTGAAACAGCCGTATCGGCTGCTGATTTAGCGGTCACATCTCCTGACGGAAGCCTCTCGGTGGGGTTTGAGCTGTCTGAAGCAGGCCAACTGGTCTATACCATCGACAAAAACGGGGAAAACGTTTTGGAAAGCTCTCGCTTAGGGATCTTGACGGATCAAGAGGACTTTTCCAATGGGGTGGAAATCAAATCGACCCAAGTAACTTCTCTGGATGAAAGCTATTCTTTGCCGCAGGGCAAAAAGAGCGTGTATCGCAACCACTACAATGAGCGGGAAATCGTTCTGGAAAAGAACGGCTGTGTTTGCAAGATCTATTTCCGCATCTTTGATGACGGCGTTGCGTACCGATATTATCTGCCGGGAGAAGGAACTGCGACAATTTATGAAGAGAGATCCGAGTTTAATTTGCCCAATAATACCGGCGGATGGGCATTTGACTGGCGCAATGATTATGAGGGGTTGTATACCTACCGTTCTCCCTCTGCTTTCGCAAATGCGAATTTTGCCATGCCCGTGCTCGCCTCGATCAAAAACAATAAATACTGGATGCTGTTGACCGAAGGCAATGTTTACAATGCCAGCGGCAGCTACTGCACCTCCCATTTGGATGGCTCGGCCGGGGAAGTGATGAAAGTGGCGTTTGCACCGGAGCAGACCTCGCCGATCACTGCCACTTATCCGGTGGAGACCCCGTATCGCGTGGCCATTATTACGGATAATCTGAACGACCTTGCCAATTCTGTGCTTGTTACAAATTTGAATCCGCCTGCCGCGATGACGGATACCAGTTGGATCAAAACCGGCAAAGCGGCCTGGTCCTGGTGGTCGGAAGAGCGCTCTCCGCAATGGTTTGAGCGCCAGCGGGATTATGTGGATTTTGCAGCTGAGAACGGATGGGAGTTTGTTACTGTAGATGCAGGTTGGGATGATTCTTGGGTCGCCCAGCTTTGTAAGGAAGCCGCTGCAAAAAATGTGGATATCGTTATTTGGACCGATGTGGGCGCCATTGATACGCAGCAGGAAGTGGACGAAAAATTGGCCAGGTGGGCCTCCTGGGGCGTGGCCGGCGTCAAGGTCGATTTCATGATGAACGATTCCCAAATGCGGATGGAAACCTATCAGCTGATTGCCGAAAAATGTGCCGAGCTTCATATGCTGGTCAATTTTCACGGATCGACCAAGCCCGGCGGCGAGATCCGCACATGGCCGCATGTGACTACCACTGAGGCAGTAAGGGGTTCTGAGCATTACAAGTGGAGCGGATATTCCACTGCGTATCAGAATTCGACCTTGCCGTTTACCCGCAACGTGATTGGGCCGATGGATTTTACGCCAACGGTGATCAGCAACTCCAACCTCAACACCACTCATGCACACCAATTGGCATTATCCGTTGTTTTTGAGTCCGGCATGCAGCATTTTGCCGACTCGATCGATAGCTATGAGGCATGGCGGGGGAAGAACTTCCTGAATAAGGTGCCTGTAACGTGGGATGAGATGCGCGTTTTAGATGCTTTCCCCGGCGACTATGCGGTGATCGCCCGCAGAAAAGGCTCCGAGTGGTATTTGGGCGCAATTTCCAATGCGGCCCGCACCATCACCATCGATTGCAGTTTCCTGAACGGCGGCCATACTGCATATATTTACAAGGATTCCCCGGATCCCAGCATTATGGAGGTCGGCAGCCAGCCGGTAAATTCTTCTTCCACGCTGACGCTTGATCTTGCTTCTGCCGGCGGCTGCGCTATTCTGTTTACCAATGAGCCCTATTCGATAACGCTTGAAGATGATCCTCGGTATGCCTATTACGAGGCAGAATCCACTCAAAACACATTGACCGGCCAAGCAAGCCGTGTGGTGGACGCCAACTGTTTTGGCGGCCAAAAAATCGGCAATTTAGGCGGCGCAAGGAAAAGCTCCGTTACATTCAGGGGACTTTCGGCAGCCGGCGCAGGAACCTACGAGGTAAAGTTGTATTATGCTTCCGGCGAGGCGCGAAACATTTCCTATTGGGTAAATGACGGCGAGGAGCAGGTGCTGGAGCTGCCTGGTACCGGCAGTTACCATACCTTGCGGTGCGCGCGCTTTTATGTTGATTTTAATGACGGTGCGAACTCTCTGAAATTTGGAGGCACGGCCTACGCGCCGGACGTGGACCGCATCGCGATCCGTGCATTCGAGCCTGTAAGCTATACAGCTGTTGAGGCGGAGAGTGGGACACTTTCCGGCCAGGCGCGTGTTGCAAATTCGGCAAACTTCTCCGGCGGCAAAAAGGTCAGCTACGTTGGCCTGGACGGAGAGCTTACGCTGAGCAATATCAAAACAGCTGCGGACGGAACCTACCTGCTGCGGATCTACTACGGCACAGGTGATAACCGCACGGTAATGGTATCCGCCAACGGCGGCGCCCCGGTCAGCGCCATTTGTTTTGACAGCGGCGGTTTTGACACCGTGGAGTACAAGGAGATTCTTTTATCTCTTCCGGCAGGCAGCAATACGCTGCGTTTTTATAACCCGGATGGGTATGCCCCTGATATCGATCGTGTGGAGATCGCTGCAACGCCCATTGAATAATTGACGCTTTGGGGCAGGAGCCTGCTCCTGCCCCATTTTTGCGGAAAGAGGATAGTATGAGCATCCAGTACAACGAAAGAGATAAAACTTTTACGCTGCACACAAAAACGTCCACCTATCAAATGGTCGTGGAAAGCCACCGCTATTTATTGCATTGCTACTACGGCGACCGGATAGAAGGGCAGAACCTATCTTTTCTCATACAGCCGCAGGACCGCGGTTTTGCCGCCAACCCGCCGGACGCAGAGGGGGACCGGACCCTTTCAGTGGATACTCTGCCGCAGGAGTATTCCACGTTTGGCGTGGGAGACTTCCGGGAAAGCTGCCTGGATGTGCGCAATGCGGACGGCAGCGTTGCCGCGGACCTGAGATACAGTGAACATCGCATTTATAAGGGCAAAAAGGCGCTTGCCGGGCTGCCCGCTTCTTATGGTGATCCGGAACAGGTGGATACACTGGAGATCGATTTGGAGGACGCTGTAAGCGGCGTTTGCGTCACGCTGCAATATTCCGTCTTCGAAGAATATGATATCCTTGCCCGCGCTGCGAGAGTCAGCAACCAGGGCGCCCACACGCTCATGTTGGATCGGGCGCTTTCCATGTGCCTGGACGACCCGCTGCCGGTTCAAAAGGATGTGATCACTTTTTATGGCCGCCATATGGGAGAGCGCAATTTGGAGCGAACGGCTCTGCGCCACGGCAAGATCCGGGTCGAAAGCGCCCGCGGTGCTTCGAGCCCTCACCACAACCCTTTTGTGATCTTGTGTGACGCCGGCGCCACGGAAACCAGCGGTGCGTGCTGCGCGTTCTCGCTGGTATACAGCGGCAGTTTTATGGCCCAGGTGGAGGTGGATCAAACCGATTCCTCACGCTTTGTAATGGGGATCGACCCGCAGACCTTTAGCTGGGAGTTAAAAGCAGGGGAAGCATTTCAAGCCCCGGAAGTTCTGATTTGTTACAGCACAAACGGTTTGGCGGAAATGTCGAATAAACTCCACCGCTTCCAGCTTCGGCACTTGGTGCGCGGGCCGTATAAAACGAAACGCTGCCCGGTCCTTGTGAACAACTGGGAAGCCACCTATTTTGATTTTGATACTGAGAAACTGTTGGCCCTGGCTGAAGCTGCCAAGGAAGTGGGCATTGAAATGCTTGTTTTGGACGATGGCTGGTTTGGCAGGCGAAACAGCGACACCACCAGCCTGGGGGACTGGTTTGCAAACACCGAAAAGCTGAAAGGCGGCCTGGGCTGCCTTGGCCGACGACTGCGCGGCATGGGCCTTGAGTTCGGGCTGTGGTTTGAACCGGAAATGGTAAGCCCCGCAAGCCTTTTAATGGATGAGCACCCCGCGTGGTGCCTGAAGATGCCGGGCCGGGCGAATGCGACCAGCCGCAGCCAGTGCGTGCTGAACATGGGCCTTGCCGCCGTGCAGGACTATTTGTTTGACTGCATGGCAAAGATCATCCGCGAAGCAGATCTTGCATATATCAAATGGGATATGAACCGGAGCATCACAAATGCGTACAGTGATGAGCTGCCTGCGCACCGCCAGGGCGAGGTTTGGCACCGGTATATTCTGGGGGTGTACGCGCTGCTGGAGCGGCTGGTACAGGCCTTTCCGGAGCTGCTGATCGAGAGCTGCGCCAGCGGCGGGGGACGATACGATGCGGGGATGCTATATTATTCGCCCCAGGTGTGGGCCAGCGACAATACCGACGCGATCGACCGGCTTGCAATCCAATACGGAAACTCGTTTGGGTTTGCAATGAAAACAATGGGCAGCCATGTTTCGGTCTGCCCCAATCACCAGACTGGGCGGACAACACCGCTGACAACGAGAGGGCTTGTTGCCATGGCCGGCAGCTTTGGCTATGAGATGGACCTGACGCGGCTGGATGCGCAGGAAAAGCGGCAGATAAAACGGCAGATCGCACAATTCAAGGAACAATGGGCCATTCACCAATTGGGGGAATATCATCGCTTGACAGACCCCCGGAAAAATCACTGGTTTGCGGCATGGCAGGTGGTTTCGGAGGATCGATGCATTTCGCTCGTTACAATTGTGGTACGGGAGCCCATCGCAAACCCGCCGGTCCTCTATGTGAAATTGAGGGGACTGGAGCCGACCGGCGTGTACACGGATGAACAGGGTGGGCGGTATACAGGCGCGGCGCTTATGAGCGCCGGTTTGGTTTTGCCCCCCATGCGGGGAGATTACCCCTCCGTTCAAGTGCAATTACGGCACATCTAAAGCGTTGACAGAGCGCATTCAACAAGAAAACCTGCCGCGATCCTTTCGGTTTGCGGCAGGTTTTTGTTTTGGGCAGGCTCAGCCGAACAGCTCCTGCTGAAGGGCTGTGTCGGTGGGGATGGTGGCAAAGCGCGCCGGGTCCTGGCTGAACAGGCGGTTCAGCGCGTCGCTGTAGCCGGTGACCAGGTGGGGCATGCTGGCGGCGAGCATTTGCAGGAGCTCGCGGGCCTGCTCCTCGTTTTTGGCGCCGAGCGTGTACACCTTGCGGTCGCCGGTGCGCAGCTGCACCGACCAGGTGGTGCCGGTCTTGATGCCGTTGGTGCGGTGGGTAAGCCGGTGCACATAGGCCCACAGCACGTTTGGCGCGTCCAGAAGAATGGTTTTGGGGCCCTGGTTGAACAGCACCCAGCGCCCGTCGCTGCGCACGCCGTGCAGCGGCTCGGCGGCAATGTAGAACTCTTCCAAGAGGGGCAGGTCCCCCTGGGCCAGCGCACGGCGCTTGATGGATTTCTGGTAGCCGCCGGTGAGCGCCTTGATCAGCAGCACCGCCAGCCACACCAGCAGGGCCAGACCGATGACGCACATGGACACCGAGAAAGCCTTATCCATGCCGTGCACCTTGCCCTGCCGGATGATGTAGGGCAGGAACGCGTCGTCCAGGGTGCCGCCGTCGGCCAGAAACTCGGTGTAAAGGCCCAGGGTCTCGGCGTCCATGCGCTCCACGGTGCCCTCGATGTGGTAGTAGGTGGTGAGGTCATCGGTGACATCGTCCAGGTAATCCCAACTGTCGTACATCTGCTGCTCCACCCGTTTGAGATCCGCTGCCGGGACCTCCAGCGCGATGTATTCCATGTCGTTGGCGTCGATGATGAAATCCCGGCTTTTGGTGGTCTCGACACTGCTGCCCTCGCGGCGGCTGGTGGTCTCGGCGTACCAGTCGTACACCACGTAGACGTCGGCCTCCACATAGCGGCCTTCCAGATCCTCGCCGTAATAGTCGTACAGCCAGTCCGGGCCCCTGACCAGGTCCACCATGCCGGCGCCGCCCAGGGCCAGACAGACGGCGGCGAACACCGCCAGCAGGATCACGGCGGGAAGCACCCGCTTGAGGCTTTGCTTCTTCAGTTCCTGTAACATGATTTCCTCCCAACACAGCACTTGCGTGCGTTATAACTTTAGTGTACTATATTATGCCGGTGCTTTGCAAGAGGCTGTTTACGCCGGACGAAAAATTTATTATAATGGTAGAATAAAAAGAAACGAAACGAACGGGGGCGGCAGGGTGCATCTTTCCTGGAAAAGGCTGCAATGGCTGCGCGCAAAGCGGTATCTGCGCGAAAACAAGGGCCCTGTGGGCGCGCTGCTGGCTGGCGGAGCCGCGCTGTGCCTGTTCTGGGCCACCCGGGGCAGCACCGCCTGCATGGACTGGTTTATCCGCTATGCGGCCGCCCCCTGGAAGCGGTTTTGGGGCGCGGCGGCGGACCCGCTGCCCTTTTCGCTGTGCGAGGCGCTGTGCACGGCGCTGGGCCTGTGGCTGATCTTTATGGCCGTGCGCACGGTGCAAAAACAGCTGGAGGGGCGGCGCGTGCTGGGGCGGAGGCTGATCAGCCTGGCGGCCCTGGTGGTGTGGGGCTACGCGGGCGTTTGCGCCCTTTGGGGGGTGCACTATTACGGCACAGGTTTTTCGCAAAAGAGCGGCCTCGAGCCCGCGCCGGTGAGCGGGGAAGCGCTGGCGGCAACCACCCGGTGGTTTGCCCAGGGCGCTTCCCGCACGGCGGCCGGGGTGCAGCGCGGCGCAGACGGCTGCTTTGAGGGGGATACGGCGGCCATTCTTGCCGGTGCACAGGGCATTTATGACCCGCTGGTGCGGGAATGGCCCTTTTTGCAGGGGCCGGACCGGACCCCCAAGCCCGCGGTTTATTCCTGGTTCATGAGCGCGGCGGGCTTTACGGGGTATTTGTTCCCCTACCTTGGCGAGAGCACCCTGAATGTGCACTGCCCCGGGGTGTATCTGCCGGTCACGGTGGCCCACGAGATGGCGCATCAGCGGGGGGTGGCGCCCGAGCAGGAGGCGAACTTTTTGGGCATTGCCGCCTGCCTGACCTCTGAGGACCCGGTCTACCGATATTCCGGGTGGCTGTTCGGCTACTCGCACCTGTCCAGCGCGCTTTATTCCGCCGACCCGGAGGCCTGGCAGGAGATATGGGACGAGCTGGACGAAGGCTGCCGGGCGGATATCCGGCAGAACAATGCCTATTGGGACGCCTTCCGCTCGCCGGTCACCACCCTGGTGCAGGGCGGCTATGAGGAATTTTTGCAGGGATACGGCCAGGCGCTGGGGCTGGCCAGCTATGGCGCCTGCGTGGATCTTTTAGTGGCGCGGTACGGAGCGGCGGCGCAGGCCGGGCAGCCGCCCTTGTAACCGAGTTGTTTCAGGCTTGTAATAAAAGCGGGGCAAAACCGTAAATTTTGCCCCGCTTTTTTATCTTTTTGTGAAAAATACTGGAAAACCCTGTCCTTTTTATACTCGCTGTGATATACTAAAACCGCTTATACAGCGCTGTTTTGCGCTTTTTTGACTTCTGCTTTGGTGCATTGACCCGGAGGATCAGTACATATGAACAAAAAAGACCTTTCCCGATATTTTTCGCCCAGCCGGCTGGCCCGGGTGCCCCTGTACAAGGCCATTCTGGCAGTGTGCTGCGCGGTGGTCCTGGTGGTCGGCACCGGGGCGGGCATTGCAGTGACCGCGGCAAACGCGGGGGCGAACAGCGCTTCCCAGCCCGGCAGCGCGAGCCTGGCCGCCACGGCTGCGCCCACCCTGAGCCCCACGGCCAGCCCCACGCCGGAGCCGACGGCCACCCCGGCCCCCGTGCAGCTTGCACTGGAGGCCACCGCCGTGCAGCAGAGCCTGGGCATCACAATAATGGATGCCGAGACCGGCGCGCCGGTGCTGGGCGAGGATTTTGAGGTAACGCTCAAGTACACGGCCCCGAAGAAGAGCAACAGCAAAGCGGGTTCTTCTTCCGGAGCGTCCTCGTCCAAACCGCAAAAAGAGATCACCACCTACAACATCGACCCCAAGACCGGCACTTTGCTGATCAAGGAGGCGGCGGTGGGGGATTACACCATCACCGTGACCGAGCGCGAGGGGTACGTGGTGCCCGGCCCCGCCACGGCCTCGGTGACCGAAAAGGTCACCTACAAGGCCGACACCGAGGCCGTGAAGGACAAGATCAAGACCGAGAGCGAGGTGGGCGCGGGCGATATCGTGAACGACAACAAGGTCATCGACGACCAGACCAGCAGCGATTTCGACCCAACCAAGGACCAGCCCACCAAAAACGATTACGATTACAACGACAGCAAAGTGGAACCGGTGAACGCCAATGTTTACCTGCTGAACGCCACGAATTTTATCCAGCAGAACGGCAAGTGGTACCTGAAAAACGCCGACGGCAGCCGCAGTAACTACTATGTGGCTGAGGCGGATCAAAAGACCGACGTAAACGGCAACAAGTTTGCGGTAAAGGCCACCCTGGACAAAACGGCGCCCGCCAGCGTGGGCGGCGTGATGGGCTTCAGCCTGGCCAGCCTGTTCTTCCCCACAGCCTATGCGGATGAGGCCGAGAGCGGCTCGTCCTCTGCCAGCAATGTGGAGAGCCCTGTGCCCCCCACCGAGATTCCCACCCCGGAGCCCACGGCCGAGCCCACGCCGGTGCCAACCGCCGAGCCTACGGCTGAGCCCACGCCGGAGCCCACGGCCGAGCCTACCCCGGCCCCCACCGCTACCCCGACGCCGAGTCCCACGGCGAGCCCGGCGCCTACGCCGGGAACCACCCCCCAGCCGGACACCCTGCAGCTGTACGACGAGGCGCAGAGGACGGTTGTGGCGCAAAGCGGGTTTATGCTGACCGCCAGCACGGTGGTGGTGGAGAACCTGTACAGCGGCTGGTACCCCAGCAAGAGCGACAAGCAGGCGTATTATGACCCCAGCACCCACAAAAAGGTCACCGGTGAGAAGGTGATCGCCGGCGTGCGCTACAAGTTCGACGGCAACGGCAAGTTTGAGGGCGAGGTGGTCGTTTCCGGCAAGTACAAGGGTGTGGATGTGTCCAAATACCAGGGCAACATCAACTGGAGCCAGGTCAAGGCCTCGGGCATTGACTTTGCCATCATCCGGGTGGGCTACCGGGGCTACGGCACGGGCGCGCTGGTGGAGGACCCCACCTTCCGCCAGAACATCCGGGGCGCCACCGCGGCGGGCCTGAAGGTGGGCCTGTATTTCTACAGCCAGGCGGTGAACGAGGTCGAGGCCGTGGAGGAGGCCAGCATGGTGCTGCGCCTGTGCAGCGGCTACAACATCAGCTACCCCATCTACTTCGACACCGAAAAGGTGGCGGGCGATACCGGCCGGGCCGACAACATCAGCCGCAACCAGCGCACCGCCAACGCGGTGGCGTTCTGCGAGACCATCCAAAATGCGGGCTACCGGGCGGGCGTATACAGTTATGCCTCCTGGTTCTACAACCAGTTGAACATCGCCAACATCAGCCAGTACAGCATCTGGATCGCCCAGTACCGGGACAACCTGACCTTTGATTACAATTACGACATCTGGCAGTACACCAGCTCCGGGCGGGTGCCCGGCATTCCGAACAATGTGGACATGAACGTGAGCAAGCGCAACTTTTAACAGCAGCCCCCCGGAAGCGCACAGCTTCCGGGGGGCTTTGTGCTGAAGGCCGATCGGTGGGAGGGCCGGGGGCCCCGTGGAGGAAAGGGCGAAGGTAAAAGCGGCCTTCCTGCTGCTTTTTGCAAAAATGCGGCGGTTTGATGCTTGCGCGGTGCAGCGTGTTTCGTTATAATAGAGGAGCACTGCGTTAAAGTGCAGAAAAAGACGCACGGGAAGGCGGCGCCGGCCCGGCGGATCGTGAGGAAATTGCGGATCATGAAAAGAGAGACCTTCGGCTCGCGCCTGGGCTTTTTGCTGCTCAGCGCCGGGTGCGCCATCGGCATCGGCAATGTGTGGCGCTTCCCCTATGTGGTGGGGCAGAACGGCGGCGGCGCGTTTGTGCTGCTGTATCTGCTGTTTTTGGCGGCGGTGGGTGTGCCGGTGCTGACCATGGAGTTTGCCATTGGCCGCGCCAGCAAAAAAAGCTGCGTTATGGCCTACCAGGAGCTGGAGCCCAAGGGCACCAAATGGCACTGGCACGGCAAGGTGGCCATGCTGGGCAACTATGTGCTGATGGCCTTTTACACCACGGTGGCGGGCTGGATGCTGTATTATTTCTACCGCTTTGTGCGGGGCGAGCTGTCGGGGCTGGACACCGCGGGGGTGGGCGGCGCCTTCAACAGGATGCTGGGCCAGCCGGGCACCATGGGCCTGTGGATGCTGATCGTGGTGGCGGCCGGCTTTGCGGTGTGTTCCCTGGGCCTGCAAAGGGGCGTGGAACGCATCACCAAGTGGATGATGGTGGCGCTGCTGGTGATCATGGTGGTGCTGGCGGTAAACAGCCTGTTTTTGCCGGGCGGCACCGAGGGGGCGCGCTTTTACCTGGTGCCGGACTTTTCGGTGATGGTGAAGGACACCCCGATGGAGACCCTGAAAGCCACACTGAACGTGGTGGTGGCGGCCCTGAACCAGAGCTTTTTTACCCTGAGCCTGGGGATCGGCGCCATGCTGATCTTTGGCAGCTACCTGGGCCGGCAGCGCAGCCTGCTGGGCGAGAGCGTGAACATCGCCCTGCTGGACACCTTTGTGGCGTTTGTGAGCGGGTTGATCATCTTCCCGGCGTGTTTTGCCTACAATGTTCCGGCGGACAGCGGCCCCCCACTGATCTTTATCACCCTGCCCAACGTGTTCAACGCCATGAAGGGCGGCAGGGTGTGGGGCAGCCTGTTCTTTTTGTTCATGAGCTTTGCGGCGTTTTCCACCATTGTGGCGGTGTTTGAAAACATTCTGGCCTGCACCATGGACGCCACCGGCTGGAGCCGAAAAAAAGCGGCGCTGGTGAACGGGCTGGTGGTGGCGGCCATCTCGCTGCCCTGTGTGTTGGGGTATAACCTGTGGTCCGGCTTTGCGCCCCTGGGCACGGGCAGCACGGTGCTGGACCTGGAGGACTATCTGGTGAGCAACATCCTGCTGCCCGGCGGCAGCCTGGTTTACCTGTTTTTCTGCATCAGCCGGGTGGGCTGGGGCTTCAAAAATTACCAGGCCGAGGCAAACCAGGGCAAGGGCCTGAAGGTGCCCGGCTGGATCCGGGGGTATGTGACCTATGTGCTGCCGGTGATCGTGGGGCTGCTGTTCATCAAGAGCATTTTCCGCTGGTGAAGCTGGATTTTGTAAAAAAGCGCGCCGCCCGCAAAAAGGCGGCTATGATTTAAAAAAAGCGGCATGGCCCCGGGGCCATGCCGCTTTTTGCCGAAACGCGCCTTTGCTTTCATTTTCGGGGTCCATTCCGATCTGTTCGCAGGTATTTATAAAATCCAGCCGCAGGGCTTTATTGGAAATTGTATATAGAAAACAAAGCCTTGGCCGGCAGGGCGGACTGTGCCGGGAAACTGGAGGAAGCGCTGGCCACGCTGCTGGGGGGCGAGGCGGCCGAAGCGCCGGCGCCGGCTGCGCCGGAGGCGGGCGAACCCTGCTTTGGCGTGCAAAGGAGGAAGGTGGCCCCGGTGATGAGGGCGATGAGGAAAAGCTTGACCGGCGTTTTGAGCTTGGGGCTTTTTGCAACGGCAACAATGGCAGCGAGGGGCAGAAGAAGCACCCAAAAAAGGATGGTGAGCAAAAGGCCGCGCAACTTGTGTGCCGGCTTCGGCACGCCAAGGTCCGGGCCCAGTGCCTCGCTGGAAATGGGCGAAGCCCTGCCGGCCGCGTCAAGGTCCGGGCCCAGCGCCTCGCCGGAAATGGGCGAAGCCCTGCCGGCCGCGCCAAGGTCCGGGCCCAGCGCCTCGCTGGAAACGGGCGAAGCCCCGCTGGCCGCGTCAAGGTCCGGGCCCCCTTGTGTTTGCCGGGCGGGAAGCGGCGGTGGGGCCAGCCTGCGGTGTGTATGCCTTTAGACCGCATCGGGGGCAAAAGCGCATGGTGTCTTGCAGGGGACAGCCGCATTTTGTGCAATAATGCATCCCGCATCCTCCTGAAAATTTATTTTGGCGTTCGGGCGCGTGGCCGCAGCCGGGAGATATAAGCGTATGACACCATTGTAAAGTGAAAAATGATATCTGTCAATTTAAAACACAATGCGGGCGGGCCCTTTTAAGAAACGCGCCCTTTTGCACAAAAACCGGCTTGACTTTGCCCTTGCGGCAACGTTTATACTACAGGATAGAAGGGAGGCGGCGGCATGTTGTCGATCGGGGAGTTTTCGAATCTGTGCAGGGTGTCGGCCAAGACGCTGCGCTATTACGCTGAGATCGGGCTGCTGGCGCCCAGCCTGGTGAACCCAGAGAGCGGATACCGCTATTATGCCATGGAGCAGCTGGAAACAATGCTGTTTATAAACCGCATGAAAGCGTACTCTTTCTCGCTGGAGGAGATCCGGGAGCTGCTGAAGGCAAGGGACGCGGGGGACGGCGCCCTTTATCCCGCCCTGCTGCAAAAGAAAGAGCAGTTGGAAAAAAGGGTGCGCGCCTGCCAGAGCGTTCTGGAACAACTGGACGGCGATATGCAGGCCCTGGCGCAGGGGAAAGCCATTATGGCCTATATGGAAAAGATCCGGGTCCAGCTTGCCGACGTGCCCGCGATGCGGCTGCTGTCGGTGAGGAAAAGGGTGCGGACCGAGGAATATCCCACGGAATATGCAGGGTGCTTCGGCAGGCTGTTCCGAAAGATCGCGGCCGAAAAACTGACCATGGCGGCGCCCCCGATGGTGCTCTTTCACAGCGCGGAGCACACCCCTGCCGGGCTGGATACGGAATTTGCGGTGCCGGTGCGGGAGTACGTGACGGGAACGAGAGATTTTTGCCCGGGGCTGTGCTTGAAAACGGTGGTGCGGGGGGCCTATACGCAGCTTCCCTCGGTGTACACAAAGCAGCTTGAGTGGGCGGAAAAAGAGGGGTATAAGTGCGTGGGCGCTTTGTACGAGGTGTATGTGACCGACCCCACCCAGGCGGCCGACGAAAAAGACAATGTGACGGAGGTGTACTGCCCGGTCAAAAAGGCCGCGCGGAAGGGCTGACCCGTGCAATGAACCGGAAAGGGAGAACGAAAGATGGAAAAAGAAAAAATCACACAGCTGGAGGACACGATCCGAAGGGACTATTCGAACATTGCCGGGATCGTGGTGAGAAAAGACGGCGAGACCGTGTGGGAGAGGTATTTTGGCGGTTGCAGCGAGGCCAGCAGGCTGCATGTGTTCTCGGTGACCAAGAGCGTTGTCTCGGTGCTGGTGGGCATCGCCATCGACCGGGGGCATATCCGGAGCGTGGATCAGAAGGTGGCCGACTTCTTCCCCGAAGCCGCGGCAAGAAACGGCAGCTTGCGCGAGGTGACACTGGAAAACCTGCTCACGATGACCGTGCCCTACAAATACAGGCTTGCACCGTACAAACAATATTTTACCAGCGACGACTGGGTGGAGTTTTCGCTGGGGCTGGTGGGCGAGGGCAGAAAGGTGGGGAGATTCCGCTATGCGCCGCTGATCGGGCCGGACATCCTGTCGGGGATCCTGGTGAGGGCGACGGGGCGGCGGGTGCTGGAATTTGCAAAAGAAAATCTGTTTGCGCCGCTGGGCATCGAGGTGGAAAAGAGCATCGTTTTCGGCAGCAAGGAAGAGCAGATGGCTTTTAACCGGGCCACAAACATCAGCGGCTGGGCGGCGGACCCTCAAGGAATGAATGCGGCTGCCTGGGGGCTCACCCTCTCGGCGGCGGACATGGCAAAGCTGGGGCAGCTGCTTTTAAACGGCGGCATGTGGAACGGGGCGCGCATCGTATCGGAAGGGTGGGTCGCCCGGAGCACCTCGGAGCACGCCCGGTGGAAGCAGAGGGACCTTGCCTATGGGTACCTGTGGTGGGCGGGCGTTGGCGGAGGGCGAGCCTATGCGGCCATGGGAGACGGCGGAAATGCCATTTATGTGGATCCCGCGCGCGGGATGGTGGTGGCCATCGCATCCATTTTCGCCCCCAGGGCAAAGGACAGGATCGAATTTATAAAAGAGCAGGTGGAGCCCCTGTGGGGAAACGACCCTGCTTAAAACAGGGCCCCGGCGGTTTTGATGTCAGCATCAAGACCGCCGGGGCTTTGTTGGCTAAAGCGGGGCGGAGCGGGGAAAACGCTCCGCCCCGCTGTGGCGAAAGATGGAGTTTAGGAGGGCGCCGGGCAGGGAGCAAAAATAACAAAGATAAGCCAAGCCCTGCCCTGTGCAAACCGGGCGGCACAGGGTACAATGAAAGCTAGAAAACTATGTGGAGCCGCCGGAAAAGCCCCGCGCCCGGCGCCGGCCAAACATAAAAGGAGCGTGCACATACAACATGCAATACGGTCATTTTGACAATGAAAAGCGCGAATATGTGATCGACCGGGTAGACCTGCCCACCAGTTGGACCAACTACCTGGGCACCGAGGATATGTGCGCCGTGCTGAACCACACCGCCGGCGGCTATCTGTTTTACAAAAGCGCTGAATACCACCGCATCACCCGGTTCCGGGCAAACGCCGTGCCTATGGACCGGCCCGGGCATTATGTTTACCTGCGGGACGACGAGACCGGCGAATACTGGTCGGTGAGCTGGCAGCCTGTGGCAAAGCCCCTGGACGAGGCGAAATACACCTGCCGCCACGGCATGAGCTACACGGTGTACGAGTGCGAGTATAACGGCATCAAGGCCAGCCAGACCATGTACATCCCCATTGGCACGCCGGTGGAGGTGTGGGATATAAAGCTGGAGAACCTGTCCGGCAGGCCCCGCACCATCAGCGTGTTCAGCTACGCGGAGCTTGCCTACCACCACATTGATATGGACAACCGCAATTTCCAGATGAGCCTTTACGCCGCGGGCTCCAGCTATGCGGGCGGGGTGATCGAGCAGGACCTGTTCTACGAGGAGGACGGTTTTCAGTATTTCGCCTCCACCTTTGAGCCGGACAGCTTTGAGACCCTGCGGGACGAATTCATCGGCCCCTACCGCACCGAGTCGGATCCCATTGGGGTGGAGCGCGGGCGGCTGGGCGGCCACACCGAGCTGGGCGGCAACCAGTGCTGCGGGCTGCACAAGCAGTGGGAGCTGGAAGCGGGCGCAAACCGCAGGTTTGCCTTTTTCCTGGGCGAGGGGCGGCGCGAGGCAGGCCTTGCGGTGCGGCAGAAGTTTTTGGCAGACGCCGCACGGGATGAGGCCATGGCTGCCCTGCGCGCCCTGTGGGACAAAAAGTGCGCGGCGCTGCAGATCGACACCCCCAGCGAAGCCATGAACACCATGATCAACATCTGGACCCTGTACCAGAGCGAGGTGAACGTGATGTTCAGCCGCTTTGCCAGCTTTATCGAGGTGGGCGGCCGCACCGGCCTTGGTTACCGCGACACCAGCCAGGACGCCATGACCGTGCTGCACTCCAACCCCGAAAAATGCCGCCAGCGGATCATGCAGCTGCTCAAGGGCCTGGTGAGCGAGGGCTACGGCCTGCACCTGTTTGAACCGGAATGGTTCGAGCCCCAAAAACAGCAGAGCTTCAAAAGCCCCACCGTGGTGCCCACGCCGGATAAGGCCAGCATGATCCACGGCCTGAAGGACGCCTGCTCGGACGACGCGCTGTGGCTGGTATCCACCATCGTGGACTCGGTAAAGGAGCTGGGCGATCTGGACTTTGTGGATCAAAAGGTGAGCTATGCCGACGGCGGGGAGGACACGGTTTACGACCACATGAAGACCATCCTGGATTTTTCAGCCCGCATGGTGGGCGCGCACGGGGTATGCCAGGGCCTGCGGGCCGACTGGAACGACTGCCTGAACCTGGGTGGCGGCGAGAGCGCCATGGTGAGCTTTCTGCACGTGTGGGCCCTGGGCAATTTTATTGAGCTGGCGCAGCGCCTGGGCCGCAGCGAGGATGTGGAGAAATACACCGAACTGCGCAAAAAGGTGATCGCCGTGTGCGAGGATCAATTGTGGGACGGCAAATGGTACCTGCGGGGCTACACCAAAAGCGGGCGGCCCATTGGCACCGATGCGGACGCTGAGGGCAAGGTGCACATGGAGTCCAACACCTGGGCGGTGCTCTCGGGCGCGGCGGGCTATGAGCGCGGGATCTCGGCCATGGATGCGGTGGATGAGTATCTTTACACCCCCTACGGCCTGATGCTGAACGCGCCGGCCTACTCGAAGCCGGACGACGACATCGGCTTTGTGACCCGGGTCTACAAGGGCCTGAAGGAAAACGGCTCGGTGTTCAGCCACCCCAACCCTTGGGCGTGGGCGGCCGAGTGCCGCCTTGGCCGCGGCGACCGGGCCATGAAGTTCTACAACGCGCTGTGCCCCTACAACCAGAACGATATGATCGAGATCCGCAAGGCCGAGCCATACAGCTACTGCCAGTTCATCAGCGGCAGGGATCACACCAAATACGGGGAGGCGCATCACCCCTTTATGACCGGTTCCGGCGGCTGGAGCTATGTGGCCGCCACACGCTACATGCTGGGCATCATGCCGGATTTCGACGGCCTGCGCATCGACCCCTGCATCCCCGCAGGATGGGACGGCTTTTCGGTACAGCGGCGTTTCCGGGGCGCTGAGTATCACATCCGGGTGGAGAACCCCGGCCATGTGTGCAAGGGCGTGAAGGAAGTATACCTGAACGATGAAAAGCTGACCGACCAGCTGGTGCCCGCACAGCCCGCGGGCGCGGAGTGCCAGGTGCGGGTGGTGCTGGGCTGAAACGCCCGGCGCCGGCACACGCCCCCGGTGGGGGCCCTACATCATAACGAGAAGAGGCAAGCAGAAATGATCAAGTTCGGTACCGGCGGCTGGCGCGCCGTCATAGGGGATGAGTTCACCCGGGAGAACGTGCAGCTTTTGGCCGCGGCCCTGGCCTACAAAATGAAGGAGGACGGCGTGGCCGGCAAGGGCTTTGTGATCGGCTATGACCGGCGCTTTTTGAGCCAGGAGGCCGCCGGCTGGGCGGCCGAGGCCTTTGCGGGGGCGGGGGTACACACCTCGATCATCCACCGCGACAGCCCCACCCCCCTGGTCATGTTCACCGTGGCGGGCAAGGGCTTCCCCTACGGCATGGCGGTGACCGCCAGCCACAACCCGGCCATTTACAACGGCATCAAGGTGTTTATGGAGGGCGGCCGCGACGCGGACGAGGTGTTCACCAGCGAGCTGGAGGGCTACATCCGCATGGCCGAGACCCGTGAGCGCCCCATCGTGGAACTGCCCGAGGCGCTGGCCCAGGGGCTGGTGGAGTACATCGACCCCATGAACGAATACATCGACAATATTATGGAAGCGGTGGACATGAAGGCCATCCGCGAGGCGGGGCTGCACATTGCCCTGGATCCCATGTACGGCGTGTCGCAGACGGCATTGCAGACCATCCTGCTGACCGCCCGGTGCGGGGTGGAGGTCATTCACGAGCGGCGGGACGCGCTGTTTGGAGGGCGGCTGCCCGCCCCCAGCGAAAAGACCCTGGCGGGCCTGATCAACTTTGTGATCGAGCATCACTGTGACCTGGGCATCGCCACCGACGGCGACGCGGATCGGCTGGGCGTGATCGACGACACGGGTGAGTTTTTACACCCCAACAAGATCCTGGTGCTGCTGTATTACTACCTGCTGAAATATAAGGGCTGGAAGGGCAGCGCGGTGCGCAACATCGCCACCACCCATCTGCTGGACCGCATCGCCGCCTCCTTTGGCGAGCAGTGCTACGAGGTGCCGGTGGGCTTTAAATATGTATCCGGCAAAATGCTGGAGACCGGGGCCATCATTGGCGGCGAGAGCAGCGGCGGCCTGACCGTGCGGGGGCACATCCAGGGCAAGGACGGCATTTATGCCGGCAGCCTGCTGGTGGAAATGGTGGCCAAAACCGGCCGCAGCCTGAGCCAGCTGTGGCAGGAGATTGAGCAGCAGTACGGCCGCTGTGAGATGGCCGAGCGGGACTACCGTTTCAGCCAGGCCAAAAAGGCCGAGATCTACACCCAGCTGCTGGAGGATAAACTGCTGCCCACCTTTGCCCATGAGGTGGACCGGGTGAGCTATCAGGACGGCTGCAAGGTCTATTTTGCGAACGGCGGGTGGATCATCGCCCGCTTCTCGGGCACCGAGCCTTTGCTGCGCATCTTCTGCGAGATGCCCACCATGCGGGAGGCCGACGCCGAGGCCGACTGCATGCAGCAGTTCCTGGGCCTGTGACAGCAAACAGCCAAAAGCGGGGGCGCACAAAACGTGCGCCCCCGCTTTTTAGTGCCCGGGGCGCGGCGGACTGTGTTATAATAAAGCAAAATACGCCTGCCCGGGGAGGGGTTTTATGAAAGAAAAACGGAAGCGCATCTCGCTGCGGTGGAGCCTGGTGGCCCTGGTGCTGGGGTGTTGGGTGCTGCCGCTGGTGCTGCTGCTTTGCCTTTCGGGGTACTATCTGAACCGGAACATGTATGAAAAGGTGTCGCAGGTGATTGCCTCAACGGTGGAAAACCAGGCCGGCATCAGCGGGGTGCAGCTGGAACAGGTGGTCAACCAGAGCATCTCGGCCACCTACACCGGCGAGATCAAGCAGGCCTGGCTGCGCTATATGTCCAGCCAGGACGGCGGCCTGGGCGCCAGCGACAGCGAATTATACCAGGCGATCAACACCTACCTGCGCAACCAGTACCGCAACCATGCCCTGGTGCGCTACTCCAATGTGCAGTTTCTTTCAGGGGTGGACAAGACCGTCTATTACTACGACCAGGGGCTGATCAACCGGGGCCAATATAAGGATCACGAATTTTATCTGGAAAAGGTGCAGGGCCAGGTGCTGGCGCTGACCGATTCGTTGGAAGGGCATATCGCGTTTTTGAACGTGGAAGGCCGCGTTTACCTGACCCGGTGCATTTTCAACGGCGCGCAGCCCATTGCCGCGCTCACGCTGGAGCTGGAACCGGACATCCTGCAGCTGGGCAACCTGATCGAGCAGGGGTGGAACCGGGGCGCAGTGATCACGGTGGAAACGCGGGGTATGGCCGGCGTGCAGGGAGCCCTGGAAGACGGCGCGCGCCAGGGCGGCGCCGGGCAGGAGCGCGGCTGCCGCTTTGTAACGGGCGAGGCGATCTCGCCCCCGGCGTTTGACTACGACGCGGCGGGGGAGATCGAGGTGGCCCGGGTGGAGGGCAAGCCCGACTTTGCCTGGATTTACGGCCGCCAGACCGCCGACCGGTTTACCCTCACCTATGTGGTGGAGGCCGATATGACCGGCCTGCTCTCGCAGAGCGCGCCCTACTTCCGCACGCTGGGGGCCATTGCGCTGCTGCTGATCCCGCTGATGACCAGCGTGTTCGTGTTTTTCCACCGCAAGATCAACCGGCCGGTGAACCTGCTCACCGCGGCCTCGAACCGCATTGAGCAGGGCGAGTTCGGCGTGCAGGTGGAGGAGCGGAAAATGGGCAGCGCCGAGCTGGAATACCTGGGCGGGCAGTTCAACCGCATGAGCGGCCAGCTGCAAAATCAGTTCGAGCGCATCTACCGGGAGGAGCTGGCCCTGCGGGACGCCCGGATCATGGCGCTGCAAAGCCAGATCAACCCGCACTTTTTGGGCAATACCTTGGAGGTCATCAACTGGGAGGCCCGGCTTGCGGGGGATGTGAAGGTCAGCATGATGCTGGAGGCGCTGTCCACCATTCTGGAGGCCACCATGGACCGCAGCCACCGCTCCACCATCCGCCTGTCGGAGGAACTGCACTATGTGAACGCCTACCTCACCATCATCGGGCACCGGCTGGGCCGCCGCCTTACGGTGGAGCGCGAGATCGACGAGAGCCTTTTGGAGATGGAGGTGCCGCGCCTGGTGATGCAGCCCATCCTGGAAAACGCGGTGGAGCATGGGGTGGGCAACAAGCAGCATGGGGTGATCGTGATCCGCGCGCGCCGCGAGAGCGGGGAGTGGATGAGCCTGGAGGTGGAGAACGACTCGCCCCTCACCCCGGATGCCGAGGCCCGCATCCGGGTGCTGCTCACCAGCGAGGAACAGCCCGCCGGCGTGGGTTCCACCAGCCTGGGCATCCGCAACGTGCACCAGCGGCTCCGCATCCTGTACGGCGAGGAGAGCGGGCTTTCCGTCAAAACCACCAAAAACGGGCACACACTTTCGTCAATGCGTGTAAGGCTTCCACAGGCTTGACAAGTTTAGGCAATAAAAAGCAAGTGCGTTCATTAAAAAAAGAGGAAAAATGCGATATTATATAGACACAGCAGATGGCCGCGATGCGGCCCAAAAAATGGAGGTATACATAATGAAAAAGGCACTTGCACTTGTTCTGGCCGTGGCCATGAGCTTGTCTCTGGTGGCCTGCGGCGGCGCTCCTAGCAGCGCACCGGCTTCCCAGCCGGCCTCGCAGCCGGCTGATAGCACTCCGGCTGCCCCCGCGCCCACCAGCATCCGGGTGGTCACCACCTATGCGGGCACCGACTCCAACGCCCAGAACTACAAAGACGCTGTGGCGGCCTGGGAGAAGGAGACCGGCAACACCGTGGAGGACGCCACCGCCACTTCCAACGAGGAGTTCAAGGCCCAGGTCCTGGCCGACTTTGAGACCGGCAGCGAGCCCGACGTGCTGTTCTTCTTCAACGGCGCCGACTCCAACTCCTTCATCGAGGGCACTCCCAAGGTCGTGTCCATCGACGAG
The DNA here is from genome assembly GCF_048388525.1 of Allofournierella sp. Classification (GTDB taxonomy): domain Bacteria; phylum Bacillota; class Clostridia; order Oscillospirales; family Ruminococcaceae; genus BQOK01. Next base: position 85,255 of record NZ_DBGCTQ010000038.1, on the reverse strand, counting down.
ATCCGCTCGGTCTACCCCGACTACGCTTCCAACATGAAAGACGACATGCTGGGCGCCTCCCCCGTGGACGGCAAGAACTACAGCGTGCCCGTGAACGGCTTCTGGGAAGGCCTGTTTGTGAACAAGGACGTGCTGGAGGCCTGCGGCGTGCAGGTGCCCGACGCGAACACCACCTGGGATCAGTTCATGGAGATGTGCGAGACCATCAAGGGCAAGGGCTACACCCCCATCGCCACCAGCCTGGGTGAGATCCCCCACTACTGGTTCGAGTACTGCATCTACAACTTCCTGGCCCCCGCCACCCATAACGTGCTGCCCACCAAGGACGCCGGCAATGCCCAGCATCAGGCTTGGATCGACGGCATCGGCGATATCAAGGCCCTGTATGAGGCCGGCTACCTGCCCAAGAACACCACCAGCGCCAAGGACGACGAGATGTTCGCCCTGTTCACCGGCGGCAAGGCTGCGTTCTGGCTGGACGGCTCCTGGAAGGTCAACGGCGTGGCCGCTGCCTGCGGCGCCGACGCCGACAACAACATCCCCGCCGACGAGGAGCAGCTGTCCCACTTCACTGTGACCTATGTGCCCGGCAAGAACAACCGCAAGACCACCGACATCATTGCCGGCCTGTCCTCCGGTTACTTCATCACCCAGAAAGCCTGGGCGGACCCCGACAAGCAGGCCGCTGCCGTGAGCTTTGTGCAGTTCATGACCAGCGACGAGCAGGTCGCCAAGTTCTGCGAGGCTTCCGGCAACCTGACCACCGCCCTGAAGGCCGGTGTGAAGGTGGACGACAGCAAGCTGAACAGCCTGCAGAAGGCCGGCCTGGATATGGCCAATGGCGCCACCGGCACTGCCGGCGCCGTGCAGGACCAGTTCCAGGGCGAGACCCGCAACCCCGTGTTCGTTCCCGGCATGGCCAACATCGTGACCGGCAAGGCTGATATCGCCGCCAGTGTGGATGAGGTCATCGACCTGATCGCCGCCGCCCAGGGCTAAGCCCCCGGCAGCTACAAAAATCTAAGGCATGAAAAGCCGGAGAGTGCCTCAAAAAGCCTCTCCGGCTTTTTAAAAGAAAGCGTGGGCAACAATGAATTCTTCCATGGTTTATAAAAACAAAAAACCATTGCTCCTGTTTCTCACCCCGGCTTTTATCTTTATGATCCTGTATCTGTATTACCCTTTTCTGCGCAACATCTATAACAGCTTCATGAAGATCCGGGGCCTCGGCACCGGGGCCAAGGGTGTGAACGAGCCCTTCTATGAGAATTATGTAAAGCTCTTCACCGACAGCAGCATGCGCACCGCGGTGGGCAATACCTTTATTATGATGGGCGTGACCATCGTGTTCCAGGTGGGCATCGCCCTGCTGCTGGCGCTTCTGGTGGACAATATCTCCAAGGGACAGCAGTTCTTCCGCACCGTGTACTTTTTCCCCATCGTGATCTCGGCCACCGCGCTGGGCCTGATGTTCAACCTGGTGTTTTTGTACGACACCGGCATGCTGAACCAGCTGCGCCTCTCGCTGGGGGCCAGCGAGCTGCTGGACTTTAAAGATGAGGCGCACGCCCTGTTCACCCTGATGGTGCCGGTGGTGTGGCAGTACATAGGCTTCTACTTTGTGATCATTGTGACCGGGCTGAACAACATCTCGGGAGACCTGTACGAGGCTGCGGCCATCGACGGCGCCTCGGGCCTGCAGAGGGTGTGGTACATCACCGTTCCGCTTTTGCACAACGTGCTGTGCACCTGCCTTACCCTGGCCATCACCGGCGCGCTGAAGGTCTTCGACCTGCCCTGGGTCATGTTCCCCAACGGCATGCCCGTGGAGACCACCTGGCTCACCGGCACCTACATGTATTTCCAGACCTTCAACGCCAAGGATGTGGACTATGCCAGCGCCATCGCCATTGCCATTGTGGTGCTGGGTGTGGTTATCAGCCAGCTGGCCAACGCCATCTTCAAAGAGAAAGACTATTAAGGGGGTGCAGGAGAGTTGATCGAGAAAAAGGGCTTTTCCATCAGCAAGACCGTGATCTACCTTGTGCTTACCCTGTGGGCTGTGACCACCGTTTATCCCTTCCTGTGGGTGATCCTGAACTCGTTTAAGGACCGCACGCAGATCGTGGCAAACTCGTTTGTGCTGCCGCTGGGCGAACTGTTCACCACCAAGAACTACAACAGGGCATTCACCCGGTTCAACATATGGGGCGCTTACGCCAACAGCATCATCATCTCGGGCCTTGTGACCGTGTTCGTGGTGATCTTTGCGGGCCTGGCGGCCTACGGCCTGGCCCGGTACAGCTTCAAGGGCCGCAAGGCCCTGCAGAGCCTGGTGATCGCCAGCATGATGTTTCCGGCTTTTGCCACCATTATTCCCGTGTTCCAGATGGAGAACAGCTGGGGCATCACCAACACTTCCAGCGTGTGGCTGAGCCGCCTGTCCGTCATTCTGCCGCAGATCGCGGGCAACCTGTCGTTTGCGATCGTGGTGCTGATGGGCTACATCCGCGGCCTGCCCATCGACCTGGAGGAGGCGGCTTTTATCGAGGGCTGCACCCCGGTGCGCATCTTCACCAAGGTGATCGTGCCCATCACCAAGCCCAGCTTTGTGACCGTGGCCATCTTCAGCTTTTTGTGGAGCTATAATGATCTGTTCACCCAGATGTTCTTTTTGCGCCTGGAGGATCAATGGCCCGTCACCCGCCTGCTGCGCGAGATATCCTCCCGCGAGAGCACGGACTACGGCCTCATGGCGGCGTCCGTAACGCTGATTGTGGTGCCCATCATCGTGATCTACGTGGTACTGCAAAAGCAGATCATCAAGGGGCTCACCGCGGGCGCCATCAAGGGCTGAGTTTTCGGTTGCCCACCCAAACTTTGCTATCTCCATATTTGGTGTTTTTCTCCTTTGAAAGAAGGCGCCCTGCCGCAAGGCAGGGCGCCTTCTTTCGCGTGGCGAAGAAGAGGGGGGGGAGGGTATATACTTGACAATGTCAAATACTTTGGATATACTTGACTTTATCAAAGAAAGAAGGTGCGCCTGTGGTTTCATCCATCGCGTATTACATCACCCTGCTGCGGCGCGATTTTGCGGGGTATTGCAGCCGGGAGCTGGGGAAGCTGGGCCTGTCGCAGGGGCTGCTGTTTTTTATCCTTTATGTGGGCAGGCACCCGGGCTGTACGCCGGGCCAGCTTGCGGCGGCTCTGCACATGGACGCCGGCCATACCGCCCGCAGCCTTGCAAAGCTGGAACAGGGCGGTTTTTTGCTGCGCCGCCCCCACCCGCAGGACCGGCGCGCCCAAACGCTGGAGTTGACCGGCCGGGGCCGGGAGGCCTTTGAGCTGAGCCATGCGCTGTTTGCCCGGTGGGACGCACAGGCGGCCGCCGCCCTGACCGGGGAGGAACAGGCCCGGCTGCTGGACCTGCTGGAAAAGCTGGCCGGCGGGAAGGGAGGCGGCTGTGTACGAGGCGATTTTCCGGCCGATTGAGCTGGGCGGGATGCAGCGGCACGAGGGTGTGCATTGTATCTATGACAGAAAGGAAGCTTTGAAATGAAATACGCGGTGGTTTACAGCAGCCAGACCGGGAATACTGCCCGGCTGGCAGGGGAGATCGGGGCGGCGCTGCCGGCGGCCCGGTGCGTGTACAGCGGCCCGCCGGACGAAAAGGCGCTGGACGCGCCGCTGATCTTTGCCGGCTTTTGGACCGACAGGGGCGGCTGCGCACCCGAGATGCAAGTATTTTTGGAGCGCCTGCGCGGCAAGCGGGTGTTTTTGTTCGGCACGGCGGGCTTTGGGGGCAGCGAGGACTATTTTGCCCGGATCCTGGGCCGGGTAGAGCAATGCCTGGACGGCTCGAACACGGTGGCGGGCCGCTATATGTGCCAGGGCAGGATGCCCCCCGCTGTGCGCCGGCGCTACGAGGCAATGCTGCCGGCAGCACCCGAAAAGGCCCGGGCGCTGCTGGAAAATTTTGACCGGGCCCTGCCGCATCCGGATGAAGAGGATCTTGCGGGGCTGCGGCGGGCTGCGGCAGCCTGCGCCGGGGCCTGAGCGGGGCGTTGCAGGCGGATAAGGCGCGGCACCCCCGGGACGGGGCGGAGAATGCGGAGAAACCGATCACTCGTTTTTCCATTTTTTTCAAAAAGAACCGCGGGGCGCTTTTCAATTCCCCCCAAATGTGGTATACTTTGAGCTGCGAAACAAGGCGCGCCGCAGAGGTGCGCGGCAGTTTGTGCAAAGGGGAGGAAGCCGATGTACCGTGCGGTGATCGTGGACGACGAGGACGTGATTGTACAGGGCCTGTCCAAAATACTGCCTTGGGAAAAATACAACTGCCGGGTGGTGGCAACCGCCGGCGACGGCAAGCGGGCGCTGGAGCTTATCCGCACCCTGGAACCGGATATGCTGATCACCGACATCCGCATGCCCGGCATGGACGGGCTGGCCCTGATTGCCGCGCTGCGCAGCGAATTCCCGGCCATGCAGGTCACGATCCTTTCCGGTTACCCGGATTTCGAGTACGCTCAGCGGGCGATGCAGCTGGGGGTGGCGCGTTATTGCGTAAAGCCCAGCAAGCTGAACGATTTGGAAGAAGCCCTGGCAGAGATGGTGCGCCGGCTGGAAAAAACGGCGGCCGAAGCGGCGCAGCCTGCGACCGGGGCCCAGGCCGGGGAGAGCGCGGAAACCCCCGCCCCGGAGAGCGAGGGCGCCCAGAACTTTATCATCAAAAATGCCCTGCAGTACATCGAGGAGCACTACGCCGAAAAGCTTACCCTCACCGATGTGGCCGAGAGCGTGTATGTGAGCCAGTGGCATCTTTCCAAGCTGATCGGCAAGTATACCAGCCAGAGCTTTTCCGAGCTGCTCAACGGCGTGCGGATCGCCAAGGCCAAGGAGCTGCTGCAGGATCCCTCGCTGCGCATTTGGGAGATCAGCGAGAGGGTGGGGTTTACCGACGTGACACATTTTTCCCGCATTTTTAAAAAGATGGAGAACCGCAGCGCCAACGAATACCGCAACCAGGTGCTGGGCGGCGGGAGCAGATAGAGCGCATAAAGGAACCCCGGGGGCGGGCCGCAGCTGCGGCCCGCCCCCCTTTTGGCCTGCCCGGCGCCGGGCAGGCCAAAAAATTGCTTTGCGCAGCAGGATTTTCTGTGCAAATGCAAAGGCTAAAACCCCGGCCCGCGCCATATATATGCAAGGAGGACAAGGCGCGAGTGAAGGAGGTATCACATCCCATGGAATATTATCAGCAAAGCGCCCGCCAGGTGCAGCAGGCCCTGGGCAGCGGACCGCAGGGCCTCACCCCCCGCGAAGCCGCCCTGCGGCTGGCACGGCAGGGGAAGAACAAACTGAAAGAGGGCAAAAAGGAGAGCTGGTTCCAGCGCTTTTTGCAGCAGATGGCCGACCCCATGATCATTGTGCTGCTGGCGGCGGCCGCGGTGTCCGGCCTGACGGCCGCCTGTGCGGGTGAAAGCTTTGCGGACGTGTTCATCATTCTGGCGGTGGTGCTGATCAATGCCCTGCTGGGAGTATACCAGGAGAGCAAGGCTGAAAAGGCGATCGAGGCGCTGCAAAAAATGACCGCGGCCCAGAGCCGGGTGGTGCGGGGCGGCCATGTTCAGACCGTTCACAGCGAGGATTTGGTGCCCGGCGATGTGGTGCTGCTGGAGGCGGGGGACGCGGTGCCCGCCGACGGCCGCCTGTTGGAGGCGGTGGCGCTGAAGATCGAGGAGGCCGCCCTGACCGGCGAGAGCCTGCCGGTGGAAAAAAGCGAGGCCGCCCTGCCGGGCGGGCGCGCGGCACCGCTGGGCGACCGGCACTGCATGGCGTATATGGGCAGCGCCGTGAGTTACGGCCGGGGAAAGCTGCTGATCACCGCCACCGGCATGAACACCGAGATGGGCCGGATCGCCGGGGTGCTGGCAGCCACGGCGCAGGGAAAAACGCCCCTGCAGCAAAAGCTGATGGCCCTGAGCAAGGCGCTGAGCGCGCTGGTGCTGGCCATCTGCGTGTTTATTTTTGGCTTTGGGCTGTGGGAGGCGGGCACGGTGGATCTGCCCACCGTGCTGTCCACCTTTATGGTAGCGGTGAGCCTTGCGGTGGCCGCGATCCCGGAAGGCCTGGCCGCGGTGGTCACCATCGTGCTGTCGGTGGGGGTGACCAAAATGAGCCGGCAGGGGGCGGTGATCCGCCGCCTGACCGCGGTGGAAACCCTGGGGTGCGCCCAGGTGGTGTGCAGCGACAAGACCGGCACCCTGACCCAGAACAAGATGCAGGTGCGCCAGCATTACGGCCCGGAAAAAGCCCTGGCCCGCGCGCTGGCCCTGTGCACCGACGCAGAGCTGGGCACAAACGGAAAAGCCCAGGGCGAGGCCACCGAGTGCGCCCTGGTGGAGTATGCAGCCAGCCTGGGGCTGCCGAAAAACACCCTGGCGATCGGCGCGCCCCGGGTGGGGGAACTGCCCTTCGATTCCGAGCGAAAGCTTATGAGCACCTTTCATAAGGAAAGGGGCCGCACGGATGTGACCCAGTTCACCAAGGGCGCGCCGGATGTGCTGCTGGGACGCTGCACCCACTGGTTGCGGGACGGCCTGCCCGTGCCCCTGACCCAGGGGGATCGGGCGGCGATCCTGGCCGAGAACCAGCGCATGGCCGGGGCTGCGCTGCGGGTGCTGGCTGCGGCGCAGCGGGCCTGGCCCGCCATGCCGGCCCGGCCCGAGCCGGCGGTGTGCGAGCAGCAGCTCACCTTTTTGGGCCTGGTGGGGATGATGGACCCGGTGCGGCCCGAGGTGGCCCCCGCGATCCGCCAATGCCGCGCGGCGGGCATCCGGCCGGTCATGATCACCGGGGACCATAAGGATACCGCGGCGGCCATCGGCCGGGAGCTGGGCATCCTGACCGGCCCGGGCGGCGCCATCACCGGCATGGAGCTGGAGCGTATGAGCGACGCCGAGCTGGCCCGCCGCGTGCCGGAATTCAGCGTGTATGCCCGGGTGCAGCCCCAGCACAAGGTGCGCATCGTAAAGGCGTGGCGCGCCCGGGGCTGTGTGACCGCCATGACAGGGGACGGCGTGAACGACGCGCCCGCGCTGAAATCGGCCGATATTGGGGTGGGCATGGGCCTGACCGGGACCGACGTAACCAAGAATGTGGCCGACATGGTGCTGGCGGACGATAACTTTGCCACCATTGTGGCGGCGGTGGGCGAGGGGCGCCGCATTTACGACAACATCCGCAAGGCCATCCAGTTTTTGCTGGCCTCCAACATGAGCGAGGTGCTGAGCATTTTTACGGCCACGCTGCTGGGCATCTCGCTGCTGGGGCCCGCGCATCTGTTGTGGATCAACCTCATCACCGACTGTTTCCCCGCGCTGGCCCTGGGCATGGAGCGGGCCGAAGAAAACGTGATGCGCCGCCCGCCCCGCCCCCGCTCGGAGGGCATTTTTGCGGGAGGGCTGGGGTTCGACGTGGCCTGGCAGGGGCTTTTGGTGACGGCACTCACCCTGGCGGCCTATTTTGCGGGCGTGTTCAGCGAGACGGGGCTGTGGCAGGTGACCCAGAGCGGCGCGGGCGTATCCATGGCGTTTTTGACCATGAGCATGGCTGAGATCTTTCACAGCTTCAACATGCGCAGCCAGCGGGGCAGCGTGTTTGCCCTGAAAGGGCAGAACATATATCTGTGGGGCGCCATGCTGGGCAGCCTTTTGCTGAGTACCGGGGTGCTGTTCTGGCCGCCGGCCGCAGCCGCCTTCGGCTTCGAGGCCATCACCCTGGCCCAGTACGGCACGGCCATGGGGCTTGCGCTGGCCATTATCCCGCTGGTGGAGCTGTGCAAGGCCATCCTGCGGCTGGGCGGGGGAAAAGACTAAAGCTGCGGGGGCGCCCCGCCCCTTGCGCGGCTCCGGCGGGCGTGGTATCATACAAATCAGGACGAAACTGAAAAACAGAGCGCCCGCAGGGCGCTCTGTTTTTGCGTGGCGCGGCAGAGCAAAGGGGGGCGGCGGAGATGAGGAAAAACGAAAAGCAGTGTTCGCTCACCCAGGGAGGCGTGGCAAGGGCCATGCTGCTGTTCGCGCTGCCGATCTTTTGCAGCAACCTGTTTCAGCAGCTTTACAACGCGGTGGATTCGCTGATTGTGGGCAACTTCCTGGGGGGCGAGGCGCTGGCGGCGGTGGGCTCGTCCGGCAGCCTGATTATGCTGCTGGTGGGCTTTGTAAACGGGATGAGCCTGGGGGCCGGGGTGCTGGTGGCGCGCTTTTTCGGCGCGGGCGACCGGGAGAATCTGGAACGCGCGGTGCATACCACCGTGGCCTTGGGCCTGGCGGCGGGGCTGGTGCTGACCGTGGCGGGGGTGCTGTTTACCCCGCAGCTTCTGCGCTGGATGGGAACGCCGGAGGATGTGATCGGCAGCTCGGTGGCGTATTTCCGGGTTTACTTTTTGGGATCCAGCGCGGTGGTGCTGTACAACGTGGGGGCGGGGATCCTGCAGTCGGTGGGCGACAGCCGCAGCCCCATGGTGTACCTTCTGGTATCATCGGCGGCGAATGTGGCGCTGGATCTTTTGTTCGTGGCGGTGCTGCGCTGGGGCGTTGCCAGTGCTGCGCTGGCAACGGTGATCAGCCAGGCGCTGAGCGCCGTTCTCTCGTTCCGCAAGCTGGCGGGACCGGGCACGGCGTACCGTGTGCGGTGGCGGCGGGTGCGCTTTGATCCGGGCACGCTGCGCCAGGTGCTGGGCCTGGGGTTGCCCTCGGGGGTGCAGAACTCGGTGATCTCGCTGGCAAACGTGATCGTGCAGGCCAACATCAACGCCTTCGGGTCCGCAGCCATGGCGGGCTGCGGGGCCTACAGCAAGGTGGAGGGCTTCGCCTTTCTGCCAATTACCTGTTTTGCCCTGGCCCTCTCCACCTTTGTGAGCCAGAACGTGGGCGCGGGCCGGTACGACCGGGTAAAGCAGGGGATGCGGTTCGGCCTGCTGTGCAGCCCCCTGCTGGCCGAGGGGGTGGGGCTTGGCATGTATCTGCTGGCGCCCCGGCTCATTGCGGCCTTTAACGGCGAAGCGCAGGTGGTGGCGTATGGGGTGAACTATGCCCGCACCGTGGCGCTGTTTTACTGCCTGCTGGCCTTTTCTCACTGCTGCGCGGGGCTGCTGCGGGGCCTGGGCCGGCCGGTCATCCCCATGGGGATCATGCTGGCGGTGTGGTGCGTGCTGCGCATCACCTACATTACCCTGACGGTGCGGGTTCTGCCCACCATCCGGGTGGTCTACTGGGCCTACCCGCTCACCTGGGGCATCAGCTCGGTATTGTTTGCACTGTGTTTGGCGCGGTTGCGCTTTCCGCCCATGCCAGGGCCGGCGGCAGCGCCTGCGGATGAGGATAATAAAGCATGAAACAGGAATATTTGGAGTTTGCAGGCCTGCCCGCCCTGCTGTGGGGTGAGCGGGCTGAACGGGTGTATCTGTATGTTCACGGGCAGGGCGGCAGCAAGGAAGAGGCTGCTGCATTTGCGGCCGCTGCCTGCCGGCGCGGCTGGCAGGTGCTGAGCGTCGATCTGCCGGGGCACGGCGTGCGGACAAAGGAGGGTGAGGCGTTCGACCCCTGGCACGTGGTACCCGAACTGGAATGGGTGCTGGAATGCGCCCGGGCCCGCTGGACGGTTATTTCCCTTTATGCGGTGAGCATCGGCGCCTGGTTCAGCATGCTGGCCTTTGCCGGGCAGCCGCTGGAGCGCTGCCTTTTGGTGTCGCCTGTTTTGGATATGCCTGCCCTGATCGGCACGATGATGGGCTGGGCCGGCGTGAGCGAGGAACAGCTTGAGACGCGGCGGATCATCCCCACCGCGTTTGGGCAGACTCTGTCGTGGGAGTACCTGCGCTGGGCACGGCGGCACCCCATCCGGGAGTGGCGGGCACCCACCAGGATATTGTATGCGGGGAGGGACGAGCTGACCGACCGCTCCACCGCAGATGCTTTTGCAGCCCGGTTTGGGTGCGCCCTTACCGTGATCGAAGAGGGGGAACACTGGTTTCACACCCCCAAGGAGCTGGCGGTGCTGCGCCGCTGGGAACAGGAGCAGCTCCAGGAGAATGGGACGGGTGTGCTGATCAAGAGCGGCGCAGAGGCGCTGGCCGCGAATCTGGAGCGCCTGCACACCACCCCGCTTGGGATCGAACGGATCAGAAAGAACCTCTCCCTAAAAAAGGAGACCGACGTGGTGGAATGGTGCAGGAAAAAGATCCGGCAAAAGGGCACCACTGTGGTACGGGAAGGAAAAAACTGGTATGCGGTGGCGGATGACTGTGAGATAACAGTGAACGCCCGCAGCTTTACGATCATTACGGCGCACAGCGCGAAGGGCCGCTGCGCCGGAGAGGAAGGATAAGAGCGCTTTAAAGCCCAGGTGGGTTTGCTCAGCAGCAAAAGCCAAATTGCCTGGTTTGCCGCCGCGCCTTGTGCGCGGCGTTTTTTTTGTGTATAATGTATTTTGTATCTTTGTGGCTTTTTGCCGCAGAAAGGGGGCAGCGCCCATGACGCGTACCGTTTTGGTGGGCAGTACCGGCTTTGTGGGGGGCAACCTGCTGGCATCCCATGGGTTCGACGCCGCGTATCACTCCACCGACGTGGAAAAGGGCTTTGGCCAGCCCAACGGCCTTGTGGTGTATGCCGGGGTGCCCGCCGCCATGTTTTTGGCAAACCAGGACCCGGACGCCGACCTGGCCGTGATGGAGCGCGCCCGCTGGAACCTGCAGCGGCTGGCGCCGGAAAAGGTGGTGCTGGTTTCCTCCATCTGCGTTTATGCCGACAGCCGGGGCAAAACCGAAGCGGAGGAGCCTGTTATGGAGGGGCTGGCCCCCTATGGGGCGAACCGGCTGCAGCTGGAGCGCTGGGTGCGGGCGGACTGGCCGGACGCGCTGATTCTGCGGCTGCCCGCGCTTTACGGCCGGGGGCTGAAAAAAAACTTTTTGTACGACCTGCACGCCCTCACCCCCGCGCTGCTGCGCCCGGCAAAATACGCCGAGCTGGCCCAAAAAAGCGAGTTGGTGGCGGGCGCCTATACGGACGCGGGAAACGGCTTTTACAAGCTCAGCGGCGCGGCCGACCCGGCTGCGCTGCGGGCCTTTTTTGAGGCTGGCTGGAATGCCGCCCATTTTACCGACAGCCGTTCGGTCTACCAATTTTATGATCTTTCCCGGCTGTGGGGGCACCTCCAGCGGGCGCTGGAGCTGGACCTGCGGGTACTGAACCTGGCCACCCCGCCGCTCAGCGCCGCCCGGGTGCATGAGGCCGTGACCGGCCGCCCCTTTGAAAACCAGCTGGAAGCCCCGCCCTTTGATTACGATATGCGCACCCTTTACGCCGCAGGCTTTGGCGGCGCGGGCGGATATTTGTGCACGGCGGAGCAGGAGCTGGCAGGGATTTGTGCGTTTATGAAAGGCTGGGAGAGCTGAGATGAAATGTTCTGCCTCCAACATCGGCTGGGCGGCCGAAGAAGACCAGCGTGTATGGCAGCTGCTGAAGGAGTATGGATACCAGGGGCTTGAGATTGCGCCGACCCGTGTTTTTCCCGAAAAGCCCTATGACAATCTGCCCGGCGCGGCCCTGTTTGCCGGGGTGATGTACCAGCAGTACGGCCTTGTGATTCCCAGCATGCAGAGCATTTGGTTCGGCCGGACCGGCAGCATTTTTGTGCCGGAGGAGGCAAAGGCGCTGGAAGAGTATACCGGAGAGGCGATTGAGTTTGCCGCCGCCTGCCGGTGCCGCAGCCTGGTGTTCGGCTGCCCCCGCAACCGGAATGTGCCGGCCGGCCGGCAGGCGGCCGAAGCGGAAGTGTTTTTTGCGCGCCTGGGCTGGCTGGCGGGCCGCCGGGGTGCGGTGATCGCCCTGGAGGCAAATCCGCCCGTTTACAACACGAATTTTCTCAACACCACCGCCGAGGCCTTTGCACTGGCAAAAAGGCTGGCGAGCCCCGGCATCGGGGTGAACCTGGATGTGGGAACCATGCTGGCAAACGGTGAACGGCCCAGCGATTTTGCCGCCGAAATGCAGTATGTGAGCCATGTGCACATCAGCGAGCCTGGCCTTGCGCCCATCCGGCCGCGGGCACTGCACAAAGAACTGGCGCTGCTGCTGGGCGCGGTGGGCTACCAGGGCTTTGTGTCGCTGGAAATGAAGGCCGCCCCCCTGGCCGAGGTGGAGCGGTGCATCGATTATGTGGCGGAGGTGTTCGGCACAGCGTGAACGAGTATAAAAATATCCCCGGCGTGCCGGATTTTACGGCCGTTGAATTTTTGCCAAGGCGCAGCGCATGCTGCCTTTTGATCCCCGTAATCAACGAGGGTGCGCGCATTTTAGCCGAGCTGGACCGGGCAAGGGCCGCGGGTGTGCCGGAGCTTGCGGATATTCTGATCTGCGACGGCGGCAGCACCGACGGCAGCATGGAGGCTGCAGGCCTTGCCGCCCGGGGAGTGAACGGCCTGCTCACCAAGACCGGCGCCGGCCGGCAGGGCGCGCAGCTGCGCATGGGGATCTATTATGCATTGGAGCGTGGTTACGAGGGCGTGCTCACCATCGACGGCAACAACAAGGATTCGATCGAGAGCGTGCCCCTGTTTTTGGAAAAGCTCGGCGAGGGCTTTGACCTGGTGCAGGGCAGCCGGTTTATAAAAGGCGGCCGGGCGGTGAATACCCCCACAAGCCGCTGGCTGGCGGTGCGGCTTGTGCACGCGCCGCTCATCAGCCTGGCGGCCCGCCACTGGTTCACCGACACCACCAACGCGTACAGGGCCTACAGCCGCGCCTACCTGACCCACCCGGAGGTGCAGCCTTTGCGGGAGATTTTTGCCGGGTACGAGCTGCTGGCCTATCTCTCGGTGCGGGCCACCCAGCTGGGGCTGAAAGCCTGCGAGGTGCCGGTGGAGCGCGCCTACCCCAAGGCCGAGCCGACCCCCACCAAGATCAAGGGCTTGCGGGGCAATTCAAACCTGCTGAGGATCCTGTTCGCCGCGCTGGCGGGCAAGTATGCTCCAAAACAGTAAGAAAGGGGGCGGCAGCCCGCCATGACCTATGACAAGATCATCCTCGGCGCGGGGCTGTACGGCCTGTATGCGGCGCAAAAGTGCGGCGCGGCGGGGCAGCGGGTGCTGGTGCTGGAAAAGGACCCGGGACCTTTTATGCGGGCCACCTATATCAACCAGGCCCGGGTGCACATGGGCTACCATTACCCCCGCAGCTACTCCACCGCCATCAAGAGCGCGGGCTACTTTGAGCGCTTTTGCCGGGATTACGAATTCTGCCTTTTGCAGGAGTTTGACCAGGTCTATGCCACCAGTGCACACTTTTCCTGGACAAGCGCCGGCGAGTTCCGGCGCTTCTGTGCGGCGGCGGGCATCCGGTGCGACGACGTGGCCCCGGCAAAATACTTTCAGCCCGGCCAATGCGACGGCGCGTTTTTGACCACTGAGTACACCTATGACGCAAAGGTGCTCAAGGAGCATTTTCTGCGGGAGCTGGCGGCGCTGCCCAGGGTGGAGGTGCGCTACAGCCGCTGCCCGGAGAAAATAGAGCGGGTGGGCGGCGCGTGGCGGGTCACGGCGGGGGAGATCTGCGCCGAGGCGCCCTTTTTGCTGAACGCCACCTATGCGGGAGTAAACGAGGTGCACGCCATGCTGGGCTTTGAGCCCTTCAAGATCAAGTACGAGCTGTGCGAGATCATTCTGTGCACCGTGAGTGAGGCGCTGCAGGGCACCGGCATCACCGTGATGGACGGACCGTTTTTCTCGATCATGCCCTTTGGAAAAACGGGGTATCACAGCCTGACCAGCGTTACCTTTACCCCGCATGTGACCAGCTATGAATCGCTGCCCACCTTTGCGTGCCAGCAGCGCAGCGGGGGGCGCTGCAACCCGAAAAGCTTGTATAACTGCAACGAGTGCCCGGCAAAGCCGGCCTCGGCCTGGCCCATGATGAGCCAGCTGGCCCGCAAATACCTGAAACCGGAATACGGCTTTGCATATGCGGGCAGCCTGTTCAGCATGAAGCCCATCCTGAAAGCCAGCGAGATCGACGACTCACGCCCCACGGTCATCCGCCAATACGCAGAGGAGCCGGCGTTCGTGAGCGTGCTCTCGGGCAAGATCAACACGGTCTACGACCTGGACGAGGTGCTGCAATATGGCGGATAACAGAGAAACAAATTTTATCTCGGCGGTGGTGTACCTGCAGGACGACGCGGGCAAGGTTGTTCCGTTTTTTGCCCAGCTGTGCGCCCAGCTGGAGACCCATTTTGAGAATTACGAGCTGATCGCTGTGAACGACGGCTGCGCCGACGACACCGTAAAGCTGCTGCGGGAGTGGGCGGGCGAGAGCCTGCAAAAACCGCTCACCATTTTGAACATGAGCCTGCGCCAGGGGCTGGAAACCGCCATGAACGCCGGGCTGGACGCGGCCATCGGCGATTTTGTGTACGAGTTCGACAGCCTGGAGATGCAGTACGACGCGGATCTTATTTGGCAGGCCTACCAAAAGGCCCTTTCCGGGTTTGACGTGGTCACCGCATGCCCGGACCGGCAAAAGCTTCTGAGCCGGGCGTTCTACCGGCTGTTTAACGCCTTTTCCGGCAGCCCTTACCGGCTGGAAACCGATGTGTTCCGCCTGGTGAGCCGGCGGGCGGTGAACCGGGTGTACGCCATCAGCAACCAGCTGCCCTACCGCAAGGCGGCCTATGCCGCCAGCGGCCTGGCCTGCGCCACCCTGCGCTTTCACGGCAGCGCCCCCAGCCGGGGAGACGCCCGCTTTGATAAGGCCATGGACAGCCTGGCCCTCTATACCGACGCGGGGTACAAGATCAGCCTGGGGCTGAGCCTCGGTATGCTGGCGCTCACGCTGCTGGCACTGGTGTACACGGTGGTGATCTGGGCGGTGGGCACGCCCGTGACCGGCTGGACCACCACCATGCTGGTGCTCTCGGCCGGGCTGGCCGGCATGTTTTTCATTCTCACCATTGCAGTGAAGTACCTGAACCTGCTGGTGCGCCTGACCTTTAAAAAGCAGAATTACCTGATCGAAGGCATTGAAAAATTGCAGAAGTGACCGGGAAGCTTGCCCGGCCCAAAGGAGCGGCCCGTTGCAGAGACTGAAAAGAATCGTTGAAACAGATATGAGCCGCCGGGCCTTTTGGGCTGCAGTGGCGCTGGTGGTGCTGGCCAAGGTGGTGCTGAGCCGGTTCCAGATGATCTATGTTTGGGTGGGCGGCGCCCCGGTGGACGATGAGATGATGTTCCGGGCGGCCCAGAGCATCACAGCCGGGCAGTGGCTGGGCCCTTATGACTGGCTCACCCTGTCAAAACATATGTTCTTCGCGGTGTGGCTCAGCCTGTGCAATGCGCTGCATCTGCCGTATCTCGCGGCGGGGCAGCTGCTGGCCTGCGGCGCGGCCTTGGCTTCGGCCCTGGCCTTTGCCCCGGCGCTGCGGCGCAATAAAAGCCGTTTTTTGGTGTTCCTTTTGCTGGCGATGAGCCCGGCAGTAAGCGCTGTGTTTACCCTGCGGGTCTACCGCGACAATATTTTTCCGGCCCTGTGCATGCTGTTTTTTGCGGGCCTGTGCGGCTACGCGCTGCGCTGCCGCGAACCTTTTAAAAAAGGGCTTCCCTGGCTGTGTCTTTCGGGTGTGGGGCTGGCCCTTGCCTGGCTCACCCGCGAGGACGGCGCCTGGCTTTTGCCCTTTGCGGCGGCGGGCAGCCTGATTTTGGCCATCACCGCCCTGCGGGACAAGGGCAGCGGGGTTCAAAAGCTGCGCCGCTGTGCGGCGCTGGCCGTGCCCTTTGGCTTTTTGGCGGCGGGCGTGCTGGCATTCAGCGCCGCCAATTACGCATGGTACGGGGTGTTTGCGGTGAGCGATTTTTCTTCCGGCAGCTTTGCCGCGGCGATCGGCGCCATGACCCGGGTCGCACCCGGGCAATGGCAGCCGTTGGTGAGCGTGCCGGCCGACGTGCGGGCAAAGCTTTACGCGGAGGTGCCGGAGCTGGCGCCGCTGGAATACTGGCTGGAGGAGGACGAGGACCTGCAGAACAGCTTTCGGAATGAAGCGCTGGGGGACTACCAGTCCGGCAGCTTTTATTGGGCCCTGCGCAAGGCCGCCTGGTACGAGGGGGTCTACGACTCGGCCCCCGGCGCCAGGGCGTATTGGCAGGCGGTGGCCGACAGGATCAACGCTTTATGCGATTCCGGCTTCCTTGCAAGCCAGGGCGGCCGCCGCACCGGCACCGCGCCCCCCATCCGGGCCGAATATGTGGGCCCGGTGCTGGCCGAGGGCTTCAAAAGCCTGGGTTACAGCCTCACCTTCCGGGGGTGCGAGCCGTATGACGCGCAGAATATGTCGCTTCTTCTGCCTGAGGATCAGGCCCTGTGGGAGGGGTATCTCGGAGAACGGGCCAACGCGGCGGCCCAGGCGGGCACCGCCCTGCCCTACTACAGCCCGCTGCAAAAAGCGGTTTACCTGTTCCTGGAGCTGGTGCGCGCCGTTTATGCCGCCCTTGTGCCGCTGCTGTTCACCGCCGCGCTTTTTGTGTGGGGACGGCAGGGTATGGCGCTGCTGCGCCAAAAAAAGCAAAGGGCCCTGCCCCAGGGCAAAGCGCTGCTCTGGGCGCTTTTGGGCGGGCTTTTGGGTATGGCGCTGCTGCGCTGTTTTATGATCGCGTTCATGGAGGTCGCCAGCTTTAACATTGGCACCTATGCCATGTATCTTTCCACCGTGCACCCGCTGCTGCTTTTGTTCAGCGCGGGGGCGGTGCTGACCGCCTGGAGGAAAAACCAGTGAACCTGCTGATCGTTGGGGCGGGCGCCGCGGGGCTGATGGCCGCCGGCGCCGCGCTGGAAAGCGGCCATGCCGTGACCCTTTTGGAGCACAGCGGGCTGCCGGGGAAAAAGATCCTGGTCACCGGAAAAGGCCGCTGCAACCTGACCAACAACTGCGGCGAGGAGACCTTTTTGCAGAATGTGCGCACCAACCCCCGCTTTCTCTACTCGGCGCTGTACGCCTTTCCGCCGGCCAGGGCCATGGACTTGTTCGAGCGGCTGGGCGTGCCGCTCAAGACCGAACGGGGCCGCCGGGTGTTCCCTGTGAGCGACCGGGCCGAGGATGTGCGCGCCGCCCTTTTGCGCTACGCGGCCGGCGCGCGGTTTGAGGCGGGCAGCGCG
Source organism: Allofournierella sp. (assembly GCF_048388525.1). Lineage (GTDB taxonomy): Bacteria > Bacillota > Clostridia > Oscillospirales > Ruminococcaceae > BQOK01. The sequence continues at coordinate 68,054 of NZ_DBGCTQ010000038.1, read as the reverse complement.
CGGGAGCTCCTGCTGGAAAGCGGCCGCTGCGCGGGCGTTCGCACCAAAGAGGGCCGAACCTTTTTGGCGGATGCGGTGCTGGTGGCCACGGGGGGCGTTTCCTACCCGGGCACCGGTTCCACCGGGGACGGCTACAAGCTGGCAAAACAGGCGGGACACACCATTGTGCCGCCTGTGCCGAGCCTTTGCAGCCTAGTGAGCCCGGACCCCGCCTGTAAAAAGATGATGGGCCTTTCGCTGCGCAACGTGACCCTGACCCTTTACCGGGACGCAAAACCAGTGTACAGCGAGCTGGGGGAAATGCTGTTTACCCACTTCGGCATCTCGGGACCGCTCACCCTCTCGGCCTCCAGCTACATCAAAGACATGGAAAAGCACACCTGGAGCGCCGGAATCGACCTGAAGCCTGCGCTGAGCGGCGAGCAGCTCTACCAGCGCATCACAAATGATTTTGCGCTTTTGGCGAACAAGAGCGCCCAGGGCGCCCTTGCAAAGCTGCTGCCTGCCAGCATGCAGCCGGTCATGGTGGAGCGCTGGGGCGTGGACCCAGCCACCCATGCAAACCAGATCACAAAAGAGAAAAAGCAGGCTTTGGTGCGGCTCATCAAGCGCTGGGAGGTGCCCATCGCCCGAAGGGGGGATCTGGCGCACGCGGTAATTACCGCAGGCGGGGTGAGCGTGAAGCAAGTGGATCCCCGCACCATGCAGTCCAAGCTCTGCCCCGGGCTTTTCTTTGCGGGCGAGGTGCTGGACCTGGACGCCTACACCGGCGGGTACAACCTGCAGATCGCCTGGTGCACCGCCCAGGCGGCCGCGCGGGCGCTGTGAGGGCAGGGCCCGCCGGGGCGGCGCGCTGCAGGCGGCGTTTCAAAACGATTTTGGGAGTTGTGCTGTTATGATTTCTGTTGCCATTGACGGGCCCTCCGGGGCCGGAAAGTCCAGCCTGGCCAAGCGGCTGGCAAAGGAGCTTGGGTATTTGTATGTGGACACCGGGGCCATGTACCGGGCCATCGGCCTGTACGCGCTGCGCGCCGGGGCGGACCCGCAGGACGCCGCCGCGGTGCTGGCCCTTCTGCCGGGCATCCGGATCGAGCTTGCCTATGTGGGCGGCGCCCAGCGGGTGTTTTTGAACGGCGAGGACGTGAGCGAGGCGATTCGCACCGAGGCGGTGGGCATGGCGGCCAGCGGAGTGTCGGCCCACCAGGGGGTGCGCGACTTTTTGCTGGAGCTGCAGCGCCGGCTGGCCCGCACCCATGACCTGCTTATGGACGGGCGGGACATCGGCACCGTGATCCTGCCAAACGCCACGGTGAAGATCTTTTTAACGGCGAGCGCCGAGGCCCGCGCGGCGCGGCGGCTGGCCCAGCTTCGGCAGAAAGGCCAGACGGCCGATTACGATACGGTTTTGGCCGACATCTGCCGGCGCGACCGGCAGGATACCGAGCGTGCGGCGGCACCGCTGCGGCAGGCGCCGGACGCGGTTTTAGTGGATACCAGCGAGCTGGATTTCGAGCAGAGCTTCCAGGCGCTCAAGGCAATTATTCTGGCCCGCATTTGAATTTGTAAAAAGGGGTACTTACGCCATGTTTTATGCGATCGTCGTCACCCTGGCCTGGGTAATCTGGCACCTGGTCTTTGCCATCAAGGTGGTGGGCCGGGAAAACCTGCCGAAAGACGGGCGGGGGTTTGTGCTGGCCCCCAATCACATCTCGGCCATCGACCCGGTGTTTGTGGTCATCGCCCGGTTTTGGGGCAGGCGGATGCTGGTGATGGCCAAGGAGGAACTCATGCACGTGAACCCGTTCATCACCTGGTTCTTCAACCATGTGGGCGTGTTTGGTGTGGAGCGCGGCAAGGGCGATACCGCCACCATTGATGGGGTGATCCAAAAGGTCCGGCAGGGTCAGGGCCTGCTCATCTTCCCGGAGGGAACCCGCTCCAAGACGGGCCAGCCCGGCCGGCTGAAGAGCGGGGCCTTTGTGGTGGCCAGCGCCGCCGGGGCGGATATGGTGCCCTGCCGCATCATTTACAGCCGGGGCCAGATGAAACTGTTCAGCCGGGTGCGGGTGTGCTTCGGCAAGCCCATCCCCGCGGGAGAGCTGGAGCTGGGCGAGGTGCGTTCTGCCGCAAAGCTGCGGCAGAACAAGCAGCTGCTGCTGGACGCCTGGGAGCAGCTTTACCAGGAAAACAAGTTCCAATAAGGAGGCTTGCCTTTTGCAGATCGTCAAAGCCAAGACCGCCGGATTCTGCTTTGGGGTGGACCGGGCGGTAAAGCTTACTTATGAGCTGGTGGAGGGGGGCCACAGGGTGGCCACGCTGGGGCCGCTCATCCATAACCCCCAGTGTGTGGCGGACCTGGAAGCGCGGGGTGTGGTGACCGCCCCTTCGGTGGCGGGGGTGCCCGCCGGATACGAGGTGGTGGTGCGCAGCCATGGGGTGCCCGCTTCGGTGTACGATGAGATCCGGGCGGCGGGGCTTGTTTGCCACGACGCGACCTGCCCTTTCGTGGCCAAGATTCACCGCATTGCGAAACAGGCCAGCGAGGAGGGCAGAACCCTGCTTGTGGCGGGCGACAAGGCCCACCCGGAGGTGCAGGGCATTGCAGGCCACACAGCCGGCGAGGTATTCATTTTTGCTGATTTGGCTGAATTGGAAGCATGGCCCGGGCCTAAAAATGGCGAAAATGGGATATTTGTGGTGGCACAAACCACGTTTCAGGTAACAAAATGGTTAGAATGCACAAGCTTTATAAAAAAAGGCTATACAAACGCCAAAATTTTTGATACAATATGTAGTGCGACGTGGGCGAGGCAACAGGAAGCGGAGGACCTCAGCCAGCGGTGCGACCTGATGGTCGTCATTGGTGGTCATCATTCCTCCAACACCCAAAAGCTGGTCAGGGTCGCCGAAAAGCACACCCGGGCTGTCACGGTCGAGACAGCAAGCGAGCTGAAGGCCGAATGGTTCCAGGGCGTGAATACGGTGGGCGTTACAGCGGGGGCTTCCACGCCGTCGTCTATAATTGAGGAGGTACTTAACAGTATGAGTGAAGAAATCCGTGACGAGATGAGCTTTGCGGAGATGTTCGCCGAAAGCGAAGCGAATCTCAAGCCTGTGTTTGCAGGCAAGGTAGTGGAGGGCACTGTTACCAGCGTTACACCCAACGAGGTGCAGGTGGATATCGGCACCAAGCACACCGGTTTTGTAAAACTGAGTGAACTCACCGACGACCCCGCGATCCGCGTGGAAGACATGGTCAAGGTTGGGGACAAGCTGGACCTCGTCGTGGAAAAAGTAAACGATCAGGAAGGCGTTGCCTACCTGTCCCGTAAAAAGCTGGAGGCCCGCAAGGGCATGGAAGAGGTGGCCAAGGCCGCCGAGGACGGCACCGTGATGGAAGGCGTGGTCACCGAGACCAACAAGGGCGGCGTGATCGCGCTGGTCAAGGGGGTAAAGGTGTTTGTGCCCCGCAGCCAGGCCACCATGCGCCGGGACGAGGACATCAACGCCCTGGTGAAACAGAACGTCAGGCTGGTTATCACCGAGTGTGCGGGCCGCAAGATCGTGGGCTCCATCAACAAGGTTACCGCTGAGGCCAATGCCGCCAAGCGCGAGGCATTCTGGGCCGACGTGGAGGTGGGCAAGACCTACACCGGCGTGGTGAAGAGCCTGACCGCCTACGGCGCCTTTGTGGACATTGGCGGCGTGGATGGCCTGTGCCATATCAGCGAGCTTTCCTGGAACCGCATCAAGCACCCCAGCGAAGTGGTGAGTGTGGGCGATACCATTGAGGTGTACGTGAAGGCGCTGGATCCCGAGAATCACAAGGTGAGCCTGGGCTTCAAAAAGGCCGAGGATAACCCCTGGGAGCAGCTCAAGACCGATTACCCCATCGGCAGCACCTTTACCGCCCCGGTGGTGAGCATCACCAAGTTCGGCGCGTTTGTGCGCATCCTGCCCGGCATCGACGGTTTGGTGCACATCAGTGAGATCAGCAACGAGCGGGTGGAAAAGGTCAGCGATGTGCTGAAGGTCGGCGACGAGGTGAATGTGAAGCTGCTGGACGTCGATTTTGACAAAAAGCGCATCAGCCTGTCCATGAAGGCTCTGCTGAACGACGACGAGCAGGCCGAAGAGGGCGAAGATTAATTTTCGTAAAACATGTAAAGGCCGCGCGGAGTTTTCCGGGCGGCCTTTTTTGGCAAGAAAGGAATGGGGGCAATGAAACTGCTCCGGGGGATGCGGGTGGTGCCGGGCGGGCTTTTGCTGCTGCCCATGCTGCTGGCTGCGGTGATCAACACCCTGTGGCCCGGCGCGCTTTTGGCGGGCGGGCCGGTCACGGCGGTGTGTTCCTCCGGCGGGGTGATGGCCTGCATCGGTATGGTGCTTTTCATCACGGGCGCGCAGATCCGGGTAAGGCAGCTCCCCGGGGCGCTGCGTGGCAGCCTGCTGCCGGCCCTTGTGAAGATAGGGCTGGCCTGCCTGGCGGGCTGGGCGCTGGGGCGCTGGCAGAGCGGAGGGCTTTGGGGCCTGACCGAGCTGGCTCTGGTGCCCGCGCTTGCCAGCTGCAACCCGGGCCTGTATCTGGCGCTGATGCAGCAGTACGGCGGTGAGAGCCAGCGGGCGGCCTATGGACCCCTGAATTTGCTGGGGGTGCCGCAGCTGCCCTTGTTCGTGCTGTGTGTCAGCGCAGGCGCCACGCCGGATCTCAAAAGCCTGTTGGTCGCGCTTGTGCCCTTTGTGCTGGGCATCCTGCTGGGGAACCTGGACCGGGAGCTGGCGGCTTTTGTGGCGCCGGGCAGCGCGATCCTGCTGCCGTTTCTCGGCCTTGGGCTGGGCAGTTCGATCAATTTGATCGCGGCGCTGCGGGCCGGGCCGGGGGGCCTTTTGCTGACGGCGCTGTTCCTGGCGGCAAGCCTGCCCGCAATGTTGCTGCTGGACCGGCTGGCGCTGGGAGGCGACGGGACCGCGGGCATTGCGCTGTGCAATGTGGCGGGGGTGACCACCGCCGTGCCGGCCATGGCGGCCCAGCTGATACCGCAGTACACCGCGGGCGCCGCTGCGGCCACAGCCCAGCTTGCCATGGCCGCCGTGCTCACGGCGGTCCTGTCGCCGCTGCTGGTGCGCCGGTATGCCCGCCGACGGGAAAAAAGTGGCGTTTGAAAACCTAGGTCTGCCCCATAAAAAGGGGGTGGCGGGCCAGGCCGGTCTGTGGTATACTAAAGCCAGAAAATATGGCCGATCCGCGGCCAAACGCGGGCCGCTGCGGCCACAAAACGACAGGAGGCTTTTTATGAAAGGGTTCGCATTTCGCCTCACCGGGCTGATCCTGGGCATCATCGGCGCAGCCGTGTCGGTGACCGCCATCGTGTTCAGCGCCATTGGCATGAGCAAGGCCCGCCAGTGCAAAAACTGCAAGCTGGGGGGACACATCAAATAATGGAGAAACAAGCCATCCTGGCCAGGGTGGATCACACCCTGCTCACCGCGGCCGCCACCTGGCCGGAAATTCAAACGATCTGCGACGAGGCCAGGGAGCACCACACCGCCTCGATCTGCATCAACCCCGGATATGTAAAGCAGGCTGCGGAGTACCTGCATGGCGCGGTGCCGGTATGCACGGTGGTGGGTTTCCCCCTGGGGGCCACCGACACCGCCACCAAGGTGTTCGAGGCGCGCACCGCCATTGAAAACGGCGCCGCCGAGGTGGATATGGTGATCAATATCGGCCGGCTGAAAAACGGCGAGTATGACTTTGTGCGGGACGAGATCGCCGCCGTGAAGCGGGCGGTGGGCACAAAGGTGCTCAAGGTTATCATCGAAACCTGCCTGCTCACCGACGCGGAAAAAGAAAAAACGTGTGACCTGGTGTGCGAGGCAGGCGCCGATTTCATCAAGACCAGCACCGGCTTTTCCATCGCGGGCGCCACCTTTGCGGATATTGAACTGTTCGCCCGGTGCTGCCGCGGCCGCTGCAAGATCAAGGCGGCGGGCGGCATTTCCACGGTGGAAGACATGGAGAAATTCATTGCGCTGGGAGCCGACCGGCTGGGCACCAGCCGCGCGGTAAAACTGCTCGCAGGCGAAGAGGCGGCCGGCTACTGAGCGGCGTTTCGCACGCGCGGCCCCACATAACCGAAGCGGACACCCCATATCCTTGTACAAAAACAAGGATATGGGGTGTTGTTTATGTTGCACGCGCTCATTGTTACAGCGCTGGCGGGATTGGCCACCACGCTGGGAGGCATGGCGGCGGTGGTGCGGCGGCCGGGCAAGCGGATCATGGCGCTGGCCATGGGGTTTGCGGCGGGCGTGATGCTTACCGTGAGCCTGGCCGATATGCTGCCCGCTGCCCTGGGGGAATATCTGGCGGCCTTTTCACCCTGGGGGGCGGGCCTTGCCGCGGCGAGCCTTCTGTGTATGGGCATGGTGGTGGCGGGGCTGCTGGAAGGGGTTCTGCCGGAGGAAAAGGCGTTCCGGGGCGTGGGCGACAGCCAAAAGGCCCGGGTGCTGCGCAGCGCCCTGGTCACCGCCCTGGCCCTGCTGCTGCACAACCTGCCGGAGGGCATTCTGACCCTGTTCACGGGGGTGGCGGACCCCCAGGTGGGGCTGCGGCTGGCACTGGCCATCGGCCTGCACAACCTGCCGGAGGGGCTGGCGGTGGCAGCACCTCTTTATTATGCCACAGGCAGCCGTGCAAAGGCGGTGGGGGCCGCCTTTTTGTCCGGCCTGGCCGAGCCGGTGGGGGCGGCGCTGGCGTTTTTTGTGCTGGGCCGCTTTTTGACCCCCGGCTTTTTGAACGGCCTGGTGGTGCTTGTGGCGGGCATCATGAGCTGGGTAAGCGTGTTTGAACTGCTGCCCACGGGCTTTGGCTTTGACAAAAAAGGGTGGACGGCCGCGGGCTTTGGCGCGGGCCTGGTGGTGATGACACTTGGAATCAGCGTGCTTTCGTGATATAATAACCACGTTGTGGTTATTGTATTTCATTTTAAGGCGCGCGGCCTCGCCCCCCAAGGGGCAACCGGCCGCAGTGCGCATTATATCACGATGCTGCGCTTTCGTGATATAATAACTTCTATATAGCTCCACAGAGCATCCCGGAAAGGAGGCGGCCCTATGAGATGTATCCGGCGCTTGTGCCTGGCGCTGGCAGCCGCCTGCCTTCTTTCCGGTTGTTCCATGGCGCCTGCGGGGGTGGACGAGCTGCTGCGCGCGCCCCAGCTTACCGGTGAACAGAGCCAGGTGCAAAAAGCACTTACGGCGTATCTGGGCGAGGCGCCGCAGCTGAAGTATCCGACCCAGTCCACCGGTGGGCCGCTTTCGCCGTTCGTGTTCGGGGATTGGAACGGCGATGGCCGCACCGACGCTGCGGTGTTTTATGTGAGCGCGGCCAAAGGCCAGAACGTTCATGTGGCGGTGCTGGAACAGCAGGAGGGCACCTGGGCCGTGACCCAGGAAAAGGAGGGCCTGGCAACCACGGTGGAGAGCATAGCCACCGCTTCGATTCAGGCCACCGGCGGCACCCAGCTGCTGGTGGGCTATGCCAGCGCCTCGGGCGAAAAATATCTGGCGGTTTACGATTACCAGCAGCAGACCCTGAGCGAGGTGCTGCATGAAAGCTATTCCCAATATGAGCTGCGGGATATCACCGGCAGCGGTGCAAACGACCTGGTGATCATCAGCTCCTCCCAGGGGGAAGGGATGCAGCTCAAGCTGTTCACCGCCGAGAGCGGGCGGTTCATTTCCACCCAGCAGCTGGCGCTGAACCCCCAGTTTACCAGCTGTGAGGGCCTGTATTCCAGCCTTGGCGAGGATGGCAGTTACTACCTGATCCTGGACGGGCAGACCGGCAGCGGCGTGAGCCTGGCCAGTGCGATCCTGTATTACGACGCCCGCCTGCAGCAGCTGGGAGAGTATGCGGCCATCACCGAGACCGACCTGTACAACGCTACCCAGCGGTATTCCCCCCTGCTGCGCAGCCAGGACATCGACGGCGACGGCACGGTGGAGATCCCCCGCCAGATCGACACGGGGGGGCTGGGGGCGCTTACGGTGAATCGCCTTTCCTTTATTGCCTGGATGGACTACACCAGCGAGTATGAGCAGGAAAAAAGCTTCGGTGTGGCCGACCTGGAGTACGGCTATTATCTGGAACTGCCCGAGGCCCTGAAAGGGGATGTGATGGTGACCGACGGCGATTTGCCGGATTCCTGGCAGGTGCGAAGCGCCGACGGTGAAACATTGTATCTGACTGTGCGGGTGACCGCCCCCGGGGTGGAGGGCGCCGGCTATTTCCGTTTGGGGAACATCGGGGCGCAGAAGGTGCAGGCGCGCATCGGTTCGGCCCACGCGAGCCTGCGGCCGGCGCAGCTTGCCGGCGGCTTTGTGGTGCTGTGAGCGCCGGGCCTGCCCTTGCTGCAAACAGCACAAGGCCTGGGACCGGTTGTGAAAAGAAAAAATTCTTCCCAAGGGAGGTATGACCAATGAGAAGAGTTCTGGTAGTGGAAGACGAGGAGAGCATCCGCGAGCTCATTGCCCTGAACCTGCGCATGGCGGGGTATGAGGTCCTGGAGGCGGGCAGCGCGGAGAAGGGGCTGGAATTGCTGGGCAGCGAGGGCAAATGCGACGCGGCAGTGCTGGATGTGATGCTGCCGGGCATGAACGGCTTTTCGCTGTGCGAGGCCATCCGGCGGGACGATGCGGCCATCGGCATTATCATCCTGAGCGCCAAAAGCATGGAGCAGGACAAGATCCGGGGTCTGTCCATCGGCGCGGACGACTACATGACCAAGCCCTTCAGCGTGTCCGAGCTGCTGGCAAGGGTGGAGGCGCTGTGCCGCAGGGTCAGCCGCGGCGCCGTGCCGGAAAGCCCTGTGCCGGAGAGCCGCATGGTAAGCGGCCGGTTCGTGCTGGACCAAAAAAGCCGTGTTCTCTACAAAGCGGGGCAGCCCATCGACCTGACCCAGGTGGAATTCCAGATCATGGAGCTGTTTTTTCAAAATCCGGGCACGGCCCTGGTGCGGGAAAAGATTCTGGAGGGCGTTTGGGGCGACAACTATTTCGGCGATGTGAAGATCGTGGATGTGAACATCCGGCGCCTGCGCATGAAAATAGAGGACGAGCCCTCCAAGCCGGAGCATATCCTCACGGTTTGGGGCTATGGCTACCGCTGGAACGGCTGAGAGGCTTTCAACGCTCAAGGGAGGAGGGCTGCCCTGTGAACAGCATCACCAAGCGCTGGCTGCGGGGCAGCCTGCTCATCACCCTTCTTATGGTAGCGGCTGCGGTGGGCATTTATATTTATGCGGGCTACACCAGCTATTACAGTGGGGCACGGCAGGCGATGATGAGCCGTATTTCCAGCATCACCGGCCAGCTCAAGCTCACCGGCGGTTCCAGCACGGGCCAGGCGGCGCAGAACCGCAGCCAGATGCTCTACCGCATGGTGGAGCAGTTCGACGCAAAGGATAAATTTGAATTTATGCTGCTGGATTCGGCCGGCCGGCCGCTGGCCACCTCTTCGGGCGCGACCCTGGCCTGCACCCAGGCCCCGGCGGATTTTGTGCGCGCTTTGGAGAGCAGCGACGGCACCGGAGAGCAGATTTATACCACCAGCGAGGGAGAGCGGGTTATGGCCGTAACCTCGCTGGTGCCTTATGCCAGCGAGGACGCCGCCGCCATGCGCATGATCACCAGCCTCACCCTGATCGACCAGGCTCTTGCGCGCCGCAACCTGCTGGCGTTGGGCCTCGGAACGGTGGTGGTGCTGTTCAGCGTGTGGAGCGGCCTGTTTTTTGTGCGCTCGATCGTAAAGCCTGTGGGCCAGATTGAGGCCGCAGCCACAGCCATTGCCCGGGGCGATTTGGCGGCCCGCCTGCCGGAAGCCCCCTACGACGATGAGATCGGCCGGTTGTGCGGCACGATCAACCAGATGGCAGAAGAGCTCTCCAAGACCGAGCGGATGCAGAGCGAATTCATCAGTTCGGTGAGCCACGAGCTGCGCACCCCGCTCACCAGCATCCGGGGCTGGGTGGAAACCATTGCCCAGATCCGCGACCCTGAGGACGAGAATTACCGTAAGGGCCTGTCCATCATCGGGCGGGAGACCGAGCGGCTGTACGGTATGGTGGAAGAGCTGCTGAGCTTTTCCCGGTTGGAGAGTGGCGTCAAGCTGGACTGCAAGCCTTTGGATTTGGTGGCCGAGCTCACCGACGCCGCGCTGTTTGTGCAGGCCCGTATGCAGCAGGAGGGCCTTACCCTGGAATACGAGGAGCCGGAGCTGCCCCTGCCCATCTGGGCAGACCCGGGCCGCCTGCGGCAGGTGTTCGTAAACGTGCTGGACAATGCCATCAAATATTCGCTCCCCGGCGGCGCCATTGCCATTGACCTTCTGCAGGATGGCGAGAACGCGTATGTTCTGGTGCGGGATCAGGGCAGGGGGATTTCTCCGGAGGACCTGGAAAACGTTAAGTTGAAATTTTTTAAGGGCAAGGGCGCGGTGCGGGGCAGCGGCATCGGCCTGGCGGTGGTGGACGAGATCATGACCGCGCTGGACGGCTCGGTGGACCTGGCCAGCGAGCTGGGCAAGGGGACCACGGTTACCCTGCGCCTGCCCCTTTACCGCAGGGATTTGCCCGGCCGCCCACAGGGCGCGCCGATTCAGGGAGAAAGCGAGGATACCGCTCTTTGATCACATTTATCCTTCTTTTGGCAGCGGCGCTGGCCCTGGCGGCGCTGGCGCACCGGAATTCTGCCGAAACCCTGCCGCCGGCGGCGCTGGCGGCGGCCCTGCTGACCTATGCCTGTACGGTGCTGCGCCACAAAAGCCTTGCACTGCCACTGGCCGCGCTGGTGTGCGCCGGGCTTTTGTGCCTGCTGCTTTGGCGCGCCCGGGCCGGCAGCCTTGCGGTGCACTGGGGCGAGGTGTTCAGCCCGGCCCTTGCGGCGCTGGCGGCAGCGCTGGCCGTTGCCTGGGTATGCGTGGCGCCGCAGCGCATGGCGGTCCTGGACGATCTGGTGCACTGGGCGCTGAACGCAAAGCAGCTCTGCTTTATGGAGCATTTTCCCACCGCGGCCGAGATCGCCAGCACCTACGGCGATTACCCGCCCGGCGGCCAGCTGCTGGGGGTTTTTCTGCATTTGGGCCGGCCCTTTTCCAAGACCCTGCTGTATTGGTCGAACCTGCTTTTGCTGTTTGCGCTGGAACTGCCCCTCTTGGGGCGGCTGCGGTGGCGCAAAAAGTTCTTGCCGGATTGTTTGCAGGTGCTGGGCGGAGCGGCCGCGCTGCTGGCGTTTCCCGCGCTGTACAACCGCTATTATACCATCAGCCTGGTGGCCGAGCCGCTGATGGCGCTGCTGCTGGGCTATGCCCTGTACATGGCCTGGGAGTGCATGGAACGGCCGGAGGCGCTGCGGATGCTGGGGGCCTGCATGGCGCTTTGCCTGCTGGCGCTGGCCAAGAACACCGGCCTTGCCTATCTGTGCTTTGGCCTGGTGGGCGCGGCAATTCTGTGGGGGCCGGCCCTGCACAAGGCAGGCCGGCGCGGCTGGGCGGCGGGTGCCGCCTTTGGAGCCTTGCCTTTGATGTTCTGGTACAGCTGGAAATGGCTGTGCGTCCAAAACGGCACGGTTTCCTATTTTACGGAGGACGCGCCCGCGGCCTACACCTGGCAGCACGCGAAAGCGTTTTTGCGGGGCGAGGGCCTGGCGGGCGAGGTGATCCCCCATTTTGTCAAAAGCCTGTTTCTTCAGCCGCTGAACAAACACATTGGCCTGTCCGCCCTGGGGGTGGTTGTGCTGGTATGGCTGGCGGTGCTTTGGGCGCGCCGCCGCCGGCCCGCGGCCGTGCCCCGGCGCTTTTGTGTGGCTCTGGGAGCTCTTACCGGCTGCTTTGCGGTGTATGCGGTGTCGGTATGCTATTCCTATGTGTATCTTTTCGACGAGTGGGAGGCCGAGAGCCTGAACTCTTTCAGCCGTTATATGGCCCCGCTGCCCGCCGCCATGCTGCTGCTGGCCCTGGGGCCGGTGCTGGGCACGGTGAAGGGGTTGAAAAAACGGCCGCGCGCAGCAATCTGTGCGGGCTGCGCCGCGGCACTGCTGGTGTGTGCCGGCCCGCTGGCCTACTGGACGCCCGCCGGGTATGAGGCGGCGGCAAAGGGCATCGACCGGCAGCAGTATGAGGAGGCCGGGCGGCAATGCAGCGCTGTGCTGCAAGATCTTAATGCCCCGGAGCGCGCGCGCATGGTGCTGGTGACCGATGGCCTTGCCACCGACCGGCCAAACCAGCTGCGCAAGTATTTTTTGCTGCCTGTGCAGACCCTGAACTGGTCCGAGGCGCAGTACGGGAGCTGGGAAAAGACCGGGGAGATCTGGCAGAATGCTCTGGTGGAAGCCGGTTACAACTATGTGTGGTGCGCGCCGGAAAGCGGGCCCACCCTGGAGGTGTATGGCATGAGGGACGCCTTGGGCAGGCCGCTGGAGCCCGGCGCGGTGTACGCTGTAACACAGGACGGGCGGTTTGAGCTGGAGCGCCTGGACTGAACCCGCAAACCAGAAAGAAAGGAGATGGGCCCCGGTGATACCGCTTTTGTTGCTGCTTGCGGCTGCGGTCGGCTTGGCCGCCCTTGCGCGCCGCAGTTTTGCCGAGACCCTGCCCCTTACGGTGCTGGCCGCGGTGCTTGTGACCTACCTGTGCACCGGGGCGGGATATAAAAGCCTGGCCCTGCCCCTGGTCGGGGCGGCGGCCTTGACGTTGGTGCTGCTGGCGGGGATAAAAAGCGCGAAAGAGGGTGGCGCGTTGCGGTGGCGCGCACTGGCAGGCCCCGCGCTGGCCGCATTTTTGGCGGCTGCAGCGGCCGCATTTTTCTGTGCGGGCCATATGCGGCTGATCAATTTTGACGATGTGGCTCACTGGGCCCTTTACACCCGCCAGCAGTGCGGGCTGGAACATTTTCCAAATGTGCTGGAAAGCGCCTCGGATTTTGCCGATTATCCGCCGGGCGTGCAGTTGTTGGCGGTGTTTTTGCAGATCGGCGCGCCCTTTCGGCATGCAATGCTGTTCACAGCCCAATTTTTGTGGGCAGCGGCCCTCGCTCTGCCGTTGCTGAAAGAGGCGCAGTGGAAAAACCGCTGGTGGAAAAATGCCCTGTGGGTGGTGGGCGGCGGCTTGCTGCTTCTTGGCCTGCCCGCCTGGTTCACAAAATTTTATACATATTCGCTCTCCGCCGAGGCGGTTATGGGCTTGCTGCTGGGGTATGCGCTGGTCACGGCCTGGCAGGCGCGTGAGCCCCGGCTGCTGGACGCCGCAGGGGTCAGCATGGCCCTTTCGCTTCTCATGATCGCCAAGAGTACCGGCCCTATGTACGCGGTCTTTGGACTGGCCGCGGTGCTTCTTTTATGGGCAAAACCGCTGTGGACGGCGCTGCACAGACCGATCACGGCGCTCACAGCACTGGTGGCGGTGGCCGCACCCTTTGCGTTTTGGGGCAGCTGGAGGCTGCTGTGTGCGCTCAAGCATACCAGTTCTTATTTTACCCAGGATGCGCCCGATGCGTACAGCGCCGCAAATTTGAAAGAGTTTTTCAGCTTTGGACCCAGGGTGCGCCCGGTAGCGATGCACTATCTGGAATATTTCTGCACGGAGGCCATGAACCAGGCGCGCTTCGGGCTTTCCGCGTTGGCGTTTTTGGCGGCGGTATGGCTTTCGGCGGCGCTGGCGATGCGCTGGCAGCGGGAGCGCCGCCGAAAGGTCCTGGCCGTGTTCGGACTGCTCACCGCCTGCTTTTTGATCTACGCGGTCATGCTGTGTTATTCCTACCTGTACCTGTTTCAGGACTGGGAGGGAGCGGAGCTGTCGGCCTATCACCGTTACATCATGCCCATGCCGCTGGCCATAGGCATGCTGGCAGCTGCAGTTCTGGCGCCGCAGCTGCGGCGCCTGTGGCGGCCTGGCCGCCGCTGGCAGGGCGCGGCAGCTGGGTTGGCACTGGCAATCACCTTTGGCTGGGGCGCTTTCAGCCGGCTGACCCCGGTTGGCTATACTGCACAGCTGGCCGGCAGCCAGCCTGGCTGGTACGCGGAGTACGGGCAGTACGAGGCCGAGTGTGCAGGGGCCGCGGCGGTGCTGGGGCAAACTGAAAACCGGGTGGCTATTTTGACGGAGCAGCCCGCCTGGGGCCATTCCTCCCGGCTGTTCAAGTATTTTTTTGCACCAGCGGGAACCTTTTCCTTAAATCCTCTGGAATATGGGAACCTTGCGGCGGCCCTTCAAGATTTGCTCACAAATCAGCAGTATACTAATGTTTGGTGTGCACCGGATTCCGGGGGCCTGCTCGCGGAGTTCGGTTTCACAGACAGCGAGGGCCGGGCGCTCCGGCCCGGTGCTGCGTACGAAATACAAAACGGCGCCCTGGTAAGGCTGGACCTTCCGGGCCAAGGAGAATAGGAAAAACAGATGGAAAAACCAAAGGCATGTTTCAAGACCAGCGTGGGCGGGCAGGCTCTCATGGAGGGCATCATGATGCGCGGCCCCGAAAAGATCTGCGTGGCGGTGCGCAAGCCGGACGGCTCGATCGACCTGAGCTATGACCAGGTGAAACGCCACCCCTGGCAAAAAATCCCGCTGGTGCGGGGGGCCGCCAACATGATCGAAAACCTGGTGCTGGGCTACCGCTACCTTATGCACTCGGCCGAGATCAGCATGGGGGAGGATTACGAGGCCGAGCAATCGAAATTTGACAAATGGCTGGAGGCGCACGCCGGGCCCCGCATGCAGAGCTTTCTGCTGGCGTTGGCGGCGGTGTGCGGGGGCCTTTTGGCCATTGTGCTGTTTTTGGTGCTGCCCACCGCCATTGTGGGGCTGATCGACCGCTTTTTGCCGCTGGGCGGCTTTAAGGTGGTGGTGGAGGGGGCGCTTAAGCTGGCGCTGTTCGTGGGGTACCTGTTCCTGTGCACCCGCATGAAAGAGATCCACCGGGTGTTTGAGTACCACGGCGCGGAGCACAAGACCATTGCCTGCTACGAGGCGGGCGAGCTGCTCACGGTGGAAAACGTGCGCACCAAAAGCCGCTTCCACCCCCGGTGCGGCACCAGCTTTTTGATCCTGGTACTGATCGTCAGCATCGTGCTGTTCAGCGTGCTGCCCTGGACCAGCACCGGCCTGCGGGTGGTGCTGAAGCTTCTTCTCCTGCCGCTGCTGATGGGCATCAGCTACGAGCTCATCAAGTTGGCGGGCCGGTACGACAACCTGTTCACAAGGATCATCAGCGCGCCGGGGCTGTGGCTGCAGCGGCTTACCACCTTTGAACCGGACGACTCGATGATCGAGGTGGCCATTGCTGCTGTGACCCCCGTGCTGCCCGAAACCCCCGAAGGGGCCGCATGGTGAGGAGCCGGGAGGCTTTTCGCGGCGTGCGCGACCTGCTTTTGCAGGCGGGCGTGCCCGACGCCGCGTTTGACGCGGGCGTTCTGATGGAACTTGCCGCCGGCAGGGATTGGCGCTGGCGGGAGGAGCCTCTCACTGGGGGCGAGCAGGCCCGCCTGAGCGAGCTTGCCCAACGCCGCGCCGCGCGGGAACCGCTGCAATACCTTGCGGGCCGGTGGCCTTTTTTGGATTTTGAACTGCAGGTGGGGCCGGGGGTGCTTGTGCCCCGGGCAGACACCGAGCTGCTGTGCGAAACAGGCGCTGGCCTTTTGGCGGGAAAACCGGAGCCCGCGGTGCTGGACCTGTGCGCCGGCAGCGGCTGTGTGGGGCTGGGGCTGAAACGCCTTGTGCCCGGCGCAAGGGTGACAGCGCTGGAAAAAAGCCCGGAAGCGTTTCACTGGCTGCAAAGAAACGCCGTCTCTGCGCTGCCGGGCAGCAGCGCGGCGGCCCCGGCCCTGCGCGCGGTGCAGAGGGATGTGTTCGGCTTTGAGGCGCAGCTCACCCCCGGTGGGCTGGATTTGATCCTGGCGAATCCGCCCTATGTCACAGAAGCCGAGCTTGCCCTCCTTGCGCCGGAACTCAGCTTTGAGCCGAGGGAGGCGCTGTACTCCCCCGGGGAGGGCCTGGCGTTTTACCGGCACATCGCGCCTGCCTATCGGCCCGCACTGGCGCCCGGCGGTTGGCTGGCCTTTGAGATCGGCTGGCAGCAGGGCGCGGCGGTGCAGCAGTTATTGCTGGCGGCGGGGTATCAAAATGTGGAGTGCCGCCGGGATCTTTCCGGAAACGATCGGGTCGTTTTGGGTCAGAAAACAGAAATTGACCTTTAAAACGGTCTTTTAAGAAGTTTTTACAACTAAAGGTTGTAAAATGCGGCGAAATCGTGTATAATAAACAGGAAAGATCATTTGGGCGGCGGCCGGGCCCCTGGGCCTTCAACGCGGCTGCCGCCGGCATGTAAGGAGCAGTGTTTAGCTATGGCAGAAAAGAAACCCATTCCCTCCCCCGAGCGCAAGGCGGCCGGGGACAAAAAAGACGCGCTGGAAACCGCCCTGGCACAGATCGAAAAGCAGTTTGGCAAAGGCGCCGTGATGAAGCTGGGCGCCAACGTGGCCATGCAGGTGGACGCCATCAGCACCGGCAGCCTGTCGCTGGATATTGCGCTGGGGGTAGGCGGTATGCCCCGCGGCCGCGTGATCGAGGTTTACGGCCCTGAATCCAGCGGCAAAACCACCCTGGCGCTGCATGTGCTGGCAGAGGCGCAGAAGGCCGGCGGCGAGGTGGCCTTTATCGACGTGGAGCACGCGCTGGACCCGGTGTATGCCCGGGCTTTGGGTGTGGACATCGACAGCCTGCTGGTCAGCCAGCCGGACACCGGCGAACAGGCCCTGGAGATCTGTGAAGCGCTGGTGCGCAGCGGCGCCATCGACGCCATTGTGATCGACTCGGTAGCCGCCATGGTGCCCCGCGCCGAGATCGAGGGGGAGATGGGCGACTCCCATGTGGGACTGCAGGCCCGCCTGATGAGCCAGGCCCTGCGCAAGCTCACCGGCGTGATCGGCAAGACCGGCACCGTGTGTATTTTTATCAACCAGCTGCGCGAAAAGGTGGGCATTGTGTACGGCAACCCGGAGGTCACTGCCGGCGGCCGCGCGCTGAAGTATTATTCCAGCGTGCGCATCGACGTGCGGCGGATCGAGGGCCTGAAGGATTCCAGTGGCCAGTTTATCGGCAACCGCACCCGGGCCAAGGTGGTCAAAAACAAGGTTGCGCCTCCCTTTAAGGAAGGCGAGTTCGACATCATGTTCGGCGAGGGCATCAGCAAGGTGGGCGAGGTGCTGGATTTGGCCGTCAAGCTGGGCATTGCGCAGAAGAGCGGCGCCTGGTTCAACTACGGCGAAACCCGCCTTGGCCAGGGCCGCGACAACGCCAAGATCTACCTGAAAGAGCACCCTGAACTGATGGAGGAGATCGAGACCCAGGTGCGCGCCAACGCCGACAAGCTGCTGGCCGCCGGCAAAAAGCCCATTAAGGGCGGCGTTGCCCCGGTGGCTGCCCCCGCGCCGGCACCCGCCGCAAAGGCGGCCAAGGCCAGCGAGGACGATCTGGACATCATGGTGGAAGATTAACCGGGCGTGGAAACGATCACGGTCACCCGCATCAGCCAGACAAAACGAGGGCGTTTTGCCCTGTTCTGCGGGGAAGAATTTTTGTTCAGCGTGGACAGCGAGACCTTTTTTGCGGAGCGCCTGGAGGAGGGCCGGGAGTTTGAGCCGGCCGGGCTGGACGAGCTGCGGGCCAAAAGCGACACCCGCAAGGCAAAGGATAAGGCGCTGGAGTATCTCTCGCTGCGGGACTACGCCTCGGGCGAGTTGTACGACAAGCTCTGCCTGAAATTTGACCCTCACTCTGCGGCTGCGGCGGTGGCGAAAATGGGCGAGCTGGGCCTGTTGAACGACGAGGCGTTTGCCCGGCACAGGGCGAAATATCTGCTGGGGCAAAACAAGTCCCGCAGCCAGATCGCCCGGCATTTGGCGGGAAAAGGCGTGGACCGCGCCATCGTGGACGCGGTGCTGGCTGAATTTTACGACGACGCGGGGTGTGACGGGGAGGAGCTGCCGCCCGACGCGGCGGCGGCCCTGCGGCTTGTGGAAAAGAGCTATGGCCGCAGGCTGGCCGAGGGGAAGCGGGAAAACGTGCTGGCCGCCCTGGCGCGGCGGGGCTTTTCGCTGCGGGACGCGCGGGCGGCCATTGAGCGCTGGCAGCAGGAGAACCCCGGCGCGGGGGAGTGAGGGCGCGGGGCAGCGCTGGACATTTGCCCCCCAAGCGTGCTACAATAAAGGGCGGAGAGCCGGAAACGGCCCTCCGCCCCTTGCTTTGAATTTATCAACTTTACCATAAGGAGAAACGGATTTGAAGATCGCCCTTATCTCGTTGGGGTGCCCCAAAAACCAGGTGGACGCGGACGTGATGTGCCACGCGCTACTGAAAGCAGGGCACACCACCATCGCCGACCTGGCTGAGGCGGACGTGATCATCGTGAACACCTGCGGCTTTATTGAGAGTGCAAAGGCCGAGGCCATTGAGAATATTCTGGATGCCTGCGCCCACAAACAGCACAACCCGGCGCTCAAGGTGGTGGTGACCGGCTGCCTGGCCGAGCGCTACCAGGCCGAAATCCGGAAGGAAATACCCGAGGTGGACGCGGTGGTGGGCATCGGCTCCAACACCGCGCTGCCCGCCATTCTGGAGCGGCTTGCCGGGCCTGCCGCCCGCCCCGAGGAATGCTATGGCCCCAAGACAGACCTGCCCCTGGGAGGCAAGAGGGTCATCAGCACCCCTGCCCACTACGCTTACTTAAAGATCGCCGAGGGCTGCAACAACCGCTGCCATTACTGTGCCATCCCGCTCATCCGGGGCCCGCTGCGCAGCCGCCCGCTGGCCGACTGTGTAGCCGAGGCCCGCTGGCTGGCAGGCGAGGGGGTCAGGGAGCTGGTACTGGTGGCGCAGGATCCCACCGCTTACGGCAGCGACTGGGGCAAAAACAGCATCTGCGAGCTGCTGGACGAGCTGAACCGGGTGGAGGGAATCCGCTGGATCCGCATCCTGTACGCTTACCCCGAGCGCATCACGGATGAATTCATTGCCGCGCTGCGCCGCAATGAAAAGGTGGTGCCGTATCTGGATCTGCCCATCCAGCATTGCAGCGACCGTATTTTGAAAGCCATGAACCGCCGGGGGGACCGGGCGGTGGTGGAGAGCGCCATTGCCTGGTTGCGTGCCGGCGTGCCCGGCATCACCCTGCGCACCACCCTGATCGCGGGCTACCCGGGGGAAACCGAGGCCGAGTTCGACGAGCTGTGCCGCTTTGTGCGGCAGACGAAGTTCGACCGGCTTGGCTGCTTTGCTTTCAGCCCCGAAGAGGACACGGTGGCCGCCGCCCTGCCCGGCCAGGTTCCGGAGGAGGAAAAGCAGCGCCGGGCCGACGCCATTATGCGTATCCAGGCAGAGATCAGTGCCGGGGCCCTGGCCCAAAAGGTGGGCCGCACCCTCGAGGTGCTCTGCGACGGAGTGGACGAGGAGAGCGGTTTGTACCTGTGCCGTTCGGCGGCCGACGCCCCCGAGATCGACGGAAATGTGTGTGTAAAAAGCGACAAAACGTTATATCCTGGCGAATTTTACAAAGTGTATATTGAGGAGAGCGACCTATACGATCTGTACGGATCGATTTTGGAGGAGTAACGCCATGAATCTGCCCAACAAGCTTACCCTGGCCCGCATCGCTCTGGTTCCGGTTTTTATGTTCTGTGCAAGCCACCCCTTTCACCCGGCCTGGATGCTGGCGGCGGCGTTGGTATTCACCCTTGCCAGCCTGACCGACTTTTTGGACGGCTACCTGGCCCGCAGGTGGAACATGGTCACTGACTTTGGAAAATTTGCCGACCCCCTGGCCGACAAGCTGCTCACCACCACAGCCTTTTTGTACATGATGACCATGAACGCCTGCAGCCCGGTGGTCCTGGTCATCATTCTGACGCGGGAGTTTGCGGTGTCCGGCGTGCGCATGCTGGCAGCGGCGCAGAACCGGGTGGTGGCCGCCAACCTGTGGGGCAAGGTAAAGACCGTGCTGCAGATGCTCACCATCATCGTGTTTTACTTCGGCATGGCCCTGGAGGCCTGGCAGGGAAGTGTGGGCGTGAGCGTCTACCTGAGCCAGATCGCGGGATATGTGCTGTGCTGGCTGGTGGCGGCGGTGACCCTTTTGTCCGGCGTGATCTACCTGTGGCAGAACCGCGACTGTTTTATGCGCGCAAAATAACAAGGCGCTTGCTGCCCGGCAGCCCAATGCCGGCGTTTAGCGGCGATGCTTCGGCCCCCTGGGGGAGCGGCCGGAACAGGTGCAGGAAAGGTTTTTTAAAACAGCCCTTTCGGTGAAAATGTTTTACCGAAAGGGCTGTTTTCTGTGTAAAAAGCTTAAGGTTTGTGCAAGCGGACGAATTTTGTCGAAAAAGCTTGTGGATGTAGGCCATTGAAAGCTCGGGAAAGAGGTGCTATTATTTCTAGTATAATCACTGATACGCTTAGAGAACGCACCAGAAAAACAAAATCGTTTTCGCCCTTCCGGGGGCGTAACGGATCAATCGAGAGCGAGGAAAAAACAAATGACCAAAAAGGAACGCGTGCTTGCGGCGATCCGCGGCTGCCAGCCGGATGCGGTGCCCACCTGCTTTTCCATGCACTTCCCGAAAGACCAGAACGCGGGCGAGGCGGCCATCCGGCAGCATCTTGACTTTTTTCGGCAGACCGACACGGATGTGCTCAAGCTGATGAACGAGAATCTGATCCCGGATATGGGGCCCATCCGCAGCCCCGCTGATTGGGCGCAGGTGCGCACCCTTTCCATGAAGGACGGCTTTATGGTGCGCCAGATGGAGCTGTGCCGCCGCCTGCTGGAAGAGAGCCCGGCGGAGGCCTTCCGGGTGGGGACCCTGCACGGCATCTGCGCCTCGGCCATCCACCCCATTGAGCACCGCTATGGGTACCGCGAGGTGCGGGAGATGCTGTGTGGGCACCTGCGCGAAAACAAGACCCCCGTGCTGGACGCCATGAAGCGCATCAACGAGGTATTGTGCCAGCTGGCGCGCGCCTATGTGGAGGCGGGCATGGACGGCGTGTTTTTTGCAAGCCTGGGCGGCGAGCGCCATTTTTTTACCGACGAGGAGTTCGCCGAGTACATTGAACCGCTGGATCTCGCCGTGCTGGAGACCGTGAAGCGCGCGGGGGGGCGCACCATTCTGCATATCTGCAAGGAGAATTTGAACATGGAGCGGTACGCCCGCTATGCCCCGCTGGCCGATGTGGTGAACTGGGGCGTATATGAGACCGGGTTTTCCCTGCGGCAGGGCCGGGAGCTGTTCCGCGGGTGCGCGGTGATGGGCGGGTTTGCCAACCACGCCGGCACCGTGCTGGTGGACGGCCCGGCCGAGGCGGTAAAGGCGCAGGCCCGCCAGGCAATGGCGGAGGCCGGCCGCGCCGGGTTCATCCTGGGGGCGGACTGCACGCTGCCCACCGGCATTGATTACAGCCTGATCCGCGCCGCCGTGGAAGCGGCGCGGGAATAAATGGGAAAGGGGAGCAGCGGCGTGTACGCTTCACGACCAGACCGCGAGGAGAAAAAATCCATTAAGGAGCAGATCTCTGAGAGCATTTTTGAGGATATTACCACCGGCATTTACCCGCCGGGCACGGTGCTCAACGAGGGCACGCTCATGGAAAAATACGGGGCCAGCAAATCACCCGTGCGGGAGGCGCTGGTAGAGCTGTGCAACGAGGGGGTGCTCACAAACATCCCGCGCTTCGGCTACCAGGTGGTGCCCATCACGCCGGGCCAGTTCCGCGACATGCAGGAGCTGCGCCTGATCATTGAGGAGAGCGCGCTGCGCCGCACCGTGCCCTTTATCACGGACGATCAGCTTGCTGAGCTGGAAGAAAACGTGCGGGCCGGGGCGTACCTGGCCGAGGAAAAGGACGTGCTCAAGCACTGGCGGCACAACATGAGCTTTCATCTGCTTTTGTGCAAGCAGTGCCAGAACCTGTATCTCTATAAAACGCTGGTGGGGATTCTGCGTTTTTTCTCCCGCGGGGCCCTGCAATACTATACCAACTCTTGGGAGAAGAGCAAGCGCACCGACACCACTTCCCACGAGCGCATTCTGGAGGCCCTGCGCGCCCGTGACACCGAGACCGCCGCGGCCCTGCTGCGCAAGGACATCGCCTGTATGGAAGAGGAGATCATCCGCCCCTGACCGGGAGCCGCGCCCACGGGCCCCGGGCCCGGCGGCGGGGAAAGAAGGGAAGCTGCCATGAAAACAAAATACGTTTTAAAACGCCTGCTGATCGCCATTCCCACCTTTTTCGGCATCACGATCCTGGCGTATATCATTTCCTCCATGGCGCCGGGCAGCCCGCTGGACATGCTGCTGGCCGACCCGCGCATGACCGCCGAGGAGATTGCCCGCCGGGAGACGGCCCTGGGGCTGGACCAGCCGGTCATCGTGCAGTATTTTACCTGGCTTGGGCAATTTTTGCAGGGCAATCTGGGCTTTTCCTACCGCACCGGCCGCGGGGTGCTCACCATGATCGGCGAGCGGCTGGGGCCCACCCTGCTGCTCACCTGCTCCTCGCTGGTGCTCTCGCTGGCGGTGGCGCTGCCGCTGGGCATTCTGGCGGCAAAAAAGCCCTATTCCGTGTGGGATTACAGCGCCTCGGGCCTGTCGTTTTTGACGGCGGCCACCCCGAACTTTTTTGTGGGGCTCATCTTTATCTACTGGTTCGTGGTAAAGCTGGGCATTCTGCCCATGGGCGGCATGTACGACACCACCGGCGTGCGCACCTACGCCATGCTGGCGCGGCACATGATCATGCCCACGGTGGTATTGTCGTTTCAGCAGATGGGCAGCTGGATCCGCTTTACCCGCAGCAGCATGTTGGAGGTGCTGGGCGAGGATTACATCCGCACCGCCAAGAGCAAGGGCCTGCGCTGGAACACGGTGGTATACCGCCATGGGCTGCGCAACGCGCTCATCCCGGTGGTCACCGAGATCGGCATGTCCATCCCGGCGCTGGTGGGCGGGGCGGTTGTGACCGAGCAGATCTTC
Organism: Allofournierella sp.; assembly: GCF_048388525.1. Classification (GTDB taxonomy): domain Bacteria; phylum Bacillota; class Clostridia; order Oscillospirales; family Ruminococcaceae; genus BQOK01. Next base: position 44,978 of record NZ_DBGCTQ010000038.1, on the reverse strand, counting down.
AACTGGCCGGGCATCGGCTCGCTGATGGTGCAGTCCATCAATGCGCGGGATTACCCTGTGATCATGGGCATCACGGTCATGGTGGCCGCGGTGGTGCTGGTGGGAAACCTGCTGGTGGATTTGACCTATGGCCTGCTGGACCCGCGCATCAGCTACAAATAAGGAAAGGGGCGCTTTTGAATGAGCAAGAAAAACAGCCCTGCGGGCAGTGCAAAGGCGACCTATTTCCGCAACGTGCTGGAGCGCTTTTCGGCCCACAAGCTGGCGGTGGCGGGCCTGTGCATCCTGGGGCTTGAGATTTTACTGGTAACGGTGCTGCCGCCGCTGCTGCATCTGGATCCCTACACTTCGGACATTTTGGCCTTTGGCGCCCAGCCCGGGCCGGGGCATGTGCTGGGAACCGACGATGTGGGCCGCGACCTGCTGGCGCGCCTGGTATACGGCGGGCGGGTTTCTTTGATGGTGGGCCTGGCCTCGACCTTGATCAGCCTGTGCTTTGGGGTGCCGCTGGGGCTCATTGCAGGCTACTTCCGCAAATGGCCCGAGACCATCATCATGCGGGTGGCGGACGTGTTCATGTCGTTCCCGGCCATGATCCTGATCCTGGTGCTGGTGGCGGTGGTGGGGCCCTCGGTCTGGTCGGTCACGCTGGTGATCGGCGTGATGGGCTGGCCCCAGTTCGCCCGGCTCATTTACGGCAACGTGCTGGCCGTGCGCGAAAAGGAATATGTGGAATCAGCCCGGGCCATCGGCACAAAAAGCACAGGAGTCATTTTAAAATACATCCTGCCCAACGCCTTTACCCCGGTGCTCATCGCCATGACCTTTCGCACCGCCCAGGCAATTATTATGGAATCGGCCCTGAGCTTCCTGGGCATGGGGGTGCAGCCGCCGCAGGCGTCCTGGGGCAACATGATGTATGACGCGCAGTCCATCACCGTTTTGTCCAGCCGGCCATGGATGTGGGTGCCGCCCGGCATCTGCCTGATCCTGACCGTGCTCAGCATCAACTTTTTCGGCGACGGCGTGCGCGACGCGCTGGACCCCAAAATGAAGATCTGAGCAAGCCGCTCTTTGTCACCCGCCCCGGAGGGGGCTGAACGATACACCGTGACCCCAAACATTTAAGGAGGAAAAACGACCATGAAACTGAAAGCCATATTCGCAGCGTTACTGGCAGCGCTGATGTTCACCGCCTGCGCGCCCCCGGCGGCGCCCACCGACTCCACCCCGGCCGGAGGCCCCTCTTCCACCACGGCGCAGCCTGCCGGCGAAAAGGTGGTCACCATGGCCATCAGCTCCACCTGGGAGACCCTGATGCCCTTCAACACCTCCAGCAATTATGGCGACGTGATCTTTGACCAGCTGTATGACCGGCTGGTGTTCAACCGGGGCGACAACACCTTTGAACCCCGCCTTGCCTCCGCCTGGGAGGTGGGGGAGGACGCGAAGTCCATCACCTTTACCATTGACCCAAACGCCAAATGGCACGACGGCCAGCCTGTGACCGCCGAGGACGTGGCCTTTACCGCGCAGCTGGTGAGCGACCCGGCCATCAACTCCTCCAAGCGTTCCTTTTTGAATTACTTTGAGGGCGTGGACGACAGCGGCGCCGAGCTCTCGGCCGATTCCATCGGTGTGGAGGTGCTGGAGGGCAACAAGGTGAAATTCAACCTGAAGCGCCCCATGGACCCGGAGATCATTCTGGGCGTGTTCAATAAGAATTTCTTTGTGCTGCCCAAGCACATCCTGGAAGACAAGACCGTGGAAGAGGTGAACGGACCCGACCTGTGGGAGGCGCCCATCGGCAGCGGCCCCTTCAAGTTCGGCAGCTCGATCGCCGGCGAAGAGATCCAGCTGGACTGCAACGAGAGCTATCACCTGGGCAAACCCGATTTTGACAAGCTGGTGATCCGGGTGACCCAGTCGGCCAATTTGGTGGCCGGCCTGATGAGCGGCGACATCGACATCCTGGCGGGCAGCGGCCTGGCCGCCATTCCTCTGGAAGACTGGGAGACCGCCCAGGCGCAGGAAAACCTGAACTGCGTTTCCATTGAGAACTACTCCTACCAGTACATGGTGTACAACACCCAGCGCGAATATATGACCGCCGAGGTGCGCCGCGCCATCGACATGGCCATCAACCGCAGCACCATCGTGGATCAGCTGCTCAAGGGCGAGGGCCAGATCCTGGCCACGCCCTGGGGCCCCAACCACCCCTACTGCAACAAGGAAGTTTATCCCCCCGAGTATGACCCCGAGACCGCAAAGCAGATGCTGGAAAACGCCGGCTGGGATACGGGCCGCGAGCTGCTCATGATGGTGCCCACCGGCAACAAGGTGCGCGAGCGCAGCGCTGTGCTGATCCAGCAGGACCTGGAAAAGGTGGGGGTGAAGATCAAGCTGCAGAGCGTAGACTTTCCGACCCTGATGTCCTCCATGCAGAACGGCGAAACAGATTTCGGCCTGGTGGGGGCCAGCCCCGCGGCGGATCCGGACGACCACAAGCCCGCGCTGGAGCCCGGCTCCTCCACCAACTTTTCGCTGCTCACCGACCCCACCCTTTACGAGCTGATGAAAAAGGGCCTGGAGGCCACCAGCTTTGAGGCGCGCAAGGCCATTTATGACGAGGAACAGGTGAAATTCCGCGAGATCTGCAACCTTTCCATGCTCTATTCGCCCAACACCCTGTTCGCCTACAACAAGCGCATTCAAAACGTGCAGCCCACCGACTCGAACTTTTTGAACTGGGCCACCTGGGAGTGGAAGGTGGACTGACACCCCGGGCGGGCCTTTGCACAGCAAACGAACCATTTCCCCATGTGTGGGGCCGGGGGAGGCAGAGGGCCCTCCCCCGGCCCTCACCCGGGCGCACGGCCTTTGCGGCGCGCCCGGGTGAGGGCAAACCTGCCCGCAGACCCAATGAGTGCAGCGAGGTGCTACCATGGAACTACTCAGCGTAAAAAATCTTGAGACCCGCTTTACCACCCGCAAGGGAACGGTGACCGCGGTGGCCGGGGTGAGCTTTGGCGTGGACAAGGGCGAGATCCTGGGCATTGTGGGAGAGTCGGGCTGCGGCAAAAGCGTCACCTCCCTGTCCATTATGGGGCTGCTGCCTAGTTCCGGCACGCTGGCCCCGGGCAGCAGCATTGCCCTGGAGGGGCAGGAGCTCACCGCCCTGAGCGAGGGGCAGATGTGCAAAATGCGGGGCAACCGCATCGCCATGATCTTTCAGGATCCCATGACCAGCCTGAACCCGGTCATGACCATCGGCCGCCAGATGATGGAGCCGCTCATGATCCACCAGGGCATGGATCGCGCCGCCGCTGCCCAGCACGCCGTTTCCATGCTGGAAAAGGTGGGCATCGCCGCACCCGAGCGGCGCATGAAGGAATATCCGCACCAGTTTTCCGGCGGGATGCGCCAGCGGATCATGATCGCAATGGCACTGTCCTGCAACCCGGCACTGCTCATTGCCGACGAGCCCACCACCGCCCTGGATGTGACCATCCAGGCGCAGGTGCTGGAGCTGATCCGCCAGCTGCGCGACGATCTGGGCACCGCCGTGATGCTGATCACCCACGACATGGGCGTGGTGGCCGAGATGGCGGACCGCATCCTGGTGATGTATGCCGGCAAGGGGGTGGAATACGCCCCGGTGCGCCGGCTGTTCCGGGAGCCCCTGCATCCCTACACCCAGGGGCTGCTGCGATCCATTCCCCGGCTGGACGGCGGCAGCGAAGAGCTGTATACGATCCGGGGGCAGGTGCCAAACCAGTACGACATGCCAGCAGGCTGCCGTTTTTGCGACCGGTGCCCCTATGCGAAAGAGATCTGCCGGGCCAGACAGCCGGATCAGTATCAGGTGGGCGAAAGCCTGGTGAGCTGCTGGAAATACGAGGGAGGCGGGGAATATGGCGAGTGAAGCGCGCGCGCAGAGCCCGCTGCTGGAAACACGGCAGCTGACCAAATACTTTTACTCCTCCGGCGGGCTGCTGAAAGGTCGGAAACGGGCGGTGCGCGCGGTGGACGGGATCGACCTGGCGATCCGGGAGGGCGAGACCTTTGGCCTGGTGGGGGAATCCGGCTGCGGCAAGTCCACCCTGGGGCGCACGATCCTGCGGCTGATCGAGCCCACGGGCGGCAGCGTGCTGTACCGGGGGCAGCCCATTGAGGCGCTGGGGCGGGAGGAGCTGCGCCTGCTCAAGCGCAAAATGCAGATTGTGTTCCAGGACCCCTACGCCTGCCTGAACCCGCGCATGACCGTGCTGGACCTGGTCAAAGCCCCCCTGGATGTGTTCGGGATCGGCACGGGTGAGGAGCGGGTGGCCAAGGTGGTGGATATGCTGGAATATGTTGGCCTGGGCGGCCAGCACCTGAACCGCTATCCACACGAGTTTTCGGGCGGGCAGCGGCAGCGCATCGGCATTGCCCGCGCACTGGTGCTGGAACCCGAGTTTATTATGTGCGACGAGCCGGTGAGCGCGCTGGATGTTTCGGTGCGGGCGCAGGTGCTGAACCTGATGGGCCGCATCCAGGCTGAGCGCGGGCTGACCTACCTGTTTATCTCCCACGATCTGTCGGTGGTGCGGCACATTTCCGACCGCATCGGCGTGATGTACCTGGGCCGCCTGGTGGAGGTGGCCGGAAAGGACGAGCTGTACCGGCGGCCGCTGCACCCCTATACAAAGGCCCTGCTCTCCGCCATCCCCATTCCGGACCCGGAGGTGAAGCGGGAGCGCGTTCTGCTGAAAGGCGATGTCTCCTCGGCCTACGACCCGCCGGCGGGCTGCCGGTTTGCCGCGCGCTGCCCCTACGCCACCGACCGCTGCCGGAACGAGACCCCTGCGCTGCGTGAGCTGGCACCGGGGCACCAGGCGGCCTGCGTGCGGGCGGAGGAACTGGCGTGAGCGCCGCGGTGAGCCGCGGGGCGGCGCGCGCCTGGGCGCTGGAACACAGGGAGGAAATGGTGCGGGACGTGATGCGCCTGGTGCGCATCCCCAGCGTGGCTGATCCGGCCGGCAGCGGAGCCGCGCCCTTTGGCCCCGCCTGTGCCGAGGCGCTGGCCGAGGGCCTTGCGCTGTGCCGGGAGCACGGCTTTTTGGCCCGAAACCTTGCGGGCCGCTGCGGGGTGGCCCTGTGGCCGGGCAAAACGGCGGAAAGCCTGGGCATCTTCAGCCACCTGGATGTGGTGCCCGCGGGGGAAGGATGGGCTTCGCCGCCCTTTGAGCCGCGGGTGGAAAACGGGTATATTATAGGCCGCGGCAGCGGGGACAACAAGGGCCCCGCGGTGGCGGCGCTGTACGCCCTGCGATGCCTGAAGGAGCTGGGCGCCGGGCTGGAGCACTCGGTGCAGCTGTATCTCGGGTGCAGCGAGGAGACCGGCATGGCAGACCTTGTGTATTACACGCAGCATGAACCGCAGCCTGTTTTCAGCCTGGTGCCGGACGTGAATTTTCCGGTGTGCTGCGGCGAAAAAGGCATTCTGACCGCCGATCTTACCTGCCGGGTCGAGGGCTCGAATCTGCTGGACTTTGGCGGCGGGGTGGCCTCCAACGCGGTGCCGGACCGGGCGTTTGCCCTGCTGGCCGGCGTGCCGCTCACAGAGGTGGAGCCGCTGCTGGCCGGGGCGCCGGGTGTGGAAGCGGCGGCCGAGGGCGGCAAGCTGCGGCTGACGGCCCGGGGGATCGCCGGGCACGCCGCCTTCCCGGAGGGCACCGAGAGCGCCATTCAGAAGCTGGCGGCCTTTCTGGCCCAAAATGCGCTTGTTACCGGCCCGGCCGCCGGGGCCATGGCCTTTTTGGCCGCCGCCTTTGGCGACGCGTACGGCGAGGGGCTTGACATCGACTTCCGGGATGAAGTTTCGGGCCGCACCACCCACGTGGGCGGTATGGCACGGCTGAGCCAGGGTGTGCTCACCCAGAACATCAACGTGCGCTACTGTGTGCGGGCCGACCAGGCCGCGCTCATCCGCCGCCTGAAGGCACGGTGCAGCGCGGGCGGCTTTGCAGTGGAGCGGCTGCACAACGACCCGCCCTGTTACACCCCGCCCCAGCACCCGGCCATTGCGGAGCTGCTGCGGGCCTATGAGGCGGTGTATGGCGGCGGGACGGAGCCCTATGTGATGGGGGGCGGAACCTATGCGCGCAAGCTCAAAAATGCCGTGGGGTTTGGGCCGGGCGTGCCGGATCCGGCGCCCCTTTACGGGGGCGGGCATCAGCCCAACGAGGGGGTGCGCATCCAGCTGCTCACCAACATGATCGAGATCTACGCAGACGCACTGCAGGCCATTGACAGGCTGGTCTGAAACGGCCTTTTCATACAAACGAAGGCGCCCGCCGGGGAACATTCCCCGGCGGGCGCCTTCGTTTGCGTATTCTATTTCAGAAGTTCTGCCAGCGCGCCGGCAAGGGCGGCGTGCGCCCCGCTTGTGAGGTGCATGCCGTCCAGCCCGTGCACCTGAATGCCCGGGATCTGCCCTGCGTCCAGAAAGCGGCAGCCAGCGGCCCGGGCGACTTTTTGGTATTGGGCGGCAAGGCCGGCGGCGCGCACGGCGCAGCCTCTGCCCATTTCATCTGCGAACATCAGCCCCTCATAGGCGGGCTGGATGGGGGCGGGGCAGACCACCAGGATATCCGGCGCCTCACGCCAGGCCAGGGTGGCCTTTGCCTTTTCCAGCAGCCGGGCCAGCCCCTTGCCGATCAGGTAGCTGTTGGCGCCGAACCGCTCCTTGCAATCGTTGGTGCCCAGCATGACGACCAGCGTGTCGATGGGCATGTGGCTATTCATGACAGGGGTGATGGCCTCCAGCCCGCACAGCCCCTCGGTGAGGGGGTCGCCGAACACGCAGGTACGGCCGGGCAGGCCCTCTTCGATCACGTCTGTTTGCGGGCCAAGCAGCGCCTGCAGCAGGCGGGGATAGCGCTCGGCCTCGCTGTAGCGGCCGCCGGAGGCGGGGTCGTAACCGTAGGTGTTGGAATCGCCGAACACCAGAATGCGGCGCCTGGCGGCCGGGCGGTAGCCCAGCGGTATTTTTATCACGACCTTTTCCACCGGGCCGGGGGCCGTGTCCATCATGCCCACCCGGTGGGCCTCGCCCGGCCAGCATACCAGGAACTGCCCGGGGCCGACCAGGCAGTCGACACCGGGCCCGCCCGCGTAAAAGCCGATGTCCTCCTGCTCGCGGAAGGGCTCGAGCGCAGAAAGCCCCTCCACCGGCCGCACAGAGATCTTTTCAGTGCCGCGCACGGTGTAGTGCACATCCACAAAGCGGCGGTGCGCTTCGTATCTGCACTCGGCCCCAGGGCGGGTGGTAAGGCGCACGGGGGAGGCCTGAAGCCTGCCCCCGCCCAGCCCGGCAGGGCTTTCCGGCAAAGCGCCGGGGGGCAGGCCCTGCAAAAATTCCAGCGCCTCGGCCACGCCCGGAATATCGGAATACCGGGCGGCATGTTCCAACCTGTCAAATAACAATGAGGTTCTCTCCTTTCGTGTGCGAAAAAATCCGGGGCGGGCCCGCTCAGAGCATCTTGCCCGCCAGGACGGCCGCTGTGGCCTCCTGATTGGCCATGGCCTGCTCGGGAACCCGGCGGCAGTAATCGTTGAACAGCACGTCCACCACGAACAGCAGCGCCACCTTGGCGGCCACGCTGCCCATCTGCAGGGGGCCCTCCCGGGCGCAGCACTGCAGCACGGCGCTGGCGTAAGCGGCGGCCGGGGATTTGGCAAAACGGGTGAGAAGGATCACCTTTGCGCCCCGCTCCCTGGCGGCGCCCAGCACGGCCTCCATATCCTTTGTGGCGCCGGAATAGGAGCAAAACAGCACCACGTCCCGCCCGGTGAGAAGGGCGGCGGCAACCGCCTGCATGTGGGCGTCCTCGATGCAGTAAAAATTGGGGGCGATGGTGGAAAAGCGCGCCCATGCCTCCATTGCCAGGATCAGTGAGCCCCCCTGCCCAAAGCAGAACACCCGGTCCGCCGCCAGCAGCAAGGCGGAAGCCTTTTCCACCTCGCCGGGGCGCAGGGTGGCGAGGGTTTGCTCCAGGACCTCCATGTGGGAGGAATATACCTTTTGATAGACCTCTTCCATGGCGTCACCCGGCCCCACCGCGCCATAGGCGCCGCCGGGCTGGCTGCCGCCTGCCTGGCCCTGGGCCTTGGCCAGCGCCAGCTTGAATTCATTGTAACCCTTGAAGCCGAGCGTTTTGCAAAAGCGAAAGATCGTGGCCTCGGCCACGCGGCACTCCTCTGCAAGGGAAGTGATGGACATGAATTGGGGGTTTCGATGATGGGCAAACACATAATCCGCAACTTTTTTTTCAGACTTTGTCAGTTTTTCGTAGCGGCGGGCCAGTTCTTCGATCACATCCCCTTGCATTGCGGCGCTCCTCCTTCCTGGGTATCTCTGAAAATGCTGGTATGAACGTGCGTTGTGAAAAAAATTTGCAAAGCGGAAAACGCGCTTTTTATCTGCGAAATATGGATGATTATCCAGTGTTTCAGCGGTTTTTATTATATAGTAGCCAAAAGCGCAAAAGCAATCAAAAATTAATTTGTTACCAAATTTTGTAGCACTGTACAAAAAATGAAGAAATTTTTCATCAGATTGGAGGATTGAAAATTTTTTTCGTAAGTGGTACCATAAGACTGCAATGGAACAGGGCACATGGGCCTTGTTCCGCACACGACAGTGAGATATCAGGAGGAGAAAAGCATGAAAAAGAAGGCCCTTGCACTTTGCCTGGCCGCTGCGCTGGCAGCCAGCGCGTTTACCGCCTGCGGCGGTAAAACCCCCTCTAGCAACGCCCCGGCCTCCAACCCCGGCAGCGCGCCGGCGTCCGCCCCGGCTGAAAATGTGGAGATCACCTGGTGGGCGCCCCCCACCTTCATCCAGGACGGCGACGATGCCGCCGGCACCTACGAGCAGACCATCATCGACGCGTTCCAGGCAAAATACCCCAACATCAAGGTGACCCTGGAGACGATCGACTTTACCAACGCCGGTGAAAAGATCACCGCCGCGATCGAGGGCGGCACCGCCGCTGACGTTCTGTTCGACGCCCCGGGCCGCATCATTGAGTACGGCAAGAACGGCAAGTTGGTCAGCCTGGACGACATGTTCACCGACGACTTTGTAAAAGACGTGAACAACAACGACCTGCTGAGCTCCTGCCAGGGCAACGGCACCTACTACATGTACCCCATCTCCGCATCCCCCTTCTACATGGCCATCAACGAAAAGATGTGGACCGACGCCGGCGCCATGGAATATGTGAACCTGGAGGGCGACCGCAGCTGGACCACCGACGACTTTGAGAAAGCCCTTGAAAAGCTGCACGCGGCCGGCTACAACCCCGGCGTTCTGTTCTGCTCCGGCCAGGGCGGTGACCAGGGTACCCGCGCTTTTATCAACAACCTCTACGGCGGCAGCACCGCGAACGCGGACCGCACGCAGTATACCTTTAACAGCGAAGAGGGCATCAAGGCCCTGACCAAAGCCCAGGAATGGATCAAAAAGGGCTGGCTGGGCAACGGCGTTGCCTACAACGGCGGGCAGTCCATCGAGCTGTTTGTGGCCGGCACCACCTCGTTTGAGTTCTGCTGGGGCACCTCGGCTGCGGGCAACAACGCCGCCACCATGGAAGCCAACGGCGTGACCCCCATTTCGCTGCCCTTCCCCTCCGACGACGGCAAGGCCAGCCTGGAATACCTGGTGAACGGCTTCTGCGTGTTCGATAACGGCGACGCCGCCAAGGCCGAGGCCGCCAAGACCTTTATCCAGTTCATCTGCGACGACAGCGAATGGGGCCCGCAGAATGTGATCCGCACCGGCGCGTTCCCCGTGCGCACCTCCTTCGGCAACCTGTACCCCAACGACGCCGAGCGCGAGCTGCTGGCGAAGTTCACCACCATGTACGGCCCCTACTACAACACCATGGACGGCTTTGCCAACATGCGCACCGAGTGGTGGAACATGCTGCAGGTGGTCACCGGCGGCGGCGATGTGACCGAGGCCGTGAACAAGGCTGTGGAAGCCTCCAACGCCGGCATGGCCGGTTGATCCCCGCATTTTAAGACGTTTCAGTTAGACCGCAATGTGTGAGGCCGTCCCGCCCTCCCATGAGGGAGGACGGGGCGGCTTTTGCTTATCCAACATCGCATGGAGGGATCGCAATGGCGAAAAATAGGAAAAATCAGGACGGCAGAAGCCATGCTCTGCAGCGCAGGGAGAACATTGTTTCGTACCTGTTCCTGGCACCGGCGCTGCTGTTCTTTGTGTGCTTTGTGGTGCTGCCCATGGGCATGGGAATCGTCACGAGCCTGTTTAATTATACCATGAAATCACCGGTATCCGCGGATACTTTTGTAGGACTGAAAAATTACATCACCCTGTTCCAGGACGATATTTTTCTGAAAGCGCTGCGGAACACTTTTGTTTTGGTGATCGTGGCGGTGCCGGCGGTCACCCTGTTTTCGCTCTGGGTGGGCGCCTCGATCTACAATATGCGGGGCGGCGTGCGCTCGTTTTTCCGGTGCGTGTTCTACCTGCCGGTGGTCACCGGCACGGTGGCCGTGGTGGTGGTCTGGCGCTGGATGTTCGACAGCTACAACGGCATCTTCAATTACATCCTCAAGGCCGTGGGCCTGATCCACGAGAACATCCAGTGGCTGGGCGACGCCCGCTTTGCCCTGGGGTGCATCATTCTGATCCTGTTCACCACCAGCGTGGGCCAGCCCATCGTGCTGTATGTGGCCGCCCTGGGGAACGTGGACCAGTCGCTGGTGGAGGCCGCCGAGGTGGACGGCGCCACCAAGCTGCAGACCTTCTGGCGCATCAAGTGGCCCAGCATCATGCCCACCACCCTGTACGTGCTGGTGATCACCACCATCAACACCTTCCAGTGCTTCTCGCTGGTGCAGCTGCTCACCTCGGGCGGGCCGATGCACTCGACCGACACGGTGATGTACTACCTGTACACCAACGCGTTCAGCCTGTATAAGTACGGCTTCGCCAACTCGATGGGCGTTGTTCTTGCCATCATCATCGCCATTCTGAGCGCGGTCCAGTTCAAGGTGATGAGCAAAGACGTGGAATATTAAGGAGGGCAGAGCGATGCTAAAAAAGAAAATCACGCCGTATTCGGTGTTTTCGATGGTGGTGCTGGCAGTGGTCGCCTTCACTTTCATCTTCCCGTTTTACTGGATCATCACCGGCGCGTTCAAGACCCAGACCGTGGCCATTCAGCTGCCGCCCCAGTGGTTCCCCACCGAACCCACGCTGGATAACTTTGTGAAGCTTTTCAAAAACCCGGCCCTGAACTGGTTTTTAAACAGCGTGGTCACCTCGTTGGGCAGCATGGCCCTGGTGTGCATCACCGCCTCGCTGGCGGGGTATGTGCTGGCCAAAAAACGCTTTTGGGGCCAGAAGGTCATGTTCAGCCTGATTATCTGCGCCATGGCCCTGCCAAAGCAGGTGGTGCTGGTGCCGCTGGTGCGGATCATGTCGACCATTCATCTGTCCGATACGTTGTGGGCGGTGATCCTGCCCACGGTGGGCTGGCCGTTCGGCATCTTTTTGATGAAGCAGTTCTCCGAAACCATCCCCACGGAAATGCTGGAGGCTGCCCGGATCGACGGCGCGGGGGAGCTGCGCACCTTCCTGAGTGTGGTGTGCCCCATCATCAAGCCCGGGTTCGGCGCTCTGGCCATCTTTACCTTCATCAACACCTGGAACGATTACTTCCTGCAGTTGATCATGCTGCGCTCCCGCTCGAAGCTCACCATTGCGCTGGGCATTGCCACCCTGCAGGCGGAGTTCGCCACGAACTACGGCCTGCTGATGGCGGGCGCGGCGCTGGGCGCAGTGCCGATCGTGACGGTGTTCCTGTGCTTTCAGAAATACTTCACACAGGGTATTACAATGGGCGCGGTGAAGGGCTGAGCCGCCCGCCGGCAGGACCCGGCGAAAAATAAGGCAAGCCGGGCCGCCCACCAGGGCGGCCCGCATTTTGAGTGGAAAGGGGCGTGCTTTTATGCCGCAAATCGACTGGCCCTTGGAACAGCTTAAGACCTACCGGGGCAAAAGCCCGAGACCCGCCGATTGGCAGGCCTATTGGGCCAGGGCCCTGGGCGAGCTGGAAACGGCCGATTTGAGTTACACCTACGAAAAGGACCCCATCCGGGTGCCGGGGGTGGAGTGCGGGCATTTGTGGTTTCGGGGAGTGGGCGGCGCGCGGGTGCACGCCCAGCTGATGCGCCCCACCGGCTTTTTGGGGCCGCGCCCGGCCATGCTGCTGTTTCACGGCTACGAGGGCCACTCGCACGACTGGTACGAAAAGCTGCCCTTTGCCCAGAGCGGCATCGCGGTGGCGGCGCTGGACGTGCGGGGCCAGGCGGGCCTTTCGCAGGACACGCTGCAGATCGGGGGCAGCACCTTCCGCGGGCACATCGTGCGCGGGGTGGATGAGGAGGACCCCGACAAGCTGTTTTTCCGCAGCGTCTACCTGGATACGGTGCAGCTGGCACGCATTGTGGCAGGGCTGGAGTTTGTGGATGAACGGCGCCTGGCAAGCGTGGGCTTTTCGCAGGGGGGAGCGCTGGCCATTGCCTGCGCGGCCCTTTCCGGGCAGATGGAACGCACGGTGGCGGGGTACCCCTTTTTATCCGACTTCCGCCGGGTGCGGGAACTGGATTACCCGAACCCCGCCTACGACGAGTTGAAGCTTTATTTCCGCCTGCGGGATCCCCGCCACGAAAAAGAGACCCGGTTTTTTGAACGCCTGGGTTACCTGGACGTGCAGTGGATGGCGGAGAAACTCACCGCCCCGGTGCTGTTCTACACCGGCCTTGCGGATATGATCTGCCCGCCCTCGTGCCAGTTTGCGGTGTACAACCGCATCACGGCCCCGAAACGCCAGGTGATCTACCCGGACTACGGCCACGAGCTGCTGCCCGGCGCCTGGCAGGAGATCCTGCTGTGGCTGCTGGCGGAGGGCGCGCCCGGCCAGACGCTGTGAGAGCGCGGCGCTTTGGGACAAAAAACTCCCGCCGCACGGGGCGGCGGAAGGAGCGTTTGCGTTTTACAGATGGCGGCAGGCCAGCGCGCTGGTGGTGAGGTCCTTGTTGCGCATGGTGGCCTGCTTGTTGCGGCGGCAGTACTCGTTTACCAGCAGGTCCACCACAAACAGCAGCGCCATTTTGGCAGCGATGCTGCCCGCCTGCAACGGCCCCTCGTGGCCGCCGCACAGCAGCACCACATCGGCCAGCCCGGTGGCGGGCGAGTCGGCGTCGTGGGTCACGAGCAGCACCTTCGCGCCGCGGGCGCGGGCGGGCCCCAGCACGTCTGCCGCCTCCCGGGTGGAGCCGGAGTACGAGACATACAGCACCACGTCATCCGGCGCCAGCAGGCTGGCGGCCATGACCTGGGCATGACCGTCCTGGATGGTGAAGAATTTGGCCGATATGGTCAAAAAGCGGCTCCAGGCCTCCATGGCGATGATCTGGCTGCCCCCGCTGCCAAAACAATATACCTTGCCGGCTTTTTCCAGCAGATCGCCCGCCTTCAGCACGGCCGCCTCGTCGGTGCGGGCCAGGGTGCCGGCCAGAGCCTCCATGTTGGCGGTGTACAGCCGGTGGGCCATGGTTTCCACCGTGTCGGCCGCGGTGATTTCGCCGTAAGAGGTGTAAGCCGCATAGGGCTGGCTGGTATCGCCCAGGCTCGCTTTTGCCATGGCAAGCCGCAGCTCGTTGTAGCCGGAAAAGCCCAGGGACCGGCAAAAGCGGAAGATGGTAGCCTCGGCCACGCCGCACTCCGTGGCAAGCTCCGAGATCGACAGGTACTGCGCCTCGGCGTAGTGGATGCGCAGGTGGTCGGCGATCTTGCGGGCCGAGGGGGTCAGGTTATCGTAGTTTTGTGTGATTCGAAAGGTCAGATCGTTCATAACGAATGTCCTCGCCGACCGGAAACCCGGCCTGTTCCAGAATTTTTTGCAGAGGAAGCTTTTTCGGGGGCGTTCCCTATATTTCCATTATAGGGGAAAGGGCGGGCGGTGGCAAGAAAAACGGGCAAAATTTCTGCCTGCCCGCCCTCCAACGGACAAGCGGAGGCCCCGGGTTTGTGGCAAAAAACAGAGGCGCTGCAAAAAAATATATTTTTTGCATAGAACTTGAATTGAAAAAAGTTTTTATTGATGTTACTATAAAAGGAGAGAATCAGTTATGAAAGACAGTTCCAAGTACCAGGGCGTTATTCCCGCCTTCTACGCCTGTTACGACCAGCAGGGGGCCGTGAGCGCCGAGCGGGTGAAGCTGCTCACCCGCCATTTTATTGCCAAAGGGGTCAGGGGAGTCTATATCTGCGGCTCTTCCGGCGAGGGGATTTACCAGAGCGTTGCGGAGAAAAAGACCATTATTGAAGCGGTGATGAGCGAGGCCAGAGGAAAGCTTACGGTGATCGCCCATGTGGGCTGCAACAACACGGCCGACAGCATGGAGCTGGCCGCCTATGCCGAGAGCCAGGGTGTGGACGCCATCGCTTCCATCCCGCCCATTTATTTCCACCTGCCCGAGCACGCCATCGCCCAGTATTGGAACGATATTTCGGGCGCGGCCCCGAACACCGATTTTGTGATTTATAACATCCCGCAGCTGGCGGGGGTGGCGCTTACCATGCCCCTGTTCCGCGAGATGCGCAAAAACCCCCGGGTGGTGGCTGTGAAGAACAGCAGCATGCCGGTGCAGGACATCCAGATGTTCAAAATGGAGGGCGGGCCGGACTTTGTGGTGTTCAACGGCCCGGACGAGCAGTTCATTGCGGGCCGGGCCATTGGCGCGGACGGCGGCATTGGCGGCACCTACGGCGTGATGCCCGAGCTGTTTTTAAAGGCCGACGCCCTGCTGCGCGAACAGAAAATGGACGAGGCCCTGGCGGTGCAGTACGCCATTGACGAGATCATTTACGCCATGTGCGAATGCCGGGGCAACCTGTACGCGGTGATGAAGGAGATCCTGCGCATCCGCGAGGGGATTGACATCGGCGGGGTGCGCAAACCCATGCCGAACCTTTTCCCCGAAGATATGCCCCAGGTGCAGAAATGCGCCGGCATGATCAGCGCCGCGATCGAAAAATACTGCTGAAAACGCACCCCCGCCAGGGCCCCGCTGCGGAGCCCTGGCGTTTGGAGATTTTGCGGGCAAAGCCCCCAAAGGAGAGAAGTACCATGGACAAACACGCACAGGAACTAAAAGCCACCCAGGCCTGGGTGCGGCAGGAGCTGGACCGCTGCCTTGAGTTCTGGCTCAAAAACGGCATGGACCACCAGCACGGCGGCGTTTATACCTGCCTGGACCGCACCGGAAAGGTCTTTTCCACCGACAAGAGCGTGTGGATGCAGGGCCGCTGCGGCTGGATTTTTGCCTACCTATGCCGTGTTTACGGCAAAAAGCAGGAGTGGCTGGACGCCAGCAAAAGCTGCATCGACTTTTTGGAAGAGCACTGCGTGAACCGGGCGGCGGGCGGCCGGCTGTATTTTACTGTTACGGCGGACGGCAGGCCCCTGCGCCAGCGCCGCTACTGTTTTTCCGAGGGCTTTTACGCCATGGCCAACGCCGAGTATTACGGGGTGACCGGCGATGCGGCCTGCCTTGAGCGGGCCCGCGCGGCCTATGAGCTGATCTACCAGCTCAACAACGGCCTGATCCAGGACCCCACCGGCCTTGGCCCCAAGACCATCCCGGAGACCCGGACCGGCCGCGCGCTGGCCGACCCCATGATCTACCTGAACATCACCGCCGTGATGCGCCGCTGCGACCCCGAGCGCACCGCGCTGTACGACGCGCGGGCCAGGGAATGCTGCGAGACCATTTTTAAATACCATCACAAGCCGGAGATGAAGTGCACGCTGGAAACCGTGGGCATGAACGGCGAATTGCAGATGGATTTTACCGCGGGGCGGGTGGTGAACCCGGGGCACGACATTGAGTGCAGCTGGTTTTTGATGGAGCAGGCGAACTACGAGCAGAACGCTGCGCTGCACCAAAAAGCCCAGAACGTGTTCGATTACGCCTATGAGGCCGGCTGGGACAGCGAGTACGGCGGCCTTTTGTACTTCATCGACTGCAAGGGCCTGCCCCCTGAGGCCTACGAGCACGACATGAAGCTGTGGTGGCCCCACGACGAGCTGCTGATCGCCAGCATGATGCTGTACCGGGACTTGGGCGACGACAAGTACCTGGCGATCTTTGACAAGGCGCTGGACTACTGCAAAAAGGTGTTCAGTGACCCTGAATACGGCGAGTGGTACGGCTATCTGCGGCGGGACGGCAAGCCCACCGAGCCCCCCTGCAAGGGTTCCACCTTCAAGGGGCCCTTCCACCTGCCCCGCATGCTGGTGATGGTGGACCAGACCATCAGCCAGATCCTGGCCCGCTGAGCGGGTGTGTTTGAAAAACGGCCGGCGCCCGGACCGGCTTTAAAAGGGAGGAAAACGCCAATGCGAGTTGGATGCATCGACATCGGCGGGACTGCCATCAAGAGCGGCGTGCTGGAAAACGGCGCGCTCACGGACCTTGCCAGCGCGCCCACCAGGGCCGCCGAGGGCGGCCGCGCCGTGCTGGAGCAGGCCGCACAGATTGCGGCGGGCATGCGGGGAATCGGGGCGCTGGGCGTTTGCACCTGCGGCGAGGTGGACACCGACGCGGGCGCAATCCGCCTGGCCGACAACATTCCCGGGTATACCGGCCTGCCCGTGCGGGAGATCCTGTGGCAGCTCACCGGCCTGCCGGTCACCGTGGAAAACGATGCCAACGCCGCCGCCGTGGGCGAGGCCAGGTTCGGCGCGGGCCGCGGTTTGGAGCATTTTGTGTTCGTGAGCTACGGCACCGGCGTGGGCGGCGCGCTGATCCTTTCGGGCGGGCTTTACCGGGGCAGCCGGTTTTCTGCCGGCGAGGTGGGCGGCCTTGTGACCCACCCCGAGGCGCTTCGGCCCGGGCAGGTGGGCACCGGCACCTACGAGCGGTATGCCAGCGCCACCGCGCTGGTGGCCCGGGCAAAAGCCGCCGACCCGGCCCTCACGGACGGACGGGCCATTTTTGCGCGGCTGGCCGAGCCGCAGGTAAAGGCCGTGGTGCGCGCCTGGCTGGCCGAGGTGGCGGCGGGGCTCATCAGCCTGAACCACCTTTTGAACCCCGAGGCGCTGGTGCTGGGGGGCGGCGTGATGGAGCAGCCCTGGGTGCTGGAGCAGCTGGAGGCGCTGTGTGCGCCCAACACAAAACCCAGCTTTCGGGAGCTCAGGCTGCTGGCGGCGGAGCTGGGCAACCGGGCGGGGCTGCTGGGCGCGGGCTGGCTTGCGCTGGAGGGCGGCCCGGCATGCTGAACCGCTGTGGGCGGGGGACGCGGTGCGTTCCCCGCCCTTTTTGCCGCGCTGCAGCGGCGGGCCTGCCAGGGGCGGCGGGCGCGTTTGGGAAAGTTTTGATGGCGGGGC
Source organism: Allofournierella sp. (assembly GCF_048388525.1). Lineage (GTDB taxonomy): Bacteria > Bacillota > Clostridia > Oscillospirales > Ruminococcaceae > BQOK01. The sequence continues at coordinate 27,501 of NZ_DBGCTQ010000038.1, read as the reverse complement.
AATAAAACGACAGTGAAACCGTTCTTCGGCGTAAAACTGAAAGAATCTCCAAGGAACATTCAACAACATTGTTAAAAGTGTATAAAACACAAAAGATTGATTTTACATTTTTAGCTGTTTATGACAGAAAACCCTTGAAAAATGCCCTTAAAATGAGTAAGATAGAGGTAACGAATGGGGCGTTTGCGCCCCCGGGAGGGAGACAGCTTGAAAAACCAACATAAACAGGCGGAGCTGCCCGTATATCTGTTCAAGCAGGGCAACAATTTTGAGGCATATCGCTTTTTTGGCGCCCATTTTGAAGAGCAGGGCGGCGAGCGGGGCGTGGTGTTCCGCACCTGGGCCCCCCATGCCAGGGCTGTGAGCGTGGTGGGGGATTTCAACCGTTGGGTGCCCGGCAGCCACCCCATGCAAAAGCTGGAAGACGGCGTGTGGGAGGCGTTTATCCCGGGGATTCAGGAATACGATGTGTACAAGTACTGCATTACCTCTGCCGGCGATGAGCTGCTGTTCAAAGCCGACCCCTACGCGCTGCACGCCGAAACCCGCCCCTCCAACGGGAGCAAGGTGTACGACATCGGCGGCTATGCCTGGGGCGACGAGGCCTGGGAAAAAGCGCAGAAAAAAGCCGACCCGGTGAACAGCCCCATGAACATTTACGAACTGCACGCGGGCAGCTGGCGCATGAAGGAGGACGGCTCGCCCTACAATTACGCCGAACTGGCCGACCAGCTGGTGCCGTACTTACAACAGATGGGCTACACCCACCTGGAGCTGCTGCCCATTACCGAACACCCCTTCGACGGCAGCTGGGGCTACCAGGTCACCGGCTACTTTGCGCCCACCAGCCGCTACGGAACCCCCAAGGATTTTATGACGTTTGTGGACAAGTGCCACCAGGGCGGTATTGGGGTGATCATGGACTGGGTGCCCGCACATTTTCCGAAAGACGGGTTCGGGCTGTACATGTTTGACGGCGCGCCCTGCTACGAGGACCCGAACCCCCGCCGCGGGGAACACAAAGAGTGGGGCACCATGGTGTTCAACTATGGTATGCCGGAGGTGGAATCGTTTTTGGTGTCCAGCGCGCTGTTCTGGGTGGAGCAGTACCACATCGACGGTTTGCGGGTGGACGCCGTGGCCTCCATGCTGTACCTGGATTACAACCGCAGGGACGGCGAGTGGGAGCCCAACTGCCACGGCGGCAAGGAAAACCTGGAGGCCATCGCCTTTTTGCGCAAGCTCAACGAGACCATTCTGGGCCGCCACCCCCACAAGCTCATGATCGCCGAGGAATCCACGGCCTGGCCCATGGTGTCGCGCCCGGCGGCGGATGGGGGCCTGGGTTTCAACTTCAAGTGGAACATGGGCTGGATGAACGACATGCTGGCCTACATGAGCACCGACCCGCTGTTCCGGGCCGGCAATCACAACAAGGTCACGTTCAGCTTCTTTTATGCCTTCAGCGAGAATTTTGTGCTGCCCATCAGCCACGACGAGGTGGTGCACGGCAAGTGCAGCCTGATCAATAAAATGCCGGGCGACTACGAGGCGAAGTTTGCGAACCTGCGCACGTTTTACGGGTACATGATGGCCCACCCGGGCAAAAAACTGCTGTTTATGGGGCAGGAGTTCGGCCAGTTCATCGAGTGGAACGAGGCAAAGCCCCTGGACTGGATGCTGATGGACTACCAGGAGCACCGCCAGCTTGCGGCTTATGTGAAGGCGCTGAACCATTTTTATACCGAGACCCCCGCGTTCTGGCAGGTGGATTACAGCTGGGAGGGGTTCCAGTGGATCGTGCCGGACGACAACCAGCAATCGGTCATTGCGTTCCTGCGGCGGGATGCGGCGGGCAGAATGGTACTGGTGGTCTGCAACTTCAACCCCGTTCAGCGGGATGGTTACCAGATGGGCGTGCCGGCGCCGGGCTGCTACAAAGAGCTGCTCTCCAGCGACGATGCGGCTTACGGCGGAAGCGGGGTACATAACAAAACGGTCCGCAGCCGCAAGGTGCCCCTGCACGGGTTTGAACAGAGCATCTCGCTTACCCTGCCGGCCATGAGCACCGTGTATTTTGCCGTGCCCGCGCCGGAAAAGCCGGCCGCAAAAAAGAAGCCGGCCGCAAAACGCACCGGGGCAAAACAGCCCGCGGCAAACAAGGCGCCCGCCGAAAAATAAAGGCGCCGGGGGCTCTGCACATGTAAAAACGGCGCGGCCGAAAGGCCGGGCCGAAAAGGGGAGAAGAAATATGAAAGAATGTATTGCAATGCTGCTGGCAGGCGGCCAGGGGTCGCGCCTGTACGCGCTGACCCAACGGCTGGCCAAACCGGCGGTGCCCTTTGGCGGGAAGTACCGCATCATTGATTTCCCGCTTTCCAACTGCGTTAATTCGGGCATCGACACGGTGGGCATTCTGACCCAGTACCAGCCGCTGGTGCTCAACGAGTATATCGGCAACGGCCAGCCCTGGGACCTGGACCGGCTGTACGGCGGGGTGCATGTGCTGCCGCCCTACCAGACCGCCACCGGCTCGGATTGGTACAAGGGCACGGCCAACGCCATTTACCAGAACATCAACTTCATCGACCGGTATGAGCCCAAGTATGTGGTCATTCTTTCGGGCGACCACATTTATAAGATGGATTACGGCAAAATGCTGGACTTCCACAAGGAAAAACAGGCGGACTGCACCATTGCTGTGATGGAGGTCCCCTGGGAGGAAGCAAGCCGGTTCGGCATTATGACTGCCGACGAAAACGGCGCCGTTACCAAGTTTGAGGAAAAACCTCAGGAGCCAAAGTCCAACCTGGCCTCCATGGGCATCTATATCTTCACCTGGGAGAAGCTGCGCAGGTTTTTGGTGGAGGACGAGGCAAACCCCGCATCGGACAACGACTTCGGCAAGAACATCATCCCCGGCATGCTGGCCGCGGGCGAGCGGATGGCGGCGTTCCCGTTTGAGGGCTACTGGAAGGACGTGGGCACCATCGACAGCCTGTGGGAGGCCAACATGGACCTGCTGAACCCCAAAATGCCGCTGGATGTGTGGAGCGACGAGTGGAAGATCTACTCCCGCAACTCGGGCATGCCCGGCCAGTGGGTGGGCGCCGAGGCCAGTATCGACAACTCCATGATCACCGAGGGCTGCCGCGTGGAGGGCAAGCTGGTGCAGAGCGTGCTGTTCGCCGGGGTCAAGGTGGGCGAGGGCGCTGTGGTGCAGGATTCCATCATCATGCCCGGCGCGGTGATCGAACCGGGCGCCACGGTCAAGTATTCCATCATTGCCGAGAATACGGTGATCCGCACCGGCGCGGTGGTGGGCGAGCGCCCCGAGGACATGGAGGATCTTACCAAATGGGGCATCGCCGTTGTGGGCGAGGGCGTTACCATTGGCCGGGGCGCCAAGGTGGGGCCCAAGGCCATGGTGGTCAAAGACGTGAAGGACGGTGAGGAGCAATGGTAAAATCGAATACCGATGCCCTGGGCATCATTTTCCCCAATGCGAGCGACAGCCTGGTGCCCGAGATGGTGACCGACCGCACCATGGCCTCCATCCCCTTTGGCGGGCGCTACCGCCTGGTGGATTTTATGCTTTCCAGCATGGTGAACTCCGGCATCAGCAATGTTTCGCTGGTGGTCAAGCAGAACTATCATTCACTGATGGATCACCTGGGCACCGGCCGCGAGTGGGATCTCTCCCGCAAGCGGGGCGGGCTGAACCTGGTGCCGCCCTATGCCGGGGCGGGCGTGAAGATGTACCGGGGCCGCGTGGAGGCCCTGGCCAGCATCGTGGACTTTTTGGAGGACCAGAAAGAGGAGTTCGTGATCATGTGCGACTCCAACATTGTGTTCAACTTCGACTTCAACCAGCTGATTGAGGCGCACATCTCCACCGGGGCGGACGTGACCGTGATGTATGAAAAACGGCCCATTCCCCAGGGGCTGGTGAACGACAACTTTACCCTGCGCATGCAGGAGGGCCGGGTGAGCGAGCTTTTGTCGAACGATTACCGCCCCGGCGTGCAGAACCTCTCGATGAATGTGTACATCATCCAGCGCGAGGCGCTGATCACCATGATCCGCGACGCCAGCATCCGGGGGCTTGTGTATTTTGAGAAGGACATCCTGGCCCGCAACCTGGAGCTGCTGAACGTGCAGGGCTACGAATACACCGGCTACACCGCCCGCATCGCCGACCGCAAAACCTATTTTGACGAGAACATGCGCCTGTTGGAGCAGGTAAACCTGGACGCGCTTTTCCCCGAGGAGCTGCCCGTGTATACCAAGGTGCACGACAACGCCCCCACGCGCTATGCGATGGACAGCCGGATCAAAAACAGCCTGGTGGCCGACGGCTGCATCATTGAGGGCGAGGTGGAGAACTGCGTGTTGTTCCGGGGCGTGCGGGTGAAAAAGGGCGCCAAGGTGAAAAACTGTGTGCTGATGCAGAACACCATTGTGGAGCCAGGCGCCCAGGCGGAGTATGTGGTCACCGACAAAAACGTGAAGCTGACCACCGACCGCAAGCTTTCCGGCACCGATACCTTCCCGATCTACGTGGCCAAGGGCCATACCGTGTAAAAAGCCTTACGAGGGCTGAAAGGTCCTCTGTCTCTCTCCCCAGGGGCGGGGGCCCCTGAGCCGGGCTCCCGCCCCTTCCCTTGTGCCACACATCTTAAGGAGGAAAGCTATGAACGTTCTTTTTTGTGCCAGCGAGGCAAACCCCTACGCCGCGTCCGGCGGCCTGGGCGACGTTGCCGGAAGCCTGCCCAAGGCCCTTGTGAGAAACGGGGTGGACTGCCGGGTGGTGCTGCCGCTCTACGGCGATTTGAAATATCGGGATGAGCTGGAATATGTGACCAGCTTCAGCGTGCCGGTGGGCTGGCGCAGCCAGTACTGCGGCCTGTTTACCGCAAAGCGCGACGGCGTGTCGTTCTATTTTCTCGACAACGAATATTATTTTAAGCGCGGCGGCCTGTACGGCTTTTACGACGACGGCGAACGGTTTGCGTTTTTCAGCCGGGCTATTTTGGAAATGCTGTTTTACACCGATTTTATGCCGGATGTGCTGCACGCCAACGACTGGCAGACGGCGCTGGTGCCGGTGTATCTGAACCTTTACTACCGGCATCTGGACAAATACAGCCGCATCAAGACGGTGTTCACCATCCATAATATCCAGTACCAGGGCAAATACGGGTTGGATATTTTGGAGGACACCTGCGGCATTGGCAAGCGGGACGCCCATATTGTGGAGTACGACGGCTGCGCCAACTTTATGAAGGGCGCGGTGGAAACGGCCGACAAGGTGAGCACCGTGAGCCCCACCTACGCGGGCGAGATCCTGGATCCCTGGTTCAGCCATGGGCTGGACGGCCTTTTGCGGCAAAAGCAGTATAAGCTGTGCGGCATTTTGAACGGCATTGACACCGACGTTTACAACCCCGAAACCGACCCGAACCTTGCCGCCCACTACAATGCCGACACCTTCCCGGAGGGCAAGGCGGCCTGCAAAAAGAACCTGCAGGAGCAGTTTGGCCTGCAGCAGGACGGCAGCCCGGTGATGGGTATGGTGACCCGGCTGGTGGGGCACAAGGGGGTGGACCTGGTGCGCAGCGTGGCCGAGGGCCTGCTGGACCAGGGCATTCAGCTTGTGATCCTGGGCAACGGCGAACACGCCTACGAGGCGTTTTTCGGCGATCTGGAGACCCGCTACCCCGGCCGGGTGGGGGTATGCATCGGGTTTGTGCCGCCCCTGGCCCGCAAGATCTACGCCGGCGCGGACCTGTTCCTGATGCCCTCGAAATCGGAGCCCTGCGGCCTGGCCCAGATGGTGGCCTGCCGGTACGGCACCATTCCCATTGTGCGGGAAACCGGCGGCCTGAAGGACTCGATCCACGATTCCGGCGACGGGGCCGGCAACGGCTTCACCTTCCAGCAATATAACGCCCACGATCTGTACGAGGCCTGCTGGCGCGCCAAGGAAGGTTACTGGAAAAAGGAAGGCTGGCCGGTGCTGGTGCGCCGGGCCATGCAGTGTGATTTCAGCTGGAACAACTCCAGCCGCTCTTACATCGACATGTATGAGCAGATGATGAATTTGTGGTAAAGCGCAGGGCAAGAGGCAGGCATGTTTGCCTGACAGGGTGCAATGAGCAACATCCGATTCAACATGAACATGGAACTTCGCTACGGAGAGCGGGGCAAAATGGGCCCGCAGGGCAGCAAGGACGCCCGCAAGGCCATGCGCGCCGCCGAGATCGCCTACCAAAAGGAACTGGGGATTTATAAGCCCACCCTGGGCGAGCGGGTCCGGGCGCTGTTTCAAAAGGGAAAAAGGTGACACCCCGAAAGGAGGCGCAAAAACATGTTTGAAAGCACAAATATGCGCATTCAGCAGAATATGAACGCAGAACTGATTGTGGACACCAAGGGCATTGGGGCGGCCGGCGCAGACAAAAATGCCCGCAAGGCCATGCGCGCCGCCGAGATCGCCTACCAAAAGGAACTGGGGATTTATAAGCCCACCCTGGGCGAGCGGATCCGGGCACTGTTTGCAAAGCGTTAGGAGCAGAAGCGGAGCTTTTTTGCATTCTTTGTTTCCCCGCAGGCCGGGGGCCTGCGAACGGTTGGCAGAGTTTTGTAGGAAAGGAGTGCGCGTTTATGTTCTTTGTGGCAGCTCGTGCCGAGCAGGAAAATGCATCCATTGACGTGGAGGTGAACTCCAGCGGCATGATCTTTTTCACCCCCGAGGAAAAAGAAGCCGCCCGGGCAATGCGCAGGGCCGAGATCGCCTACCACAAGCAGCTTGGCATCTATCGGCCCACGCTGATGGAACGTGTAAAGGATTTTCTGGACATCGCTTGAATCCTCTGCCAACCGGGGCCGGGGCAGCGCAAAGCTGCCCCGGCCTTGATGCTGCTCCGGTTCGGCGAATTGTGCCAAAAACATTGCATTTTCGCCGGCTGAAAGCTATAATAGGCAGGAAAAGACCTGCCCGGCAGACTGCCGGGCTTTTGCACCGGGGGGAAACGTATGGCAAAACAAAAACAGCACGGGGGGCCGCGGAGCTTTAAGGGAGCGCTGGCGGCTCTGGTGGTGTTTGTGGCGCTGATTCTCATCTTTTTGTGGCGTTACAGCGGCCTTGCCACCGTGCCCGCCGAGGCGCCGGCCGCGCAGAGCGCGGTTCCCACCGCCACGCCTGCGCCCACCGCCGCGCCCACCCCCCGGATTACCCCTGAGCCGACCCCTGCACCCGCGGTGGCGGCCCAGGGCTTGGGCAGCGAGGCGCGCCAGATGCTGGACGATTTTTTGAATGCCCAGCCGGGCAGCGTTTCGGTGTGGATGCAGAACCTTGTGACCGGCGCCTCGTACAGCTACAACCCCTCGGCGGGCTTTTACTGCGCCAGCACCCTGAAAGCGCCCTATGCGCTGTGGCTGTGCCAAAGGGACGACGCGGGCGAGATCGACCTCGCTGCGGACGTGGGCGGCGCCACCGGCTGGCAGCGCATCCACGCCATGCTCTCGAAAAGCTCCAACGGGGCGGCGCACGCTTTGGGGGCGGCTTACCCCGGCACGGCGGAGACGGGTTTTTCGGAGTTTTTGCGGGGGCTGGGTTTTGCCTCCCCGGATGGCTGCGACGTGACTGAGGAGGGCATCCACGGCTGGGTCACCGCCGCGGACGGCGGCAAGGCCATGCAGGCCATCTACGATTACACTCAACAGGACACCGAGAACGCCCGCATGCTGAAGGAGGCGCTGCTGGCGGCGGATCACGAGCTGCTGTGGACGCCCGCCCCCGCGGCCAAAAAGTACGGCAGCTGGGACCAGGTGCTGCACGATATGGCCATTGTGTACGCCGACGAGCCCTATGTGGTGGCGGTGTTCACCAACTGGGGCAGCACCGAGGTGGACTTTCCGCCCGAGGGCGTGGAGATGATGCAGCAGCTGGGGCACCTGGCCGCCGGGGCCATGGGCGCGGAGGGCTGAGCGCCGCCAGAACAGGCGGCGGGGCAACACAGACCGGCACGGCAAAGCCATGGAAGCTTTATTTGGCATCCTTCGCGAAAGCCGTTTTCAGGTTGCCGCCCGCCTGCGAAGCCAACAGCGCGCCCACCTGCAACCCGATCTCCATGTAGACCGCCTGCACCGCGTCCACATAATCGTACATCAGGCCGGTGATCTCTTCAAATTCCTCTTTATTCGGATATTCTTTCTCCAGCCGGTCCAGCGCACGCTTTTCGGGGATTTTTATGCGTTCCAGATAAGGGCGGGGGTCTATATCGCACCCCACCCCCTGCAAAAGAAATTCACGCACCTGCTGCAGATCGGCCCTCAAAAAGATTTCGTCGATGTAATTCGTCATAAAATACTCCTCTGGTTTACACTATAAAGTATTGTATCAAACTTTAAAGTTTGATATTACACCATAAAATTTGTTAAGTCAAGCGCGCTTTGCGATTTTTAAGTTTGATAAGTTTTGAAAAATTGATGGATCGTACGTTTTTTCAGATAATAACACTAAATTTGGAAAGAGGGAAAGTGAAGTTATGGGAATGGCGTTGAAAATAAAAACGATACTTTTAGAACGAGGTATGACAATAAAAGAATTGGCTGCAAAAATTGGCACCAGCGGAAATAATTTGAGCAACAAATTGTCCCGCGATAATTTATCGGAAAAGGAGCTGCACGCCATAGCCGAAGCGCTGAACTGCGATTATGACGGTATTTTTATCTTTCGGGATACAGGTAAACAGATATGAGCATGGCGAAAAAAATAAGGTCTATTCTCATTGAAAGAGACATGACCATCAAAGAGTTAAGCAAAAAAATGGGCTATACGGACACATATCTGTATAACAAACTCAATCGGGATAAGCTGACGGAAGAAGAATGCAAGGCCATAGCCGAAGCGCTGAACTGCGATTATGACGGCATTTTTACCTTTCGGGATACGGGCAAACAGATTTAACCCTGCCGCTGCAAAACGGTCGAAAAAGAAAAACGAGGCAGACTTTTCCTTAAAGGGAAAGCCTGCCTCGTTTTTGGTCAGGATGGGAACCGGGCGTTCTCAAGGCCGGGGGAGGTACCAGCGCGCCTAGCCCTGCGCGTTCAGGTGGCTTTCGAGCCGGTGGATGAGCATTTCCACCGCCACCGCGTTTTTGCCCCCCTCGGGGATGATCAGGTCGGCCCGGCGCTTGGAGGGCTCGACAAACTGCTCGTGCATGGGCTTTACGGTGGTGAGGTATTGGGTGACCACGCTGTCGAGCGTGCGGCCGCGCTTTTTTACGTCCCGCACGATGCGCCGCAGGATGCGCACGTCGGCGTCGGTGTCCACAAAGACCTTGATGTCCATCAGATCGCACAGCTCGGGGCTGGCGAAGATCAGGATGCCCTCGACAAGGATGACCGGCGCGGGCCGGATCTCCAAAAGATCGGCCGAGCGGTTGTGCTGGGAAAAATCGTACACAGGGCACAAAACGCTGGCGCCCGTTTTCAGCTGGGCCAGGTGGCGGACCATCAGGTCGGTGTCGAAAGCGTCGGGGTGGTCGTAGTTGGTCTTGCAGCGCTCCTCGTAAGTGAGATGGTCCTGGCGCTTGTAGTAGTTGTCGTGGCTGATCACGCTGATCTGGCCGCCGAAACGCTCTTTGAGGGTGCGGGTGAGGGTGGTCTTTCCGCTGCCGGTGCCCCCGGCAACGCCCAATACCATGATGTTCATGCGCGCCTCCTGCATTTGGGCGCGGCGGGCCGCCGCGCCGCTGGTGTACGGCTTTTCTACCATTATATCACGGCGCGGCGCGGGTTGGAAGATCTATTGTGCCGCAAACTGGCTGTTGTAGAGCTTTGCGTAAAAGCCGCCCCTTGCCAGCAGTTCGGAGTGGGTGCCCTGCTCCACAATGCGGCCGGCGTCCATTACAAGAATGGTGTCGGCCGTTTGGATGGTGGAGAGGCGGTGCGCCACCACAAAGCTGGTGCGGCCCTGCATCAGGCGCTCGAAGGCGGCCTGCACCAGCATTTCGGTGCGGGTGTCGATGTTGCTGGTGGCCTCGTCCAGGATCAGCATTTGGGGGCGGCACAGCAGGATGCGCGCGATGCAGAGCAGCTGCTTTTGCCCGGCCGAAAGGTTGCTGCCGCCGGCGGCCAGCACCGTGTCGTACCCCTGGGGCAGGCGCTGGATGAAGCCATGGGCGTGGGCGGCTTTGGCGGCGGCGACCACCTCTTCCAGCGGAGCGCCGGGCTTGCCGTAGGCAATGTTTTCCCGCACGGTGGCGCTTTTGAGCCAGGTTTCCTGCAGCACCATGCCGTACATGCCCCGCAGCGAGGCGCGGGAGAGGCGGCGGATGGGAACGCCGTCCACCCGGATCTCGCCGCCGGTGACGTCGTAAAAGCGCATGAGCAGGTTGATGAAGGTGGTTTTGCCGCAGCCGGTGGGGCCCACGATGGCCACCCGCCGGCCCGGCTGCACCTCCAGGCAGAGGTCCCGGATCAGCGGCGTTTCGGGCCGGTAGCTGAAGTCCACGTGCAGGGCCTCGACCCGGCCCTGGCAGGCGGCCGGCGCCAGGGCGCCTGCGGGGTCCGGCGGCTCGGGCTCCAGGTCGATCACCTGGAACAGCCGCCAGGCGCTGGCCATGGCGGTCTGCAGCTGGGTCAGCACGCCGGTGACCTCGTTGAAGGGCTTGGTGTACTGGTTCGCGTAGGTCAGAAAGGCCGAGAGGGTGCCCACGGTCAGCCGGCCCGAAATGGCCGCCAGCGCGCCGAATACCCCCACCGCCGCATACACAAAATTGTTCACCAGCCGGGTGCCGGGGTTTGCCACAGCCGAGTAGAACACCGCCCACAGGCTTGCGTGGCGCAGCTCCTGATCGATGGCCTCGAACCGCTCCATGCAGGGCGCCTCGTACCCGAAGGCCTTGATCAGCGACTGGCCGTTCACCATCTCGCTCACATAGCCCGAGAGCCGGCCCTGGGCGGCGGCCTGCCGCTGGAACAGCGCGTGGGTGCGGCCCGCCACGAATTTGGCAAAAAAGATGGACAGCGGGGTGACCAGCGCCACCAGCAGGGCAATGCCCCAGTTCAGCCGAAGCATGATACCCAGCACACCAACAATGGTGGCCGCCCCTGGCAGCAGCTGGGTGAGCCCCTGCAAAAGGCCCTCGGAAACCGCATCCGCGTCGTTTACGAGACGGCTCACAAGGTCGCCGTGGGGGGTGGAGTCGATGGTGGAGAGGGGAACCTCGTTCAGGCGGTCAAAGGCTTTTTGGCGCAGGTCCTGGGCAGCCAGGGCGCTGGCGCGCCGGGTGCATACGTTCATCGCCCACTGAAACGCCGCCGCCAGCAGGATCACCGCGGCCAGCTGAACCAGAAGGGGAATAAGGGCGTTAAAATCAACCCGGCCGGGGCCCAGCACGCAGTCCACCCCTTTGCCCACCAGGACGGGGGCGGCCAGGGTGAACGCGACCTGTAAAACGGCTGCCAGGCACCCCAGCAGAAGGGTGCCCGCGTAGGGCCGCAGATAGGGCGCAAGGCGCCGGAAAACATGCTTTTTCACAGGGGCTTCACCTGCCTTTCCGCGGTGGGCGCGGCAGGCGCGTCCACCAATTTTTGCGAGATGCAGATCTCCCGGTAGACCGGACAGGTCTGCAGCAGCTGCCCGTGGGTGCCCTGGGCGGCCAGCACGCCATCGTCCAGCACCAGGATCAGGTCGGCGTTTTTGATGGCGGAGGCCCGCTGGCTGATCATCATCACGGTCATGCCGGCCGCGTGCCTGCGCAGCGCGCGGCGCAGGGCCGCATCGGTGGCAAAGTCCAGCGCGCTGGAGGCGTCGTCCAGGATCAGCAATTCCGGCCGGCTGACCAGAGCCCGGGCAATGGTGAGGCGCTGGCGCTGCCCGCCCGAAAAGTTTTTGCCGCCCTCTTCCACCGGGCTGTCCAGCCCCTGGGGCTTTTGCCGCACGAATTCTTCCCCTTGGGCCAGTTTCAGGGCCGCCCACAGATCTTCCTCGCCGGCGTTCCTGCAGCCCAGGGCCAGGTTTGAGCGGATGGTGCCGGAAAAGAGCTGCACCGCCTGGGGCACATACCCCACCTTGGCGCGCAGCGCCGCGGGGTCGCAGGTGCGGATGTCCTGCCCGTTCAGCAGGATGCGCCCGCCGGTCACGTCGTAAAAACGCAGGATCAGACCCGCCAGGGTGGACTTGCCGCTGCCGGTGCCGCCGATCACCCCGATGGTCTGCCCTTTCTGCGCGCAAAAGCTCACGCCGGTGAGCGCGTTGCGGCCAGGGGTGTAAGCAAAGTCCACATTTTCAAAGGCCAGCCAGGCGCCGCCCGCCGGGGCGCTTTGGGCCGGGAGGTTCCACACAGGACCGCTCACCGCGGGCTCCATATCGAGCAGGGCGGCCAGCCGCCTGGCGCTGGCGATGGCGCGGGTGAACTGCACGATCAGGTTTGCCAGCACGATCAGGGCCAGCAGGGTCTGGGTCATGTAGTTTACAAGGGCGATGATCTCGCCGCTGGCGATCAGGCCGACCTGGGCCGAGCGGGCGCCCAGCCACAGGATAAGCAGAACGCCCAGGTTTGCGATCACATAGGTGATGGGGTTCAAAGCGCCGCTCACCCTGCCCACCGCCACCGTGACGGCGCTGAGGGCCTGGCCGGCCGCGCCAAAGCCCTGCTTCTCGCTGGCCTGGCGGGAGAAGGCGCGGATGACCCGCGCCCCCTCCAGGTTTTCGCCGGCAAGGGCGCTGAGGGTGTCCTGCCCTTGCTGGATCTCGGAGTAGCGGGGCAGGGTGGCCCGCATGATCCCATAGAGCACCAGCACGATGAGCGGGGTGGAGAGCAAAAACACCAGCGCGATGCGGGCGTTGATGGTAAAGGCCATCACGATGGAGCCGATGGCCAGAAACGGGCTGCGGGTGGCAAGCCGAATGAACATGTTCACCCCGTTCTGCACCTGGTTCACGTCGTTCGTGATGCGTGTGACAAGGCTCCCCGCGCCGAGTTCGTCCATCTCGCGGCCTGAAAAGCGCAGCACCTGGCCGAACACCTGCCTGCGCAGGCTGGAGCCAAAGCCGAAGGCGGCAACGCTGGCAAAATACTGGCAGGTGCAGCCTGCCAGCCCGCCCAGCACCGCCAGCAAAAGCAGCAGCGCGCCGCCTTTCAGCACATAGGCCGTGTCGCCGCTTTGGATGCCGTTGTCGATGATGGCGGCCATGATGAGCGGCACGCACAGCTCAAAAATAGCTTCCAGCAGCTTAAAAAGGGGGCCGAGGATCAATTCCTTATAATGCCCCCGCAGGTTCGATGTGAGCTTTTTCAAGTGCGAAGCACCTCGTTCTGTAAAAAATATTCCTGTGCGCCGGGGCCCCCTGGCAGGACGCGGCCGCAAAAGCTTTTCTTATTATAGAAGAAATTTGCACAAAAATAAATCATGCGGCCGGATTTGCAGCAAAAAAACAGCGGCCCCGCCGGATTTGGCGGAGCCGCGCGAAGGTTTGGAATGCCGCGCAGGCGTTTTTTTGAACATTTGGAAAAAACAGGGGAAGATCCAAAGGGAAACGCCGTTATACCATGGCCTCCGGGCGAACGGCCTGATCGAACTGCTCGCCGGTGAGCAGGCCCAGCTCCACCGCCGCCTGCCGGAGGGGCAGGTCCTCGGCGTAGGCCTTTTTGGCGATGCAGGCGGCGTTTTCGTACCCGATGAGGGGGTTGAGGGCGGTGACCAGCATCAGGCTGCGGGCAAGATCCTGCTTCATCTTGCCCGGCTTTGCCCGGATACCGGCCGCGCAGTTGGCGTTGAAGGACAGCGCGGCCTCGGCCAGCAGCCGGGCGGATTGGAGAAAGTTGTAGGCCAGCACCGGCATGAACACATTGAGCTCGAAATTGCCCTGGCTGGCCGCCAGGCCCACCGCTGTGTCGTTGCCCATGACCTGCACTGCCACCATGGTAACCGCCTCGCACTGGGTGGGGTTGACCTTGCCGGGCATGATGGAGGAGCCGGGCTCGTTTTCGGGGATGGTGATCTCGGCCAGCCCGCCCCGCGGGCCGGAGGCCAGCCAGCGCACGTCGTTGGCGATTTTCATCAGGTCGGCGGCCAGGGCCTTGAGCGCCCCGTGGGCAAAGACCAGCTCATCCTTGGAGGTGAGGGCGTGGAATTTGTTGGGAGCCGTGCAAAAGCGCCTGCCGGTGAGCTCGGATACCTTTTTGGCGGCCAGCCCGGCAAACCCCGGGGGAGCGTTGAGCCCGGTGCCCACCGCCGTGCCGCCCAGCGCCAGCTCTTTCAGGGGCTCCAGCGAGAGCAAGAGCAGCTCCCGGTCCCGCTCCAGGCTGGCGCGCCAGCCCGAAATTTCCTGCGAGAATTGGATGGGGGTGGCGTCCTGCAGGTGGGTGCGCCCTATTTTGATGATCCCCTCGTGTTCCGCCTCCAAACGCCGGAAGGTGGCCGTCAGTGCGTCGATGGCGGGCAGGACCCGGTCCTCGACCGCAAGCACGGCGGCAATGTGCATGGCGGTGGGAAAGGTGTCGTTGGAGGACTGGCTCATATTTACGTCGTCGTTGGGGTGAAGGAGCTTTTTGCCCGCAAGGGCGTTGCCCCGGCCCGCCACCACCTCGTTGGCGTTCATGTTGCTCTGGGTGCCGGAGCCGGTCTGCCAGACCACCAGCGGAAAGTGATCGTTCAGCGCCCCGGCGATGACCTCGTCACAGGCGCGGGTGATGGCCAGAAGCTTTTCTTCGGTCATGCGCCGGGGCAGCAGGATGCGGTTGGCCCGGGCCGCAGCCTTTTTTAAAATGCCGAAGGCGTGAATGATCTCGCAGGGCATGGTCTCAAGCCCTGCGCCGATGGCAAAGTTCCGGCGGGAGCGCTGGGTCTGCGCCCCCCAATATTTGTCTGCGGGGACCCTTACTTCCCCCATGGAGTCGTGTTCAACGCGGTATTCCATGGTCGGCACCTCACACCCGGGCCACGCCGTCCCGGCGGGCGGCGGCGGCCACTGCCGCGGCCACGGCGGCGCGCACGCGGGGATCGAAGGCTTTGGGAAGGATGTAGTCAGCACAGAGCTCGGCCTCGCTGACCAGCCCCGCGATGGCCTGGGCCGCGGCGATTTTCATGTTCCCGGTGATCTGGCTGGCCCGCACGTCCAAAGCACCGCGAAAAATGCCGGGGAAGCAGAGCACGTTGTTGACCTGGTTCGAAAAATCGCTGCGGCCGGTGCCCACCACCGCCGCCCCGGCGGCCCGGGCGAGTTGGGGCATGATCTCGGGCACGGGGTTTGCCATGGCAAAAAGGATGGGGTCGGGGGCCATGGCCCGGACCATGGCGGGGGTGACGAGGTTTGGCGCGGAGACCCCGATGAACAGGTCGGCCCCTTCCAGGGCGGCAGCCAGGCCGCCCGTGGTGACCCCGGGGTGGGTCATGGCGGCCAGTTCGGCAAGGTAGGGATCGCCCGCAAGGTCGGGCCGGCCCGGGTACACGATGCCCTTGATGTCGCACAGGGTGGCCTTTCGCAGGCCCATGATGCGCAGCAGCTTGAAGATCGCGGTGCCCGCCGCGCCGGCGCCTGAAAATACCACCCGCACTTGGCCCAGGTCCTTTTTTACCAGCTTGAGAGCGTTGATCACGGCGGCGGCCACAACTACGGCGGTGCCGTGCTGGTCGTCGTGAAAGACGGGGACGTCGCAGCAGCGCTTGAGCTTTTCCTCAATCTCGAAGCAGCGGGGAGCCGAGATGTCCTCCAGGTTCACCCCGCCGAAGGAGCCGGCCAGCAGGGCGACCGTTTTTACGATGTCGTCCACCTCTTTGCTGCGCACGCACAGGGGCAGAGCGTCCACGCCGCCGAACTGCTTAAAGAGCACGCACTTGCCCTCCATGACCGGCATGCCCGCCTCGGGGCCGATGTCGCCCAGACCCAGCACGGCGGTGCCGTCGGTGACCACGGCCACCGTGTTCCACCGGCGGGTGAGCTCGTAGCTCTTGTTCACATCCTTTTGAATCTCCAGGCAGGGCTGCGCCACGCCGGGGGTATAGGCCAGGGCCAGGGCTTCCTGGGTGTCCACCGGGGCACGGGCGGTAATTTCCAGCTTTCCTTTGAGTTTGTAGTGCAGCTTCAGGGATTCTTCTGCGCAGTTCATAAAAAGCACCTCAACGATTGTGATTGTGTGTGCGGCGGGCGGAACCTGCCGCGCTTTTTCAGCCTGCGGTCAGCAGGCCGCCGCAGGCCGCCACCGCGGCCCGGGCAAGCACCGTGGTGGGGTCGATGGTGCGGCCGGGCAGGTCATACATGGAAAAGGCAGGGGGCAACTCGGTGCAGCCCAGAATGAAGGCACCGGCCCCGGCGGCCTCGAGCCGGGCCAGGGCGGCGCGGATGGCCGCAGTGTTGAAGTGGGCCTTGCCGGCCTTGACCCCCTCGTAGATCAGGGACATCACCGCCTGCTGCCCCGCGTCATCCGGCATAAGCAAGTCCACCCCGCTGCCCGCGAACGCGGCCTGGTAAATGCCGCTCTGAACCGTGCCGTCGGTGGCCAAGAGGGCCGCCCGGGTAAGCCCGGTGCGGCACAGCCAGCCTGCCGTGAGCCGGGGCATATGGAGCACCGGCACGGACACGGCGGCGGAAACGTCCTTGTAAAAATAATGGGCGGTGTTGCAGGAGATGGCCAGCACCCCGGCGCCCGCCGCTTCCAGCCGGCAGGCGCTGGCCTGGAGCTGGGGGCGGGGGTCGCTGCCGCCGTGCAGGATGGCGGCGGTGCGGTCGGGGATATGGGTGTTGCTGTCGAGAATGACGTGGATGTTGTCCTGATCCTTTTTCGCCTGTGTGTTCTGAACGATCTTTTCCAGCAGGTCGGCCGCGGCCAGGGGACCCATGCCGCCTATGATACCCAGCGTTTTCATGGCCGTTTATCGCTCGAGCAGCTCTTTGGCAGAGATGCCGGGAGTGGTCATGGAATAGGGGTCCAGGATTTTTTCCAGGGTCGGCCGGTCCAGCACGCCCTTGCTCACGATCAGGTCTTCCACCGAAGCGCCGGTGCGGATGGCCTCCTTGGCAATATTGGCCGCCGCCTCGTAGCCCAGGTGGGGGGTAAGGGCGGTGATGACGCCCACGCTGCCGTCCACCATTGCCTTGCACCGCTCCCGGTTGGCGGTAATGCCCGACACGCAGTTGTCTGTGAGGGTGTTCACGGCGTAGGTCAAAAATTCCACCGCGTGGGTGAGATTCCAGAAAATGATGGGCTCAAAGGCGTTGAGTTCCAGCTGCCCCGCCTCGGCGGCCATGGTGATGGTGAGGTCGTTGCCCATGATGTTGAAGGCCACCTGGTTGACCACCTCCGGGATGACGGGGTTTACCTTGCCCGGCATGATGGAGGAACCGTTCTGTTTGGGAGGCAGGTTGATCTCGCCCAGGCCGCACCGGGGGCCCGAGGAGAGCAGCCGCAGGTCGTTGCACATTTTGGAAAGGTTCACTGCACAGGTCTTTACCGCGCCTGACACCGCCACAAATCCGTCCAGGTTTTGGGTGGCGTCGATGAGGTCGAAGGCCTGGACAAGCCGCAGGCCCGAGACCTTGGACAGGGTTGGCACGACCTGGCGCAGGTACATCTCGTCGGCATTGATGCCGGTGCCGATGGCGGTGCCACCCAGGTTTAAGCAGCGCATCTCGTCCTGCGCGCGCTCCAGGCGGGCAATGTCGCGGCGCACGGCCTCGCGGTAGGCGCGGAATTCCTGCCCCAGGCGGATGGGCACCGCATCCTGCAGCTGGGTGCGGCCCATCTTGATCACGTCGTCAAACTCGGCGGCCTTTTGCGTCAAAGCGTCGTAGAGACGCTCCAACTGGATCTGGGCCTTGATGAGGAGCTTGAGCACCGCCATTTTGCCCGCAGAGGGGAAAACGTCGTTGGTGGACTGGCCGCAGTTCACATGGTCGTTGGGGTTGACCAGGGAATAATCGCCCTTTTCGCCGCCGAGCAGCTCGATGGCGCGGTTGGCAATGACCTCGTTGGCGTTCATGTTCAGGCTGGTGCCCGCGCCGCCCTGGATCGGGTCCACGATAAAGGCGTCGTGCAGCTTGCCAGCGGCGATTTCGCCGCAGGCCTCCACGATGGCGCCCGCCACCTTTTTGTCCAGCAGGCCGATCTCGTAGTTGGCAATGGCCGAAGCTTTTTTGATCTCGGCAATGGAGTTTACGATCTCCGGGTGCATGGTCAGACCGGTGATGTGAAAGTTTTCCGAGGCGCGCAGGGACTGCACGCCGTAGTAGACGTCGCGGGGGAGAGTGCGCTCGCCGATGGAGTCGTGTTCCACACGGAATTGCCTGTCTGTTTTCATAAGTAACCTCACGCAGCTTTTTTATAAATTGTGAACGGCCGCCCGGCCACTTGTTTTGGGCTTGATTAAAGTGTACTGCGGTGTTATGATATTTTCAAATACCAATATTATTATTTGCAAGATAGGCGATAGGCTATATCAGGAGGGCGCTCATGTTTCAGTCCATGCGCTACGTTTACGAGGTCTACCGGGAGATGAGTTTTTCCCGCGCCGCCAGGAATTTGTTTATCAGCCAGCCCTCGCTGAGCGCGGCTGTGAAAAAGGCGGAGGAACAGATCGGGTTCCCCATTTTTGACCGCAGCACCAACCCCATCCAGCTCACCGAGCTTGGGAAAGAATACATCCGCGCGGTGGAGATCATTATGGATGTGGAAAATGGGTTTGAAAACTACGTGAGCGATCTGGCCGAGATGAAGAGCGGCTCCCTGGTGATCGGCGGCACCAACTTTTTTGTTTCTTACGTTCTGCCGCCCCTGCTCAGCCGGTTTACCGCGCAATACCCCCTGGTGCATGTGCAGCTGATCGAGGCCACAACGGCGGAACTGACCGAAAGGCTGGGGGCGGGAACGCTGGACCTGCTGATCGACAACAACGTGCTGGACCAGGGGCTTTACGGCCGGAAAACGCTGCAGCAGGAGCATCTGCTGATGGCGGTGCCCGCCGGTTTTGCATCCAACGCCGCCGCGAAAAACTATGCGCTCACGGCTGCCGACATCAAGGCCGGGCTGCACCTGAACACGCGCATCACCCCCGTGCCGCTGCAGTATTTTAAGGAGGAACCGTTTCTTCTTCTGCGGGAGGGGAACGACACGCGGGAGCGCGCCATGAATATCTGCCGCGGCAGCCATTTTACCCCCCGGATCAAGCTGGAGCTGGAGCAGCAGATCACGGCCTATAACCTGTCCTGCTACGGCATGGGCATCTCGTTTATCGGCGACTCGCTGATCCCCAATGTGCCCGAGGCCGGGAACCTGTTGTTTTACAAACTGGACAACAGGGACGCCGTGCGCGAGGTGAACCTTTACTATAAACGGAACCGCTACATTTCCAAAGCGATCCACGCGTTTTTGGATATGATCGGCTGAAAGGAAGATAGAAGGAAATGGCTTGGATCACAAGATCATATAGATAAACAACTATACTATCTATAGGCAAAAAGCTGAGCGCCCCGCACGCTGCGGGGCGCTCAGCTTTTGTTGTGCCTGCAGAAAGAGCCGCTGGGGGCGAAGGATGGTTCCCCCAGTTGGTTAAACGCCGGAAGCGGAAAGGTAATCGGCCGCGGAAAGGCCCGCGATCAGCCCTTCGCCCACGGCCTTTGCCACCTGCAGGGGCGCGCCGGTCACGTCGCCTGCGGCAAACACCCCCGGCAGGTTGGTGGCCATGGAGCGGTTCACTGTTACAAAGCCGTTCGCCAGGCTGAGGCCGGGCAGCAAGGTGTCCGGCGCGATGGCGGCCCGCAGGATAAACACGCCGTCGGCAGCATGCTGCTGCCCGGCCACCCGGGCCCATTCCAGCTTCATGCCGCCGCCCACGCCCTGCAGGCTGCCGGGCAAAAATTCAATGGCTGCATCCAGCGTTTCGGGGCGTTTGGCCGCCACAAACCGCACCCGGCAGCCGATGGAAGCAAGAAAGTTCGCCTCGCCGGCGGCCTCGGGGGAAAGGCCCCAAACCAGCACAGCCTTGCCCCGGTAGAGCATGCCGTCGCAGGTGGCGCAGTATGAAACGCCCCGCCCCAAAAACTCGGTCTCCCCCTCCACAGGCTTTGCCTTGGCCACACCGCAGGCCAGCACTACCGTGCGCGCCTCCAGAATATCGCCGCTGAAATTCAGCATGAAGTGGTCGCCCATGGGCAGAATATTTGCCACCCGCCCCGGTTCCGGGCGGATGCCCAGCTGCGCCGCGTGGCCCGCAAAGGCGCGCAGCATCTCGCCGCCGGAAAGGCCGGGCAGGCCGAGGTAATTGTCCACCCGCTCCGCTTTTTCCAAAAAGCCGGGCGCCGCGCCCAGCACCCGCACGCTTTTGCCCCGCTGATGCAGGTTGACGGCCGCCGAAAGGCCGGCCGGACCGCCGCCCACCACCGCGCAGTCGAGCATTTTTTGTTCCATGGATCGTATCTCCTTTTTTGCGCCGCGGGCCTTGGCCGCGCCTTGCTTTTTTTTCATTATAACACGGGGCGGCCGGGCGGGGTGTGACTTTTGTCACAAAAAAGGGGGCGAGCTGCGCTCACCCCCGCTGTTTTTGTATCCCGTTGTATTTTTCTTTGGTGGCCGCGCCCCCCCGCAAATGCCGTTCTGCCTTGTTGCGGCCCAGCACCTGCTGTACCTCGCGGAACAGCTCCTGGTTTTGGCAGCGCAGCCGGGTGGTCACGTCCTTGTGCACCGTTGACTTGGAAATGCCGAACCGCTCGGCCGCCGTGCGCACGGTCGCGCCGGTGGCCACGATGTATTCGCCCAGGCGCACCGCCCGTTCTTCCGGGTTGCCCTTCATGGTCATTCCTCCCCGCTCAGCGTTTGTTACAAACTATGCGGGCAGGCGGGCGGATATGAGCGGGACGGGCCGCGGGCGGCGGCTTTTAGGGTTCCGGCGTGTGGGAAAAGAAGCCGAGCTTGGCCAGCAGCGCCGCCTTTTCCCGGGCGGCGGCCAGCTCCTCGTCGGAGCAGGTGATCCAATCGAAGGCCTGCAGGCTGCTTTTTGTGGCCTCGACGCGCGAGGGCAGCGCGCGCAGTTCTTTCAGGGTAAGGGGCTGGCCGGGGGCCGGCCCGCAACCGGCGTCGATCCGCTGGTACACCCCGGGCGCCACGCGCTCGAGGTAGCCGTCGAATTTGCGCAGGTTATAAATGGCGGTGCGCAGCGCGCTGCTCTGGGGCGGCAGAACGATGTGACGCGCCTGCACGGCGGCCTTGATCTCGTCGAGCGTGTGGGGGCGGCCGTCGTCCAAAAGGGCGCGGACGAGCTGCTTGAGCTGGTCGATCTGAGACATGGCGAAGCTTCCCCCTTTCAGGCCTGTTGCCGGTCAGAGCCGCCCTGCTCGAGCTGCTGGGTGGTAACGCCCAGCGCCCGGGCAATGTCGGCCACGATCTGATAGGAAGGGCGGCAGGATACGCCGCTTTCCAGCCGTGCGAGCTGCGAGCGCGAACAGCCCACCCGCTCGGCCAGCTCCTCCTGCGAGAGGCCGCGGGACCTGCGGAGCACCGACACGTTTTGCCCGATCACGCTTGCCTGTGTGGAATCGCTTTTGTTCACTGTATACAACCTCCTTGACGCGCTGGCGACGCTGTCTTTTCTTTATCATACAGGTGAAAAGACGCACAGTCCATATCGTTTATGACACAAAGCGGCTTTTTTGCAAAAATTGAGAGGAATACCCCGAGACAGGGGGCGCTGCAAAAAAACATCGGGGCCGCATGCGGCCCCGCCGTCAAGGGCGGCCGCCTGGATTTTGCCATTTGAACAAAAAGTTGCGGTGGTTGTCTTTTCGGCTTTGTGGGAAATGAGGAAAAAATGTACTTTTATTGACACCGCGCGCTCTGGGTGATATTCTTAAACACAGTGAACAAGGGCGTTCAACAAACCTGCCGGATCTCACGGTGGGTTTGTTGAACGCTTTTTTTGTTGTGCGGCCCGCCGGAAAAGCAGCCGGGCAAAGGGCGGTTCAATGCAGCGCAAACCGGCAAAAATAAGATATGAGACAACAGGCTGGGTAAAAAAGCCCGGCCCGAAAGGGGAAAAATATGTTAACAGCAATCACCGGGGTCAACTGGGGCGACGAGGGCAAGGGCCGCATGGTGGACCTGCTCAGCCGGGATTACGACATCGTGGTGCGGTACCAGGGGGGCAACAACGCGGGCCACACCGTGAAGAACGAGCGGGGCAAATTTGTGCTGAATCTGCTGCCCTCGGGCATTCTGCGGCCTGAGGTGGTGTGCGTGATGGGTGCAGGCATGGTCATTGACCCTGCCCACCTGAAAAAGGAGATCGCAGCGCTGCGCGCCCAGGGGGTAAAGGTGGGCCCGGAGAACCTGAAGATCAGCGACCGGGCCACCCTGTGCATGCCCTACCATGTGGCCGAGGACGCCCTGGAGGAGGACCGCCTGGCAAAGACCGGCAGCCAGTTCGGCTCGACCAGGCGCGGCATTGCCTACGCCTACGGCGATAAATATATGAAAAAGACCCTGCGCATGGGGGACCTTTTGAACCTGGACGCGGCGCTGAGGCAGCGGCTTGCCACCATTGTGGAATGGAAGGGCCTTACCATGGAAAGGGTGTACGGCGCGCCCGCGCCGGAGCTGGAGGAGCTGTGGGCCTGGTGCGGCGAATATGCCCGGGAGTTTGGGGATTATATCTGCGATGCGGGCGCGTATCTGGACACGGCGGACCGGGCGGGCAAAAAGATACTGTTCGAAGCGCAGCTGGGCGCGCTGCGCGACATTGACTATGGCATTTACCCCTACACCAGCTCGTCCAGCGTGATCGGGGCCTACGCGCCCATTGGGGCGGGTATCCCCGGCCGCAGGCTGGACAGGAGCATCGGCGTGATGAAGGCCTATTCGTCCTGCGTGGGTGAGGGACCCTTCGCCGCCGAGCAGGCCATGACCGAGGCGGAAAAGCACGCCCTGCGCGAGGCGGGCCACGAGTATGGCGCGGCCACCGGCCGCCCCCGGCGGGTGGGCCCCTTCGACGTGGTGGCGAGCCGGTATGGCGCGGCCTGCCAGGGCGCGGACGAGCTGGCCCTCACCCTGCTGGATGTGCTGGACTATATGGAGCGCATCCCGGTGGTGGAGGCCTATGAGGTAGAGGGCGAGGTGACGGCCCGCTTTCCCATGGGCGGGGCGCTGGCCGCGGCAAAGCCGGTGGTGAAATACCTGCCTGGCTGGAAATGCGGGATCTCGGCCTGCCGCAGCTGGGCGGCTTTGCCCGCCCCCGCGCGGGAGTATGTGGAATACCTGGAACGGGCGGTGGGCCGCCCCATCCGGTATATCTCGGTGGGCGCCGAGCGGGAGGCATATCTCGTAAAGGAATAAGGGGAAAAGGTTTTATAAGGGTGGGTGCGCATGGACATCCATGCCGCGGGCCTGAGCGGCACGGCAGCTTTAAGCCCCCCTGAACCGGCGGCGCCCTGCCCCGGTTGCGGCAGCCGGGCAGGCGCTGTATAATAAAAAGCATGCTTTGGATTTTGCCGTTAAAAGGAGTGTGCACTTTATGATCCCCATGCTGGGCACCTTTGTAAATACCGCCGCCATTTTGGCGGGCAGCCTTGCGGGCAGCGCCCTGAAAAAGGGGCTGGGTAAAAAGTATCAGAACGCCCTGTATGATGCTATGGGGTTTGCCGCCGCTTTCCTTGGCGTCAATGCCGTGGCCTCCAACCTGCCCCACAGCGAATTTCCGGTGCTGTTCATTCTGAGCCTGGCCGCAGGCAGCGTTGTGGGCGAAAGGCTGGACCTGGACGGAAGGTTCCAGCGCCTGGTGGACCGGGTGTCCGGCGGGGGACTGGCGCAGGGGCTCTCCACCGGTATTTTGCTGTGCTGTGTGGGGACCCTTTCGATCCTGGGGCCGATCCAAAGCGCCCTGGGGGGCGACAACACCTACCTTTTTACCAACGCCACGCTGGACTTTGTTACGTTTCTGGTGCTGGGGTCCACCTACGGCGTGGGGATGTGCGCCGCCGCCGGCGTGCTGTTTTTGTGGCAGGGGGCGATCTACTTGGGGGCAAGCGCGCTGCATGGCTTTTTGCAAGGCGGCCTTTTGTGCGAGCTGTCGATCGTGGGCGGGGTGCTGATCGCCGCGTCGGGGCTGTCCATTTTAAAGATCAAGCACACCAAAGCCCTCAACATGCTGCCCAGCCTTTTGGTGCCGGTGCTGTGGTACGGCGGCCGCGCGCTGCTGGGGCTGTGAGCGGCCAGGCCACCTGTTTGAATGTATGCCCGGTGCAGCCGGCTGCCCGGACCATTGAAAAGGAGAAAATCATGGAAGTAAGACTGGCCGTACCGGCCGATCTGCCGCAGCTCAAGGCGGTATACCAAAAGATCATCCGGCATATGGATGAAAACGGCGTTCCGATCTGGGACGAGGTTTACCCCTGCGCGCTTTTTGCCGCTGACATGGAGGCGCGCCGCCTTTACGTTCTGGAAAAGGATGGCCGGATCGCGGGAGCATTCGCCCTGTGCGATTCCAGCGCGGGCGCGGGCTGTGTGGAATGGAAAGAGCCGCCGGCAAAGGCGTTTTACATCGACCGGCTTGGGGTGAGCGTGGAGCACCGCAGAGAAGGGCTTGGCAGTGTGCTGCTGCGCAGGGCGGCGGAGCTGGCAAGGGCGAAGGGCGCTTGCTGGCTGCGGCTTTTTGTGGTGGACATCAACCGGCCCGCGATGGAGCTGTATGTTAAAAACGGGTTTCAAAGAGCCGGCGGTGTTTACGAGGAAAAAATCGCCGGGGATATGATGCTGCGCGAATTTGGGTTTGAGCTGGGGCTTTGCCCCTGAGCGTTTGCGCATTGCCGCAAGGCTTTAAGCACAGCGAGGGAGGAATGGCTTTGCCGTTTCCCCCTCGCTGTGCTTGCCTATGGGAAGGAGTTTTTTGGAAAGCGCGCAGGGGCAGAAAACAGCCTTTGTTTTCCTGCAGCTATTTTTTACAGCCTGTTCACACATCAAACAGCGAACGGATGTATATTGTTATTATACAAACGTGAACGGAGGTTCATTTTTATGCCGCAGATTTTGAAAGATGAGGTGCGCGCGCGCATCCTGCAGGCCGCTACCCAGGAGCTGCTGACCCACGGCGAGAGCGCGGGCATGCGCCAGATCGCCCGGGCCGCAGGCATTACGCCGGGCAACCTGTACCGTTATTATTCCGGCAAGGAAGAACTGGTGGCGGCCATTACCGCGCCGGTGGTGGAAGGGCTGGCCAGGATCGTGCGCAGGGCCAGCGGCGAGGCCCTTGCCCTGGGGCAGGCCGAGCTGCCGCCCCTGCCGCAGGGCGAGGGCTGCGTGGGCCTGGTGGAAAATGAGTTCCGCGCCCTGATGCGCGAGATTCTGGTGCATCTGGCGGTGCTGTGCCGGCAGTATCCCGAGCCCGCGGCGATTTTGCTGCACACCGCCAGTGCGGGCGAAAGCCTGATCGGCTGGTTCCGGCAGGTGGTGGACCAGGCCATTGTGCGGATGCTGCGCCCGGCGGGGTGCGGCGCAGAGCAGGTCAAAGCGCTGGCCGACGCCGAGTGCCAGGCGTTCTGCGCCGGGGTGGGGGTGCTGCTGGAAGCCTGCTGCGCCCGGCAGCAGGTGGACGCGGAGCGGCTGATCGATGGATATCTGGAGCTGCACGTGGGGGGAGTGGCCGGCCTTTTGCGCCGGGGCTTTGCCAGCGGCGCGATTCTGCCGGGGGAGGTGGAGCAAAATGCCTGAGCTCAAGGAGCGATTTTTGAAAAACCGGCGCGGGCTGTGCAAGCTCGCCTTTGCCGCGGCGGTGTGCGTGGCGGCGCTGGCCCTTACGGGGGCGGCCCTGGGGCGCACGGCCAGCGCCCAGCAGCAGACCCCCGAGGAAAAGGTGTACCGGGTGGGTACCCTGCAGGCGGCCCCCACCGGCAACGACGTTTACCTGCACTACACCGGCCTGGTGCAGCCGGCGGCAACCGAACAGTGCACCTTTGGCGCTGTGGGCACCATCCGGACCATTTATGTAAAAGAGGGCGACGCGGTTCAAAAGGGCCAGGTGCTGGCCGAGATCGACCCGGACGACGCGCAGCGCCAGGCCGACAATTTGAAGCGGGTGGCGGAGCAGGCCGACAGCACTGCCGCCACAGCCCAAAAGGCCCGGGACGAGGCTCAAAAGGATTACGAGAAAGCCTGTGAAGGGGCAAACGGCGACGATCTGGCCAACGCAAAAAGCGCCCGGGACACCGCGCAGGCCAGCCGGGACGCAAAGCAGGCCGAGCTGGAGGGCTACAACGCCCAGGTGGAGGCGGACCGGCGGCAGCTTGCCGGGGCGGAGGAAGAGGTGACAGCCGCCCAGGCCGCACTGGATGCTGCACAGAAAAAACTGGAGGCGGCAGAGGAAAAAAAGGCGATGTTGCCGCAGGATGCCCCGCAGAGCGATATAGACAGTGCGGAAGCGGAAATAAAAGCTGCCCAAGTAGAGGTAGACACCGCCCAGGGGGATTTGGAAACCGCCAAAGGAAACCAGACCGCTGCCGCCGCCGCCCTTGCCACGAGCCAGGGCCTTGCCGCAAGCGCCCAGACCCAGCTTGCGGCGCTGGAAACCGAACTCACCGCCCGCCAGGCCGCGTATGACGCGCTGAAAGGCCAGGGGGGCGGTTCCGCCGCGGCCAACCTGCAAAAGCAGCGGCTGGACGCAGCGGAAAGCGCCCTGAGCGCGGCCAAAAGCGCCCAGATCGCCGCCCGCAACAACTACGAAAGCGCCGTGCAGGCCCTCGGGGACTGCCGCCTGAAAGCGGCGTCGGACGGCTATGTGATAAAGGTAGTGGGCAGCGAGGGCGGCCTTGCCACCCCGCTGGCCCCGGTGGTGGTGCTGGGCAGCCACGAAGCCGTGGCCCAGTTCGGCGCATCCCAAAGCGACGTGCGGAGCCTGGCCG
This sequence comes from Allofournierella sp., assembly GCF_048388525.1. Lineage (GTDB taxonomy): Bacteria > Bacillota > Clostridia > Oscillospirales > Ruminococcaceae > BQOK01. The sequence goes on along the minus strand of NZ_DBGCTQ010000038.1, from coordinate 611 downwards.
TGGGCCAGAGCGCGGCCGTGACGGTGGAGGGGCAGGAGTATACCGGCGTGGTAAAAAGCATTGCGGTGCTGCCGGACGAAACCACCCGCACCTACACGGTGGATGTGGAGATCGGCGGTGACACGGGCGATTTTTATCTGGGTGAGATGGCCGCGGTGAAGATCGGCGTGGGCGAGCGCACCGGCACCTGGCTGCCGCTGGCCGTGGTGATGAACGACGGCGAGGATTACGTGTACCTGGTGGAGAACGGCCGGGCGGTGCGCCGCACCGTGACCCTTTTGGACGTGAGCGATGATATGGTGCTGGTGAGCGGCCTTGAAAACGGGGGACAGGTCATCAGCGAGGGCATGAAGACCGTGCGCAGCGGCAGCGCTGTGAGCGTGGGCTAGGGGGCGGCGGCATGGAAAAGATCGAGCGGGCCCTTTTAAAAAACCGGGGCATCGTGGTGTTCTTTATGGTCATCGTGGCGGCGCTGGGCCTGTTTTGCTACTATATTATCCCCAAGCAGGAGAACCCCACCACCACCCGCTTTTCCTTTTCACCGGCAATGCTCACGCCGGAAACGCCCTTCACCTGTTCCAGCCCGCCCTGGATCGTCTTTGCAAAGCTTT
>NZ_DBGCTQ010000037.1:0-6748 GCF_048388525.1 Allofournierella sp. | reverse complement strand
GGCGGCTGGAGCGCTTTGTTCTGCAGGACCGGCACGGACCGGTGTGCCTGTGGGCGCTGCCCTTTGTGCGGCCCGGCGCGGTGCGGGCTGCCCTGCCGGAAGAGGAGATCGCGGATTACACCGGCGCGGTAAAAGCCTTGGTTCGCCGCGCCGGCCCGGAGGCCGGCTGCCGCAACCTGCTGCTTGCCCACCAGTTTGTGACCAGCGGGGGGCAGGGCCCCGAGACCTGCGATTCCGAGACGGTGAACCTGGGCACGCTGGACAATGTGGACATGAGCGTGTTCGAACCCTTCGACTATGTTGCGCTGGGGCACATCCATACGCCGCAGCCGGTGGGGCGCGACACGGTGCGCTACTGCGGCGCGCCGCTGGCTTACTCGGTCACCGAGTCGCGCCGGGGAAAAACCGCCACGGTGGTGGAACTGGGGGCCAAGGGCGAGGTGCGGCTGAGCGAAGTGCCCCTGTCGCCCCTGCGGCCGGTGCGCCGGATCAAGGGGCCGCTGGAGGCACTTTTGCAGAGTGCCGAACGCAGCGGCGATTACATTTATGCGGTGCTGACTGACGACACGCCGCCCCTGGACGCCGCAGCCCGGCTGCGCAGCGTCTACCCCAACCTGGCCCGGCTGGAATTTGACCTGACGAATCGCCCGGCCCGGCAGGCGCCGGGACCGGACCCGGCGACCCTTGCCCGGCGGACCCCCGCTGACCTGTTTGCGGAATTTTATGAAAAGGTGCACGGCCGCCCCCTCTCGCGGGAGGAACAGATCATGCTGGACCGGGCGCTGGAAAGGGAGGGGCAGGCATGAGGCCGCTGGAACTAAAGGTTGCCGCGTTTGGCCCTTACGCGGGCGAAGAGTGCCTGGACCTGCGCCGCTTGGGCCGGGGCGGGCTGTTTTTGGTGACGGGCGACACCGGCGCGGGAAAAACGACCCTGTTTGACGCCGTGAGCTATGCGCTGTTTGGGCAGCTCTCGGGCGGGGTGCGCGGGGTGGACACCGTGCGCAGCGATTACGCAGACCCCGCGCTGGAAACCTATGTGGAACTGCGCTTTGAGCACCGGGGCAAAGAATATGCCGTGTGGCGCAGCCCCCAGTACCGCCGCCCCAAAAAGCGGGGCGAAGGCGAAACGGTGCACCCGGCGGCGGTGGCGTTTACCCCGCCTGAGGGGCCGGTCCTGGAAAGGATACAGGAGGCAGACGAAGCCATCCGGGCGCTTTTGGGCATGGATGGCGAGCAGTTCCGCCAGATCGCCATGATCGCACAGGGGCAGTTCACCGAGCTGCTCAACGCGCCGGGCGAAAAACGCAGCGGGGTGCTGCGCCAGATCTTTGGCACCGGCGCCTGCCGGGAATTGCAGGAAAAACTACGGGCCGCGGCGGCAAGCTGTGCGCGCGCCACCGAGCAGAGCGACGCTGCCCTGCGGCAGTATTTTGCGGGTTTAAAAGCGCCTGCGGGCGAGGAAGCGCGCCTGGCGGAGCTGCTGGCGGACGAGGGGGCGGTCTACCGCTGGAGAGAAGTGCTGGAACTGATGGAGGAACTGTGCGCCGACGACGAGGCGGCACAGGCGCAGCTGCGGCAGAGCATCGCGGTGCTGGACGCGGAGGTGGAAGGCTGCGCGGCCCGGCTGGAGCAGGCCCGCCAGGCAGCACGGCTGCGGCAGCAGGCCCAGCGCCAGCAGGCGGCGCTGGCCGCGCTGGAGGCACAGCAGGAGCCCCAGGCCCAGCGCCACGCGGCCCTGGCGGGCCTGACAGAGGAGAGTGAAGCCCTGGCCGGGCAGATCCGCACGGCAAAAGAGGCCCTGCCCGCATATGCCCGCAGGGAAGAGCAGCGTGCCGCGAAAAAAACGTTGGAGGCAGAGCTTGGCGCGGCCCAGACCCGCGCCGGCGAGTATAAGCGCCGGCAGGAGGCGGAGCAGGCCCGCGCTCTGCGCCTGGAACAAACGGCAAGCGAGGGCGCGGCGGCGGCGCTGGCCGCCGAAAAAGCGGGCGGCGAAGCGCAGCGGCTGGCCGCCGCGCTGGCGCAGGTGAGGACCGCGGCGGCGCTGGGGCGCCAGCTGCGGGAGCGGCAGGAGCGGGCCCGTGCGGCGGGGGAAGCCTTTTTGAAGGCGCAGCAGGCCTGCGACGAGGCCGCTGCGGCCCACGACGAGGCCGAGCGCCAATTTTGGCAGGGTCAAGCTGGGCTGCTGGCGGCGGAGCTGCGGCCGGGGTCGCCCTGCCCGGTGTGCGGCAGCACCCTGCACCCCAGCCCGGCGCGGCAGGTGGGGGGCGCGCCGGACAGAGAGAAATTGGACAAGCTGAAGGCGCACTGGGAGGCCGCCCGCTTGGCGCGGGAACAGGCCGCGGCGGCCAGCGGCGCGGCGCAGGCGGCCCAAAGGGCGGCACAGGAGAACTTTGTGGAGCGGGCGAACGCCGCCCTGGAAAGTTGCGGCCTGCCAGGGGAACACACCGCGCCGCGGCTTGCCGCCGTGGCCTTAAAAGAGGCGGGGGGCGCGCTGCAGGCCCAAGCGGCTGAGGCCCAGGCGGCGAGCGCGGCCGCGCAGAAACAGGCGGCCGAGGGGCAGAGAGCGGCCGCCGCGCTGGTTTCCTGCCGACAGCTGGCCGCGCAGCTGGCCGCACAGCTGGAAGAGGAAAACGCGGCTTTGGGCCGGCTGCGGGAAGAACTGGCCCAGAAGGCCGGGCGGGAAGAGGAGGCCGGCGCGGCCCTGCCTTTTGCGGGCGAGGCCGAGGCGAGGGCCGCCCTGAAAAAGCTGGAACAACAAAAAGAGCAGACCGATCTGCGCGCAAAGCAGGGCGAAGAGCAATGGCAGAATTACCTGCGGGAGTTGGAAAACGCCCGGGGGCTTTTGGCCCAGCGGACCGCCGACCTGGAGCGGTTGGGGGCCGTGCCGGAGAGCGCGGCGCTGGAGGCGAAGCTGGAAGAGCAAAAAGCGCTGCGGGAGGCGGTGCAGGGGCGCTGGCGGCAGCTGACCGCGCGCCTGGAGGCGAACCGGGAAGCGGTAAAAGCCATCCGGGCCGAGGCGCAGAAGGGGGAAAAGGCCCGCCATGCCGCCGAGCTTGCCGACCGGCTGGCCCGCACGGCGGGCGGCACCCTGACCGGGGGGCTGGGCAAGCGGCAGTTTGAACAGTATGTGCTGGCCGCCTATTTTGAGAGCGCGGTACAGGCGGCGAACGGGCGGCTGGCGGGAATGACCGGCGGGCAGTACGAGCTTTTGTGCCGGGGCCGGGCCGACGGGCGGGGCCAGAGCGCGCTGGACCTGGACGTGCTGGACAACTACACTGGCAAGGTGCGCAGTGTGAAGAGCCTTTCCGGCGGCGAGACCTTTCAGGCGGCGCTGGCGCTGGCGCTGGGCCTTTCGGATGCGATCGGCCAGTTTGCGGGAGGGGTGCAGGCCGACACGCTGTTTGTGGACGAAGGTTTTGGCACACTGGACGAGGACAGCCTGGAAAAGGCCATCGCCACCCTGCACGGCCTGGCCGCGGGGGAGCGGCTGGTGGGGATCATCTCCCATGTGCCGCAGCTGCGCGGGCGGATCGAAAAGCAGGTGGTGGTGACCAGAACCCCCTGCGGCAGCCACATGGAGCTGCGGGAGCTGTGAATAAAAAATACGCCCGCCGTGCAATAACACGGCGGGCGTATGCGTTGGGCGGTAAAGGGTTCAGGATTTCATGTGGCGGGGCACCCCATTCACGTAGATGGGGGTCATCTCGCCCTGGATCAAAGGGCGGGCGTAGGCCTCGAAGGCAGGGCCCACCTGCATGCCGCCCGGTTCGATCCACTCCAGCGGCACGCCCTTTTCCCGGTTTGCCACCTGGAGCACGTCCACGGTCTCGGCACCGCACAGGTAAGGGTGGTCGGCCAACCGCTTGAGGGCGCTCATGCGGCCGGTCTGCCCCTGCAGGGCGGCCAGCACCGCTGCGCCGCCCACCCGGTAGGCTTCGCTCACGTCGGTGCGGCTGGCCAAATGGCTGGCGCAGCGCTGCAAGGTGGAGAGCTCGATGGCGCGGGTCTTGCAGCCCAGCTCGCGGCGGATCAGGTCCGACAGGTAGCGGCTGGTGCCCGAGAGCGCGGCCTTGTGGCCGAAGGCGTCGACCGGGGCGTCGCCCCCCGCCAGATCGCACAGGTAGGTGCCGTCTTTCAGCTTGACCCCCTCGCTGGCGGCGATGACCACGTTGTGCTTTTCCCTTTGCAGCTGGTCTACCCGCTGCAAAAACAGGTTTTGTCCAAACGGCACTTCCGGCAGGAGGATCAGGTCCGGGCCGTCGCAGTCCTCGCCCCTGGAAAGGCTCGCGGCCCCTGCCAGCCACCCCGCGTGGCGGCCCATGATCTCGGCCACGGTGACGCTGTGCAGGTCGTACACCGTGGAATCGCAAATGACCTCTTTCATCACGGTGGCAATGTATTTTGCAGCGGAGCCGAAGCCGGGGGTGTGGTCGGTGAGCACCAGGTCGTTGTCGATGGTCTTGGGCACCCCGAGAAAGCGCACGGGGCTGCCCACCGCCGTGCCATAGGCCGAGAGCTTGGCGATGGTATCCATGCTGTCGTTGCCGCCGATGTACAGCACCGCGTCGATGGAGTGTGTGGCGAACAGTGCGAACAGCTTTTGGTAGATTGCCTCACCCGCCTCGGGAGCGGGCAGCTTGTACCGGCAGCTGCCCAAAAAGGAGGAAGGGGTGCGCTTGAGCAGCTCGATGCTCATGCTGCCGGAGAGCACTTTGTCCAGATCGACGATGTGGTCGGCCAGCAGGCCCTCAATGCCGTATTGCATGCCCCAGATGCGGCCCGCCCCGCACTCGCGGGCTGTTTCGTACACCCCCGCCAGGCTGGAGTTGATGACCGCGGTGGGGCCGCCGCTCTGCCCCACGAGAAAATTCATTGCCAAAACAACACATCCCTTGCAAAATTTTGACGGAATATCATTTTTATTGTATCCTATTTATAAACCGAGTGCAATGTTCCGGGAGGGTTTTTCGTATATAGGGTAACAACAAACGCAGCGGCAAGAAAACAAGGAGGGAAAAGAATGAAACGATGGATAGCAGTGCTGGCCTGCTTGGCGTTGGCAGCGGGGCTTTTTACCGGCTGCGGCAGTTCGGGGGGCACACAGGCGGCCAATAGCACAGCAGCATACGATTCGGCGGCGGGAGAGAGGCCCGAGGCCATGCCTGCCGAAGGGGAAAACGGCCTGGGCGGCGATGGAACACGGCAGCTTACCCCGCAGGATGGACGCAAGATCATTTACAACGCGTCGCTTGAGCTGGAATCCAAGCAGTTCGAGGCGGCGCGCGACGCGCTGCTGGAGGCCGCGGCCAAGGCGAAGGGTTATGTGCAGGAGAGCGGTGAGGGCGGCAGCGCCGAGCGGGGCACCCGATGGGTAAACTATACCTTCCGCATCCCCAGCGAGCAGTACGGCGCGTTTTTGGGCACCGCCTCTGAGGCGGGCAACCTGCTGAGCAAAAGCGAGAGCACTCAGGACGTGACCGCCGACTATGTGGACATCGAGGCGCGCCTGGACAGCCTGCGTACCCAGGAGGAACGCCTGTTGGAATTGGCGGGACAGGCGGAAAAGCTGGAGGATCTTTTGGCCATTGAGGAGCAGCTTACCCAGGTGCGCTACCAGATCGAGAGCTATACCGGCCAGCGGCGGGTGTACGACAGCCTGATCAGCTACTCCACCGTGGATGTGCACCTGAGCGAGGTGCAGGCGCTCACCCCCACAGACCCGGGGTTTGGCACAAAGTTGGGTGCCGCCTTCCGGGGCAGCTGGACGAACTTTGTGGAGGGCTTGCAGGGGCTGCTGATCGGCCTGATCTACGCATTGCCCACCTTGATCGTGCTGGGCCTCGCTGCCCTGGCGGCGGCGCTGGTGCTGCGGGCGGTGCGCAGGCGGCGCCCGCCCCGGCCCAAGACCCCCTCGCGCGCGGTGCCGCCCCTGCCGGGGCAGGAGATGACCCCGCCGCCGGCCGCCCCCGCCCGGGAAAAGGATCCTCCGAAATACGGCCCGCAGCAGTAAAATAAATGCGGCCCGGCATGTAAATAGGGTTGTTGCAAGATAACTTTCCCCAAATGGTACCAAAGGCCCTCTTGAACCTGTGAACGGCTAGCGGTCAAGAGGGGCGTGGAAAAACACAAAAAGCGGCCAGTAATTGCTGGCCGCTTTTTATGAGTTCAGATGAGGGATGCGACCTGTGGCAGCAGCCGGGCTTGCTGACCATCGGGCCATTTCTATCCACGCATCCCGTGAGGGATGCGACTGTCGTGGACGGCCCGCTGCTGCGCTTTGTGGGCATTTCTATCCACGCATCCCGTGAGGGATGCGACCCGTGCGGCCAGCAGTTGGATCCAGCCCGCGGCCGAATTTCTATCCACGCATCCCGTGAGGGATGCGACACGAGGCAATACTGGGCGATATGGATGTCGCCTATATTTCTATCCACGCATCCCGTGAGGGATGCGACAATCTACCAAGGACACCGTAAAACACAGAAAATCATTTCTATCCACGCATCCCGTGAGGGATGCGACAAAGAGATCGGGACATGCGGGCGTAGTAGGAAATATTTCTATCCACGCATCCCGTGAGGGATGCGACCTACGACCCAAAAGACAGCAATGCCGAGGATGTATTTCTATCCACGCATCCCGTGAGGGATGCGACCTGGTACCCGTCCATCAGTGCGCGGTATTCTTCCATTTCTATCCACGCATCCCGTGAGGGATGCGACCGGTGCTGCAGCACAAGCAAAAGTTC
>NZ_DBGCTQ010000036.1:0-40724 GCF_048388525.1 Allofournierella sp. | reverse complement strand
GCCCGTAGTTGTTCGAGCAGCGGGTGATGTTCACCGGCATGCCGTAGGTGTCGTGAAAGGCCATCACAAACATGTCCGCGCTGGTCTTGGAGGCCGAGTAGGGGCTGTGGGGGCACAGGGGCGTGGTCTCCACAAAATAGCCGTCCTCGCCCAGGCTGCCGTACACCTCGTCGGTGGATACCTGCAAAAACTTTTTGCCCACGGCCCACCGGCCGTCCTTATACCAGGCGTTCTTGGCGCACTGCAAAAGGTTCACGGTGCCCAGCACGTTGGTCTCCACAAAGATCTCGGGGTTCGTGATGCTGCGGTCCACGTGGCTCTCGGCCGCAAAGTTGATCACGCAGTCGAACCCGTATTTTTCAAACAGGCCGCTCACCAGCTCCCGGTCGCAGATGTCCCCCTGCACAAAGATATGCCTGGGGTCGCCCAGCACTCCCTTCAAATTTTCCAGGTTGCCCGCGTAGGTCAGCTTATCTAGATTTACAAGCTGGATATCTTTGTATTTGTTCAACATATGGTAAACAAAATTGGAACCGATAAAACCGGCGCAGCCGGTAATGAGATAACGTTTCATGGGTGTTTTATACCTCCCGATCTTTTTGTGAACGCGGGGCCGCCCCGCTCATTCCTCCGGCTGCCAGTGGGCGAAATAGTCCGCCAGTGCCTCGCGCCAGGGGCGCATCCCGTTGCCCACGGTGCAGGCCAGCATCCGGTTTTCCAGCGCCGACCAGGCCGGGCGGCAGGCCGCCGCCGGGTGCTTTGCCGCGTATTCCTCGCTGGAGCAGGGGGTCACCTGGGCGTCCACCCCGGCCAGCCGAATGATCTCGGCGGCAAAATCGTACCAGCTGCAAACTCCCTCGCCGGTGCAGTGGTACACGCCGTAGTCGTGGCTCACCGCCAGCTTCAGCAGGTGGTGGGCCAGATCTTCCGCGTTGGTGGGGTTGCCCAGCTGGTCGTTCACCACCTCCAGCTTTCCGAACTTTTTGCCCGCCGCCACCATGGTCTTTACAAAGTTTTTGCCCGCCGCGCCGTACAGCCAGGCCGTGCGCACGATAAAATAGCGGCGGCAGAAATCCCGCACGTATTCCTCGCCCAGGGCCTTGGTCTTGCCGTACACGCTGATGGGCGCTGGCCGCTCGCTCTCGTCCAGCGGGCGGCCGCCGTTCGCGGCCCCGCTGAACACATAGTCGGTGGAAACGTGGATCAGCCGCGCGCCGATCTTCTCGGCCGCCTGCGCCAGGTTTGCCGCGCCCACCGCGTTCACCTTAAAAGCCGCTTCCGGCTGCTGCTCGCAGCCGTCCACATTGGTAAAGGCCGCGCAGCTGATGATGGTGTCCGGCTGGTGGCGCCGCACAAAGGCGATGGTTTCCAGCCGGTTGGTAATATCCAGCTCGCCCAGGTCGGTGGCGATCACGCTGGCATTTTTCAGCCGCTCGGGCATGGGCCCCAGGGCGCTGCCGCCCCGGCGCAGCTGGCGCTGCAGCTCGGTGCCCAGCTGCCCCTGCGCGCCGGTAATGAGTATTTTCATGTTTTCGTCCTCCTGGCCCAAGGGGTCAATACTTGATCTTCGCGTCGGCCACCCGCTTCAAATGCTCGCCGTAGGGGCTTTTGCCATACCGGGCGGCGCTCTCCAGCAGCTTTTCCTTGCTGATCCAGCCGTTTTTGTAGGCAATCTCCTCCGGGGCCGAAATCTTGATGCCCTGGCGCTGTTCCACCATGCGCACAAAGTCCGCCGCGTCCACCAGGCTGTCCATGGTGCCGGTGTCCAGCCAGGCAAACCCGCGGCCCAGCAGCTGCACGTCCAGCTTCTTTTTCTCCAGATACATGGCGTTCAGGGTGGTGATCTCCAGCTCCCCCCGGGCGCTGGGCTTCACCTGTTTTGCCTGCCCGCTCACCCCGCCCGGGTAAAAATACAGCCCGGTAATGGCATAGTTCGACTTGGGGCAGGCGGGCTTTTCCTCCACGCTGATCACGTGGCCCTCCCCGTCGAACTCCACAATGCCAAACCGCTCGGGGTCGTTCACGTAATAGCCGAACACCGTGGCCCGGCCCTCCTGCTCGGCGCTGCGCACCGCCGCCTTTAAAATGCGGGAAAAGCCGTTGCCGTAAAAGATATTGTCCCCCAAAATCATGGCGCAGCACTCGCCGCCAATGAACTCTTCTCCCAGCAAAAAGGCCTGGGCCAGCCCGTCCGGGCTGGGCTGCACCTTATACGAGAGGTGCAGCCCGTACTGGCTGCCGTCGCCCAGCAGGTGTTCAAAGCGGGGGGTGTCCTCCGGGGTCGAGATGATCAGGATGTCCTGAATGCCCGCCAGCATCAGGGTCGAAAGGGGGTAATAGATCATGGGCTTGTCATACACCGGCAGCAGCTGCTTGCTGGTGACCATGGTCAGGGGGTACAGCCGGGTGCCGGCTCCCCCCGCAAGGATGATGCCTTTCATCAAATTCGCTCCTTTTGCGCCCGGGCAGCGCCGGGCAAAACGATTTTGTGGGCTTGACACAAAGCGGAAGCCACACCCGCTGTATACAACGTAAAACGCTGGGGGTGCCCCGGCCTTATTTCAGCCGGAACCCCCATTTGCAAAAATATCGGCCCATGCTTTTCACCTGCATCCAAAAGGGCTTCAGGCTCTTGTTCGGGGCGCGGTGCCAGGCGTGGTAGGCGGTGCACTGGGGCAGGTAATACACCAGCCCCCTCTGCCGCGCCTTCTGGGTGATGTCGGCGTCCTCCACATACATGAAGTACCCCTCGTCGAAGCCGCCGATCTGGCGGAACACCTCGGTGCGCATGCAAAAAAAGCTGCCGGTGCAGAACTCGATGGGGGTGGGCTTTGTCAGGTCCTCGTCCAGCATGGCATAGTGCGCGCCGAACCTTGCAAGGCCCGGCACCCCCTGCCGCGCGGCCAGGCCCAGCAGGCTCGGCCTGCGCTTGGGCAGCACCTGCTCGCGCCCGTCGGGGAACAGCAGCCGCGGGGTGGCCATCACCGCCTCGGGGTGGTCATCCATCCAGTCGCACACGCCGTTCAGCACATCGCTGTCCACCAGGATATCCGGGTTCAGCACAAAGTGGTACTCGCTGTCCAAAAGGGGCAGCACCTGGTTGTGCCCCTTGCCAAAGCCCAGGTTTTGGGGCAGGCGCAGCAGCTTCACCCGGGGGTCCCGCACCGCCTGCGCCAGCGCCTCGCCCGCGCCGTCCGGGCTCGCGTTGTCCACCAAATACACCTGCAGCTCGCAGCCCCCGGTGTGCCGCAGCACCGACTCCACGGCCCGCAGAACCTCATCGGCCCCGGTATAGCACACGATACAGGCACTGATCTTGCGCATGGCGGCCCTCCCCAAGATAAAAAGAATCAGATATAGTATACCACGTTTGCCCCCCGCGCGCAATAAAAGCGCCCCCGGCGGCCCGTGGCCGCCATTGAAAAAGCCCTGGGGATATGGTACCATAAAATCACGACAGGAGGGGGAGTCAACATGGCGGACCGACCACAGCTCAGCAAAAACCTGGACCCAAATACGTTCCGGAGCTTTTATTACCTCAAAGAAGAGCTGGTTGCTTTTTGCAAAAAGCAGGGGCTGCCCGCCGGCGGCGGCAAGCTGGAGCTGACCGGGCGCATCGCATACTATCTCTCCACCGGCGAGGCGCCGCCCGCCCCCGTCCCGGCTCCCCGCCGGGCCAAGCCCCCGGCAGGGCCCATCACCCCCGAAACGCTCATCGAGCCGGGCTTTGTGTGTTCCGAGCGGCACCGGGCCTTTTTTCGCGGGCAGCTCGGTCCCGGCTTCTCCTTCAACGTCCCCTTTCAAAAATGGCTCAAGGCAAACGCCGGCAAAACCTACCGGCAGGCCGCCGAGGCCTACCTCTTGCTTCTGGAAGAAAAAAAGGCCGGCAAGCCCCCCATCGACAAACAGTTTGAATACAATACCTATATCCGGGCCTTTTTTGCCGCGAACCCCGGCAAAACCCTGCCGCAGGCCATCCTGTGCTGGAAACGCAAAAAGGCGCTTGCCGGCCACAACCGCTACGAAGCCGCCGACCTGGCGGCCCTGAACGAATAAGAGCAAAGGCCGCCCCAAGGGGCGGCCTTTGCTCTTATTCGTATCGGCGCGCCCGGCTCAGCGCTCCTCGTATACCCGGCTCAGCAGCTGTGCACGGCTGGTCACGCCCAGCTTGCGGAACACGCTGTTCACATGCTTTTTCACCGTGTTCTCACTGATAAACAGCGCCGCGGCGATCTCCCTGTTGGCCGCGCCCCGGCACACCTGCTGCAGCACCTCATACTCCCGCGCGGTCAGGCTGTAGCGCTCTACCAGCAGGCTTTCGCCCGCCTCCTTCTCTGCCCGCGGCCGCAGCCCGCCGGGCCAAAGCTTGCCGAAGTGGAGCGACAAATGGGCGGCCAACACCTCCAGCACAGCGAACTCCGCGTCGGTAAAATCGCCTGCGGCGCGCCCCCGGAATAGGGTCAGCGAACCGTACAGCCGCCCGCCCCAGCACAGGCTGCACCCCAGCCCGTAGTAAATGCCCATGGGCTTCATCCAGTTGCGGTAGATCAGGGTATCCTCCCGCAGCGCGTCGCTCACCACCTCGCTGTCCCGGTACACCAGCGTCTCCCCCGGCCGGAACAGCCAGCCGGTGTAATCCGAGGCCTGGTAGCAGCTGTAATACCGGCGCAGCTCCTCCTCGGTCATGTTCAGCGAGATCGGGCTGAAAAACTGCATCCGATCCCCCCGGCTGGCGCCCAGGTCAAAAAACGATTTTGTGTGGGGGATCAGCCCCTGTGCCCCCTCCAGGGCCAGGCGGCGCACCTCGTCCGGGTCCTCGCTGGCATAAACGGCCAGCAACAGCCGGTGGATGGCCTGCCATTGGGCATGGGTCAGCTCGGCCACGGCGGCCCCTCCTTTCGTTTCGCTTTGCGGTTATTATACCATGAACACGAAGTGTGAATGGTATAATGGGCAATTCCGCCGGTTGCCGCGCAGCGGCGAGGCGGATGCCTTAAGATAAGTCGGTATAATAACCGCTTTGCGGTTATTATACCATAAATCCGCCCCGGGGCAAAGGTACCAGCCGGTCCGCCGGCCTGGTACCCGCTGGCCCAAAAGTTCTAAACGCGCAAGTTCACAAAGCCGGGTCATTGCTTTGCCCTGCCCTGCGGGCTATGCTAAGGGTAACCAAACGCCGCCCGTCCCGGGCGGCAAAAACGCTTAAAACACTTTGAAAAGGAGAATGTTCATCATGCGCACCATCACCGACTCCACCCCCCGCAAGGACGGCTTCCGCATGCCCGGCGAATTTGAGGAGCACAAGCAGGCCTGGATGCTCTGGCCCGAGCGGCCCGACAACTGGCGCAACGGCGCAAAGCCCGCCCAGCAGGTGTTCGCCAACGTGGCCAATGCCATCGCACAGTTCGAGCCCATCACCGTGGGCGTCAGCGACGCCCAGTTCGAAAACGCCCGCCGCCTTCTGGGCGAGAACGTGCGCGTGGTCGAAATTTCCAGCAACGACAGCTGGGTGCGGGACTGCGGCCCCACCTTCGTGAAAAACGACAAGGGCGAGGTGCGCGCCGTCAATTGGGACTTCAACGCCTGGGGCGGCCTGTTCGACGGCCTGTACTTCCCTTGGGACAAGGACGACCGGGTCCCTGCCAAAATCTGCAACATCGAAAATGTGGATATGTACAAGCCCGATCACTTTGTGCTGGAGGGCGGTTCCATCCATGTGGACGGCGAGGGCACCCTGGTGGTCACCGAGCAGTGCCTGCTGAGCCCGGGCCGCAACCCGGAACTCACCAAGGAGCAGATCGAGGAATACCTGCGCCAGTACCTGAATGTGGATAAGATCATCTGGCTGCGCGAGGGCATGGACCCGGACGAGACCAACGGCCATGTGGACGACGTGTGCTGCTTTGCCCGCCCGGGCGAGGTGGTCATTCCCTGGACCGACGATCAGGACAACCCCTTCTACCGCGTCTGCCACATGGTCTACGAGGATCTGGCCGGCCAGACCGACGCCAGGGGCCGCACCCTCACCATCCACAAGATCCCCCTGCTCAAGGAGCAGGTGTTCATCACCCAGGAGGAAGCCGAGGGCATCGACCCCATGCCCGGCTCTGCTCCCCGCGTGGCGGGCGAGATGGCGGCGGCCTCGTACCTGAACTATCTCTTGGTAAACGGCGGCGTGATCGTGCCCCAGTTCGGCGATGAGAACGACGCGGCGGCCCTGGAAGCCCTGCGCCGCATCCACCCCGAGCGCAAGGTAGTGGGCGTTTATACCCGCGAGATCATCCTGGGCGGCGGCAACATCCACTGCATCACCCAGCAGCAGCCCAAAGCATAACCTCTTTCAATTTTTAAAAGCGCCGGTCGGCGGGTCATTGGCCTGCCGACCGGCGCTTTGCCGTGCAAAACGGGCGCGCCCTCTGCGGCGCGCCCGTTTAACTTTCCCTGCTGTGGCTTTGTTCAATATAATTGACAAGTTCGTAAACAAGATTCAGCTCCTGCGGGGTCAGCCCGCCCAGCGAAAGGGTGTTCGCGCTGGAAAGCCCCAGCAGGTAATCGCTGCTCACCCGAAACAGGCGCGCCATGTCGATCAGGTAGCCGGCGGTGGGCAGGTTGACCCCCTGTTCCCAGGCGCTGGCGGTGGCCCGGGTCACGTTCAGCCGGCGCGCGAACTCTGCCTGTGACATATTTCGTTGTTCGCGCAGCCCGCGGATCCGTTCCCCGATCGTCATCTTTTTTACCTTTCCTGCCATCCCGTTCTCCCGTTGCCGGTCGGTTCAATTCTATCATGCCAGATGTATGGTTTTTTATACTTTATATGTATAAATATATTGACATACCTGTTTAAAAAGATTACACTAACAGTAAACATGCCGCCCCGGCATGCCCGATTGAACGCAACGCAAGGAGGAACTAAAAATGAAGCAAAAGATCCTGGCGGCAGCTCTGGCCCTAGCCATGCTGTTCGCCCTGCTGCCCGCCGCCGCGTGGGCCGAAGAGCTGCCCGCCGCGGTGGAGCCCACCCCGCAGGCCCAACAGGAACAGGCGGAGCCGGACCGTGTCCTGGAAGAACCGGCGCAAGAGCCGCCCGTTCTCCCCGCACAGCCGGAACAGGAGCCGTCCGAAAAAGCGCAGCAAGATTCCGCCCTGCAGGGCGAGCCTCCTGCCGAATCAGTGGCGTCCTTACTCAACTTCCAGGGCAACGTTCTGTATACCAGGGGAACCGCCGTCACCATCACCGCAAACGGCAACGGTATCGATGTGACCTATATGCGCGCCCCGGATCAGCCCGAGACCATCACCTACTCTGGTCAGGACGCCGTGATTTTCGGCGGCGGCACCGATGAAGAAAATTATCATCAGGCCTCCATCACCCTCAACAGCGGTACTGTGAGCACCCTTTACGGCGGCGGCCATGGAGAGGATGAATCCGCTGATGTCAACGAAGTATCCATCGTCGTGAACGGCGGCAAAGTGACCAACTGTGTGTACGGCGGCGGCCTGAACCGCTCGGTCGTTCACAGCGCCTCTATCGTTGTAAATAACGGCACCATCGCCGAGTACGCCCTGGGCGGCGGCGCAATGGATAACACCTTTGGCTCCCAGAAAGACCAGAAGCCTTCGTTTATCACTGCTCTTGACGGCACCGCCGTCAACCGCACCCTCAAAGCCAGTGTGGTGGTGAACGGCGGCACCGTAAACTACCCCATGGGCGGCGGCCAGAACTATTCCTATGTGGGCGACACCCGCGTGGAACTGAACGGCGGTTCTTGCATCGAGCTTGTGGCCGGCGGCTCCAACGGTTACACCGCCGAAAGCACCGTGACCGTGAGCGGCGGCAGCGTGACCGGCTGCCTGCACACCGTCAACCGGGGCGCCGTGGGCGAGGCCGTGTTGAACCTGAACGGCGGCACTGTATATGATCTTTACTACGGCTGGAACCCCGCAGATCAGAGCAGCGAGGGCCCCACCACCCTTTCCAAGGGAGGCGGCGTGCGCACCGCCCTGACCGTATATTACAAGGGTGCCACAGTAAACGGCTCCATCGACAAAACCAACGGCATCCAAGCGAGCGCCAAGGTGGTAGAGGTCAAAACCAACACCGCCGCGCCCGAGGCCGTGGCCCCGGAGGCCCCGGACGCCGACAAGCAGGCCAAGGTGGACGCGGCCATCAAAAACGCCGTCACAGGCGGCGGCGCTGAATCCCCCAAAACAGGCAGCACGGTCGTTACCACTACGCTGGACAACGACCAGACCGCCAAGGATCTGCTGAAAAACCCCGCCATGACCGCCCCCGAGGAGGGCTTTGCGGAAATCGTAAAGAACATGGAGGTAGGCGACGCGGACACGACCTTGGTGCTCAGCAAGAACATTTCCGCGGTGAATACCGACGACAGCGGAAAAATCACCTCGCTGGTTTTTGACGTGGCGCCCATCCAAGTATCGAGCGATACCGCGGTGCGGTTGGCCAGCCTGCCCTCCGCCCTCACCTTCCGCCTGCCTCTGCCCGCAGATTGGGCGACCGATTACGCCACCGTAAGGCACACACATGACGCCGTGGTGACCACCAGTGAACACACTGTAAAAGCGGGCGAGGGCAGCAGCAAATACATCGAACTCAGCACCAGCACCTTCAGCCCCTTCGAGGTTTCTCCCCTGGCGGCGCTCACCCCCGCGCCCAAGCCCGACCAGGGCTCTGGTAGCGGCGGCGAGGCCACTCCCTCCAAGGCGGTGGTGGTAAGCCTGCTGGACTCCACCCCCAAGACCGGCGCGAGCTTTGCGCTGGCCGCCCTGCTGCTGGCTGCCTGCGCTCTCGCGGGCCTCGGCGCGCTCTCGCTGCGCCGCAAAAAGCAGTAACTCCTTTACCTCATGTTTCCAACAAAAGGGGCCGCCCGCGGGCGGCCCCTTTTCCTGAAAGGAGAGTTGTTCCCATGTTCCGTTCCTGGCTTCGCCGCCGCCTGCCCCTTGTCTGCTTTGCGCTCTCCCTGGCCTGTTTTCTTCTGTTCGGCGGCCTGCTGGTCCGCCGGGCCCTGGGCGGCGGCCAGCCCCCGCCTCCCAGCCAGTCCTTTTCCGCCCCGGCAAGCGGCGCTGCGGCCCCGACCCCCGACCCCTGGGCGCTGAA
Organism: Allofournierella sp.; assembly: GCF_048388525.1. GTDB lineage: Bacteria > Bacillota > Clostridia > Oscillospirales > Ruminococcaceae > BQOK01. Next base: position 31,606 of record NZ_DBGCTQ010000036.1, on the reverse strand, counting down.
CGAACAGGGCGTGCTGAACATTTACGCGCCCTATGCCGCCCAAAACCCCGACATGGTGGGCTGGCTGAAGATCGAGGGCACCAACATCGACTACCCGGTGGTGCGCACCCCCGGCAACAACGAAAAATACCTGCGCAAAGGCTTCGACGGGGCCTACAGCGAGGGCGGCACCCTGTTTCTCGACGAGCGCTGCGACCCCGCAAAACCCACAGCCAACCTGATGATCTATGGCCACGACATGAACGACGGCAGCATGTTCGGGGAATTGCAAGCCTACGCCAGCGAGACCTACGGGGCCGCGCACCCCGTCATCTGCTTCGACACCCTCACCCAGCCCGGCCAATACCGGCTGCTGGCCGCCTTTTACAGCCAGGTGTATTACAACACCGACACCTGCTTTAAGTATTACCAGTTCTTCGACGCGGAGAACGAGGCCGCATTCGACGGGTATGTGACCAACGCAAAGGCCCTGGCCGAATACGACACCGGCGTCACGGCAGAATACGGCGACACCCTGCTCACCCTCTCCACCTGTTCCAACCATGTGGAAAACGGCCGCTTTGTGGTGGTGGCCAAAAAAATCGCCTGAAGGCACTCTCCGCCCTCCCCTTGCCCGCAAACCGCAAAAAGCAGGGAGCCTTTCCTCCCGGAAAAAGGCTCCCTGCTTTTTATCGCGCCCGACAAAGCCCGGCGTTATTTCATCCACCGCTGCAGCACTTCCACCAGGTAATCGATATCGATGGGCTTTGCCACATGGTCGTTCATTCCGGCGCTGTGCGCCTTCCCCAGATCCGCCGAAAAGGCGTTGGCCGTGAGCGCCAGAATGGGGATGGTCCGGGCGTCCCTGCGTTTCAGGGCACGGATGCCCCGTGTCGCCTCATATCCGTTCATCACCGGCATCTGAATGTCCATCAAAATGCAGCCGTATTCCCCAGGCGCGGAGGCCGCAAACCGCTCCACCGCGCACCGGCCGTTTTCCGCCTCGTCCACCTGCAGCCCCTGCATCTGCAGCAGCTCCACCGCGATCTCCCGGTTCAGGTCATTGTCCTCCACCAAAAGGACCTTTTTCCCTTTCAGCGGCGGGGTGATTTTTCTCTGGGGCAGGCACACCGGCTCCGGGTGCCTGCTGTGGCAGAACAGCTGGAACACGTGCAGCATTTTAGACTTGAAAAGCGGTTTTGTGATGAACGCGTCTGCTCCGGCACGCCGGAATTCCTCCTCGATGTCCGAGTAGTCATAGGCGGAAATCACAATAATGGGCACGTCCCCGCCCAGCTCCCCGCGAATCGCCCGCACCGTTTCCAGCCCGTTCATGCCGGGCATCTTCCAATCCAGGATCACGGCAAAAAAGTCGTCCGCCTCCTGGTGGGCCGCCGCCACCCGATCCACTGCCTCCTGGCCGGTGAGCACCCAGCAGCCCCGCATTCCCAGTTCGTTCAACAGGGCGGTCGCGCTCTCGCACACCATCTGGTCATCGTCCACCACCAGCACCGGCAGGCCGGCCAGTTCCGCGTCCTGCACCTGCTCTTCCCGATACAATTCCAGCGGCACCGAAACGATAAACTGGGTGCCCTGCCCCAGCTCGCTCTTCACCTCGATGGTGCCGTTCATCATGCGGACGATATTCTCGGTGATGGCCATGCCAAGGCCCGTGCCCTGGATCTTGCTGATCCTGGAATCCTCGGCCCGGGTAAAGGGCTCAAAAATGTGCGGCAGGAACTCCTGCGGCATACCGATCCCATTGTCGGCAAATACAAACTCGAACTGCCCCTTGTTTTCTATGATCGAAGGCAGCTCCCGCAGCCGCAGGCTGATCGTCCCCCTCTCCGGGGTGTATTTGATGGCGTTCGACAGCATGTTCATAAAAACCTGCTGCAGGCGGCCGCCGTCGGTCACAATCTTCTCGTGCCCGATCCCCGCGGCGCTGATGTGGAATTCCTGGTTTTTCTTTGCCATCAGCGGGTGGCAGATATCCATCACGTTCTGAAGCAGCTCCGGCAGCTCCACCACCTCTTCCACCAGGTCGATCTTGCCGCTCTCGATCTTGGACATATCCAGGATCTCGTTGATCAGGCTCAGCAGGTGGCGGCTGGAAACATTGATCTTATCCAGGCAGTCGTGCACCTTTTCGGGCGCATTCAGGTTCGCCTGCGCAATCACCGACATGCCCATGATCGCGTTCATGGGCGTGCGGATGTCGTGCGACATGGACGACAAAAAATTCGTCTTGGCGTCGTTGGCCACGCGGGCCAGCTCATAGGCTTCCTCCAGCGCCCTGCGCTGCCGCTCCTGCTCCCGGCGCTCCCTGGTCACGTCGATCCCAATGGTATAAAACGAGGGGATTCCGTCCCAGCTTTCCTCGCCGCGGGCATAGGCCAGGGTGATGGTCAGGATCTTGGTTTCACCGCTGCGGGTAATGGCCCTGGCTTCGGTCACCACGCTGTTTCCGGTGGCCATCAGCTCCTTCAGCATCCGCTCAAGCCGTTCCAGATCATCCGGGTGAAGATAAGTACACTGGGAGTGCAGCTCCTCCTCGAACTGTTTCTTTGTGTAGCCGATCAGGTCCAAAAAGTCCGCCCCGTACCAAAGCACGGTCCTGAAATCCCGGGCGTCCAGCCGGGCAAAGCCCCCGGGGATCGAGCGCACCAGGGCCTCGCGCTCCCGGTCCTTTTTGGCCAGCTTGTATTCGGCGCTGTACATATCGTGCGACAGCTCGATCCGCGCCCGCCGCCCCCTCCATTCCACGATCCGGTTCTTGATCATGAAAGTGCGCTCCAGCGTGGGGTTGTAAAACTCCCACTCGTAAAAGCGGTCCGCCCGCAGCTTTGCGTTGGTGCAGAAAGGGCAGGGGGACGTACGCCCCTGGATCACCTCATAGCACTTTCTCCCCAGCAGCTGGGCCGCGGGAAAGCCCAGCGTATCGCAGGACGCCTGGTTCAGATACAACAGCTCGTAGGTGTCCATATCGCTGATGTATACGTTGCCGCCATAGGAATCCATCATCCAGCGGAAATACTGCCGTTTTTGCTCGTGCAGGCGGGCCTGCTCCTCTTTTTCCTGTACCAGCGCGCTCACGTCGGTGAGCACGGCCTGGAACACCGGCTGTGCCCCGCCGCCCAGAACGCTGCCCGAAAGACGCACCCAGGCCTGCCCGCCCGCCTTTTGGGGCAGCGGCAGGGTCAGCTCCAGGCTCTTTTGATCCGCCTGGGCGCGGGCCACCCCAGCCTGCAGCGCCCCAAACGCCTCCGGCCTCCCCGCATAATACTGCCGCAGGCTCTTAAAACGCTCCTCAAATTCTTCCCGCGAATAGCCCGTATCGCTGAAAAAGCGGGCATTTCCCCATAAAAAAGTCAGTTCTTCGTCTGCCCCGCAGCGGATTGCACCGGCGCTCAGCGCATCCATTGCCACAAAATATGCCGCCTCGGGTCCGGGGCGATCCCCGGGCTCTCCGCCGTGATATTCGCGCTCCATTTTTCCAGCCCTTTCTTCCATTCAATACTCCGCGGGCCTCGAGCCTCCCGGGCGGCCATAATTGGTTATATTATATCAATTTCCCACCGCAAAAGCAATGCACAGAACAGCCCGCTCCGACCGCATTTCCGTGCGAAAGGCCCAGTTCCCAACAGGCTGCATGTAGCTTGGAAGGAAAGAAGTTTGTGCTTTTACACCACCAAGGGGCCAGTTCTGTTCCAAATTCTTTTACAGCTTTGCCAACTCCTGCCCGGGGCGTACATTTTCTTCCTCCGTGGCAAGATTATCCTGCGGTAACGTATAGCCCTTTAAGTATTCCGGCGGTTCTACGCACACCATAGTGAGCGCTTTTGTAGGGCAGGTTTCAGCGCAGCATCCACAGCCCATACAGGTTTCGGTAACCACAAAGGGCCTTTCTTTCCTGGCAGTTTTGTTATATCGCATATCAATGGCGCCAAACAGGCATCTCTCGGTGCGGCACTTTTCGCAGCCAATGCATTTTTGCGGATCCACCACAGCGCGAAACCGAGATTTGCCATAGTATTTCCAGGGCTTAAACGCAGTGCCAAGCTGCACAGTGGATTTTAACAGCACACAGGCATCCGGTGTGCACGAACACAGCACATCGCCAATTTGGTCCAGACGTTCGGCATGCTTGTTAATGTGGCAGTGAGGCTGTATTTTACCTTGCCGCTGCACATATTCAAATCCCTCCTTCCATGGAATGAGCCGGCCGATTTCCACCTTGGCTGCAATGCGGGCGGTATCGTTAAAGCACATGCACACATAAGGGTCAAGCCCCAGTTCCGGGTAACGGATGCGGCAGGCGCATTGGTTTTGGCACACCAGTTCGCGGGAGCGAAATATTTCTTTCATATTTTCGGCGGGCAGCAGGCCGGGATAATCTTTTACTGAATCATACCGTGGAATGATCCGCGCCTGCCCCATCCTGCCCTCTTTTTCCATTTTGGCTGCGATCCGCTGATCAATCTGAGCCACATCATTTTCCACAAAAAAGGAGAGCGCTTTGTAATAGGCATCGCCCAGCTTATCATACCAGCGACGGCTGTTTTGCAGATCGATCCAGGTGCCGCAGCTGGGGGTAATCACTGCACCCTTTTGGGTCCACATGATCTCACCGCTATAAAAGCGGTTTTCCAGCTGCTCGTCCACATACTGTTTGCTCATGCCCAGCCGGTCGGCAAAGGCCTGCGAACATTTGAATTCGCCCATCTCCGGGGTCCATTCTTCATCGGGCAAAGCCAACACTATCCGGGCGCTGTCCTCTTCCATTTTATAGGCCAGCAGCCAGGGCCAAAATTCAGAAGCTGCGGCCCGCGCATCAATCCGCTTGGCCAGTTCAAAAAAAACCGGGGGAATTTCGCGCTGAAAAATTTCGTTTACTCTTTCCAGCAGTTCCGGAGGCATTTTCCCTTCTTTACGCATGGTTTTCTCCTTTTGTCCTGTTTTGTAATCAACCCTTAATCGCCCCTGCGGCAATGCCTTCCACCAAATAGCGCTGCGCCAGCAAAAAGAACGCCACAATGGGCAGCATCGACACCACCGCTGCCGCAAAGCCCAGGTTGAAATTTGAACTGTATTGCCCAAAGAAAAAGTACTGTTGAATCGGCACGGTGCGCACCGCCTCCTTTTGCAGCACGATCAGTGAAATGTTAAACTCATTCCACATCCAGAGCACATGCAGCGCGGCCACCACCGCTGTGATTGGTTTGAGCAGCGGCAATACAATTTGAAAAAACGCCCGAAACGGTCCGCAGCCATCGGTTTGCGCCGCCTCTTCCAGTTCACGGGGAACTGATTTAACAAACCCCACATACAGAAAGGTGGCGTAAGGAATGCTGGTTCCCACCAAAATCAGAATCGCGCCCGCCAGGGTATTCATCAGGTGCATCGTTTTAAACATTTTGTAAATAGGCACCATAATCACCTGAAAAGGAACCATCAGGGCGGCAAGATACAGCTTTTCGCTAAAGCGAAACAGCCATTTATGCCTGTTTCGTGCGATCACATATCCCCCCATGGCCGAAAAAAGGGTGATAAACACCACCGAACAGGTCGTGGTAATGAGGCTGTTTCCAATGGCCGTGGAGAGCTTACTAACCCGAATGGCTTCTTTAAAGTTATCCCATTGGATGGGGTCAGGCCACGCTAAAACATTCCGGGCCGACTGCATGGGGTCCTTCATGGCAGTTAAAACCGCCAGCGCAAAGGGAAAAAGGTAAAGCAGCGCCAGAAGCACCGTAAGCACACTGGGCAGTGCGGCAACCGCTCTTGATTTTGTAAAGCCTCCACTCTTTTTCATCACAGCTCCACCTCTTTTTTGCGAAAAAACGATGACACACTGAGCCCAATCAGCACAAGCACCAGCATAAACAAAATGGATACCGCCTGGGCATAACCTGCTTTGCTGAACTCGTAAAAGTTCTGATAAATATAGATGGCCAATGTTTCAGAAGCGCCCGCCGGGCCGCCCCCTGTGGAGGAAAGCGTCATGGAAAACTCGCGCAGATAAGAGGTCAGTGTGAGAGTAACACAGACGGTAAAGGACGGCATGATCATAGGCAGTGTAATGTTGCAAAAGCGTTTCCATGTGCTTGCGCCGTCCACCACGGCTGCCTCATAAAGGTCCTTGGGTACATTTTTAAGGCCCGCGGTGTAGATAAGCATATTAATACCCACCGTACTCCAAACCGACATGAGGATAATGGCGGGAATGGCCAGTTGGGGGTCGCCCAAAGGGTTGTTCATGCCGAACACAAAAGGAACGACCTCCCGGTAAATATATTTCCATGTAAAAGCCACCAGCACGGTGCTAAGGCACAGGGGGATAAAAAACACTGTTTTGAACAGGTCTGCTCCACGCATTTTGCGGCAGACCAAAAGTGCCAGACCCAACGCCGCCACATTGTTGGCCAGGGTTCCAAACAGGCCAAATTTAAGAGTGTTTAAAAGCGGTGGTAGTATGGCCGCGTTTTTAAGAGCCCTTCCAAAGTTGTCGAAACCAATGTAATTGTAGTCTTTTGTAATGCCGTTCCAATCGGTAAGCGCAATATTGGCTCCCATAAAAAAGGGCACGGCAATGGCAAAACCAAACAACACAATACCGGGCAGCCACAGCGCATATTTATAAAATTCTTTTCGGGCCTTTTTGAGCATGATGATTTCGCCCCGCCTCTCTGTAAAATAGGCCCAAACGAGTTCCGCACAGCAGCGCAGCTCTTGTTTGAGCCTTAACCTTATGCTATTTTTGCAAATTCACTGTCTAAGGTTTTTGCAAAGCCTTCCACATCGGCTTGATCCGCCATCAAAAACCTTACCAATTCGGTGCAGTACGCTTTTTGGTATTCACCGGTAAAGGAGGCTGCCAGCGCCGAGGTGCTTAGCGCCCGGCCATCGGCCTCCACATCAAGAATATCCTGCAGCGCGGGTTCCACCTCGCCCTCAATCCCCTTTACTGTGGACAGGGTGCGGGCCAGCGTCTGGTATTTGCCTGCCATCTCTTTGCTGAGCATCACACTGAGCAGCAATTTAGCCGCTTCCTGCCGGGGTCCATTGTACACAATAAAACCACCGGGGTTTCCCAACGGCATTCTGCTGTCGGCAGGGTTTTCACTGGCAGGCAGCGCAAAAGCGCCCAGCCGCACATCCGGGTTTTTACTCTGGATCGCGTCCAGGGCAAAGAGGCCCCCAATCACCATTGCCGCGTCGCCCGTTGCCACCAGCTCACAGGCCTTGTTCCAGTCAGAGCCAAAGGCGTCGGCTTGTGTATAACGGGTACGCTCATAAATGCGCTGCATCGACTGGGCAAAAACCTCGTCGTCCGCAAAGCTGCTCTCACCGTTCATTTTGTTTACCGCCCAGTCGGGGTCGTTCTCAAACAAAGCCGGCACCGAATCGGCGTAGGTATCCACCAAAAGCGCCCAAACTTCCTGATACCCGGCTGCCAAAGGAGTAACTCCCGCGTCTTTCAATGTTTCCAACACATTGATCCATTCACTGTAGGTGGTGGGAACTTTCAGACCGTTCTGCTCAAAAATAGCTTTGTTGTAAAATACAAAGGAGCCGCCCATATCCTGTACAATAGAGTAAACGCCGTCGTTTACGCGGCCCGCGTCCACACCGGCGGCCATAATCGTGTCGAGCCAGGGCTCGGCCGAAAGGTCGGCGCAATAGTCCGCCGCCACAAATTCCTCCAGCAGGGCACGCGCCTGCAAATTATACAGATCCGGAGCATCATCGCTTTGAATCTTGGTTTTGAGCAAAGCCACATATTGATCGTAGGGCTGCACTTCAATCTCCACCGTAATCCAGGGATAGAGCTCATGGGTTTTGGCTGCAACATCCTGCGCCCAGGCAATGCGTGCTTCTTCCGCAAAATGATGCATCCACTTTATGGTTACCGGGGCAGGTTCTGCCGCGTCCTGTGAACCCGAAGCCGCAGCCGGGCCCGAGGCCGGCGCGCCGCAGCCCACAAGGGCAACCGTTAGCAACAGCACCGCCAAAAAAACCGCCAAAATCTTTTTCATTTGTCTTCCTCCTTTTTATTTACGCATCATCCCATGCGTTAGGGTTCATTTGAACGCGCACAAGGCCCACGTCTTGGGTCACCCATGCACCGTGATCCGTTTCGTCGCCGTTGCGCCGGCGGACACAATACCAGCGCTGCTCATCGTCCAGGTAACCTTCTTCCACCGAAAGGTAATCCCACTGGCGGGTTTGCATCCACTCGTTCATATTTGCGCCCGACAGCATTTGCCGGATGCTTTTTTGAGGCAGCAGCAACAGCCGAAACCCACTTCCTGCAATAAAAAATTCGTTCTTTGCCCGGGCGTTGATGAGCCCTCTTCCCCGCACGGCTGCTTTTCGCGCCGCCTGGGGCTGCATCAGACAGTGGGCAGTATCCAGCCATTCCAATGTGGGATCTATCGCTTTTTCTCCCCCTGTAAAAAAGCGGATCATACCCAAATAATCGCCAAAATCGATTACCTGATACCCAACATTCTCTTGCTGCACAACCGGCACAAGCGTGCCGGTTCGCTGCGTCAGTAAGGGCAAAGCGCTGTGCAGTATGGCCATACTTTCTGCAAAATCGGCCCCGGCCGCACTTAGGGTTCCCTCTTCATTCAGCAAAGAATCCACGCCGAAGGCATGCACCCCCACAAGCCGGCCTTCGCAGGCGGCTGTAAAAAGGTTTAGCGCTCCAGCCGGCGAGATGCTGCATTCAGGGATGTAAAGTGGGTTATCCGGTCTGGCATAGCGGCGAATCACCTCCCTGTAACGCTCTGTATCATTCACATAGATATCGGGCGCCACCGCAGCCAGATCCGGCGCGAAATGCCGCCACAGGCCCAGCACATTGTGGGTACCGCCGCCCGAAGGATAGCTTGCACCCGGTATTCCCCAATACATTTCCTTTAGCCAAACATTCACATAAACCGGCAGCGGGCAAACCGCTTTTGCTGTTTCAGCTAGGCTTTGTTCATACCGCGCTGTGTGATAAGCCGTAAAATATTCTCCTGCATAAAGCCCCAGCGCCGCTTGCCAGCCAGCCTTCAGGAGCGCGCCGTTTGCCCTCCAGGCAGCATGTACCGGGTCGTCGCCCCCCGCCTGCAGCCAAGCGAGCAGATCGGCAGGCAGCGGCTGTTGGAACAACGCTTCCGCCTCTGCGCCATAATCGCGGTCGCTTCCCAATATGCCCGGCTCGTTGTTGATTTGCACGGCAATTACTGTTTGTTCCACTCGGTTCAGCGCGCATACTTCCCGCATCAGCGCTTCAAAGGCCCGCCGTTCCTCCTCAAGGTTTTGCCGCAAAACCGCCGACAGGCAGCACAGGGGCACGCCGTCCGCGCCCACTACAAAGCGCTCTTTCTGTATTTTAAGCCATCCAGGCAAATAATGGGAGGTGCCGTTTTTCCAAGAGCCGAACCACAGCACCACCGCTTTCAGCTTGTTTGCTCGGGCAACCTCCATCAAGTTGTGCAATTGGGTAAAATCGTATACACCCCGCTCGGGCTCCAGCAATTCCCACATAACCGGAGCGGCGATGGTGTTGGCGTGGATGAGCTTAAGAGAGGGGATTGCCCGCTCCAGGTCAGCCCGGTTGTAAGCAGTGGAATTGTGCACCTGGCCGCCAAGTGAAAAAAATGGCTTATCGTTCACCTCAAACATATGTGGCCTCCTTGCTGGTTTCTGGCATCATCATAGCACAGGCCTTTCGATTCCCCGCAGTTTTTGGGGCAAAACGCACAAAACCACTGTTATTCGGTATGTTTTTTTGGATAACCGGCGCGTTTTTTTACGCTGTTCTCTCATCAAAAGCAGGGCCGCCCGGCTTTTGACAGCCGGACGGCCCTGCTCAGCGCTCTTTTGTTCAACACGCTTCCTTTATATCCCCATAATCTCTTTGAGTGCAACCGAATACCGGCGGCTCACCGGAATGGTTTGCCCATATCCTGCAATCGAGATTGCATAGGTGTTGTTAAACATGGGATGCAGCTCAGCGATCTTGTGCAGGTTGACCAAAAAGCTTTTGTGACACCGAAAAAAGTCGAATCCGCTCATCCGTTCTTCCCAGTAGCCCAAAGTTTCTTTGGTTGTGTAAGCCTTTCTTTCGGTAACGATCCTAACCCCATTTTGGTCGGTGGTAAAAAACAGGATATCAAGCGGGTCAAGCAGCAGAAGCCGCTCGTTGTTGTTGATGACCACCCGGTTGAGCTTCATACGGGCAGTTTGAATGGCTGCGTCGATCGCTTCCTCCGCCGGCGGAGTGCTGGCCGCATGGCGCAGTTTTTCAATGGTTTTTTGCAGCCGTGCCTGCGTAACCGGCTTCAGCAGATAATCCAGCGAGTTCAGTTCAAAGGCCTGCACCGCATAATCATCAAAAGCGGTCACAAACACCGTTTTGGTCAACAGGTTGGCAGCCGCCAATTGTTTTGCCACCTCAAAGCCGTTGAGAACCGGCATTTCAATATCCAAAAACACCACATCAGGTTTTTGGGCCAATGTTTCCACCAGGCCCTTTACCGCGTCGGTGTAGGCGCCGATTACCTCTACCCCGCCGCATTGTTCCAGCAGGCGCGTCAGGGTGTGAATCCCGATTTCTTCATCGTCCAACAGGATGGCTCGTATCATTGCTCTGCTCCTTTGCATAAAACTGATTCCAGCTTAAGGGAAGGGTAAACCAAATGCGCGTGCCTTTGCCAAGAACGCTCTCCGCCTGCAGCGGCCCGCCTCCATACAGCTTCAGGCGTTTCATGATGTTGCTCATTCCGGTGCCCAACGCGGCTGTTACCCCCTTCGTGACCGCTTCCACCATCCGCCGGGACATCCCCGGCCCATTGTCAGCCACTTCCACCCAAAGCTGGCCCGCTTCGGTGCGCAGGGTCAGCTGCACCTTGCCTCCATGCTCCATTTTGGAAATGCCGTGCTTTACTGCGTTTTCCACCAGCGGCTCAATGATCAGCGCGGGAATGAGGTATTCCTCGGTTTGGTTGGTGCAGATGGTGTACTGCAGCCGTTTGCCAAACCGCGCCTGTTCCACCCTTAAGTATGATTCGATGGTGCACAGTTCATCGCTCACCAAAATGGCCCGGTTTGCCTGCCGAAACCTGAACTTACTGCGCAGATACTGGCTAAAGTCCAGCAGCACATCGTGGGCCCGCTGGGGATCATCCAGGCAAAGCTGTGTGATCACATTAAGGGCATTGTAAAGAAAGTGCGGTTGTATTTGAGCCTGCAAAAGGCTCATCTGAAACTCCAGCGCTTCCTGTGTGGCTTTTTTGATCTGCACCAGAGTCTTAATTTTAGCCATCAGCTGCTGGGGCATCACCAGATAATCGATGCAATCGTTGGCCCCCGCCTGGTAGGCTCGTTCTAAATTCGCCTGACGATCATTGGGCACGATCAACAAAATAGGCAGCTGCGTATAACCGTAGCGTTTGCGCACAGCGGCGCACAGGCTAAAGCCTGAATAGTCCAGCAGTTCATCAATCACCAACAGATCATAGTACTCGTCAATGGGCATGCGATCCATATCCAATTGGGTCATTTCGGGGGCGTCCACTGCATAACCTGCCCCAGTCAGCAGAGAAATCAGGATATTTTTGTGGGTGGATGCAACCTTTAACAGCAGTATCCGCCCTTCAGGCCGGGCCAATGCGGCAGTCTGGATGCGTTTGCCTGTATCCCGGGGCAAATTAAGATCTGTAAAAGGAGTAACAGGCATACGGTAAAGATTGTCGTCTTTGAGCAGCGTAAAATACACCGCCGTGGTGTCGCGCAAAGATTTATCGATCCAGATACGCCCCTTATGCAGTTCCACCAGTTCTTTTGCAATGGCCAGCGAAAAGCCGGTACCGCTGTAATGCCCATTGGAGATGTTGTTGGCCCCATCAATGGGATCGAACAGCGAATTTTTGATATGCTCCGCTACACCTACTCCATCATCTTCAATTTTCACCTCCACATAGGCAGCTTTGCCCCGGGCGGAAATGGTAACGGTTCCCTGCGGTGTATAATTGATGAGCACAACAATCAGGTTGCCCACGATCTCCTGCAGCTTTTTGGAACTGGCCCGCACAAAAATGCCAGGGGGCACCGCGTTCACCAGCCGGATGGGCGACGGCGGTTTTTGGCTTTCGATCTGATGGATCACCGCGCCTGCCAGCTCCTGCAGGTTAAAGCTTTGCATCTGCAGCTTCACAAGGCCGCTTTTAAGCGCGTTGTACTCATCAATATCGTGCAGCATCCGTTTGATACGTCTGCTGCTCTCGGCGATGAGCTCAGCCTGCTGGGCCTGCTCAGCCGCAAGCGTTCCGCTGGAGCACAGCTGCTCCGCCACCCCAATAATGCCATTCACAGGCACAAAAAATTTGCGCACAATCTCATCGGCGTATTGCCGGTCATGCCGCTGCTTGCGCCCTTGTTGATACAGCAGTGCAGCCCCCAGGACCAGCAGCAGGCAGGCCACGGTACCCACCACCGCGATGCAGAATACCGTGTTTAAGACCAACACGTCCTCTTCGTCCCGCAGCAGCTTTTTCTGTTCATAGATCAAATAATCCATGGCAAGCATAATAAAAGGGATCGCCGCCACAATCCATATTTTTTTAAAATGTTTTGGCTCATCACCCTGCTGGTACAACACCGTCGCCTCCGTTTGCCCCTGGCCTTTTTTACGATTATATCACATCCTCATTCAGTTCCAAGGGGCATCCGCCTTTGTCGCCAAAAATTACATGGACGGTTTTTTTCACAAATAAACATAAAAGCCCCCGAACCAATGGTTCGGGGGCGGCCTTAAAACGATTAGCCCTGGGCCTTTTTGGCCTCAATGGCGGCCAGCGCGTCCTTGCGCGAGAGGTTGATGCGGCCCTGCTGGTCGATCTCGGTCACCATCACGATCAGCTCGTCGCCCACCGCGACCACGTCCTCCACGCGCTCCACGCGCTTTGCATCCAGCTTAGAGATGTGCACCAGGCCCTCTTTGCCCGGGGCGATCTCCACAAAGGCGCCGAAGTTCATCAGCCTGGTCACCCGGCCCTTGTAGATGGCGCCCACCTCGGGGTCCTCCACAATGGTCTTGATGGTGTGAACGGCGCGGTTGGCGTCCTCCACATCAATGGCGGACACGAACACGTGGCCGTCCTCCTCCACGTCGATCTTGCAGTTGCAGTTGGCGCAGATCTCCTGGATCACCTTGCCGCCCTTGCCGATCACGTCCTTGATCTTGTCCACGGGGATCACCATCGACAGCATTTTGGGCGCGTACTTCGAGAGCTCGTGCCGCGGCTCCGCGATCACCGGCAGCATGATCTCGTCCAGGATGAACAGCCGGCCCTTGCGGCACTTCTCAAAGGCCTCCTCAATGATCTCATAGGTCAGGCCGTCGATCTTGATGTCCATCTGGATGGCGGTGATGCCGTTGTGGGTGCCGCCCACCTTGAAGTCCATATCGCCGTGGAAATCCTCCACGCCCTGGATGTCCAGCATGGTCATCCAGCGGTCACCCTCGGTGATCAGGCCGCAGGAAATGCCGGCCACCGGGGCCTTGATGGGCACACCCGCGTCCATCAGGCTCAGGGTGGAGCCGCAGATGGAGGCCTGGCTGGTGGACCCGTTGGACGAGAGCACCTCGCTCACCAGGCGGATGGTATAGGGGAACTCCTCCAGGCTCGGCAGCACGGGCACCAGGGCGCGCTCGGCCAAAGCGCCGTGGCCGATCTCGCGGCGGCCGGGGCTGCGGGGCGCGCGGGCCTCGCCCACCGAGTAGGGCGGGAAGTTGTAGTGGTGGATGTAGCGCTTGTAGGGCTCGGTGCCCAGATCGTCCATCAGCTGGTTGTCCTTGGTGTTGCCCAGGGTGGTCACGGTCAGCACCTGGGTCTGGCCGCGGGTGAACATGCCGCTGCCATGCACCCGGGGCAGAATGCCCACCTCAGCGCCCAGGGGCCGGATCTCGTTGATCCCCCGGCCGTCCACGCGCTTGCCGTCGTCCAGCAGCCAGCGGCGCACCACGAACTTCTGCATCTTGTACATCAGCTCTTCAATGGTGCCCTCGCCCCACTGCTCGGCGTACGTTTCGGCCAGCTTTTCGCGGATGGGCAAAAGGCGCGCGTCGCGCACGTTCTTGTCGTCGGTGTCCATGGCGGCCCGGAACTGGTCCAAAAACTCCGCTTTCACGGCCTCAAACAGGTCGTGATCCAGCTCCATGTCCTGGAACTCGCGCTTGGGCTTGCCGATCTCGGCCACGATGCCGTGGATGAACGCAATGACCTTTTTGATCTCGGCATGGGCGGTCTTGATGCCCTCCAGCATGGTACCCTCGTCCACCTCGTTGGCGCCGGCCTCGATCATCACGATCTTTTGTTCGGTGGCGGCCACGGTCAGCTGCAGATCGCTCTTCTCGCGCTGCTCCAGGGTGGGGTTTACCACCAGCTCGCCGTCCACCAGGCCCATAAACACGCCGCCAATGGGCCCGGCCCAGGGAATGTCCGAGATCGACAGCGCAATGGAGGTGCCGATCATGCCGGTGATCTCGGGGCTGCAATCCTGGTCCACGCTCATCACGGTCATGGTCACGCACACGTCGTTGCGCATGGTTTTGGGGAACAGGGGGCGGATGGGCCGGTCGATCACCCGGCTGGTGAGCACGGCCTTCTCGCCGGGGCGGCCCTCGCGGCGCATAAAGCTGCCGGGAATGCGGCCCACCGAGTACAGCTTCTCCTCAAAATCCACGCTCAAGGGGAAAAAGTCGATGCCGTCGCGGGGCTTGTCGCTCATGGTCACGTTGCACAAAACCACGGTCTCGCCGTAGCGCACCAGGCAGCTGCCGTTCGACAGCCCACACATCTTGCCGGTTTCCACCACCAGCGGGCGGCCTGCCAGCTCCATCTGGAAGGTTTTGTAGTTGGGGAATGTCTCATGCCGGGATGCAAATTCCAATGCCATTGTTTTACCTCCTGAATCGGTGTTCTATTTACTCAGCGGGGCACCATGGCTTTAGCAATAAATCCGGCGTTCCGCGCTTCTCCCTTTCCGGCAAAGCGCCCGATTTACCGCTAAATACACGGCTGGCCCCCCTGTCGGACCAAAAAGGGCTCGCCTGCAAAAACAGGCAAAAGGCAGGCGGTGCAACGACCGCCTGCCTTTTTGGCTGGGTTACTTACGCAGACCGAGCTTGGCGATCAGGGCGCGGTAACGCCCGATGTCCTTCTTCTGCAGGTAGGCCAGCAGGTTGCGGCGCTGACCGACCATCTTCAAAAGGCCGCGGTTGCTGTGATAATCGTGGGGGTTAGCCTTCAGATGCTCGTTCAAATGGTTGATGCGCGCAGTGAGCAGGGCCACCTGCACCTCGGGGGAGCCAGTGTCGTTCTCATGCACGCGGTTGGATTCGATGATGACCTTTTTGTCTTCCATTGCTTCATACCTCGTTTTTTTATTTGCCAATGGCTCAGTGCGGGGCAATCGAGGCACGCCGTTGCGGCGCATACACCCCATACCGGGCCACGGTAGCCTAAATAGTATAGCACACGCCCGGGCGGATTACAAGGGCTTTTTCCCCTCTTTTGCACCCTCCGGCCCCTCAAAATAGGCCAGCGCCCTCGCCGCCGCGTCCTGCACGCAGGCGGTGAGCCCGGCAAGGTCCGCGAACCTCCGGCTGGGCGCGATGTACTGGTAAAATTCCACCGCTGGGCTCTCGTCGTACAGCTGGCCCTCAAATCCCGGGATAAAGGTCTCGCAGGTGGGGCCCCCGCCGGTCTGGTTCACGGTGGGCCGGGTGCCAAGGCCGGTGGCCCCCGCATACCATTCTCCCCCAATGCCCACCCGGGTGATGTAAATGCCGAAGCGGGGCATCACGAACCCCTCCGGGTAGACCTGGTTGATGGTGGGAAAGCCCAGCGTGCGCCCCAGGCCCTGGCCGTGCCGCACCTCAAAGTCGATCCGGTAGGGCCTGCCCAGCATCGCGTTCACCGCGGGCATGTCCCCCGCCTCCAGCGCCGCGCGGATGCGGCTGGAACTCACCGGCACCCCCTCATACAGGGCCATGGGCACGATCTGTACCTCGATCCCCAGCGGCGCGCACAGCTCTTTCAAGGTATCCACATTGCCGGCGGCCCGTGCGCCGAAGGTAAAGTTATCCCCGCAGAACACGGCCTTGGCGCGGCAAAGGCCGGCCAGCACGTCCCGCACGAACCGCTCGGGGCTCAGGGCACGAAACTGCTCAAAGGGCGGCTCCATATAAAAAGCGGCCCCCAGGGCCTCCATCTGCCGGTGTTTTTCGCTCTCCGGGCAGATGCGCCCCCCCTTCATCGCATTTTTAAGCGGCAGGCTGAAGGTGAACACCGCCGGGGCAAGGCCGTGGGCCCCGGCGTGGCGCGCGGCGGCCCGGATGACCGCCTGGTGGCCGATGTGCACCCCGTCAAAAAAGCCCAGGGCCACCGCAGTGCCCCGGGCGGCGCCCAGGGGCGCCAGCTCGGAATATACTTCCATGGGCTTTTCACGCCCTTTCCACAAACAATTTTTCCACTGTCAGGGTATCTTCCCGCACCCGGCCCAGGCCCAGAAAGCCCTCCGGGCCATACAGGCGGTACACCCCTTCCGGCCGGCCGAAGCGATAGGTGGGCGCCCCGTTCAAAAGGCGTGCGGCGGCGGCCTCATCCACCGCCGCCTTTGGCAGGTGCCGAAACACCGTGTCCACAGGCAGCAGCAGCCGTTCCAGGCCGCCCTCGTCTTTTGCGGCCTGGATGCTCTCCATGCCGTGGCTGGCTTCCAGGCCAAAGGCGCCCGCCCGGGTGCGCCGCAGCGCCGCAAGGCAGGCCGGGCAGCCCACGGCGCGGCCCAGCTCCTCCACCAGCGTGCGCACATAGGTGCCCTTGCTGCACTCCACGTCCAGCCAGAATTCCCGCTCGCCGGCCCCGCCGCAAAGCTTCAGGCGGTAAATAGTCACCGGGCGCGCTTTGCGCTCCACCGTTTTCCCCTGGCGCGCCAGCTTGTAAAGGGGCACGCCGTCCACCTTCACCGCCGAATACATGGGGGGGGTCTGCATCTGGGGGCCGGTCAGCGCGGGCAGTGCCGCCAGCACCTGTTCCCGGCTCACCGGCGTGCCGCTTGTTTCCAGCGTTTCGCCGGTCACGTCGCCCGTGTCGGTGGCCAGGCCAAAGCGCACCAGCGCCCGGTACGCCTTATCGTGGTCCGGCTGCAGATCCACCGCCTTGGCGGCCGCCCCCACAAAGACCGGCAGCACGCCCGTGGCCATGGGGTCCAGGGTGCCGGAATGCCCCAGCTTGCGGGTCGCCAGAATGCCCCGCAGCTTGGCGATCACGTCAAAGCTGGTCCAGCCCGCCGGCTTATCCACCACTAAAATGCCGTTCATCAGCTCCCGGCCGCCTCGTCCAGTTTTTTCAGTTCTTTTTCCACCTCGGCCAGCACGGCGGCCTTGGCGTTGTCCAGGTTCCCCTCCAGCTCGCAGCCGGCGGCCCTGGCATGGCCGCCGCCGCCCAGGCGCTTTGCAATGGCGCAGGCGTCCACGCCTTTCACCGTGCGCACGCTGATCTTATAGCTGGCGCCGGGCAGCTGCCGCAGGGTCACGCCCACCTGCACCCCCTCGATCTTGCGGGGCAGGCCGGTCAGATCCTCCAGGTCGGACATATTCACCCCGCTGGCGGCGATCTCCTCCCGGGTCATATACATCAGGGCGCACCGGCCCTCAAAATGGTATTCCAGGTTGTCCAGCGCCACCTTTTCAATGGCCATGCGCTCCCGGGTCTTGCTCTCGAACAGGATTGCGTTCAGGTCTTCCACCCGGGCGCCCGCCTCCATCAAAGCCGCCGCCACCGTGTGGGTGTGAGCGGTGGTGTTGGAATACAAAAAGCAGCCGGTGTCGGTGGAAAGGCCGGTGTACAGGCAGTCCGCGATCAGGGGGGTGATCTCGGCGTTCATGGCCCGCAGCAGCTCATAAATGATCTCGGCGGTGGCCGCCGCGCCGCCGTCCAGATACATGGCATCGGCATAGCCCGCGTTGGAGGAATGGTGGTCGATGCACAGATCCACCCTCTCCACATAGGGCTGCAGCGCGTCGCCGAACAGCTGGATGCCGGCAATGTCCACCGCCACCACATAGCCGGGGGTAAACTGGCCGGTATAGGGCTCCAGCCGCATGTAGCCATACCGCGCGGGAATGGGGTCCGCACACAGCACCGCCGCGTTTTTGCCCAGGTTTTTCAGCGCGTGCTGCAGAGCAGCGGCGCTGCCGATGGTGTCGCCGTCCGGGTTTTTATGGCACAGCAGCAGCACATCCTCGGCGTGCAGCAGCCGGCTGATCAGCTCTAAAAGTTCCAGGATTTCGCTCATGACGTTCTCCTCCTCTCAAAGGCGGGGACCGCAGGCGCTCAAAGCTCGCCCTTGTGCAGGTCCGCCAGCAGTTCGTTGATGTGGGCGGCATAGGCCGCGCCGTCATCCCGCACGAACACAAAGCGGGGCGCCTTGCGGATGTGCATGCGCCGGGAGATCTCGGTGCGCACATGGCCGGCGGCCCGGTTCAGGGCCTTCACCGCCTCTGCGGCCGCCTCCTCGCTGCCCATCAGGCTCACGAACACCTTTGCCTGATCCAGATCCGGCGTCACATCCAGCCGGGTCACGGTCAGCAGCCCCCCGCCAAGGCGGGGATCCTTCATCTGGCCGATGATGCCAATGAGCTCCCGCTTCATGTCCTGGGCCAAACGTCCTTGATTTTTCGCATTAGGCATGGGTTTACCTCATATTCTGCCGGGCCGGGGCGCGCCGCGGCGATCCGCGCGCCGCCCCAAAGCCGGGCTCAGTCGCGATATTCTTCCAGGATATACGCCTCAAAGATATCGCCTTCCTTGATGTCGCTGAATTTCTCCAGCGTCACGCCGCATTCGTAGCCCTGGGCCACTTCCTTCACGTCGTCCTTGAAGCGGCGCAGCGAGGAGATCTCGTCCTCGGTGATCACAATGCCGTCGCGCACCACGCGGATCTTGCTGGAGCGGATGATCTTGCCCTCCAGCACATAGCTGCCGGCCACAAGGCCCACGCTGGAGATCTTGTACACCTGGCGCACCTCCAGGCGGCCCTGCTCCACCTCGCGGATCTTGGGGGCCAGCATGCCTTTCATGGCGTCGGTTACGTCGTTGATGGCGTCGTAGATCACGCGGTACATCCGCAGCTCCACCTCGCACTGGGCCGCCTCGTCCTTGGCAATGGGGTCCGGCCGCACGTTGAAGCCGATGATGATGGCGCCGCCGGCGTTGGCCAGCATCACGTCCGATTTGTTGATGGCGCCCACGCCCGCGTGGATCACCTTCACCCGCACCTCGTCGTTGGAGATCTTTTCCAGGCTCTGCTTTACCGCCTCGGCACTGCCCTGCACGTCCGCCTTCACAATGATGTCAAGCTGTTTGCGCTCACCCTCCTCAATCTGGCTGAACAGGTTATCCAGGGTCACCTTCTGGTAGCTGGAGAACTGCTTCTCCTTCTGATCCGCCGCGCGCTGGTCGGCCAGCTCGCGGGCCAGCTTCTCGTCGGCCACCGCGTCGAACAGATCGCCCGCCGCGGGCACCTCGGTCAGGCCGGTGATCTCCACAGGGGTAGAGGGGCCGGCTTCTTCCAGGTACTGGCCCTTGTCGTTTTTCATGGTGCGCACGCGGCCCACCGCGGTGCCCGCGATCACGCAGTCGCCCTTGTGCAGGGTGCCCTTCTGGATCAGGATGGTGGCCACGGGGCCCTGGCCCTTGTCCAGGCGGGCCTCGATCACAGCGCCCTTGGCGCGGCGGTCGGCGTTGGCCTTCAGCTCCTTCACCTCGGCCACCAGGGTGATGTTTTCCAGCAGGTCGTCAATGCCCTCGCCGGTCATGGCCGACACAGGCACGCAGATCACATCCCCGCCCCAGTCCTCGGGCACCAGCTCGTACTGGGTGAGCTGCTCCTTGACCCGGTCGGGGTTGGCGGTGGGCTTATCCATCTTGTTAATGGCCACGATGATGGAAACGCCCGCGGCCTTGGCATGGTTGATGGACTCCACGGTCTGAGGCATAATGCCGTCGTCCGCCGCCACCACCAGCACCGCGATGTCGGTCAGGTTCGCGCCGCGGGCGCGCATGCTGGTGAACGCCTCGTGGCCCGGGGTGTCCAAAAAGGTGATGGTCTTGCCGTTCGCGGTCACCTGATAGGCGCCGATGTGCTGGGTAATGCCGCCGGCCTCGCCCGCGGTCACATGGGCGGCCCGGATCTTATCCAGGATGCTGGTCTTGCCGTGGTCCACGTGGCCCATGACCACCACCACGGGGGGGCGCTCGCTCAGGCTCTCGGCCGGATCCTCGTCCACCTCGAACAGGCGCTGCTCAATGGTAACGTGCACCTCTTTTTCCACCTTGGCGCCAAATTCCTCGGCCACCAGGGCGGCGGTGTCGTAGTCCACCGCTTCGCTCATACCCGCCATGACCCCAAGGCCCATGAGCTTTTTGATCACGTTGGAGGCGGTCTGCTTCAAGCGGCTGGCCAGTTCGCCCACGGTGATCTCGTCCGGGATCTGCACCTTGAGCTGGGCCTTGCGGGCCTTCTCCAGCTGGATGCGCTGCAGGCGCTCGGCCTCGGTCTCGCGCTTTTTCTGGAAGGGCTGGCGGAAGGGCTGGCGGCCCCGGTTTTTGCCAGCGTTGCCGAACTTCTGCTTGTTGCCCGCCGGGGTGGGCTTGCGGCGGTTCTCCACATTTTTGGTGGAGGCCAGCTCGGTATACTTCTCGTTGAATTTGTCCAGGTTCACATCCACGGTGCGGGTGTCCACCACCTTGGTCACCACCTCGCGCTTGGGCGCGGGGGCGGGCTGTTCCACCTTCTTTTTCTCCGGGCGGTGTTTGGGCTGGGGCATCTCCACCACGGTGCCGTCCGCCTTTTTCAGGATCTCGCTCTCCTTGGGCTTGGGCTTCGGGGCGCTGTCCAGGTAGGCGTCCAGGCTTTTTTCCTCGGTCTCCCGGGTAAAATGTTCAAAAATGTAGTTCAGCTCCCCTTCTTCCAGGTTGGAACCCACCTTTTTGGGCTCGCCCCCCCGGGCGGCAAGCAGATCAATGATCTGCTTTGCGGGTTTGTTCAGGTCTTTCGCCACTTCGCTGACTTTATATTTAATGGTCATGCGTTCTCCTCCTTCTCATGCTCGAGGCTGTTTATGCATAAAATCGCCAGATTGTCGTCGGTCACAGCGTACACGCCCACCTTTTTGTAGGTGATGGCGCACAGCGCCTGCTGGGTCAGCGGCATGCGCCTGCAGGGCACAAGCCCCTCGCAGCTGCGGCCCATGCGCTTGGCGGTGCCGTCGCTGGCGTCGGCCGCCAGCAGCACCAGGGCCGCCTTGCCGCCGTACACGCTGTCGGTCACCGCGTCAAAGCCCAGCACCAGCTTGCCTGCCTTGCGGCACAGCGACAGGGCCGAAAACAATTTTTGTTCACTCTGCTCCACCCTGTGCTCCTTCCAGTTCACGCTCGATGCTCTCGTACACCTCGGGCGGTATTTGGGTCTCCAGCGCCCGTTCCAGGCGCTTTGCCTTGCGGGCCTTTGCCAGGCACTGGGCGCTGGGGCAAAGGTAAGCTCCCCGGCCGGGCTTTTTGCCCACAAGATCCAGGCTCACTTCGCCCTGGGGGCTGCGCACCACGCGCACCAGCTCCTTTTTCGGTTTTTGCTCATTGCAGCCGGTGCAGCGCCGCAGCGGGATCTTTTTCTGTTGCACGCGGGGTCGCTCCTTTCCATTTCCTCCGTTCGGCGGCAGGGCCTTATTCCTGCGCCGGCTTTTCCTCTTCCTCGTCCTCGCCGTAGTAGCCGCTCTCGGGCCGGATGTCTATATTATAGCCGGTCAGGCGGGCGCACAGGCGGGCATTCTGGCCCTTGTTGCCAATGGCCAGGCTCAGCTGGTGATCCGGCACGGTCACACGGCAGGCCTTGCGCTCGCCCTCCAAAATCTCCACCTTCACCACTTTTGCGGGGCTCAGCGCGGCGCTGATAAACTCGGCCACGTCCTCGCTCCAGCGCACAATGTCGATCTTTTCGCCGCCCAGCTCCTCCACGATCTTGTTCACGCGGGCGCCGTGAGCACCGATGCACGCGCCCACCGGATCCACGTTTTCATCCTTGCTCCACACCGCCATCTTGGTGCGCACCCCCGCCTCGCGGCTGATGGCCCGGATCTCCACGGTGCCGTCAAAGATCTCGGGCACCTCCATCTCGAACATGCGCTTAACCAGCTGCTCGCTGGTGCGGCTGATGATGATCTTGGGGCCGCGCTCGGTCACCAGCACATCCTTCACATACACCTGCACGTGCTGGCCCTCGTAAAACTCCTCGCCGGGCACCTGCTCCGAGCGGGGCAGAACCGCCTCGCCCTTGCCCATCTCCAGCGCCACGATGCCGCGCTCGGGGTCAATACGAAGCACCCGGGCGGTCACGATCTCGTGCGCCTTGGACTGCATCTCGCTGTACAGCTGGTTGCGCTCGGCCTCGCGGATGCCCTGCCGGATCACGTGCTTTGCCGTCTGAGCGGCAATGCGCCCGAAGTCCTTGGTTTTCAGGGGGGTGACCACCCGGTCGCCCAGCTTGTAGCTCTTGCGGATGGCCTGCGCCTCTTCCAACGAAAGCTGGATCTTGGGATTTTCCACCTCTTCCACCACGTCACGCACCAGGCTCACACTGAATTTGCCGTGCTCGGGGTCGATCTCCACCAGCACGTTGTCGTCCTCCACCTCGTAATCCTTTTTCACGGCGATCACAATGGCCGCCTCGATCTTTTCGATCAGGTAATCGGCGGTCAGGCCGCGCTCTTTTTCCAGCATGGAAAGCGCTTCGAAAAACTCTGCGTTCATTTTTTCTGATTACTCCTTTGTCACTATCTTTATGTCACAGGCTGTTAAAACAGGTCTTCGTCGTCACACAGCTTTACATAACTGGCGCTGGCCAGCTCAAACGTTTTTTCGCCCTCAGGCGCGGCAATGGTCACCCGGCCGCCCTCAAAAGCCGCCAGCGGGCCCGCGTACTCCCGCCTGCCCGCCTCGTCCGGCCGGATCAGCCGCGCTGCCACCTTCTGCCCCCGATACTGCGCAAAGTGCTCGGGCCGGGTCAGCCTGCGCCCAAGCCCCGGGCTGCCCACCTCCAAAAAATAGCTCTCGGCAATGGGATCCGCCGCGTCGATCACCGGATCCACCGCGCGGCTGGCCGCCTCGCAGGTATCCAGATCCAGCGGCTCGTCCCGGTCGATCAGAACCCGCAGGTACCAGTCCGGCCCTTCCTTTTCAAAGCGCACATCCCACAGCCGCAGCCCCATGCCTTCCAGCACCGGGCGGACCAGCTGCTCCACCGTTTGCACCGTGGTCTGGCCGCCGCTCGCCTTCCCCATTCCAAAACCTCCCAAACACGCAAGAAGAGCGGGCCTTTCGGCCCACTCTCCAATCAAAAATCATCTTACGTTATGTTAGTATACCACGCTTTGCCGGGATATGCAAGCGTTTGCCCGCAAAAGCCTTATATTTCCCGGGTTTTGCGCCGCACCGCGCACACGGCGGCCGCCAGCAGTGCCGGCCAGCAGAACAAAAGCGGCCAGCCGTAGCGCCCGTGACCGTAGAACACCGGGCCAAACAGGCACATCAGCAGGGTGAGGTACTGCACTGCCAGCGCGCCCCCCAGCTGTTTCACCCCCCGGGCGGCAAGCCACGCCCCCAGCGCCAGCAGCCCCCAGGCGGCAAAGCCCAGGTTTTCCGGCCAGCTCAGCACCGGCAGCAAAAAGGCATAATCCAGCTTGTCCAGCAGATGTTCCAGTGTGTCCAGAGCTGCCGGGCGTGTCACATAAGCGTTGTCCCCCACCGGGCTGTAGCTCCAGCAAGGGTTTTGCACCCCCGGGTAAAGCCAGCCGTAATTCAGGTTCACGAACGCCTCCAGGGCGCTCACCGGCCGGCGAAGGGTCTGGGCCAGCCATACCTTTAAATATGCCTGGCGATCCGCCTCGATGGCCTCCGGGCGATTGATGTATGATTTCACGGGGTCCGCCAGGTTTGGGTTGTAGGTATCCGCCAGCGCGCCGTACTGCACCACCCGGTCAATGGCCTCCCGCTCAGCGTCGGTCACCTCGCCCCCAAAATCCCGCACATACCGCGCGGTCTGCTGCAGCGGGATCGAGAGGGTTTCGTTTGGGTTCGCCGGTTCCACACCCGGCAGCGCCCGCAGCCCTGCGTTCAGGCCGTACCCCGCCGCCAGAGGCAAAACCAGGCAGGCGGCCAGCGCCAGCCTGGCCCTTTTTTCGCCCATCGCGCGCCACAGCCCCACGCCCCCCAGCGCCAGCACCGCCAGGATCAGCACCGGGCCGTTGTAGCGCATGGTCGCCGTCAGAAACACGCCCGCGCACAGCAGGGCCTTTTTATAACCATGTGCCTTAAGATCCGCCGGCAAAAGCAGCGCTTCCAGCACCAAAAGGGTCAGCAGCAGCACCCCGGCGCTGTAAAGCCCGTCCTTCATCAGCAGGGTGGCTGCCCGGGGGAAGGTGGGCACCAGCGCATAGAGCGCCAGCGCCCCCGCCGCCGCAGCAGGCGGCGCTTCCAGCCGCAGCATCACGTGCACGCTGTAGGCCAGCACCAGGGCGATCACAAGGCTCTGTGCCAGCACCGCCAAAAACGCCCCGGCGTTCCAGCTTCCCAGCAGGGTTTTGCCCAAAACCAGCAGGCCGCTCTGCAAATACGTATGGGCCAGCGGGTGCCCGGCATTCAGCGCGCGCGCACCCGTCGCCTGCTCCAGCTGCCACCAGGTGTCGGTGTTCGAGGCCCCCGGGAACAGGCAGACGTAATAGGGCAGCCAGCAGGCCAGGATCACTCCCAGGCCGCACAGCACGGTTTTTGGCCCGGCCCGGCGCAGCCAGGCCGGCCCCCAGGCCCCGCCCGGGCGCGGGGCCGCCAGCCGGTCCAGCCCCGCAAACAGGGCCAGCAGCGCAAAATACAGCAACACCGCCCAGCCCAGCCAGCGCACAAGCGCTTTTAAAAAGCACACCGGGCCGCTGTACAAAAACGCCAGGCTGTCGCTGGCGGCCATGGTTTCGCCCGCCAGGGCGCACAGGCCCAAAAAGCCCCCCAGCGCCGCCAGCCAGCCATCTTTCCGGCAAACGGGCAGACCCAGCGCCCAGTGGAAAAAGACCGCCAGCAGCACCGCGAACGCCATGTCCTCAATGCCCTGGGCCTGCGCCCGCACCACCGGGTCCAGCACGTCCAGGGCCTGCGCCAGGCCGCACAGCCAGGCCAGGCCCACCGCTGCCAGCCAGCGCTGCTTTTCCGTCAGCGCGCCCGCCCCGCCTTTTGGGTCTGTGTTCACAGGGCCCACTCGCCTTTCTCAAAAATAGTCACGGTGGCCCCGGCCCGGGTCAGGCCGGTGATGCGCATGTCCGCCGCGCCCACCATCACGTCCTCATGGATGGCCGAGTCGTTCACGCCGCAGGCCAGCAGCTCTTCCTTGCTCATTGTGTTCCCGCCCTTCACCGTGCCGGGGTAGCCCGCGCCGAAGGCAATGTGGCAGGCGGCGTTCTCATCAAACAAGGTGTTGTAAAACAGCACGCCGCTGCGGTTGATGGGGCTCGAGGCAGGCACCAGCGCAACCTCGCCGATGCGGCAGGCCCCCTCGTCGCTGGCAAGCAGCTCGCCCAGCAGCGCGTCGTTCTTTTCAGCCGAATGGGCCACCACCCGGCCAGCCTTAAAGGTCACCGAAAAGCCCTTGATCAGCTGGCCGTTGTACACATAGGGCCGCGTGCCCTTCACAACGCCGTTCACCCGCTCGCGGTGGGGCGCGGTGAACACCTCCTCGGTGGGGATGTTCGGAATGAAGGCGGCCCCGTTTTCGGCCACGCTGGCCGCGCCCTCCCAGGTGTGGCCGTCGGCCAGGCCCACGGTCAGGTCGGTGCCGTTGGCGCTTTCCAGGCGCACGCTCGCAAGCTCCAGGGCGTTCAGCTTGTCCCGGTACGCGGTCATTTTTGCCGTGTGCGCCCGCCACTCGACCACCGGGTCGTTTGTCCCATTCACCCGGCATACCTCAAAAATCAGCTTCCACAGTGTTTCCACGGCCTCGGCTTCGGGCAGCTCCGGGAATACGGTGTGCGCCCAGGCCGGGGTGGGGATCGCCACCACGCACCACTGCACCCGGTCGTTCATGGTGTAGGCGCGCCAGGGCTCCAGGGCAGCCCGACGGGCCAGGTTCACCCGGTTCAGCTTGCCCGCGTCCAGCCCTTTAAAGGCCTCCGGGTCATCGGCGTGTATGTTCAGGGTGCACACGCCGCCCTCGCTCTCGGCATAGTCCAGGTAGCTGCGCAGCAGGTGGGGCTTCACGTCGCTCAAAGCGGCCTCGTCGCCCAGCTCCATGCGGATGCGCGCCAGCTGTTCGTCACCGTATTTCACCACCACGTCCGCCGCGCCCGCCTCAAAGCCGGCCTTTGCGCAGGCCCGGGCAAAAAAGGCGGCCTCCACCGGGCAGTGGATGATAAAGGTCTGGCCGGGGCGCACGTTCACCCCCACCCGCACAATAAAATCGGCGTATTTCTGCATCAGCGTCTGATCCATCCTGCAAAATCTCCTTTAACTATCACAAAATCAGGGTTTCCTTTATTATAGCGGAAAAGGCGGAGCTTTAAAAGCTCCGCCTGCGGTTATTTTGCGCTGCTTGCACCCCACCCCTTTGGAAACAGGCGCAAAGTTCACAGTTCTTCTTTTTCTTTTCTGAACAAGCTCACCCCCGCGCAGGCAAGCCCCAGGCCCAGCATGGTTGAAACCGAGTACAAATCGACCTTTTTCAGCACCGACAGCACGATCACCGCCACGCCCATGGCCACGGCGATGGCCTTCAGCACCAGACCCACGATCCGGTCGATCTTTTCCCGCGCCGTTTCCCCGCCGCCCGCTGGGCGTGCCTTGGCCTGAAGCAGCTGCTCCACCGAGACCTCCAGCACCTCGGCCAGCTTGGGCACCGAGGCGATATCCGGGCAGGAGAGGTCCCTCTCCCATTTGGACACCGCCTTGTCGGTGACGCCCATCCGCTCTGCCAATTCGGCCTGTGTCATCCCCCGCTCCCTGCGCAGGGACGCGATCATTGTTCCCATGGTCATTTCTCTTTTCCTCCTTCGGTTTTTGATGGCTCTATGGTAGCATCCCCGCGGTGGGCGGCTCAACCGACCGGAAGTTTATCCGCAGAAACCTTTGGTTTACACGCGGTCGAGTTTATTTTTCAGCAGATTTGTGTGTTCTTATTCCCCCAAAACCGTCCTTATCACAGCATCATACTTTGGCTGATAGAGCGCCCTGCTTCGCTCCGACAGCTTGGCAAAGCTGCGCCTGAGTTTGTTGGCTACAAATTGTGTGCCCTCCTCAATGGAGCAGCCCCGCTTTACATAAGCCAAATAAAACAGCGCGGGAACACTGTCAAAATGAGAGATCGCGTCGGCATCGGCCACACAGACCTCCTCCGCGCTGCATTTCTCCCGCACTGCGCTGCCGCGGTGATTCAAAATACATCTTTGCACCAGCTCTGTTTTGGCCTTGGGATAGTCCATCTTTTCAAGCAGCTCCCCTGCCATTTTTGCGCCCCAGATATGATGCTCCTCGTAATATTTATAATCGGTGATGGAGGCCACGTCGTGCAACCACGCGGCAATGGTCACTACCTCCACATCAGCGCCGTATTTCTCCGCCAGGAGAATGGCATTTTTCACTACTGCCTGGATGTGGCAGCCGATCCCTTCCCCAAAAAAATTATTTTCATCGCCGCACTTCTCCAAAACAATTTTTTCCAGGGCCTCTACAATATCTTTTCTCACAGGCTTCTCTCCCTTTCCCTCTCCGGCTGCGGATCCCCGCCGTTTACCACACGAGCGCCAGCGCCACAGTCAGCAGCCCGGCCACCCCGATGGAAACGCTGCTCATAGCGCCCTGCACCTCCCCCAGGCCCATGGCCGCGGTGGTGCCGATCACATGGCTGGAGGTTCCGATGGCCACCCCCGCCGCCACCGGCTCTTTTTCCAGCCGGAACAAGCGCACAAGAAAGGGCGCGGCCACAGTGCCCAAAATACCGGTGAACAGCACACACAGCGTGGTCACCGAGGGCAGGCCGCCCCCCTGTTCGCTCAGCGCCACCGCAATGGGGGTGGTCACACTGCGGGGCAAAAGGCTCTTTGTCAGCGCCGCGTCCAGCGCCAGCAGGCGGCACATGCCGTTCACCGCCAGCGCGTTCACCGCGCTGCCCGCGGCGCAGCCCAGCACCACCGGCCAAAAGTTTTTCTGCAGCACCGCCCGCTGCCGCCAGACCGAAAGGCCCAGCGCCGCCGTGGCGGGCGCCAACAGCAGGCTGATGATCTGCCCGCCCTGCCGGAACCAGTCCAGCGGAATGCCAAAAGCCGCCAAAAAGCTCACCGCCAGCACGATTCCCACCAGCAGCGGGTGGGCCAGCGGGGTCCTGAGCTTTTCGTTCACCCACACGCCCGCCTGCCACGCGGCGGCGCACAGCACGATGCCGAACAGCGCGTTGTTGCACACAACTTCCTTCATCTTTGCGTCCTCCTGCGCTGCAGCGCCAGCACGCCCTTCACGGTCAGCGCGGTGGCCGCAAAGGTCAAAAGGGTGCCCGCCGCGCACACGGCCAGCAGGGCAAGGCCGCTGGCGCGGAACACCTCCATCTCTTCCAGCATGCCCACCCCCGCGGGCAAAAACAAAAACGCCATGTTTTTTTGCAGGCCGTCGCAAAGGCCCTTCACCGATTCCTCACGCAGCAGCTTCAGCCCCAGCAGGGCCAAAAGCAGCACCATGGCCAGCACACTGGCCGGCACCGCCACCGGCAGCGCCGCGCTCACTGCTGTGGCCGCCAGGCACACGCCGAACAGGATCAAGATCTCGCGGATGATGAACATGCTCTCCTATCCTCCCTGAAAAGCGGAATCAAAAGGCCCGCCGGGCGCACAGGCTGCACGGCGGGCTCTTTCAAAGGTTTAAAACTCGATCTTCTTTTCGATGTAGGCCTTCACCTCGCCGATGGGCAGGCGCACCTGTTCCATGGTGTCCCGGTCGCGGATGGTCACGCAGCCGTCGCCCGCCTTTTCCCCGTCGCCGAAGGTGTCAAAGTCCACGGTGATGCACAGCGGGGTGCCGATTTCGTCCTGCCGGCGGTACCGCTTGCCGATCGAGCCCGCCTCGTCGTAATCCACCATAAAGTATTTGGCCAGCTCCTGCCAGATGGGCCGGGCCGCCTCGCCCAATTTTTTCGAGAGGGGCAGCACCGCCGCCTTATAAGGGGCCAGCGCCGGGTGCAGCCGCAGCACCACCCGCTTGTCGTTCTTGGCCTCGTCCACGATCTCCTCGTCGTAGGCCTCGCACAAAAAGGCCAGGGCCACCCGGTCGGCGCCCAGGCTGGGCTCGATCACGTAGGGGATGTAGTGCTCGTTCGTTTCCGGGTCAAAGTATTCCAGGCTCTTGCCGCTGGCCTCCTGGTGGCGGCCCAGGTCGTAGTCGGTGCGGTCGGCAATGCCCCACAATTCGCCCCACTCGGTGAACGGGAAGGCATACTCGATGTCGGTGGTGGCGCGGGAGTAAAAGGCCAGTTCAGCGGGGTCGTGGTCCCGCAGGCGCAGGTTCTCCTCCCGGATGCCCAGGCTCAGCAGCCAGTTTTTGCAGTAGTCCTTCCAGTAGCCAAACCACTCCAGGTCGGTGCCGGGCTTGCAGAAAAACTCGCACTCCATCTGCTCGAACTCGCGGGTGCGGAAGGTAAAGTTGCCCGGCGTGATCTCATTCCGGAAGGCCTTGCCCACCTGGCACACGCCGAAGGGCAGCTTGCGGCGGGTGGTGCGCTGGATGTTGGCAAAGTTCACAAAGATCCCCTGCGCGGTCTCGGGCCGCAGGTAGCAGGTGGAGGAGGAATCCTCGGTCACGCCGATGGCAGTCTTGAACATCAGGTTGAACTTGCGGATGGGGGTAAAATCGTGTTTGCCGCACACCGGGCACACCACGTCCTCATGCCCGGCGATAAAGGCATCCATCTCCTCAAAGCTCATGGCGTCGGCGTTCACATCCGGGTGCGCGTCGCCGATCAGCTTGTCCGCCCGGTGCCGCGCCTTACAGGCCTTGCAGTCCAGCAGCGGGTCCGAAAAGCCCGCCACATGGCCGGTGGTGATCCAGGTCTCCGGGTTCATGATGATGGCGGCGTCCAGCCCCACGTTGGTGGGGCTCTCCTGCACAAACTTTTTCAGCCACGCCTTTTTCACGTTGTTCTTGAACTCCACGCCCAGCGGCCCGTAGTCCCAACTGTTGGCAAGGCCGCCGTAGATCTCGCTGCCCGGGTATACAAACCCCCGGTTCTTACACAGTGCCACAATGGTGTCGAAGCTCTTTTCTCGGTTGTTCATGTTTCCTTCTCCTTCTTCCGCGACGCTGGCTGCCCCGCAGTTATTTGGTCTTTTCCTATCTTACGGCCCCCGGCCCGGTTCGTCAAGCATCAACGGGTGATTCACCGCATTTTTCACCCCCCGCTTACAATTTACATTCCAGCTGGCAGTCATACGGTTCTGCATCCACATGGCGCCGGGAATACGCCTGCGCCTCCACGCATCCCATTTTTTTGTAAAACGCCTGGCTTTCAATGGCGGAATGGGCAGAAATATACAATTTCCCCGCTCCGTTCTTTCGGGCCCATTCTTTTGCCGCCAGAAACAGCGAAGCCCCGATCCCCCTGCCCCGCAGCTCCTCAGATACATGCAGGCTAGTCAGATCCAAATATTTTTGTTCCCCACCAAACAAACCAGGTTCCACCGAAACAAAGCCCTTCAGCGCTTCCTTATAAAAGGCGGCGTACACAAGCCCGCCCGTGCGGGCAGTATTCTTCAGGCAGGCGAGCAGGGTCCGGTAGTCCGCCTCGGTCCAGTCGTCCACAAAGGGCGCGTCCCGAATGACCCATTCGCCGTTTTCTCTGCGCCGGCATTTTGTCACGACCTGGCGGCGCACAAATTCTTTAAACAGTTCCCGGCAGATCTCCTCTTCTTTTAAGCTCCGATAACAAAGCATACGCGCGCCCCCTGCAAACGATCGTTTTGAGCCTTTTAAAACGTTGCAAAAACGCCCGGGCCTGTAATAAGCCCGGGCGTTTTTGCTGTGGTGCCTCCGATCGGAATCGAACCAATGACACGGGGATTTTCAGTCCCCTGCTCTACCAACTGAGCTACAGAGGCGCATGGAGCGGCTTACGAGGCTCGAACTCGCTACCTCCACCTTGGCAAGGTGGCGCTCTACCAGATGAGCTAAAGCCGCAGGTTTTGACTGCGCGAGTTGTATTTTACCACACATCGCCCCCCTTTTGCAAGGGGTTTGCGGCATAAAAATCCTCTGTTCGCCTTTTTTGCACCGCGGCCCGCGGGACCGTTTGAAATCCCGGGCGCCGTATGGTACAATCAGTTTGCCCGCCGCGGCGGGCGCTCCAACAGATCTACAAGAACAGAAAAGGGGTATTGGGAATGGAATTTTTGCAGGACCTTCTTGCGGCCATCGGCGTGGTGCTGAACGGCATCCCCCAGGGCCTTCTGGCCATGAGCCTGGGCTTTGCGTCGGTGCCCACCGCGCTGGGC
>NZ_DBGCTQ010000035.1:0-86368 GCF_048388525.1 Allofournierella sp. | reverse complement strand
GTAAGTCAGCCCGTCCGGCTTGCCGGAGCCGGTGGTCTGCCTCTCCAGCGGGCTGTCCAACCCCATCTGCATGGCCAGCAGGTGGTTGCCCACCGCAAAGCCGCCGCAGGCGCTGGTGTCCACCGGGTTTCTGTACCGCTCCGGGTTCGCGGGGATCGAGAACTTGGCCCGGTAGTCCGCATCCTGGGCATCCGAGCCCAGCATGCTGGGGTAGCTGCCCTGCAGGATGTCGTTCAGTGCGTCGATAAACGGTTCGGCGCACCCGCCGCCAGGGTTGTGAAAAGGCGTGAGCGGCACCGCAACGTCGCCGCCGTAGGTCACAATGCCCACCCGGGTCTGGCTGATCTTTTGGAACACCTCCGGGTTGTCCTCGTAAGAGTGGATTCTCTCCTGCAGCGCCCGCAGGTACTCCTTTGCGCCCGCCGCGCTCCGCTCCATCTCCGAGGGGCTGCGGTTGTCGATCACCAGCACCGCGTCGTAATGCTCCGCCCGCACCTTTCCAAAAGCCTTTTGCACCACCTCGTCCGGCAAAAACTCCGGCAGCTTGGCGCGGATGGTGCAGTCAAAGGTGCGGCCCTCGCCGCTGATCCGGCTGATGTATTTTTCCGTTTTCAGGTAGTCCCAGGGGTCCACGGTGATGTCCACCGTATCCACGCCCGCGTGCACGGTCACCGAACCGCTGTCGTCGCCCAGCAGCTTGTCCTTTTCCTCCACCTTGACCGCCAGCACCGCCGGGTCGCTGTCGGGGCCCCAGGGCTGGCCCAGGGTGTCCTTTGCCTGTGCGGTAATGGTAAAGGTCATGGGGTTGCCCACCAGTTCAAATATCAGCCCCTGGTCGCTGCGCAGGGCGGCCGAAGCGTCTCCGCCGTTCAGGGCGTTCACCTGCGCCAGGATCTCGTCGTCGCCGTCCTCTGTGGGCTTTGCCGGGTCGTGCTGGCGTATGCTGGTCACCCGCACGCTGCCGCGGTCAAAGTTCTGAAAAAACTCCTCCGGCAGCTTGAGCAGCGAGGCCACGGATACCTCGTTGGTCGCCTTGGTGAGCCGCCGGTTGCGCACCGTGTAGGTAAAGGTCACGGTCTCTCCCTGGCTCACCGGCCGTATCTGCTCGCTGCCCTCCACCTGCGCCGTCTGAATGCCCGCCTGCGGCTTGAAGCCCATATAGGCAAAGCTGGTAAAGGTGGTGGTGGTGGCGCCCGCGTTAAAGCGATACGCCGGGAACTTGGGTGTGGTGGTGGTGAGGGTGTCAATGTGACCGTCGCCCCTCTCGGTGCCGGGGACCGCCGCCGTGTAGTTGGTGGCGCAGGCGTAAGACAGGCGCGCCGTCCAGTCCCAGTCCGTGGCCGTGGGAGGCGCGCCCGCGCCCACCCGGTAGTCGTTGGTGAACAGATCCACCACCTCGCCCTCGGTGAGGGTGAGGCGCATCACCTTGGTCGGCTGCCCCTTCCACACGGCGTCGCTGATGTCCGAGATGCCGTTTCGGTTCTCGGCGGCGTACAGTTCCACCACCAGGTGGTACAGGCCGCTGGGCTGCAGATTCTCAGCGTCCTCCGGCCAGGCAAAGTCTTCCAGGCTGCCCGCCGCCCGCTGCTCGTCCTCCCATTGCTGGCTCCAGGCGTGCGCTCCGGCACTGCCCGAAGTGTAGGACCACAGCCACGCCGGCTGGGACTGATCGCCCGCCGCATACCAGGTCATTTTCACCCGCGTATAAGCGGGGTTCGCAACGCTGCCCCCCACCAGCGCTTCGGGCAGGGTGCCCAGGGCCCAATATGTATCCTCTTGCGCTGTGTTCTCCGAGCTCAGCAGGATGTTTTTGTTCTGCGCGTCCAGCCGCCCGGTGGGGTGCAGCGCCGCGTGCACGTTGTTGTTGTAATAATCCCGGTCCGGCCCTGCGAATTTAGGGTCGATGCCCTTGTTGTTGGAGTTGTCCAGTTCCAGCGCCAGGCCGTTCTGGATGCCCGCCTCGGTACCGCCCGGGTAGATGCCCAGGTACTGCCCCTCCTGGGCGCCGTGCACCTGATCCGAGGGGCGGGGGTCGTTGTGCAGCACAATCGCGTTCCCGTCCGGCGCGGCCGCAAGCTGCATGTTTTGGTCCAGCTCCCACGAGCGTTTCAGGTTGATCCTGGTGGTACTGGTAAGCACGCCCGCCTGCATGTTGGCGTAACTGCCGTCCACATAGATCCAGTCGCCCGCCTGCAGCTCCTGCGGCCCGCCGCGCTCCACCGGTTCCAGCCTGCCCTCCGTCTCGTGCAGCACCGTGCCCACCTGGGTAATAAATCCGTCTGTAATGCTCTTTGCGTTCAATTCCACCAAAAAGCCGTATTCGGGCTGGCCCTGGGCGTCCACCGGTACCTCCCGGCCGCCCAGGTTCAGCACCACCGGCCGGTTGTCGAACGCTCCCACGGTGCGCGTGATCTCAGAGGTGATCGCCACCTTGTCGGTGGGCTGGGCGCCCCCGCGCAGATAAAACGGGTTATACGTGTATTCCGGGCTGGTCAGGGTGATGGTATTGCCCTCAATCGACATGGGCGCCGCCAGGATCGAGGCATACCCGTTCACTCCCTGAAAGCCCACCTTTCCGGGGCCCAGCGGCGTGGCCGCTGTCAGGAGGGGGTTGTTGCCGTCCAGGACCTGCCCGTTTTTGTGCAGATAAGTGCGGTCGGTATAGGGCTCCGCCTGAAACAGGTCGCCCAGACGGTTGGTATCGGTGGCGGCCCGGGCGCTGGCCAGCGAGTCCACGGCGGCGGCCAGCGCGGCCCGGGGCTCCTGCAAGCTGTTTTCCTCCTGCCCATCCGGGTCGGGGCCCGGCTCCGGCGAAGCACTCGGCTCCGGGGTGGCACCCGGCTCCGGGGTAGCGCCCGGCTCCGGGGTGGCACCCGGCTCCGGGGTAGCGCCCGGCTCCGGGGTAGCACCCGGCTCCGGGGTAGCACCCGGCTCCGGGGTAGCACCCGGCTCCGGCGTGGTGCCCGGCTCCGGCGTGGCGCCTGGCTCCGTCCCGGGGGTGGCCTGGGGCGCCTCACCGGGGGCGGCGTCCATGGTGATCGCCTCGGGTCCCACGCTCCCGCGGGAAACAGACGCCTGCGGCAGCAGCGGGCCTGCGCCGGCCGCCAGCACCGGGGCGCCCGCGCCTTGCATCAAAAAGGCTGCGCCGATCACCGTGCACAACAGTTTTTGAAGCCTTCTTTTGTGAAAGCCCATCTTCAATCCCTCCACATCCTGCTCCGCCGCACAACAAAGATGGCCGACGACATAATTAACATTATGTCGTCGTGAGTGCAGACCGGATACATTTATTGAAATTCATTTTACCACAAAAAAATACAAAAAACAACAAGATTTACAAAGGCCGGCGTGAACGATGCGGCGTTTCATGCGGGTAGTGTTTGCCGTGCGGTAATCTTCGCCTGCTTTGAGCCTTTTTGCGCCGGGCGACCGCAAAATTGCAAAAAAAAAATTGCAGCGGCCCGCCTTCGGGCCACCGCAGCGGGGCTTTTTTCGCCCCATGGATATGACAAAACAGGGCCGCCGCTTTTTTTCGGCCCTGAATATTGGGCCGAAGGCGGGCGCACAGCCCCGGATGGAAGATGGCCGACGACATAATGTTAATTATGTCGTCCTTTTTTTATGTGCTCGCCCCCGCGCGGGGCGTTTTTTCTCTTTTTATAAAATCAGATGCAGTGCGGCCAGCTGGCGCTGATGCTCCTGCCCGCTGCTCATGGTGTAAATACGGCTGGTCTCCACGCTGCTGTGCCCCAAAATATCCGCCAGCCGCACAATGTCCTTTTCCAGGTTATAAAAGGTCCGCGCGAACAGGTGGCGCAGGTTGTGCGGGAACACCTTCTTTTTGTCCACCCCTGCTTCGGCGCACAGCCGCTTCATGTCGCGCCAGATGTTGGCGCGGTCCAGCGGCGTGCCGTTTTTGGTCACAAATACCGGTCCCTGGGCGATGCCCTGCCGGGCGCAGTATTTTAAAAGCTTCTTTTGCAGCTCCCGGCACAGCAGCACCGGCCGCGTTTTGCCCTTGCAGCACACCTCGGCCACCCCGCTGTTCACCGCTTCTGCCGTGATGAAGCGCAGCTCCCCAATGCGGATGCCGGTGCTGCAGATGGTCTGCATCAGCAGGTCCAGCCGCGCATTGCCCTTGTGCCTGGCCGCGCTTACCAGGCGGTTGTATTCGGCGCGGGTGAGTTCCCTGTTCCCGCTGCAAAACAGGCTTCTTTGGATTTTCAGCAGCTTCACCCTGCATTCGCTCCAGCCCACCCAGTCCAAAAAATCGTTCAGGGCGGTGAGCATGGAATTTGTGCTGGCCGGCGCATAGCGGGCGCTCAGCGCTTGCTTGTAGGCCAGCACATCCTGCTTGGTGACCTCTTTTCCCCAAGGCAGGAACTCCAAAAAGTGTTTTACATCCCGCAGGTATTTTTCCACCGTGGCGGGGCGGCACTCCCGCTCCCACAGGTGGCTCTCGTATTCCGTAAGCATCCCGCCGCTCAAACTGTGCTGTGTGCACTGCATTGCCATCACACTCCTTCTTTGCTTCAAATCAAGAACGCAGAAGTTATTATTCCCACCAAGTCTCCGATTTACAGCATATTCCCCAAAAGGGCCCGGCGCTGCACCCGTGCCCCTCTGCACCTGGGGGCGCTTGCTCTCTTCGCCCGCGGTCTCCCTCCTTTCGGCATTTTTGGCGCCGGCTGCCCTTTAAACGCAAAAAAGACCGCCCCTCACGGTGGCGGTCTCTCTGCGTTTTTTGTGAATGGCCGGCGGCTTTACGCCTGGCTGGCGGCCACGGCGCAGGCCACGGTCATGCCCACCATGGGGTTGTTGCCGGCGCCGATCAGGCCCATCATTTCCACGTGGGCTGGCACCGAGCTGGAACCCGCAAACTGGGCGTCGCCGTGCATGCGGCCCATCGAGTCGGTCAGACCGTAGCTGGCGGGGCCGGCTGCCACATTGTCCGGGTGCAGGGTGCGGCCGGTGCCGCCGCCCGAAGCCACCGAGAAATACTTTTTGCCGTTCTCCATCGTCCACTTTTTGTAAGTGCCGGCCACCAGGTGCTGGAACCGGGTGGGGTTGGTGGAGTTGCCGGTGATCGAGACCTCCACGGCCTCCTTCTTCATAATGGCAACGCCCTCCAGCACATCGTTGGCACCGTAGCACTTCACGGCGGCGCGCTCGCCGTCCGAGAACGCCTTCTCGCGCACCACCTTCAGCTCGCCGGTCTTGAAGTCGTAATCGGTCTCCACGTAGGTGAAGCCGTTGATGCGGCTGATGATATAGGCGGCGTCCTTGCCCAGGCCGTTCAGAATGACCCGCAGCGGGGTCTTGCGGGCCTTGTTGGCGGTGCGGGCAATGCCGATGGCGCCCTCCGCGGCGGCAAAGCTCTCGTGGCCCGCCAAAAAGGCGAAGCACTTGGTGTCGTCGTTCAGGAGCATGGCGCCCAGGTTGCCGTGCCCCAGGCCCACCTTGCGCTGCTCGGCCACGCTGCCGGGAATGGTAAACGCCTCCAGCCCCTCGCCGATGGCGGCGGCGCAGTCGGCGGCGTCCTTCAGGCCACGCTTCACAGCAATGGCGGTGCCCAGGGTGTAGGCCCACACCGCGTTGTCAAAGCAGATGGGCTGCACGCCCTTCACGATGGTCTCGCAGTCAATGCCCTTGGCGAGGAGCATTTCGCGGCAGGCGTCCAGGGACTCCAGGCCGTTGGCCTTGAGGCACGCCTCGATCTTGGGCATGCGGCGGTCCATAGATTCAAAAGTAGCCATTGTATATCTCCTCTCCCTCTTATTCCTCGCGCGGGTCGATGTACTTCACAGCGCCATCGAACCGGCCGTAGGTGCCGATATTCTTCTCGTAGGCGGCCCCCGGCTCCTCACCGTGGCGGATCGCCTCCAGCATTTTGCCCAGCCGCACGAACTGGTAGCCGATGACCTCGTTGTTCTCGTCCAGGGCCATTTTGGTAATGTAGCCCTCGGTCAGCTCCAGGTAGCGCACACCCTTGGCTTGGGTGGAAAAAATGGTGCCGGTCATGCTGCGCAGGCCCTTGCCCAGGTCCTCCAGGCCGGCGCCCACGGGCAGGCCGTCCTCGCTGAACGCGGTCTGGCTGCGGCCGTACACGATCTGCAAAAACAATTCGCGCATTGCCACGTTGATGGCGTCGCACACAAGGTCGGTGTTCAGCGCCTCCAAAATGGTCTTGCCGGGCAGGATCTCGCCCGCCATGGCGGCCGAGTGGGTCATGCCGGAGCAGCCGATGGTCTCCACCAGCGCTTCCTCAATGATGCCGTTCTTGATGTTCAGGGTCAGCTTGCAGGTGCCCTGCTGGGGGGCGCACCAGCCCACGCCGTGGGTCAGGCCGGAAATATCCTTGATCTCATACGCCTTGACCCAGTTGCCCTCTTCGGGGATGGGGGCGGGGCCGTGATGCGGGCCCTTGGTCAGGGGGCACATGCGCTCTACTTCATGAGAATAGGTCATGATCTGTTACTCTCCTTTGCTCTTCGTTCTCTCGGCTTTGGTTGTGATTGATTCCACAATGATCCGCTCTTATCATTATAAAAAGCCCGCCGCCTTTTTGCAAGGATATTTCGGCTTCATCGTCCACAAAATTTGCCGCTTTGGTCCTGGATCTGGGGCTTGTGGAAAATCGGTACAATTTATTCGGCGATTTTTACAATGTTTTCACTCGATTATTGTTGCATTTACACAAACGTCGTGCTATAGTAAGGGTGATGAAAGGGGTACTGCTTGCAGGAGCGCCTTTCAGGGAAGTATAATAAGTATGACCGGACCCGTGGTATAGAGAGAATTGGAAGAGAGGTAATAAGAATGGATCGTATTCAACTGCATGATTTCGACGTGAGCGAGTTTTCCGAGATGCTGAGCGCCTGCAAGGGCGACGTATTCCTGGTCACCCCGGAGGGCGACCGCCTGAACCTGAAAAGCAAGCTGTGCCAGATGCTGGGCTTCACCGCCCTGATCGAGGGCGGCCAGATCGCCGAGGCCCAGTTCGAGTGCTCGAACCCCGAGGATGAAGCCCGGCTGTTCCGCTTCAACCTCTTCGGCGAGAAGTATCCCCAGGTGGAAAAGAAGTAAGCTCTCCCCGTGCGCATCAAAACGGCGCCGCGCCCCCAATAAAGGGGCTGCGGCGCCGTTTCTTTTTGGGCGCGCGCCGCAGCGCCCCGGCTCCGCCTTTCTTTTTTAAAACGATTCGCGCTGCGCGGCTGCCCCCCGCCGGGCGCGCGGCACAGCTTGCCGCCTACCAGGCAAGCTGCACCCGGTATCCGGAAACGCTTCAGGCCCTGCTGCAAAAATACGAGGCCATGGAGAACAAAGCCTGTTTTTATTGCAAGCTCTCCCCCCTCTATTACGGCATCGCCGTCATGCAGACCACCATCGCCTGGTGCGGGCTTGCCGGGTGGGTGTAACGGCAAAGGCGCGGTTCCCGGCAAGTTTGCCGGGAACCGCGCCTTTGCGAACGCTTACAGCTTTTCGCCTTGGGTGGGCTTGAGCGCCCACAGGCACAAAAGCCCACCCAGCGCCGCGCCGATGGCGATAAAGTGCCGCCCCAGCTCCAAATTCAGCGCTTTGGCCAGCAGCGGGAAGCCGATGCTGCCCGCGCTCATGCCCAGCGCCAAAAAGCCGTAGTTTACCCCCGTGTTTTT
The DNA here is from genome assembly GCF_048388525.1 of Allofournierella sp. GTDB lineage: Bacteria > Bacillota > Clostridia > Oscillospirales > Ruminococcaceae > BQOK01. The sequence continues at coordinate 78,713 of NZ_DBGCTQ010000035.1, read as the reverse complement.
CATGCCGAACAGGTCGGTGCACATGCTGGGGATCACCGCCGCCTCGCCCGAGTAGCAAAAGGTCAGGGCGGTGTACGCCGCGATCACCCACCAGCTCTGGGCAAAGATGAACGCCGCCGAAAGCCCCGCAAGGCCGGTGAACAAAATCAGGTCGGTGGCCCGGCGGCCGATCTTGTCGCTCAAAGCCGGCATGGCAAGCCGCCCCGCAGCCGAACCCACCGCCCCAATGATAATGGCCCAATGGGCCGCCTCTTCCGAAAGCCCCCGGTCCTGCCCCAGCTGCACAATGATGGGGCTGAACAGCAGCACCGCCGGGGTGGCAAGGCCCACCACCAAAAAGCCCAGCCAGTACTGCTTTGTCTTGAACATCTCCCGGGGGGTGTAATCCTTGGGGGGCGCTTTTTTCGTCTGCTGCTTTTTCTGGCCCGCGCTTTTCGGGTTTTGCAGCAGAATACTGCCCCCGCCGCACACCAGCAGCATCAGTGCGGCCAGCACCCAAAAACACACCCGGATGCCCCAGCTGCCGGCCAGCCAGCGCACCAAAAAGGTCAGCGCCGCGCCCGAAAAGCCCACCGCGCCGCCCACGATGCCGGTGGCAAGCCCCTTTTTGTCCGCAAACCACTTTTGGGCGCAGCTCATCACCGCCGGGTATAAAAAGGCGCATCCCAGCCCCACCGGCAGGCTGAAGCACAGATAAAAGATCCATGCCTTTTCCGCGGGCAGAAAGCCCGCGGCTGTAAAGCCCCCGGTCAGCAGGGCCGTGCCCGCAAAGCCGGCGATCCGCGGGCCCGCCTTATCCTGCAAATAACCGCCGATCACGCACCCCAGCCCGAATGCGCCGATGGTAAAGCTGAAAATAAAGCTGGCCGCACCCTCGTCAAAGCCGTATTCCTGCCGCACCGGGCCCTGAAACACGCCCCAGGCCGCGGGGATGCCGGTCAGGATCTGAATGGCCGCGCCCGCCGCCAGAATGCTCCACTTGTTTTTCTGCAAAAACTGTTCCATACCGCATTTCTCCCGTTCTTTCCCTTTGGCTGTTATTATGACCGGTTTCGGTTGACAAATGCGGTCCCGCCGGGCTATGATAATTTCATTATAAAGATAAAATGCAGCTCAGCGTTTGCTGAACTTCGTACATGCAAAGGAGTTTTTCCATGAAGATCAATCCCCTCAAGGGCATGAAGGACTATCTGCCTGCCGAACAGCGCCTGCGCGACTACGTGCAGGGCCGCATCCTGGAAACCTACCGCGCCAGCGGCTTCGAGCGCATCGCCACCCCCCTCCTGGAAGACATGGAAAACCTGGACAAAAGCGAGGGCGGCGAGAACCTGAACCTCATCTTCAAGGTGCTCAAGCGGGGCGAAAAGCTGGACGCCGCCCTGGCCGCGGGCAGCGAAAAAGCCTTGAGCGACATGGGCCTGCGCTATGACCTCACCCTGCCCCTCTCCCGCTATTATGCCGCCAACCGGGACAAGCTGCCCACCCCCTTCAAGGTCATCCAGACCGACCGGGTGTTCCGGGCCGAGCGCCCGCAGAAGGGCCGCCTGCGCGAGTTCGTGCAGTGCGATATCGACATTGTGGGCGACGCCTCGCCCAATGCCGAGATCGAGCTGATCGACGTGACCGCCCGCGCCCTGCTGGCCATCGGCTTTACCGATTTCACTGTAAATTTGAACGACCGGCGGCTTCTGCGCGGCATGCTCGAAGGCATGGGCTTTGCGCCCGAAACCCTCGACAGCGTGTGCATCACCTTCGATAAGCTGGATAAAGTTGGCCCCGGGGGCGTGGCCTCCGAGCTGGCCGAAAAGGGCTTTCCCGCCCCCGCGGTGGCCGCTCTGCGCGCCTTCCTCGGGCAGGGCGCGGCAGACCTTTCCGCCGTGGCCGCCCTCTGCGCAGACAAGGCCCCCGCCGCCGCCCTGCGGCAGGTCATGGACACGGTAACCGCCCTCGCCGGCGGCGCCTACAGGGTAGCCTACTGCCCCAGCCTTGTGCGCGGGCAGGGCTATTACACCGGCATGGTGTTCGAGGTTGTCTGCCCCGCTTTTTCCGGCGCGGTGGCGGGCGGCGGCCGCTACGACAATATGGTGGGCAAGTTTTTGGGCCAGCCGGTGCCGGCTGTGGGCTTTTCCATCGGGTTCGAGCGCATCTGCTCGGTCCTGCTGGACCAGGGCTTTGCCATCCCCGCCGAAAAGCAAAAGCTGGCGCTGCTCTACGCCCCCGGCGCCGACTTTGCGGCGGTGCTGAAAAAGGCCGCCGAATTGCGGCAGGCGTATCTGGTCACCGTGCTGCCCCAGGGCAAAAAAGCCGGCAAGCAGCTTGCCGCGCTGGAAAGCCAGCACTTCGCCGCCGCCGCCTTTTTTGAAACGGGCGAGATCAAGCGGTTCGGCCAAACCTGAAAATTATTCCCTGCGGGGGGACCGCGGCTTTTGGTGGCCGTGGCCCCCTCTTTTTCATGTTCCGGCCCCGCAGCCGCCCGCGCCCCTGTCCGGCCGCGGCGGCAGGGCAGGACCTTTTGCGCGGCCGGTTCATAGAATGGGTCACTGGCCCACCCCATTTTCACCCGCCGGGCCGCGCGCCCGGCCTATCATAACAGGAGAGATCCCAATGAGCTACACACCCATTCCGTCGTTCCCCTCCGGCGGCGACATCCGCATCGGCCAAAACCCCAACGCCACCAACGATTACGCCCACGTCAAGGCCTTTATCGCGGCCTTCCGGCCCTACGCGGCCACCGCGTCCCGCCGCCTGAGTGGCCTTCCCATCAAGTTCATCCTGGCCCTCTGGGCCGAGGAATCCGGCTGGGGCCGCAACGAGGCCCAGGCCTCCGCCCAAAACTGGGCCAACATCTCCTACACCGATCCCGCCCACCCCGCCGGCAACACAGGCTACTACTTCTCAGGCCGCAGCCGGTACTGCACCTTCCAGGGCGCAAGCGGCTTCACCAACGGCTTCGTTTCCTTTTTCACCCACCGCGCAAAGCCCGATTCCGCCGTTTCCCAGACCTACCGCAGCATGCTCGGGCAACTTCGCGCCGATCCCAACCCCAGCCCCGAAGTCCTCGCGGCTTATCTCCAGCAGGCACAATACAATTCCTCCTCTTCCTTTGTGCCCCTGGTTTCCAGCACCTACCGCACGGTCGCCGCCCATTACGGCGAGGTGTGATCCCCCGCACAGCAAAAGAGAGCCGCGCCGCGGCTCTCTTTTGCTGCTTTTTCCCACTATAAAGGGGTAAATGGGCTCATGGAAGCTTGGGCAGCACCTGCAAAAGGGTTTCCAGCGCCTTCTGCAGCGCCTGGCGCTCGGTGTCCGAAAGGCTCTGCTCCAGCCGGCGCGCAAGCTCCTGGTCGGTATAAAAATTTTCTTCAATGTAGTCCAGCGCCGGCTGGGTGATCTCAATGCGCACACACCGCCGGTCCCCATCCGCTGCCGAGCGGGTCACAAACCCATATTTGTAAAGCTGTTCAATGGTCCGGGTGGCCTGGGCCTTTTTCACCCTAAGCCGCTGTGCCAGCTCCGTCATGGTCAGCGGTCCGCTGCAGCGCAGCATCTGCAGGCAATAATAGGTTTCCAGGCTCATGGCATTTTTATGCCGCTGCTTGAAAGGCCGGTCAATCTTATAATGCCAATAAGGCAGCACGGCCAGCAGGGTTTCGATCAATTGCATAAATTTTCTGGTTCCTTTCCCCTGCTTTTCTGCATTGACAGCGCAGGATGCCTGGTGTAAAATAAATAGTATACTTTTGTTAATCTTTAATATTTATCAACCGAATGGCAAGGGGATTCGCCGGCGGCGGAGCGGGGCTTGGGCCCTCTCCGCCGCCGGTCCTTTGCCTTAAAAGGAGGGCATTACTTGCACTGTACAAAAGAAGGCCTCCTTCGTGCGGGGGAGCTTGCCGGGGTAAATCTGGGGCGCTTCGCCGTCAGCCTGGGGTTCATGTTCCTGTTTCAATTTTTGTTCGGCGCGCCCAATGTTCTGGTCGGGGTAGCCATTGGGGTCGGGTTCACCACCCTGCCCAAAATGGATCTGGGGGTGCGCCCGGGTGTGATGGCGGCGCTCGTCCTGCTTGTGTATGTGGGCGCGGGCCTGGCCGGGCAGACTGCTCTTCTGCCTGTGTGGGCGGCGCTGCCGCTCAACTTTCTCTTTGTGGTCCTTCTTCTGCTGCTCAGCGGCGAACCCGCCGGTCTCAAGCCTTCCATCAGCTTTATGCTGTGCTTTGTATTCTGCCAGGCAACGCCGGTCCCCTGGCGGCAGTACCCCGGCCGCCTGGCCGATACCCTGGCGGCCGGGGGCCTGGTGGCGGCGGCCTGCCTGCTGAGCTGGAAAAAGCGCGGCCTCCAGGGCGGGCGGAGCCTGCGCGGCCAGTTGGCCCGCTGCGCGCGCCGCCGCGGCTACATTCTGCGCATGGGTCTCGGCATTGCCGCGGCCATGGGCGTGGGCATGGCGCTGCATCTCAAAAAGCCGCTCTGGATCAGCATCGTGGTCATGTCCCTCACCCAGATCGAGATCCGCGAAACCTTCCAGCGCATCCGTTGGCGCTTTTTCGGCACATTGGCCGGCATCGCAGGCTTTGTGGTTCTCATGCAGCTGCTGGTGCCCCCACGCTATGCCTCTCTCGCCATACTGGCGTTGGGATATCTCAGCTTTTTCACACCGGAATACAGGCACAAGCAGGTGGTGAACGCCATCAGCGCCATCAATGCCTCGCTTGTGCTGCTGGACCCTTCGTCCGCCATTGCAAACCGGCTGCTCTGTTTTGCGGGCGGCGTTCTGATCGTGCTGCTCCTGTGGTTTTTGGAGCACCGCGCCAAGCGGGTGCTGCGCGGCCGGCTCCGGCCTTCCGCCCCCGGCGGGCACGGCCGCCCGGCGGCGTAAAGGCCGGGTGCAGCCCGCCCGTGTTCACCGCGCCGCCCGGTAAATGGCCGCCATATCCGCCTTGCTCAGCGGCCGGAACTTGCCCAGCGCGCCGCGGGCGGTCACGCTGCACTTTTCGGCCATCTCCTCGATCTGGGCATCGGTGGGCTGCACGCCCAGTTCAGCCAGCGTGGTGGGCATGCGAATGGCGCGGTAAAAGGCCTCCATCGCCTCAATGCCCGCCAGGGCTGTGGCCTCCTCGCTTTTCTGCGGCGCCACCCCCAGCACCTTTTCAGCAAACCGGGCAAACCGGGCCGGCTGCTCCCCATACACATACCGCGCCCAGCTGCCCCACAGGGCGGTCAGCCCCGCGCCGTGGGCCACATCAAACAGCCCGCCCAGCTCGTGCTCCAGCTTGTGGGTGGCCCAATCGCCCCCGTCGCCCCCGCAGCCGGTGAGTCCATTGTGGGAAAGGCTGCCCGCCCACATCACCTGGGCGCGGGCCTCATAATCGTCCGGCGCGGCTAGCAGCACCCTGGCGTTTTCCATCACGCTGCGCATCAGCGCCTCCGCCATGCAAATCGTCAGCCCCATGGGCGCCTCGCGGCCAAAGTACCGCTCCATGGTGTGCATCAAAATGTCGGCGCAGCCGCACATGGTCTGGTATTCCGGCAGGGTCATGGTGAGCTCCGGGTCCATCACCGCAAACTTGGGGCGGCACAAATCGTTGCTGTAGCCGCGCTTCACCCAGCCGTCCTCGTTCGTAATCACCGAGGAATCGCTCATCTCGCTGCCTGCCGCGGCAATGGTCAGCACCGCGCCCACCGGCAGGCAGGCCTTCGGTGCGCGCACAAAATTGTAAAAATCCCACACGTCGCCCTCGTTCGCCGCCCCGTACCCAATCGCCTTTGCCGAGTCGATCACGCTGCCGCCGCCCACCGCCAGGATAAAGTCCACTCCCTCGGCGCGGCACAGCTCCACACCCTGGCGCACAAGGCTCAGGCGCGGGTTCGGCTGGGCGCCCCCCAGCTCGGCAAATTCCACCCCGGCTGCGGCAAGCGAGCGCTTCACTGTTTCCAGCAGCCCCGAGCGCCGGGCGCTCCCCCCGCCAAAGTGCACCAGCGCCTTTTTGCAGCCCTGGGCCCTCACCAAAGCGCCCACCTGCTCTTCGCTCTTCCTGCCAAACACCACCCGGGTGGGGGCATAATATCGAAAATCCATCGTTTCAGCGGCCTCCTTTGTGCCGGCGTACCAGCATTCTCTTTCCATCAAAGCGCAGTTTTCGCTCAAAGTCAAGTCTTTTGGGCAAAGGGGCGGTGTGTGCCGCTATGCCCTCCTTGCCGCCATTAAAAACAGGGTGATAAGCGGCACTTTCTTTTATCCGCTGGGCAAAGCTGCTGCAGCCCAAGGGGTTTGTACTTACCTCATGCTTTGGTTCAGGCTCCTATAATGCTGCAGGTGTATTCCAATGTGTCCGATTCCTAAAATAAGTACGGAAATCAACATCCAAATAACCCTTCCGTATATTCCCAGCAAAAAGAACGCCAATACAGGTAATGTGGCCCCTGCAAGCGGAATGTGCAGAATACCGCTATAAAAATCTTTCAGTTTTCGCTCGCTGCGAAAATATCTTATCCACCAAATCTCATACAAAATCATGAGAGCAATCGCTGCTGCCAGCCACCCGATCCAGGCCGTCCATCCCTGCAAATTAAAGTCCGAAAACATCAAAGCGCAGCAGCATACCAACACTTCGCCCATACGCTCACATAAAGCTAAAATCCGATTCTCTCCCTCGGCAGTATAACCCTCGGGCATTTTCTTGGTCCAAATAATATTCGGTATGAACAGCATAAGCAAAAATATAAATCCAATGTATGAAAAGCCGAAATGCCCCATATCGTTCCCTCCCTCAAAGCCCGGTTTGCCAGGCGCGCCTTATCCGCCCAAGGCAGCCAAGCCCAACTTCATTTCCTTCTGCTTTTCTGCGCTGCACACAGGCTCATATGTTGCAACAATCCCGGCCGCCGCGCGCTTTTCCTCTCCTAAACCAAGGCGCGGCCGTTCTGAAAACGGCCATTTTTATTATACCAGACCGGCATATCCCCCGCAATGGCCGCCGCCCCTGCCGCTTTTTCTCCCCCACCGCCTTTCCGGGCGGCCGTTTTTTTCTCCCGGCGCGCTCCCGCTCTTTGTTTGTGATAAAACAGACACACTATTTATACATACTAGTCTTGTATAACCACAACATACAGTGTATAATCAATACAATTTCCTATTTATGGAGGCATGCGGCATGAACATAAAAAAGCGTTGCGGCGCATACGAGCCCTACGACCCGGGCAAGATCACGGCGGCCATGCAAAAGGCCTTTGCCAGCGTGGGGGGCGTCCCCGGCAGCCAGGTGCTGGCGGAGCTGCTGGCCTCGGTGGAGCGCCGGCTCCCCGGGCAGGGGGCCACCGTGGAAACGGTGCAGGACCTGGTGGAGCACGCGCTGATGGAAGGCGGCCATTTCGAGGCTGCAAAAAGCTATATCCTTTACCGGCAAAAGCGTGCGGAGCTGCGGGCGGCACGCGGTTCCCTGGCCGCCCAGGTGGGCGCCGACGGGCTGGAAGACTGCCTGCGCCGCATCCAGATCTCCTTCGACCCCGCCCTCTATTCGGTCGCCGCCCTGGCCGCCCAGTTTTCCGGCTTTGTAAAGCCGGGCATGGGCCCGGGCGAGCTTCTGGGCGCGCTGGCAAAGGCCGCGGTCGAGCTCACCACCCCCGACGCCCCGCAATGGGAATACATCGCCGCCCGGTTTTTAAATCTCGACTTCCGCCGCCGCCTCGCCCCCGAGCTGGCGCGGCGGGGGATCGGCAGTTTTTACGAAAAGGTCGTCTGCCTGACCCGGGAAGGGCTATACGGCGAGTATATTCTTCAAAATTATACAAAATCCGAGTTGGATCAGGCCGCGGCTTTCCTCTGCGACGAGCGCGACGAGCTGTTCACCTGGTCCGGGCTGGACCTTCTGCTGGGCCGTTATGTGATCCACACCCGGCAGCATCTGCCGCTGGAAACGCCGCAGGAGATGTTTTTGGGCATCGCGCTGCATCTGGCCATGGGCGAGACCCATGACCGGATGGCCTGGGTCAAACGCTTTTATGATATGCTCAGCCTTTTGCAGGTCACCATGGCCACCCCCACCCTCTCCAACGCCCGCAAGCCCTACCACCAGCTTTCCAGCTGCTTTATCGACACCGTGCCCGACAGCCTGGAGGGCATTTACCGCAGCCTGGATAACTTCGCCCAGGTCAGCAAATTCGGCGGCGGCATGGGCCTTTACTTCGGCAAGGTGCGGGCCTCGGGGGGCAGCATCCGCGGGTTCGAGGGGGCGGCCGGCGGCGTGATCCGCTGGATCAAGCTGGTAAACGGCACCGCCGTGGCGGTGGACCAGCTTGGCATGCGCCAGGGCGCCGTGGCCGTTTACCTGGATGCCTGGCACAAGGACCTGCCGGAATTTTTGCAGCTGCGCACCAACAACGGCGATGACCGCATGAAGGCCCACGATGTGTTTCCCGCGGTGTGCTGGCCGGACCTGTTCTGGAAGCTCGCCCGCCGGGACCTCGACTCCCCCTGGCACCTGATGTGCCCCCACGACATCCTCACCACAAAGGGTTATGCCCTCGAGGACTACTGGGGCGAGGAATGGGAGCGCCGGTATCTCGACTGCGTGGCCGACCCCCGCATCCAAAAGCGCACCGTGACCGTCAAGGACATCGTGCGCCTGGTGCTCAAAAGCGCGGTCGAGACCGGCACCCCCTTCGCCTTCAACCGCGACACCGTCAATCGCCTCAACCCCAACGGCCATGCGGGCGTGATCTACTGCTCCAACCTCTGCACCGAGATCGCCCAGAACACAGCTCCCATCCAGGCTGTGAGCACCCGGGTACAAACCCTGGAGGGCGACACCGTGGTGGTCACCACCACCCGCCCCGGCGATTTTGTGGTGTGCAACCTGGCCAGTCTCTCGCTGGGGCGCCTGCCGGTCACCGACGGCCCCGCCCTGGCGGAAGTGGTGCGCACGGCGGTGCGCGCGCTCGACAATGTGATCGACCTGAACTTCTATCCCCTGCCCTACGCCCGGCTCACAAACCACAAATACCGGGGCATCGGCCTGGGGGTCAGCGGGTACCACCACATGCTGGCAAAGCACGGCCTCAAGTGGGAGAGCGAGGAACACCTCGCCTTTGCCGATCAGGTGTTCGAGGCCATCAACCAGGCCGCCATCGCCGCCAGCTGCGAGCTGGCAGCCGAAAAGGGGCCCTACAGCCTGTTCCCGGGCAGCGACTGGGCCACCGGCGCCTATTTTGAAAAGCGCGGCTACCAAAGCCCCGAATGGCAGGCCCTGGCCGCCCGTGTACAGGAAAAGGGTATGCGCAACGCCTACCTTTTGGCGGTGGCCCCCACCAGCAGCACCAGCATCCTGGCCGGCACCACCGCCGGCGTGGACCCGGTCATGAACAAGTTCTTTCTGGAAGAAAAAAAGGGCAGCATGCTGCCCCGGGTGGCGCCCGAGCTCTCGCCCGCCACCTACTGGTATTACAAAAACGCCCACCAGATCGACCAGACCTTTAGCGTGCGCGCCGCCGGCGTGCGCCAGCGCCACATCGACCAGGCCCAAAGCGTGAACCTGTACATCACCAACGACTACACCCTGCGTCAGGTGCTGGAGCTCTATCTGCTTGCCTGGCAGCAGGGCGTCAAGACCATCTATTACATCCGCAGCCGATCGCTGGAAGTGGAAGAATGCGAGAGCTGCTCTTCTTGAAAGGGAAAAACGCATCATGGAACAGCTTGTAAAAAAGCCTCTTTTTAATCCCGGCGGCGATACCGACGTCCGCCTGCGCCGCATGATCGGCGGCAACACCACCAATCTGAACGATTTCAACAACCTCAAATATCCCTGGGTGAGCGGCTGGTACCGCCAGGCCATGAACAACTTCTGGGTCCCGGAGGAGATCAACCTCGCCCAGGATGTGAAGGATTATCCCCGTCTCTCCCCTGCCGAGCGCGCCGCCTATGATAAGATCCTCAGCTTTTTGGTGTTCCTCGATTCCATCCAGACCGCCAACCTGCCCCACATCGGCGAGTATATCACCGCCAACGAGGTCAACCTCTGCCTGTCCATCCAGACCTTCCAGGAGTGCGTGCACAGCCAGAGCTACAGCTATATGCTGGACAGCATCTGCGCTCCCACCCGGCGGGACGAGATCCTGTACCAGTGGAAGACCGACGAGCATCTTCTTCGCCGCAACACCTTCATCGGCGAGCTGTACAACCAGTTCCAGCGCCAAAGGGACCCTCTCACTCTCCTAAAAGTCCTCATGGCCAATTATATTTTGGAGGGGGTCTATTTTTACAGCGGCTTCGCGTTCTTTTATAATCTCTCCCGGGGCGGCAAAATGCCCGGCTCCGCCCAGGAGATCCGCTACATCAATCGGGATGAGAACACTCACCTGTGGCTGTTCCGCAGCATCCTGCTGGAACTGCAAAAAGAGCAGCCGGGGCTGTTCTGCCCCGAAAACCTGCAATGCCTGCGCGAAATGCTGGAAGAGGGCGTCCGGCAGGAGATCGCCTGGGGCTGCTACGCCATCGGCGACGCCGTGCCCGGCCTCGACCACCGCATGCTCACGGATTATATCCGCTATCTGGGCAACCTGCGCTGGTCGGCCCTCGGGTACGGCTTCCTGTATCAAGACAACCGCCGCGAGCCCGCCAGCATGGCCTGGGTGAGCCAATACTCCAACGCAAACCTAGTCAAGACCGATTTCTTCGAGGCCAAAAGCACCGCCTACGCCAAAAGCACCGCCCTGGTCGACGATCTGTGACGCTGCAGGGCACCTATGCAATCATTCTTTTTCAAACTCTAGATACAATTTTCGCAATCTACGATGCATTCTGGAAAATTCCGATCGAATGCTGGCCCGCGAAATATCTAAAGCTTCTGCAATTTCATCATCAGACATATTGTCATAGTAACGTAACTTGATGAGGGTTTGGTCATGTATGGATAATTGTTCAACACATTTCTTTATATTCGTTTCGTCAATTCTTTGAATGCTTTCTTTTAAAGGATCCACATCATCGTCTGGCAACGTATCAAGTGTGTCCCAATAAATGTTTTTTCTCTCTTTTTTTGCAAGGTCGAATACTGTATGCTTAATAACCACAAGCATGTAACTAAACAGCCTATCCGTCGAAAACGACCTTAAATTATCATAGCGGTCAATCACTCTTACGAAGCTTTCGCTAAACGCCTCTTTCGCAAGCGACTCATTCCCATTTGTGATGTTGAGCGCATATCGATATAGGGCATTGCTCTTTAATTGAAAAAACTTTGTTATCTCCACCTTATCATCCGGGTCATCGTTAAACAAACTTATCATTTTTTGTTAATCCTCAAAACCTTAAAGGAATAGGATGTAATTAAACGCATTCCCAAAGTCTTTTGGGGCGACATTTTTTACGCACAACATCAAATGAATAGTCGTACTTGCTTATATAGCAAAACGTTCCACGCCCAGAATATACCATATTATACAAAAAGTCAACAAAAGTCATGTGACAATTTACAAATATTGCAAAATTCTGTTTCATATTTATCTAGTTGTCGTCTATTAGATAAAGCTAGCATTTCACAAAGGTGACAGCTTTTCTCTGTGTAAAGTATTGCCGTAAAGGAGCATATATGAGTACCAATATAGAAAATAGAATTCTTAATTTAATCCTTGATAATTTCATTTTAAAAAAGGATCAAAAACGAATTCATGAACGAATCGAATCATATTCGGATATTTATAATGTTCCTCTTACAGGGGATATTTTCGAGATAAATGGCACTGAATTAGTATATCTATATTTTGAAATTCAAAAAATGTTTCATATTCATTTTGATGCACATCAGGTGTGTAATTATGAATTTTTAACAATCCGAGGGATCGCCGATTTGGTAAAGGCAACTGCACCGAAAGTTTTCTGATAAATCGTTTTCGGATGGAGGTCGACATACCGTGCAGCGCCAAAAAAGAAGCATCGCCTGGTTTCTGCTGTCCCCACTCCTTGCGGGGCTGGTCGTCTTTTGGGGCATCCCGGGCGGTATCCTCATCTACCGCTCCTTTTTTACCGGTGCGGGCAGCGACCAATTCATTGGCCTGCAAAACTACTTCCAGGTGCTGAGCAGCCGGTCTTTCCAACTGGCCTGCCGCAACACATTGTTATTTTTGGTAGTCTCTGTACCACTTTTGCTGCTCATCGGTTTTGTGTTCGCTCAGGTCATCAACCGTCGGGTGTCCGGCAGCAGGCTGTTCCAATCTGTGCTGCTCTCCCCTCTCATCTTACCTGCGGTGGGTATCGTGGCAATGCTTCAAATTTTTTTCGCCGATGATGGTCTGCTGAACCTCCTGCTTGCAAAGCTGAATGTTTCGGGCGTGTACTGGCTGGACAGCGTTGCAGCCTTTGGGATCATTGTCTTCGTTTTTGTATGGAAAAATGCGGGTTATACTACCATTCTGATGATGGTGGGTCTCAACGGCATTCCAAAGGAACTGTTCCAGATTGCCGCTCTGGACGGAGCCAGCCGCCGTCAAATATTGGTTTACGTAACGCTGCCGCTGATGGTGCCCACGCTGTTTTTCACCTCGCTGTTGTCCATCATCAATTCGTTCAAAATTTACCGTGAAGTTTTGTTGCTGGCCGGCGCACATCCCACCCCCAGCATCTACTTTTTACAGCATTATCTTGCCAACAACTTCAGTAGCCTAGACTACGCTTCAGTCGCTGTGGCCACCGTCGTCTTCGTATTGGCGATCTCGGTCTTCATCGCGGCCTTTTACCGGTTACAGCAAAAGCTGGAGGTGTGATGGCGTGAAGCGCAGGCAAACCCCTTTTTTCTTTTTTCTGGTGTTTTTAGGGCTTTCGTTCATCGTACTGGCCCCAGCGCTTTACCTGTTGGCCCATACCTTTTTCAACAACAGTGGCCAGTTCACTTTGGTGGGATATTATGAGATGTTCCTCCACTCGCCCCGCTATCTAGCCCGATTCTGGCGCAGTCTTGCGATCTGCTTTGGCATTACGGCAGGAAACTTGGTCATCAGCACGATGGCTGGGTACGCATTGGCGTTCTATACCTTCCGGGGCCGAACTCTGGTGCTGTTTTTGCTGGCAATTTTAATGCTGTTACCGGTACAGACCACCCTAACCCCTACCTATATGGTATTAAAGCAGTTGCATCTTCTAGATACCCAGTTGGCGCTGATCCTTCCCGCCTTGTTCTGGCCCTTTGGCACGCTGCTGGAAATGCAGGTGATGCGGGCGTTGCCGAAAGAGCTTTTCGAGGCGGCTGAGTTAGACGGGGCAAATCTGTTTCATCTGATCAGCTACATCGCGCTTCCCTCCGCAAAAGGCGGTGTCATCAGCGTTGCCATCCTGACGTTTATCGAAGCTTGGAACATGCTGGAACAGCCAGCCGCTTATCTGACCGACAGCGCAAACTATCCGCTGGCGGCGTTCCTCGCCTACGGCGCCGCTTCGGAACAAACGGTCATTTTTATTAGTAGTATTTTGGCCATTCTGCCAGTGCTGCTGGTTTTCGCCTACTTTAATGAAGAGCTGACCGCTGGCATCGAGTTTACCGGAATCAAGTAAGGTGATATGGGGATGAATCGAACAAAAAAACGCATCCTGCAGGCAGCCGTGGTGTTCTTCCTTCTCCTTTATGCGTTCACCATGCTTGCCTGGGGCGTGGAGCGACTGATGGCCCCCACCGTAACTCCCATCCGTGTAAAAAGGTCTTCCGTTATGGAACAGCGGGACTTTGCCGCCACAGTTTCCCTGCTGGGAAACGAGGTTGTCCTCCACTGGCGGATGGGCCAGGGTGAAGTGGGGCTTCTGGAGGGCGGCAACGGTCAGTGCTACTACTACGCCCAGACCGCTAGCGGCCTACAGCGTGTTCAGGGCAAATGCACTGGTATCGTTGTTGGTGAGGAACCGAATGCTGATGGCTATTACCCCGTAACGGCCACTCTGGAGGGCGAGTTTCCTCCCGCTCGGGATAAATCTGTCTTTGTGTGCGTCACCCGTCTGACCACCGGCGTGCAGACGGTTCCGGTTTCCGCCATCAGCTATGTGGACGGGGTCAGCTGCCTAATGCAGCTGGTTCAGACCGCTGGAGGCTGGCAGGTGCAAGCAAAAGAGGTTTCCGTAAGCGCTTCCAACGGCTACACAGCCGCTGTGACCAGCACATCAGATTTTCCCCCGAAAGCGCTGTATGCGTCCGGCGCTTACCGGGACTTACTGGACGGTGAGAAAGTGTGGGTACTCAAAGATGCCGAGTAAAAAACGACGCCTTTTTGCCGTCCTGATCGCTGCTTCACTGGCTGCTATACTGATTGCTCAGGGTGTGCTGGTGTGGCGGATGCTTTCCCATCTGCCGCAAACCGTGGAATATGAGGATACCCGCCTGATGCAGGAAAACGGCTGGGAAACCGCCTTTGCAAAAACAAGGGATACCAATGTTGGCCTATGCACGGAGCCTGTGATCAAAACCTTTTCCGCACACGGGCGACAAGTTAGCCTTTCGCTCTGCCGAATCAATACGGCGTTTGCCGCCGCTGAGCGCCTGCAGTACATCGAGGGGGGTCTGTGGACGGACGAAAGCGCTCTTCCCTCCATACTGCTACCGGAAGCGGACGCAACGCGTTTCGGTATCAGCGTTGGGGATGTGCTGGGTAGTGACGGTGTACAATATCTGGTCATCGGCATCTATCGCTCTTGGCGATTACCGGGCACACAGTATCCCAGCGCCTTGGCTTATACGAACCAACTTTCCGTCGAGGACGAATCCACCATGGAAACGCTGCGCATCGCAGTGCCGCTGGAAAATGGCATCCTGGAGTCTACCCAGCTTTACACCCTTTTCACCGAGCACCAACTTTCCCCCTACGGGCGTAGCATCAACCTGAACAACTGGGCGCAGCTCGTCTGCCAGCTTCTCCCACTGGAACTGCTGGCGGCACTGCTGTTCCCGGCCGTTTGGCTTACGGCACGCGGCGCAACCCAGCTGTGCCGTGTGATTCTGTCCTCTGCCGGCACTCCCTCTAAACATTCCTGGGGCAAGGCGCTGCTTCTCTCCCTGCTTCCTGCGGCCCTCCTTGCTTGGCTGCTGGGTCGAGTGCGCGTTCCCGGCGAATTTCTTCCCCCCTCCAACTTGTTTGACCTGGTCTACTATAGACAGATTGCACAGGGTGCGGCATCGTTCGTGCAGGGCGGTTATGGTTTCAGTGCCATTGTTGAGCAGTACCTTCTGGTGCTGCGGTACATGGCTTGCCTGGGTGCCCTTGCTGTAATTTTGGGGTGGGCGTTTGCCTTTGTAATTTTAAAAATGGGGTTTTTTCAAAATGGCTGAACCTTTTATTCATTTGCTGCGAACTCCGCAAAATTATTATTTTTATGATGTGCAGAAAAATGCAGTCGTTCGTATCTCAGAAAGTCTTTATCATTGTCTTCTTTCTGGTATTTCGGACAATTCAACTGAGACTCAAGAATTGAAAAAGTACGGCTTTTTATCATCGAAGCACCCGAGTTGTATCGAGCATTCTTGTACTTCTCACATTCAAGATTATTTGGATCGGTCTCTTATAATGATGACTCTGCAAGTTACACAACAGTGCAATTTGCGTTGTGATTACTGTTTGTATTCTGAAAACAGCAATGAACTACAGCGACACCATGAAAACAAACATATGTCGTTTGAAACCGCCAAACGTGCTATCGACTTCTTACTTACTCATTCGGTGGACTCATCAACTGTATCCATTGGCTTCTACGGTGGAGAGCCTTTATTGCAATTTCCACTCATCAAAAAAGTAGTAGAATATGCTGAATCTCTTTTTACCGGAAAGATAGTTCAGTTTAATATTACAACCAATGCAACTTTAATAACTGATGAAATTGCTGATTATTTAGTAAAGAAGCGTTTTGCTACCACCATCAGTATGGATGGCCCGAAATCAATTCAGGACTCCCATCGAAAATTCCCTGACGGTAGTGGAACTTTTGATATTGTTTATGACCGCATTCATCGGCTAATTGAACGTTATCCGAATTTTACCCCTTTTCTTTCAGTCAATATGGTTATTGATCCTCGACGTCCACTTGATGAACCCATGGAATTAATCAAGCTTCTTCCAGATGTACACATAATGACATCCGAAATCGATGATTTTTATATGGACGAAAAAATCATTCCATGTAAAAGATACCGCGAGGAATACGAATATCAAATTTTTTTGGCGGCATTGTATGCTCTTGGTTTATTGGAAAAATCTTGTGTATCTCCTGTAGTCCATCCTATAATCAGCAGTATTCAAAACACACTAATACGCTGGAAGCATTATAATACATTTCCAACTCCCAGCGCTCCGAGTGGGCCTTGTATTCCTGGCGCTCAGCGACTTTTTGTTTCTGTTGATGGAACAATGTACCCTTGTGAAAGAGTAAGTGAAGTATCTTCTATTTTATCCATCGGAAACATCTATAACGGATTTAATTACTCAGCTTCCCAGAAAATGCTGAACATCGCCAAAATAACAGAATCACACTGCAGCAAATGCTGGGCTTTCCATTTTTGTGGCGGATGCATTCGCGATACATTTGATGGCTCCGGTATTCCATCTGCACAGAAGCGGCTATCAAAATGCTACTCCTATAGGGCGATGGGGGATGTTATTTTATATGGTGCTGTAATGCTGCGTGAAATTCCGCTGTATTACCGCGAGCAACTTCAGGAGGCCACAAAATGAAGCAACAAGAACGAGAGCCTATTGGAATGTATCTGAGGGGCTCAGACACCATTCCATTGCTCAAATATTTTGACAAATTACAAAACCGATATGCAATACATTCTTCTTTTGCAACAAAAACAGTCTATGAATATTTCAATAGAACGACATTGCTTCTGGATGATTGGATGTCAGACTTAAGACTTTCTTGCATTGACAATACTTCGCTCGATCTTCCTACCATCATCATCCCTTTTACCTATCAATTCCCACATTCTTCACAATCAGATACCTTCGCAGCAGCTTTTTGTAAAAATAGCCCAATTGAAATACAAGAAAACATGTCACCTCTAAAAGAACTGCTTTCCTATTGGTGTAATTGTATTCCCTCTGGCGATGAAATTCTTTCTCTTGATTGTCCGTGTATCCTGATAACTTCTATTACACCATTCTCCGACAGCTTTGAAGTATTGCTCAAATCGCTTCACGAACTTCGAAAATCCGGAAAAAAAGCTATTGGGCTATCTTGCAACCCTAACGTTTCTTTACTGGACGGAATATATTACTTTCCTCGCAATTTTCTCTCCGAAAACTACGACACAAATTATAGTCTAGCAAAGTTGAATTCGTTCATTAAGAATATCCAAAAGAAAGAGTATCCTGATATTCTTTTAATCGAAGCTCCTGGCGTGATTATGAAAAGTTCGCTCACCGGCAATCACTGTTTCGGAATTGAAACTTATGCTATATCACAGGTTATATCACCTGACTATGTGATTTGTTGCGCTCCCACACATCTTTATAGTTTCGAATATTGGGATAGGTTCAATAATGTTGCAAAATATAAGTTTGGCTTTTCTGTCAACGCTATTCAAATCAGCAATTTAATCGTCAACCCCAAAATTAATCTTGACACGGAAGATCGCTATTTGCGAACAATGCAACGTGTTATTGATACGGATGAAGCAAATAGCAAAAGCGATATTTTTTTCTTTGATGTCCAATCGGGAACCCACTTTAATATTTTAATGCACAGATTAACATCTGTTGTCAACAATCAACTAATTGGGAAAGTTATTTTATAAAAATCCTTAAATAGAGGCTTACTTCTTATGCGAAATTTCAAACTAAAGAAGGCCATATTTATTCTTTCTTTGGTCATGGTCTTAACACTGTTTTTTACTATGTGTTCTGCCGCTCAAAGAATTTTTACGAACGAAGAATCACCTACACTGACTATATGTGTTGAAAAATATTGGGACACAATTTCGGCATTGCCAAACTTTCATTATGAACATCCTGAAATAAATTTGGTAACCGAATACCTTCCACAACCTTATGACTATAGCATATTGGCAAACTATGATATCAATTTGGAAACTGTGCCGCATATAAAGTCAGCCGAGCGAGAAGCCTCCATTTCGCGCATTAAAAATCAGTTGATGGCCGGGGAAGGCCCTGATGTTTTCTGGCTTTGGATGCAGGATATCTCATCTCCCTTTACTTACCAAAATGCCAATAGCAATGTCTTTTCAAATTTTGAAAAAACATCTGAAAGTGGCGTATTTATGGATTTGAAACCTTTACTTACTCAAGAATTGTTACAGAAAATGTCTGCGTCATTTCAAAAATGGATAGAGAGTCAGGAACATATCTATTATCTTCCTCTTGGGTACCAAATCTGTGGAGCTTTGTTGCCACGTGCCAGTTGGCAGTCTTATCCTGACCTATTGGAAGAAGAAACGGATTATTTCGACTATTTTCGGAATTACGCTGCAACCTTTGGAGAGGATTCTCTCCGAGGTTTTACTGGTATGCTTCCCTGTATGGCGCTAGCTAAAACGAATGATTCAATCGCATCCATAGCCGCGCAATCCGATTTTAATGCGTTTCTAGATCTACAATCACAAATCCTTCGTGCCCAAGGTTATTATCCCGGTGCTGCCTCTACTTCAAATACGCGAGACCGTTGGTGCGATGCGCTATCCAGTGGCCAAGCACCTTTTCAGGGTGAGGCGTGTTACGATTTTTATATGCTCAACACTGCGCGGATTTTGTCCGGTATGGGGGACGATACACGTTTCGCCCCTGTTCCGAACGATGAGGGCGGTGTGACAGCAATCGTGACCTCAGCTCTTGTTGTCCGCAGCAATACAAAGCATCCGGAAATTGTTCAGCAGCTCATTGAATCCTTTTTATCCGAAAAAATGCAGCGTTCTGGGTTTCCTGACTATGGCAGCACCTATGATAATTTCCCGGTTCGGGCAGGTATGCTCGAGGATATGTTAAGCGATACGCTCTCTCATAATTGGGATCTTGAGTGGCCTGATTATAATAATTATCCCGAAAAAAATCTAAGTCGAGAAACCATTCAAAGCTTTCTGGATGCTGAATCTCGGATCACTCATTACATATTACCAGATGACTCCGCACTTGCTCTCTACAATGCATATAAACCCTATTGCGATGGAAGCCAGTCTCTAGAACGTACTCAGTATGAAATCGCCAAAGAGTTTCTCTATTATTCTGATGAATAGATACTTACTCTTAACTGTTCTGCTTTTGTTGTTTCACGCAAAAGCCCCCAAGTTGATTTTAGTAGCATACATTGTATACAAAATATGGGAGATTTCCAGTAATGAAAGAATTGTATGATTTTGAGGCACAAGATGTTCAAACAGTTGAAGCTTTCGGTTGTCCCTGTGAAAACGATCCAAGTTTATGCTCTAGTATGCCTGTAGGCGCCACGCGCCTTCAGGTTGCTAATGGCACAACAGCCCGCTATTTCTAATTTCACTTCTGTTAATGTATGCTACTAAAATTTATGGCGCGGCGAGACTAATACGTTCGCCGCGCCTTTTTTATAACGTCCTGCGATTTATTTTCAGCACGTCTATTCATTTCTAATCTTCCAGAAGGAGCGTTCATCAGATGAACTACTTACTATACTGCTTTAAAATCTCATGGGAGTCTTCTCGATTTTACACCCTTTCTAGGTCGTTGTGCAAAATTTTCGTTCCGATGCTCTCCTTTTGCGATGCCTATATTATAAAGTTGCTCTTAGATTCCCTAGGTACTGCTGATCCATCTCATCCACCAATCGTACTGTTTGGCATGATTGTTTTGATTTCTCTTGTTATCAAAGTATTGAGTAGCACTATGAGCGGAGTTTACACTTATTCGGCTGATATGCAATGCAATGTGCTCAACCATACTCTCCAAAAACGTGTTATGGAAAAGGGATTAAACTCTGATGTGTCGTTATTTGACGACACGAAAAAGTTCAATCATTTTTCTACTGTCCAGCGTGATATCCAATCATTTATAAATTATTTTTGGTATTCAATGGAGGCAGTCAGTTCCGCAGTTTTCTGCTCAATTTCTTTTTTTGTTCTTGCGAAAGAAAACATTTTATTTGGCATTATAATTTTCTTATCTACCATTCCTTCAATTTTTATCCAACAACACTTTACAAAAAAGTATTATAAACTTTCTTGCAGTCTCATTCAAAAGGTTCGTGAAGCGGATTATACATTCCAAATCGCGACTACAAGAAGCTTTGGTCAAATAATCCGCACTTTAAATATCGGGAACTGGATAAAAGAAAAATTCGATATGCTCTGGCGAGACACGTTTCACCAACAACGGATTTGCTATAAAGAATCATGTATAGTACAGCAGGTTACTCAGCTTGTTCCTCAAGTAATGATTGCTGGTATAGAATTTGTTATCATTTTAAAGGTTCTTTATGGGCAACTAAGTATCGGCAGTCTCACGCTATACACTACTATGCTCACCCAACTTGTTTCCAATACCAATTCACTTGTTGCGAATCTCGTTTCTGTTTATGATAACAGGATAAAAATTGAAAACATCCAAGCATATGATACAATTCAACCTTCCGTAGAAAATAATGGTACTCTCATACTTCCAAACATACAATCTATTCGGTTTGATCACGTCTTCTTTTCATATCCAAATTCTAAAAATGAAACTCTTTCAAACATTTCATTTGAAATCCACTCAAATGAATTCGTTGCATTTGTAGGGGAAAACGGAAGTGGGAAGACAACCATCGTTAAGCTTTTACTTCGCTTGTATGACGTATCTGATGGCTGTATTTTGATCAATGGACGAAACATTAAGGAATATACTCTAGAAAGTCTTCGTCATCAATGTTGCACCTATTTCCAAAACCAAGAAAATTTTTCTTATACGATTCGAGAAAATGTTCAATTGGGGAATATTTTAGATTTTAACTCTGCGCATATAATCTCTGCACTCAAAGAAAGCGATTCCACAGAGCTTTTAAGCAAGTCGCCTCACGGAATCGATGCTTATGTTTCTAAGGATTTTTCTGATGAAGGACTCGTCCTTTCCGGTGGCGAAAATCAAAAAATTGCACTTGCACAAACGATTTTCGGGTTTGAAAAGTCTTCTCTCATACTTTTGGATGAACCTTCTTCTGCTCTGGATGCTTTATCTGAACAACGTATCCTAGACAATATTAATATTTTGCGAACTCAGAAAGACAGGATTACCATATTGATTTCTCACCAACTTTCAAACGTACAACACGCCTCACAAATTTTTGTTTTATCTGGTGGAAAAATCGTTCAACAAGGAAATCACGCATTTCTCATGAGCAGTGATGGGCTATATTCTTATATGTACGCAAAACAAGCTAATCGATATTATTCAAAAGAGGAATAAATATGATTTCTATCGCCATTATTGACGATGACGTCAATCAAAACGTTTTCAAGGCCATTGATACTTTTGATTATTATGAAGTTAATAACACCATAAAGCGCTGTACTCCGCATTGCGGACACCTTACCCATTCCACCATTTGTAGTGCTATCATCAAAAACTATGTTTCAACAGTTAATCTTGTAAATTTAAATATTTTTTCACCGGGCAATCCATGTGCAAACATTAATAACCTCGCTTTAGCACTGCGTTGGTGCGTTTCACATCACATTAGCATCGTACATCTCAGTATTGGAAGCGTTCTAAAATCTGATACAAATTTTCTTTTGCAGTCGTTTAATGAAGTTATTCACTCTGGTTGTTACGTTGTCGCAAGTGTGTCAAACACGCACACTTATACAATTCCCGCCGATTTCCCCGGAGCTATTAGCGTAGTTTGTGATCCTTCTCTCAAATCAGGCCAATTTTATATTTTATCAAACCAAGACGGCAAAATCAGATTTGCAGCCTCTTCTGCTCATTCTCTTTTAAAGCATAATGGTTCTTATTTCGATGTAAAGAGCAGTAATAGCTTTGCAACGCCTGTTATCACGGCAAGCATTGCATCAGAGCTGATTTTTTCCGAATCCAATTCATCAAATTTTTCTATATCTGATTATTTGTCCACCCTTTCCAGAAATAAACCATCAAGAATTTTTTGAATGGTTTCTGTGTTAGCAGTACTGATAATTTTCTTACTGTTCATAGGCAATTCCTTTCGATGGCAACCTGGCCGGTGAGCACTTTA
Source organism: Allofournierella sp. (assembly GCF_048388525.1). Lineage (GTDB taxonomy): Bacteria > Bacillota > Clostridia > Oscillospirales > Ruminococcaceae > BQOK01. Next base: position 56,542 of record NZ_DBGCTQ010000035.1, on the reverse strand, counting down.
TAAATTATTTAGAAACTAAATATGTCTAAAATACGCAAAACTGAATTTATCAGGCTATGATTGGTACATGCCACACATTCTGAATTTCTCTAGGCATTAGCACTCCTGCCGTGAAAAACGTCCCCGCAGCATTCAAAGAAGCTCTTTGCAATTAACACAAAAGAAAACGAATCCATTACAAAATAGTGTCCTAAAAGGCCACACAAAAACACCTTTGAATCTGGTTATAAAAACCGGTTTCAAAGGCGTTTTATTTCTTGGAAAACTGTTTTTTATCCAATTTGCTATCACAATTTCATTTTGCACCGGTCCCCTGTTTGTGTTTTATCCCAGGCCGCTCAATCGTGCTCTTCCCAGTCCAGGCTGCGGCCCACAGCCTTGTGCCATTTGCCCAGCAGGGCGCGGCGCTTTTCCTCTTCCATTTTGGGGGCAAAGGTCACGTCGCAGCTCCACAAACGGCTGATCTCCTTGGTGCTCTGCCACACACCGGTGGCAAGCCCGGCTAAGTACGCCGCGCCCAGGGCCGTGGTCTCGCGGATCATGGGCCGCCGGGCCTCCTTGTGCAGGATATCGGCCTGGAACTGCATCAAAAAGCGGTCGCGCGAGGCGCCGCCGTCCACCCGCAGCTCGGTGATGGGCAGGCCCGTGTCCTTTTCCATTGCCTCCACAAGGTCGGCCGACTGGTACGCGATGGATTCCTGTGCGGCGCGGATGATGTGCTCGCGCCGGGTGCCGCGGGTCAGCCCCACAATGCAGCCGCGGGCGTACATGTCCCAATGGGGCGCGCCCAGCCCCGTGAACGCGGGCACCAGGTACACACCGCCCGTGTCGGGCACCTTCTGCGCATAGTACTCGGCGTCCCGGCTCTCGGTGAAAAAGCGCATCTCGTCCCGCAGCCACTGGATCACCGCGCCCCCCACAAACACGCTGCCCTCCAGGGCATACTGCACCGGCTCGTCCTTCAGGGTGGCGGCAATGGTGGTCAGCAGGCCGTTCTCGCTCTGGTGGCGCTTTTCGCCGGTGTTCATCAGCAAAAAGCAGCCGGTGCCGTAGGTGTTCTTTGCCTGGCCCGCCTCAAAGCAGCCTTGGCCAAACAAAGCCGCCTGCTGGTCGCCCGCAATGCCCGCCACCGGCACGTCCACGCCGCCCACGCTGGCATAGCCGTACACCTCGCTGGAAGATCGCACCTGGGGCAGCATGGCCCGGGGGATGTCCAGCATGGCCAGCAGCTCGTCGTCCCAGTCCAGGGTGTCAATGTTGTAGATCATGGTGCGCGAGGCGTTGGTGCGGTCGGTCACATGGGCCGTGCCGCCGGTCAGCTTCCACACCAGCCAGGTGTCCACCGTGCCGAACAAAAGCTCGCCCCTAGCGGCCCGCTCGCGGCTGCCGGGCACCTGATCCAAAATCCATTTGATCTTGCTGCCGGAAAAGTAGGCGTCCGGCACAAGCCCGGTCTTTTTGCGGATGGTCTCGCCATATCCCTTTTCCAGCAGTTCGTCAATGATGGGCGCGGTGCGGCGGCATTGCCACACAATGGCGTTGTAAATGGGGCGGCCGGTCTCCTTGTCCCACACAATGGTGGTCTCGCGCTGGTTGGTAATGCCAATGGCCGCAATGTCCTTTGCGTCCACGCCGCTGCGGGCCACCACCTCCATCATCACGCCGTACTGGCTGGACCAGATCTCCATGGGGTCGTGCTCCACCCAGCCCTCCTTGGGGTAGATCTGGGTGAATTCCCGCTGGGTCATCTCCACAATGTTCTGATCCTGGTCAAACAAAATCGCCCTGCTGCTGGTGGTTCCCTGGTCCAGCGCCAGAATGTATTTCGTACTCATTCGCTCCTCCTTACAGGCTGCGGGTAGCCACAAAATCGGCCCCGGTGCCGCACACGTTTTTTACCACCACCTGGCCCAGCGCCACCGGCGCTTCCAGCACAAGGCCGTCCAGGGTCTTCATGGCCTCAAAGATCAGCCCTTTGGGGATCGGCCGGTCGGTTTTCACCGGGCAGCGGGGGTGCGCCCCGCCCGCCACCTCCACCGTGCTGGTGATCACCCGGGTGGGGTTCGTCAACTCGATTTTACCATATTCCGCGCCCTTTTCACAGCTGTTTCCGCTCACGGCCCAGCCGTGCTCCTCGTCCACCTTCAGGTGGCAGCCCTTGGGGCACACGATGCAGATCAGTTCTTTCATTTTGCCGCCTCCTGGATGGAAATGGTCACCGGGCCTTTGGCCCGCTGCAAAAGCACCTTGGGCAGGGCGATGTGCTCCATCTCGCCGGGGGCCAGGTGCTCCCGCTTATAGGCCGCCAGCTGCTCGCCGCCGCTCGCCGCCACGATCCTCAGATCCCCCTCGTACACCCGCCGCACCCGGAAGAATACCTCCACGGCCTTTTCCACGCCGGAAAGCCGCACCCTTTGGGGCACCGTGTACGAAACGCCCTCGCCGTTCACCAGCTCCAGCGCCTCGTCCCCGTTTTTCTGCCCCAGGGCAAACCGCGCCGCGGCCGCGCCGGCCCTCTGGCTCTCGGCGGTCACATAGTCCACCAGGTCATGCACATGCACCACATTGCCGCAGGCAAAAATACCCGGGGCGCTGGTCTCCATGTTCTCATACACCACCGCGCCGTTGGTGCGCCCGTCCATCTGGATGCCCGCCGTGCGGGTCAGCTCGTTCTCCGGGATCAGTCCCACGCTCAGCAGAATGGTGTCGCACTCGAACTCCATCTCGGTGCCGGGGATCGGCCGGCGGTTTTCGTCCACCTGTGCCACCACGGCCTTTTCCACCCGGTCCTTGCCCTGGATGTCCACAATGGTGTGCGAAAGGTACAGCGGGATGTCATAGTCGTGCAGGCACTGCACAATGTTTCGGTTCAGGCCCCCGGAATAGGGCATCACCTCCACGCAGGCCAGCACCTTCGCCCCCTCAAGGGTCATGCGGCGGGCCATAATCAGCCCAATGTCACCCGAGCCCAGGATCAGCACCCTGCGGCCCACCATATAGCCCTCCATGTTCACATACCGCTGCGCCGTGCCGGCGGTAAACACGCCCGCCGGCCGCGTTCCCGGAATGCCGATGGCCCCCCGGGTGCGCTCCCGGCAGCCCATGGCCAGCACAATGGCCCCCGCCTCGTACACCCGGTAGCCGCCCGCCTTGCTCACCGCGTGCACCTGGCGCCCCTGGGTGATCTCCAGCACCATGGTGTCGGCGCTTATCTCAATGCCGCTGCCCTGCAGCTGCTCAATGAACCGCCCCGCGTACTCGGGGCCGGTCAGCTCCTCTTTAAAATAATGCAGCCCGAACCCGTTGTGGATGCACTGGTTCAAAATGCCGCCCAGCTCCTTGTCGCGCTCCAAAATCAGCACGCGCTGCGCGCCCTCTTCCCGGGCCTTCAGCGCGGCAGCCAGGCCCGCCGGGCCGCCGCCCACCACGATCACGTCGTACAGGTTTTCGCTCATGCCTCGCGCCCTCCTTGTTTCGTCCTGCCCACCAGCACCGCAGCGCCCGCCTGGTCCTGGGGCACCTGCAGCGGGTCGTAGCCCAGCTCGCGGCACAAAATCTCCATCACCCGCGGGCCGCAAAAACCGCCCTGGCACCGGCCCATGCCGGCGTTGGTGCGCCGTTTCACCGCGTCGATGCTGCGGGGCGGAATGGGCGTGCGGCAGGCCGCCGTGATCTCGCCCTCGGTCACTGTCTCACACCGGCAGATCACCCGCCCGTAAGCCGGCTGCTCGGCGATCAGCGCCGCTTTTTCCGGGCCGGTCAGCTCTTTAAAGCGGAATTTCTTGCGGCTGCTCACCACCTGCCGCTTTTCGGGCAGGGGCAGGCCGTCTGCTTCCAGCAGGGTCACGGCGGTCTCGCCCACCGCGGCTGCGGCCGAAAGCCCGGGGCTCTTCATGCCTGCCAGGTCCAGCATACGGGGCGCCGCCCAGCCGATGATGAAATCGCTCTGGTCGGTCACCGCCCGCACCCCCGCAAAGTTGCGGATCGAGGCCCGCAGGTCCACCCCCGGCACGCTCTTTTTGGCCGCGGCCGCCACAAAGGCAAGGCCCGCGGCGGTGTTGGCGGTGTCGCCCCCGTCCGGGATATCCTCGGCGTTGGGCCCCACGATCAGGTTGCCGTGCACGGTGGGCGCCACCAGCACCCCCTTGCCCGCCTTGGTGGGGCATTGGAAGATCACATGCCCCACACGCCCGCCCTCGGCTTTGTCCAGCAGGTAATATTCGCCCCGGCTCGGCCGGGATGCGAACGCCGCGGGGGCTGCCAGCTCGTGCACTTCGCCCGCCTGCACGCCCGCCGCGTTCACCACATACCGCGCCTCGAACACGCCCTTTGTCGTCTCGATCCGCCAGCCCGTTTCGGTGGCCGAAAGGCCGGTCACCCGGGTCTCCAGGTGCAGCTCGGCCCCGTTCTGCACCGCGTTCTCCGCCATGGCCAGCGCGTATTCCCAGGGGCTCACAATGGCCGCGCTGGGCGCGTGCAGCGCCCCCAGCACCGCGGGCGAAAGGTTCGGCTCCAGCGCCAGGGTCTCCTCTGTGCCCAGCAGCGCAAGGCCGGGCACCCCATTCGCCGTGCCGTTTTCAAACAGCTTTTGCAGGTGGCCCAGCTCCTCGTCTGAGAACGCAAGCACCAGGCTGCCGATCTGCTTGTAGGGCACGTCCAGCTCCGCGCAGATTCTTTTTGCCATGGCGCTGCCCCGCACGTTCAGCTGTGCCATCAGGGTGCCCGGCTCGGGGTCGTATCCCGCGTGCAGAATGGCGCTGTTGGCCTTGGTGGTCCCCATGGCCACATCGTTTTCCGCCTCCAGAATTAGCACCGACGCCTGCCGCCGGGCCAGGTGGTATGCGGTGGCCGCGCCAATCACGCCGCAGCCGATGATCGCAACATCTACCATCTTTTTTGTCTGCCTCCTTATCCTCTTTCCCGTCAGGGCTCCAGCGCAAAGCGCAGCCGCACCGGGTTGTGGTCGCTGTATGCAAAGTCGGTGTCCAGGTTCTCGGCCGTGGCCTTCACGTTCGCCGAAACGATGAACCCGTCCAGCACCGTGGTATAGTTCACGCCCTTCTGCCAGGGGATGTCCGCCGTGCGGCAGGTGGGCACCTCGGTCTCGTTCTGCGCCGTCACAATCGAAAAGCCCTCGGCCAGATCACTGTCCGTAAGCTGGAACACCCAGGCCGGGAACTGCTGCTGGCTCTCAAAGGCGGTGGGCGCCGTTTCCCCCAGCGCGTGGTTGAAGTCGCCCCCCACGATCACATAGTTGCCCTTTGCGTATTCCTCGCTCAGCACGCTGTTCAAAAGCTCCAGCTGCCGGGCGCGGACGGTGCCCCCCGCGTCGTAGGCGGACATGTGGCTGTTGATCAGCACCAGCTCCCTGCCGTTTTCCACCGGCACGCGCAGCACCGCAAAGCAGCGGTCCAGGTCTGTGAATTTCACAATAAAGCTGTCGTCCACCGGGTAACTGCGCCGCTCGGCCCCCGCCACCTCGTGGCGGCTGAAGGTCAAAAGCCCCGCGTCCACCGCGCCGTGCGGGTCGTTGAAGGGGTAAAACAGATACGCCGAGTGGAAGTTGTTCGCAAACACCGAGCCGTAGCCCGCCAGGCCCCGGCGCAAAAGCTCCGTCTGGTCCACCTTGTAGCTGCGGTCGGCCTTCACGTCCACCTCCTGCAGCAGCATAAAATCCGCCTGCTGCTTTTGCAGCACCTCCAGCGCACCGCTTGTGTGTGCCAGCACGGCCTCTTTGCTGATGGCCTTGCCGTATTTGCCCTGCACGGGGGTGCCGTCCGCCATCACGCCGGTGTCCATAAAAAAGCTGTAGTCCGGCCCGTAGGCCCCGAACCCGATGTTGTAGGTCAGCGCGGTGTATTCCGTGCCCGCCGAAAGCGCGCCCGCCGCCGGATCCTGCACCTCCAGGGCCGTGTGGTCGGGGATGCGGTAATACTGCCACTGCATATAGCCCACATAGCCGCCCACCGCCAGCACCAGCGCCAGCAGCAAAATGCCCAGCGCAATGAGCACGCGCCTTGCTCCCCTGTGTTTTTTCATGCTTTTTCCTCCTGTTGCGGCCCGGCCAGAGGCAAAAAAAGAGCAACCGAAACACGCCGTCGCTGGCGCCTTTCCGTTGCTCTTTGCTCTAACAGAAATGCCGGTAAAACCGAACCGTTTTCATGAACGGGCCGGTAGCCCGCACTTTTTCTATTGTTATTTTATGCCGTGGAGCCGGAAAAAGCAAGCCGTAAAGCGCCCCAATTTCGGGGCAAATCTTTGTGCAAATTCGCCAAAACCCGCGCGGGCAATTTGTTAATTGTTTCACGCTATTCCGGGGAAGCAGCACGGGCGGGGCCAGGCTCCGCCCGTGCTGTGGCAGATCACAGCTGCGTCAGGGTATTGGTGCAGCTCATAATGGTAACCATCACCGCCATGATAATGCCCGCCAGATAGGGGTTGCGGGTTTCCTTGAAGATCTTGCGCGAAACCACAGCCGCCAGCGGCAGGATAACAACCACGGGGAACAGCCAAATGCCAATGATGCTGCCGCCGAAATTGGGGAAGAACTCGTTGGGCAGGTGCCCGGTAATGCGGAAGCAGCTGTACATGACCACGATCATAATGGCACTGGCCAGGGCGTTGAACACCGCGTTCACCGCCGTGTTCACCCAGGGCTTTTTGCCCATCTCAAAGTAGTTGTAGCTGTTGATCACAATGCTGTTGGGCACGTAGTACAAAAGGAACAGGGGCAGGTAGCACAGAATGATGGGCAGCTTGCTCACGGTGAAGGCTTTCAGGGTCAGCACCCACAGCCGGAAATCCGTCTTGAAGAAAAAGTCCGCCGCGAACACCAGCCCATAAGCGGCCGCCACCACAATGAGCGCCAGCAGAACGGTCAGCCCCAGTTTTTTGCCGCCGATCTTAACGCCGTTGGCCTGGCAGTCCGCCTTTACGCCCGTAACCTTGCTGCCGATCCAGACCAGCAGCAGCCCAAACAGGCCGCACAGGGCCGCCCACACGCCGATGAACCAGGGCGGGGACTGATGCATGAACGAGGGCAGCATTTTGCCAATGGGGCCGTAGCCGAACATGTACACACAGAAGCTGAAAATGGTTGCCAGCGCGCTGCTGACCCAGAACCACATCTTCGCCTTGCCGCTCAGGGCGGGGGCGGGCAGCACTTCCTTGTCGGCTTTCAGGCCCGCAAATGCCTTTGTGCCCACCAGGACCTTGGTCAGGCTGACCAGAAGGATCGCAATCCCCAAAAGGCCCAGGAAGTTGAAGGCCGCTTTCCACTGCCACACCTGGCTGGTGTAGGGAATGGCCTTGGGGGCCCCCAGCGCGTTGTCAAAGAATTCCAGGCTGGAAGCGACCACGGTGCCGGAGAAGTGGGCCCAGGGGTGGATCTGTTCCGGGTTGTAGATCACGCGGATGGCCTCCTGGCCGTCCACATTTTCTTTGTAAAGGGTGTAGCTGCTGCGCTCTTCCAGGCCCGTTGGGTCCTGCCCAAAATGCAGGAAAGACTGGGCCGTCGCCTGGTGGATATAGTCGCGGGGGGCGCTGCGGCTGCCGTCTGCCTGCTTGACCCGGTGGAAGAACTCGTCGTACTGGCAGGCCACGATGCCGGCGTCCCGGCTGCGGAACATGTTGTAATACTGGTCCTCGTCGTTTTTGTACACTGCGTCGTTGGAAACCAGCAGCGCCGCGGCAATCAGCGGCGTTTCGGCCTCGTTGTCCAGCAGAACGGCGGTGCGGCTGGCCAGCGCGCCGTTGGAATGCCCGGTCACGCCGATGCGGCTGGCGTCCACAAAGGGCAGGCCCGCCATCATCTGCACCGCGTCGTACATGCCGTTGGCGTTGTTCTCCGGCTTCCACCAGTCGCCGGCAGGCAAATCGTCAGAATTGCCGTGGCCGTACATGTCGATGGAAAGCACCACAAAACCGCGGCGGGCGTATTCCACATAGTTCAGATCCTGCATCTCGCGGTTGTTGTACCAGCCGTGGCTGCAAATAATGGTGGGCGCCGGGTTTTCCGCTGTGGCGGTGTCCGGCACAAAGAGCAGCGCGCTCATCTGATGCCCGGAGGCCGTTTCAAACCGCAGGTCCTTCACAGTCACCCGGCCGAAATCGCTTTGGATGAGCGACGCCCCCAGTGCGCTGATCAGGCACAGCGCCAGGGCGATACACAGCCAAAACTTTGCCGACTTTTTGATCTTTTTCATGTTTTCCTCCTTTTGTTGATATAATGCGTACAAAAAAAGCGCATGGAAGCAACATTCCTTTGCTTCCCCGCGCTCTCTTTTCTCTGGCAGGGCCAGCCTTTGAACAAATGGCCGGCAGCTAAAATTATTCTTATTCAAAACAAAATCATTCTATTCCAAAACGATTTTGCAACTTTATTATAGCCGTCCCGCCCGGTGCCCGTCAATTCACCAAATGTACACAATTTGGGCGCGAAACTTTGTATACCTTGTCGTTTTTTAGCAACATTTCCTAAAATAACGCAATATTTTCGCTGGATATTGACTATATTTTAACAAATATTGTGTTATAATAGGGCTATGGTATACTAAAAACAGGAAAGGGTGGATGGCCTTGAAACTGGAATGGCTTGGCGATGAGCGCAGCACCATCGAAGCAATTTTTCTGTGGAGCAACCATTATGCCCCGCGCTACAAAAAGCCCTTCCGCATCACCAACGAGGTGTGGCTGTCGGCCAGCGAGATCCAGGTGGTGGAATACCTTCTGGAAAACGAGGAGCTTCAGCTCAACATGGCCGGGGTAGCCCGGCGGCTGGGCATCTCGCCCAGTGCGTTCACCGCCATGGCTGCAAAGCTCGAAAAAATGGGCCTTGTGGAAAAATATTATCACGAGGGCAACCGCAAAAACCTGATCGTGCTGGTCACCGCGCAGGGCCGCTTTATTTACGGCGAATACGCCCGCCAGCTCTGCGAGCTGTGGCAGGCCCCGGTGCTGGACAAGCTCTCCCGCATCCCCGCAAAATACCAAACGCTGTTTGCCGAGGCGCTGCAGGGCATGGCCGGCGTCAGCGCCGGCTACCGCAAAACCGTTTCCCCGCGCACCAACTTAAAACGAAAAGAGAGGGCCGAATGAACACAGAGCTAAAAAATCTGCTGGAGGAATACCCCATCATCATTGCCGTAAAAAGCGACGACGACCTTTCTGCCTGCCTTTCCTGCGACAAAAAGGTCGTGTTCGTTTTATACGGCTCGGTCATCACCATCCCCGCCATCGTGGCCCGCTTAAAAGAGGCCGACAAAGCTGTTTTTGTGGACATCGACCTGCTGGACGGCCTCTCAGCCCGCGAGGCTGCCGTGGACTACCTTGCCCGCAGCACCGCGGCGGACGGGATCGTCAGCACCAAAGCGCCCCTGGTGCGCCGGGCGGCTGCGCTGGGCCTCGCCACCGTGTACCGCACCTTTTTGCTGGACAGCATGGCCCTGCGCAGCCTGCAAAAAACGGCCCTGCAAAGCGGGGCAGACTTTGTGGAGATCCTGCCGGGGGTCATGCCAAAGCTCATTGGCCGGCTTGCCGCGGCGCTGGAAAAGCCGCTGATCGCCAGCGGCCTTCTGGCCGACAAAGAGGACGTAATCGCCGCCCTCTCGGCGGGCGCCGCCGCCATTTCCAGCACCGACCGCGCCGTGTGGGAGCTATGAATCTTTGAACACCAAAAAAGCCGTGCCGCGGAACGAAAAATCCGCGGCACGGCTTTTTTGTGTGGTTTTGGGGCCGCAGCCCCGCCCTTCGCGGCGGCCAGCAAAAGCGCCCTATCCGCTTTGCTCCGGCCCGCCGCCCTCTTCGCGCCCGCCCTGCTTCAGGTATCCCCGCACGTCCTTCAAAAACGCGGCCACGATCAGCACCATCACCACCGAGATCGGCAGCGCCGCAATGATCGAAACGGATTGCAGGCTGTTCAGCGAGTTTTGGGCAAAAATCAGCCCGATGGGAAAAATGATAAACACCACCGCCCAGAACGCCCGCACCCCTTTATGGGGCACAGCGCCGGGCTTCAGCCTGCGGCAGGAATACATCGAGATCACCATGGTCAGCGAGTCAAAGGTGGTGGAATAGAACGCGCACATCGTCAGGATCAAAAGCACCAGCGCCACCGCGGGCAGGGGCAGGGTGCCAAAAATATCTATGATGACCTGGGGCATCGCGGCGCCCCCCGCCAGCTGCCCCAAAACGTCCAGCCGGCCGTGGGTCTGCAACCCCAACCCGTAATTTCCAAACACAATGAACGAGGTGTAGGTGCCCGCCAGCCCGCTCAAATACGCCCCCAGCACCACATTGCGGATGGTCCGCCCCTTGCTGATGGTGCCGATAAAAAACGGGGTCGCCACGCACCACACCATCCAGTAGGCCCAGTAGAACACGGTCCAGTTCTGCACAAACCCGGTCTGGCGCAGAGGGTCGGTATAGGTGGCCAGCCCGATAAAGTTCTGGGCCAGGTTGCCCAGCGCCGCCACACCGGTCTCCAAAATATAGCGCGCCTGGCCGCCCGCCAAAAACCATACCAGCAGCGCCCCGAACAGCCAGATGCACAGCTTTGCCGCAAACACGATGCCCTTAAAGGAGAACAGCACCGCCACCGTGTACAGCACCGCAATAAACACCAGCACCGCCACCGTCAGCCAGGTCGTGGCCGGCAGGCCGGTGATATGGCTGATGGCCTGGCCCAGCAGGGGCGTGGCCAGCGAAAAGGTGGTGGCGGTGCCCGCCAGCAGGGCAAACACGGCAATCAGGTCGATCACCCGCCCCCAGGCGCCGTCCACCCGGCGGCCCAGCAGCGGCCGGCAGGCTTCGCTGAATTTTTGCTTTTCCCGCCCGCGCACCTGCAGCATAAAGGCAAAGCACACCGCCAGCACCACATAAAAGCTCCAGGGGATCGGCCCCCAGTGAAAAATCGGGTAGGTCGAAGCCCAGTCCTGCATGGAGCCCAGCTGGGCCACCCGGTCCTCCTGGGCATAAAGCGCCCATTCAATGAACGAATAATACAGGATGTCGGCCGCCATGGTGCTGGTAAAAATCATCGCGCCCCACTGGAAGTTCGTGTATTCCGGTTTTTCCACCTGCCCCAGCCGGATGCGCCCGATCCTGGAGAACGCAAAAAACAGCGATACCCCCAAACTCGCCACGCCAAACAGCAGGTAATACACCCCCAGGTTCTCCCCCAAAAAGCCGCGCACGCCGTCCACCAGGGCGGTGGTGCGCTGCGGCAGGGCAATAAACAACACGCACAGAACGCTCACGATCCCCAGCGGAATCAGCATGGAGAACAGGTCCAGGTCCTGAAAAAGCTTTTTCTTTTTCATAAAAGCACCTCCTCCCTCTCGCCCACGCCCCCTAAAAGCTGCGCCTGCTGAGCCGCCAGGGCGCTGAAGCGGCGGGCGTACTCGTATTGCTGCGCCTCGTAGGCCTCATAATCCACACCCATCTGCTTTTTGTACTCGCACCAATAGCTCCACAGCAGGCCGCTGGCCGCCATGTACGCATAGGTTTTAAAGCGGGTCACCCGGTCCGCCGTTCCCTGGTGATACAGGCGCAGTGTGAGCTCCACACCCGCCTGGTCGTAACCGGCATAAATGCAGAACATGGCGGGATCAATGTCGGCGTCGCACATGGCGGCATACTCCCAGTCGATCAGGGTCGCGCCCCCGGGCCCGATCAAAAAATTGTCCTGTACCGGGTCGATGTGGCACAGCGTCCGCCTCTGCGGGCAGCGCTCCAGCAGTTCCCGCAGCCCCTGCACGGCCGCAAAGGTGTGCCGCCAGTCCGGAAAGGGCAGCTCCCGGGTGCCGGTCAGCGCCACATAATCCTCCAGCTTTTCATACACGTCAAAGTGGTGGCCCACCCTCAGCTCCATATCGTGCATGCGCCGCAGCAGCTCCATCGCAGCCTGCACGTCGGCGGTGCAGCCGGGGTCGCAGTTGTGGGCGCTCTCAATGTAGCGGGTGATCTTGTACCCCAGCTCCGGGCTGAAAAACAGCACCTCGTCCGAGATGCCGCGCCCCGCCAACGCCTGGTATACCTCATACTCCTGTCTGCGGTCCAGCAGCGAGGCGGTGCCCTCGCCGGGGATGCGCAGCAGGCATTCGCTCCCATTCAGGGCAAAGCGCACCAAATGGTTGGTCATGCCCTTTGCCAGGGGCTGCACCCGCCCGCAAAAGCTCCCCGCGCCCGGCTTCAGCAGCCCCCGCGCCTCCAGCGCAGCCATTGCGTCCCGGGCCTGCTGCCCGCCGCAGCCGGTAATTTTGCTCACAAGCGCCGGTCCCGCGCCGTGATATTGGATCGCCACGGCCAGGGCCAGCCATTCCAGCGCCTGCATATGCGCCACCTCCCGTTTTACGCAAGCGCCCCCTGGGCGGCTTTTCCCAGGGGGCGCCAAAAAATCTTATCGCTCACAGAGCCGGTTCAAAAGCGCCCGTGCCGCGGCCTTTGGGGGCGGCCGGCGCGCCTGTGCCAAAAGCAGCCTCCGCTTTGCACGGCTTTTGTCACGCCTGTTCCTGCTTGTGGGCCAGCACCATCTGGTAAAAGCGCTGGGCCACCTTGCGGCAGGCGATCAGCTGTTCCATCTCGTCCTGCTCGTTCGCCCCGTAAATCCCCACCTCAAAATCGGCGGGCAGGTCCAGCGGCGCCTTGGCCACCCACGTTGCAATCTCCTCCCAGTCCATGGTGCCGTGTCCCCGCGGGTCCATGGGCACCCAGTGGCTGTCGTGGGCCAGGATCTCGTTGTCGTCCCCCGCCAATTCCTCTGGAATGGACGCGTTCTCCTGCAAATGTGTGGCGTACATCCTCTGGTAATATTTGCGCAGGAAGTAGTTGTGGTCCTGCCGGCATTGCAGGGTGGCGTGGCCCGAGTCAAAGGTAAAGCCCAAAAAATCTTCCGGGTAACGGTCGAACATGCGCTCAAAGGTTTCGTCCTGCAGCTGCCAGGGGGTAACGATCAAATTTTCCAGCGCCACCCGCACGCCCGCCGCGCGGGCATAGGGTTCCAGCTCGTCGAACGAGCGGTAGACCTGCCGGAAGTAATCCTCCTTGTCCTGCGGGCTCTCCTCAAACAGCTTCCAGGGCTGCTGCATGTGCAGCACCATCACCCCCGCGCCGATGTGGCTGCAAAGATCCACCCGGTTTTTCAAAAGCTCCACACCGGCCAGCCGGCAGTACTCGTTGGTGGAGGTGTAGTCCTTGCGGATGTCGGTCAGGCGGTAGCGGTTGCGGAACACCTTTTTGCCGTCCTGCACAATGGTGCGCACGCCGCCCTCCGAGGCATGGATGCTGTGGGCCTTCACCCCCAGCCCCCGCAGCAGGTCCCGCGCCTGGAACATCTCGCTGGGGCTGTACAAATACTCCCCTTCCCAGTCGTGGATCCACTGGGTGTGGGTAAAGCCCGCCTTTGCAATGTTGGTCACCTGGCGCTCGATCTCGGCCCAGCTGTGCCGGTCATTGTTGTAATCGCTGTTTACCGAACTAAGCAACTCTTGCATGTCTTTTTCGACCTTTCGTTCAAAATCAGGCCTCGGCGCCCGCGGCCTGGGCCGCGGCAATGGCCTTCGCGTTCATCTTGCGCAGCACCAGGCCGCACGCAAACCCCACGAGCGACAGCACCGCCATGGCAATCCAGCACTGCTGATACCCCTTCAGCGGGGTGGCGGTGCCCACATATTTGTCCACCATGTTGCCCGAGAGGGTGTACAAAAAGATCTCAGGGGCGTAGGTAACCAGCGAAATCACGCCGGAGGCCGTGCCCGCCAGGCGCTTGGGCACCAGAACCTCGTCGATGGTGGAGAAGTACAGCGCCTTGATGCTGTAAAGGCACAGGCCGTAGCAGATAAAGTTCGCCACAATCAGCGGAATTGCCGAGGGCCCCGCCGGGATCAGCACATACAGGCTGGCAAAAGCCGCCATGCCCACAAAGGCATACTGAATAAAGCGGATGCGGCTGCCCACCTTGTCGGAGATGATGCCCGCAATAAAAGCGCCCACCATCATCATAAAATAGGTGCGGATGACCGAAAGGTTTGCCACCACCTCGTTGCTGATGCCAAAGCCCTCCGACAGATACGCGGTGATGTAGCCGTGGAAGATCAGCGCCGAGTAGTTGCAGATGCCCAGCATGCCGCACAGCCACACGCGGGGCATTTTTGCCACCTCAAGGAAGTCCTTCCGATTCAAAGGATTGGCCTGCTTTTCGGTTTTGGCAACAGGCTTGTCGTCCTTCATAAAAATGGCTGCCAGAACGCCGGCCGCCACCAGCAGGATCGAATAATAGAGTATGGCGTTGCGCATGCCGCCCACCTCGTCGGCCGCCATGCCGAACACCGCCACCGAACCAAAGGCCACCACCGTGCCCATCAGGCCGCGGCCGCCCTCCAAAAAGCCGAACAGCTTGCCCTGTTCTTCCGGCCCGCCCAGGTTGTTGATGCTCTTCACCATGGCCGCCCAGAAGGTGAACACCGTGGTAATGGCGAAGATGGCGTGAATGATCATCAGGGCCGTAAAGCCCGGCAGGGTCCAGTACCAGAAGCCCGCCAGTGCGGTGCCGATGCAGGACACGATGATCAGCTTCTTGGAGCTGAATTTATCGGCCAAAATGCCGCCGGGGAAGTAACAGATAAAGTTCACAATGCCGTAGGCGCTCATCAGCATGCCAAGCTGGGTCTTGGTTGCGCCGGTGGCCTGCTGCAGCGGGGCCATGTAGGTTTCGCGCAGGTAGGGCAGCTTGGTAATCAGGCCGCCCGCAATGGCCACGATGATCAGGGTCATCCACTTGACCCAGGCAGAACTCTTGTTTTTACTCATACTCCGATTCTCTCCTTTACTTATGGGATTCCGCACAGATAAGAGCGAGAGCCTTTCCCTTTTGCAGGCTTGCCGGCCAGCCTAAAAAAGCAAAGATGGGTCACAAAGCACATCCTAATGCCTTGTGACCCATCTCTCAACTCTTTGGGATAAACACATTGTAGCGATATATAAATAACTTGTCAACGGAATATTAAAACTTTGTTAAATCTATATAAAATCGATGTTAAATTACTGATAAATCAACCAAATCCTTCGACCTTTTTTTGTGCAAATGTGTTATAAAATTAACGTTTTTATCCTTCTTTTCCCAAATCACCTTCCCTCTTTCTTCCCCGTGCCGCTTCCTGTTCTCTCCGCGCGGGCAGCACATAAAAAGCGCCCGCCGCGGCGGGCACTTGCAGCCGCCGGGCAGGCGTTTTGGGGCAGTGGGGCGCGTTTTTTTCATTCCTCGTCGGGGGCGTTCTCAGCCTGTTCTCTTTTGCGGCGGTACGTCTGCGCGATCAGCTGCAGCACCGCAAAGCACAGCGCGGCAGGCAGCGCGGCAAAAAACACGGCCAGCAGCAGGATCGTTCCGTCCACCCTGCCCGCATTGCGGCTGAAGGTGACCAGGATCACCGGCAGCAGCACCGCCCCCAAAACAGCACTGATCACAGCGTTCGCGCGCGGGCCCGGTTCCAGGTGCCGGTCCCAGATGTTGTGGCGCAGGCATTGCGCCACCATGTAAAGGTTCATCCCCATAAAAATCACCCACTCGGGCAAAAGGCTCCACAGGTCCATCCGGCGCAGCATCAGCTGTACCAGGATCGCCAGCAGCAACCCGCCCCAGGCCAGCCAGAACCCCCGGCTTTCGATCTGCAAAAGGGCCCGTTCCTGCCGTTCGTCCAGGTTATTTTTCCGTTTTTTCATTCGTCGTTTCCTCCTCCCAAAACAGCTCGTCCAGGGTTTTCCCCAGCGCCCGGCAGATGGCCCGGCACAGGTTGATGGTGGGGTTATACTCGCCCTTTTCAATGGCGTTGATGGTCTGGCGGCTCACCCCCACCGCCTCGGCCAGATCCTTTTGGGTCATGTCCCGCGCCGCCCGGGCGCTTTTCAGCGATAAATTGCGGCTCACGGCCTCCCCTCCTCTCTTGCTTTTAAGTATACGCATATTTTTCAAAAAGTCAACTATATTTTACTTTTATTAAATTATATATGTCTTTTCATCATGTCAAAGCAGCCAGAGAGGTTGGCTCCCTGGCCGCTTTTCCTGCTCTTTGGCCGGCGGGGGTCGGGTGGTGTGCAATTGGGCAAAGCTTTGTTTTTAAATGGCATATCACCTTATCGTTCGCTCTTTCCAGCGTGCACCGCAGCGAAAAACAGGTGTACAAAATATCTTGTACGCCGCAGGCGTATAAAGCGATTTTGAACACCTCTTTGTGCACAAGGGCACGCGGATGGGGTGCGCGCTTGCCCTTCACAAAATGCTCTTTGTGGGCACACTGCCAAAACGGATAAGCCAGACGCGGCGCGGAGGGGATGTTACCCTTGGAACGTTCGGCGTTTGTGAGCGCGGGCCCCAAAGCAGCGCACAGCGCTGGTTTGGGAAGCGAGCAATACGCTTGCCCACGGATGGGGCAAGCGCAAGCCGAGGGGCGGTTTGCAACGCAAACGCTGGGCCTTGAGCCCGGCGAGCCCGGGCGGGGCCCCGCCGCAGGTGGGGATGGGCCGGGTTACAGGGGCAATATCCCCGAAGCGCAGGAAACAAGGCCGACCAAGGCGCAGCGGAAACTAATCAGTAAAGGTTCCGCTCACGCCACTCTTGCAGCATTTCCGCTTTCCAATCCTCCAGGCCGGCCTCATCCGCAGCCTCTTCTCCGTTCATATATCTGCGCATTTCCCGGCGCACTGTTAAAAGCACTTCCTGTTCTTCGTCTTTCACCCGGACCTTCTGCATGCACTCCCCAAACTCGTCGATCTGTATTTCGGGCTGCTGGCAGGTATTTTTCTTATTGAAGATACACAGCAAATTGTAGCAAATCACTTTATCATCCCCTTTTTAGTAAATACTACTTTAGGAGATTATAAGCGATCTGTCAATATAAATGCGCCTTATATGCTATTGTACATTTGAGGGATGTGATATGTCATGAAACCAGCCAAAGAAAAGCCTTTAAAAGAGAAAGTAAGCATCACGCTGGACACGGATATCATTAAAATTTTCCAGCGCTTATCTGTGGAAGATGACCGCTCTCTTTCTTCTACTATAAACCTTGTCTTGCGCAAATACCTGCGCGAAAACAATTTGCAGGATGAAACCTGAACAGCCAAAAACCGGCGGCCCGAAAGTTCGGGCCGCCGGTTCTGTTTCATTAAATTGGTCTGTGCTCACATGCGTCCTTGCGGTGCGCTGTCATTCCGCCTCGCCGGTGCACCGGATGCGCAGCTCACCCAGCTGCTTTTCGTCCACCACGTCGGGCGCGCCGCTCATCAGCTCGCTGGCGTTCTGCACCTTGGGGAACGCGATCACATCCCGGATGGAATCCTTTTTCATCATCAGCATCACCAGCCGGTCCAGGCCATAGGCCATGCCGCCGTGGGGCGGCGCGCCGTAGCGGTAGGCGTCCATCAAAAAGCCAAAGCTCTCGCGGGCCTTTTCCTCGGTAAAGCCCAGCGCCTTGAACATGCGGCCCTGCAGCTCCGGGTCGTTGATGCGGATGGACCCGCCGCCCAGCTCCACACCGTTCAGCACAATGTCGTAGGCGTTGGCGTAGCAGGCGCCCTGGTCGCTTTCCACCTTGTCCAGGCTGTCGTCCGTGGGCATGGTGAAGGGGTGGTGCATGGCCATGTAACGGCCCTCCTCCTCGCTGTACTCAAACAGCGGGAAGCGCGTCACCCACAGGAAGTTGAATTGGTCGGGGTCGATCAGGCCGCAGCGGCGGCCCACCTCCAGGCGCACCTGGCCCAGTGCGGTGCAGGCGCGGGTGCTGTTCTCGTCGCACACCAGCAGCAGCACGTCGCCGGTCTGGGCGCCGGCGGCCGCGCGCAGGGCCGCCTTTTCGTCCCCGGTCAAAAATTTTTCAAAGCTGGAGGTTTCGCCCTCCTCGGTCAGGCGGGTGTAGGCAAGGCCCTTGGCCCCGTAGGTTTTTGCCACCTCCACCAGCTTGTCGATGGTTTTGCGGGTCAGCTGGGCGGCCAGGCCCTTGCAGTTTACAAGGCGCACGCTGCCCCCCGCCGCCGCGGCGTTTTTAAAGGGCGCGAACTCGCATCCCCGCACCGCGTCGGTCACGTCCATCAGCTCCAGGCCAAAGCGGGTGTCGGGCTTGTCCGACCCAAAGCGGGCCATGGCCTCGTCCCAGGAAAGCCGCGTGAAGGGGGTGGCCAGCTCAATGCCCAGCACTTCCTTCCACAGGGTTTTGATCAGCCCCTCGTTCATGCCGATCACGTCGTCCTCGGTAACAAAGCTCATCTCCACATCGATCTGGGTGAACTCGGGCTGGCGGTCGGCCCGCAGGTCCTCGTCGCGGAAGCACCGGGCAATCTGGAAATACCGGTCAAAGCCAGACAGCATCAGGATCTGCTTATACAGCTGGGGCGACTGGGGCAGCGCATAAAAATGCCCCGGCTGCACCCGGCTGGGCACCAGGTAATCCCGCGCGCCCTCGGGGGTGCTCTTCATCAGCATGGGGGTCTCGATCTCGCAGAAGTGGTTTTCGCAGAAATAGTTGCGCACAAGCTGGCAGATTTTGCTGCGCACCACCAGGGGCTCGTGCATGCAGGGGCGGCGCAGGTCCAGGTAGCGGTATTTCAGGCGCAGCTCGTCCTTCACCTTTACCTCGTCCCGGATTTCAAAGGGCGTGGTCTCAGCGCCCGACAGCACCCGCAGCTCGGTCACATACAGCTCCACCTCGCCGGTGGCGATCTTGTCGGTCTTGGCGTCGCGCTCGCGCAGCAGGCCTTTGGCAATGGCCACGTATTCGCTTTTCAGCGTCCCCGCCTTCCGGAACACCTCCGGTTCGGTGGAATCGTCGAACACCATCTGCAAAATCCCGGTGGTATCCCGCAGATCGGCAAAAATGATACCGCCCTTGTCGCGGCATTTGGCAATGGACCCCGCCACCACCATTTCCTGGCCCGCATCGGCCAGGCGCACTTCGCCGCAATAATGGGTGCGGCGCAGGTTGCCCATGCTTTCCATGCTATATCCTTCCTCTTTGCGTATTCGGCCCGCGGCTGCCCAAGTGCTTTGCCCCGCCGGGCAGGGGCCCTTTCCTTTTCAATAAGCTCTCATATTATAGCAACTTTCGCCCCTGAATACAAGGCGGGCGCTGAAAAAGCCGCCCTGTACAGGGCGGCTTAAAATTCTGCTGCGGATCAGGCGCCAACGGGGAACGCGTTGTTGATATCGTTCTGGATCAGGCAGTAGTTCACAATGGTAAGCCCAAACAGGCTCAGCACCAGGTACAAAACGCTGTTGTCGGCCCCGCCGTTGATGGCCATAAACGCCTTGCCCATCTTGTAGTTCCAGTAGATCCCGTAAATGCCGCAGGTGATGATGGAAAACAGGATCGCCATACCTCCGGTCACCTGCCACTCGGCCGGGTTCACCGTGCGGGCGGTCTCGGTGATGCACCAGAACCAATAGATGCCGTAAATGCCGCAGGTAACGATGGTCAGCAGAATGCACACCACAATATTTTTGTTCATGTTTCTCTCCCCCTTATGTTTGGACAAAATCCTGTATTTGTCGTAATTTTACCATATCTTTGTTATAAATGCAACACGTTCCGCAGCACTCCCCACACCAAAAACCACCCTACAAAGGCCAGCGCGGCGGCATTGGTCCAGCGCCCGTTCACCGGCTTTCGGCACAGCCAGCGCCACAGGCACCAGCCAAAAAAAGGCGCCAGCAGCGGCAGCGCAAGGGTGAGCCCCCAATTTGCCGCGGCGGCGCCCGCC
Organism: Allofournierella sp.; assembly: GCF_048388525.1. Lineage (GTDB taxonomy): Bacteria > Bacillota > Clostridia > Oscillospirales > Ruminococcaceae > BQOK01. Next base: position 36,799 of record NZ_DBGCTQ010000035.1, on the reverse strand, counting down.
CAGTCGCCCCGCAAAAGGGCGATGCAGGCGGTGGTGATCCCGCAGCCGGGGCAATAAAGGCCGGTGAGCTGGTGAAAGGGGCATTGCAGGGTAAAGCCCAGGGTTTGGGTTTCAATGTAATAGCAAAGGCCAGCCAGCGCCGCCAATGCGGCGGTGCGCAGGCGCCGCCGGTCAATCGCCGTTCCCCCCATCGCTTTACCCCCTTTTTCGCATTTTTCTCAGTATAACACACCGGCGCCCTCGGTGCAAAAAGCAGGGGCCCCGGGGGCGGTGTTCCCCCGGGGCTCTTGGCCGGGCTGTGCCCGGCGCCGTGCGTTCAGTTTGCTTTTGCGCTCAGCAGGCCCAGCTGCTCCGCGGCCTGGCGGGGGTCGGCCACCCCGTCCGCCTGCACCGCCCAGGCCGAGATGGTGATCTCGTTGGCGGCGGCCGCGGCCAGCTCCTCCCCCGTGGCGGTGGCGGGCACGCTGATCAGGTCGAATATACCGAACACCTGATCGGCCGGGGCGCTGGGCACCCTGCGGTACCACATATTTGCCGCGCCGGGCACCTGCTGCCAGCCCGGGTGCACGCCCGCCGCAAAACGGGTGCCATCCGAATAGCCGTACTCCACCCCGGCCGCCTGCCAGGCCGCCGGGTCGCTCTGGCTGATCTGCACGATCACATAGCACTCCTCGCTGCCCGCTTTCACGGTGACCGTGGGGTCCTTGCGCACAAAAAGCCCCGGCACAAGCTTCGCGCCCGGTTGCCACAGGGGCTCTTCCAGAAGGATCTCCAGCCGTGCCGCGGTAAACCGGTTCACCAGCGGCTGCGCCGCGGCGTACAGGTAGGCCCCCGCCCGCCCCACGGCCCAGCGGCCGGATACCGAGGGCGCTGCGTTCCATTTTTTCATAGTGCTTTTCCTGCCTTTCCGGGGCTGTGGCGTGTCTTGCGCCCGTTCCCCTATCCCATGGGTATGCGGGGGCGGCCCGGCAGGTGAAATTTCACTCTTTTAAAGGGGTGAAATCCATGCTATAATAATTGCCATATCGAGGTGATACCATTGCAAAAACGCTTTGGGCCGGCGCTGAAATACGCTTTTCGGCAATCGCTGCCGGTCATGTTCGGATATATCTTTTTGGGGGTCGCGTTCGGCATTTTGCTGCAGCAGGCAGGCTTTGGCGCGCTTTGGGCGCTGCTCATCAGCGGCTTTGTGTACGCGGGCAGCCTTCAATTCGTGCTGGTGGGCTTTCTCGCCCAGGGCGCGGCACTGCCCACGGTGGCGCTCATGAGCCTGTTTATCAACAGCCGCCATCTGTTCTACGGCCTCTCCTTTATTGATAAGTTCAAGGCCATGGGCCGCCGCAAGCCCTACATGGTTTTTTCCCTCACCGACGAAACCTATTCCGTGCTCTGCGGCATGCAGCCCCCTGCCGGCGTGAACGAGCAGGACGCCATGTTCCTGGTGGCGCTGCTGGACCAGCTTTACTGGGTGGCGGGCAGCCTGCTGGGCGCGCTGGCCGGCAACCTGCCGCTGGATTTTACCGGCATCGACTTCTCCATGACGGCCCTGTTCCTGGTGATCTTTCTGGAACAGTGGCGCGGCTCCAAAAGCCATCTGCCGGCACTGGTGGGCCTTGCCAGCGGTGTGGTGTTCCTGCTGTGGCTCGGGCCGGACGCCTTTTTGCTGCCGGCGCTGGCGGTGGCAGTGGCCGTGCTGCTGCTGGCAAAGCCGGTGGTGCTGCGCCGGGAAGCACAAAATCAAAAGGCAAAGGAGGGGGCCCAATGAACCCATCTTATCCCTGGCTGGTGGTCGCCATTGCGGCGGGGGTCACCCTGTTCACCCGCGCGTTGCCCTTTGCGGTGTTCGGCGGCAGGCGGGGCATGCCCGCGCCGGTCAAATATCTCGGCGGGGTGCTGCCCGCGGGCATCATAGCCATCCTGGTGGTATATTGCCTCAAGGGCCTGCCCGCCGCGGGCGGCGCCGAGTGCCTGTTCCAGTTTGCGGCCCTGGCGGTGGTGGCCGCGCTGCATCTGTGGCGGCACAACACCCTGCTCAGCATCTTCGGCGGCACGGCGGTGTACATGCTGCTGATCCGCCTTCCCCTGTTCTGACTCTTTTAACCCATTAAAAAAGGCCGGCCCCCGCCACATGGCGGGGGCCGGCCTTTTTGGGCTGTTTCGGGCGGCGGCGCGGCACAGCCCGCCGCCAGGTCAAAACTTTAAAAACTCCGCCGGGTCCGCGTCGCTGGGCATGCGCCAGTCTCCCCGGGGCGAAAGCGAAACCGAGCCCACCTTGGGGCCGTCCGGCAGGCAGCTGCGCTTGAACTGCTGGCTGAAAAAGCGCCGGTAAAAGGTGGTCAGGGTGGTCCTGATATAATCCGGCTCCAGCTCAGGCCAGGCAAGGCGCGCCATCTCAAAAATGCGCTCGGGGCCATAGCCGCCCCGCAGCATGTGATACAGGGCAAAATCGTGCAGGTCGTATTTGCCCAGGGTCTCCTCGGTCCGCTGCACCAGCTCTCCGTCCGCGCCCACCGGCAAAAGCTCGGGGCTGATGGGGGTGTCCAGAATGTCCAGCAGCACCGCCTGTATCCGTGGGTTCTGTTCCCCCAGGCGCTTTGCGTGCCAGCCCACCAGGGCCTTTACCAGGGTCTTTGGCACCGAGGCGTTCACCCCATACATGCTCATGTGGTCGCCGTTGTAGGTGCACCAGCCCAGGGCCAGCTCTGAAAGGTCGCCCGTGCCCACCACCAGTGCGTTCTCCTGGTTTGCCAGGTCCATCAGCAGCTGGGTGCGCTCCCGCGCCTGGGCATTCTCAAAGGTCACGTCGTACACCTCCGGGGCGTGGCCCAGGTCCCGCAGATGCTGCTCCACCGCGGCGCGGATGTCGATCTCGCGGTACTCCGCGCCCAGCAGCTCCGCCAGGGCCTGCGCGTTGCCCCGGGTGCGCTTTGTGGTGCCCACGCAGGGCATCGAAACCCCCAGAATGCCCGCCGCCGGCAGCCCCAGCTGCTCCATTGCGTCCCGGGCCGCCAGCAGCGCGAGGGTGCTGTCCAGCCCGCCCGAAACGCCGATCACCAGCCGCCGGAAGCCCGCCTTTTCCATGCGCTGCGCAAGGCCCGTGGCCTGGATGCGCGCAATCGCCGCGCACCGGGTTCGCAGGCCCTCCTCGGTGGCGGGCACAAAGGGCAGCCGTTCCAGCGGCCGCTGGGCCAGCGCCGCCTGCTGGGCCGGGCACACAAGGCTGCCCGCCAGCCGCACGGTGCGCCAGGCGGGGCCGCCCGTCTGCTCCAAAAACGAGTTGTGCAGCACCCGTTCTGCGCCGGTTTTTTCCAGGTCCACCACAGCCTGCAGCACCTGGCCCGGCTCGGGCCACAGGGTCTCGGCCAGCATGGTGCCGTTCTCGCAGATCATGCCGTGCCCCGAAAACACCAGGTCGGTGGTGCTCTCGGTGCGGCCTGCCGAGGCATAGGCATAGGCGCAGCAGCACCGGGCCGCCTGGGCGGTCACCAGCTGGCGGCGGTATTCCTCCTTGGTCACCGTTTCGTTGCTGGCCGAGGGGTTCAAAATCAGGTTCGCGCCCGCAAGGCAGGCGTAGCTGCTGGGGGGCACCGGCACCCACAGGTCCTCGCACACGTCGGTCCCGATCACCACCGTGCCCTCCCGGTCCGCCAGCAGCAGATCCTCGCCAAAGGGCACCTCCAGCAGTTTGCCCTGCGGCCCGGGCAGCAAAAGCGTATCGGCCCGCCGGGCCCCGGCCGGGGCGAACCACCGCTTTTCGTAAAATTCCGCGTAGTTGGGCAGGCAGGTCTTGGGCACCAGGGCCACCGGCTCGCCGCCGTACAGGTACGCCGCGCAGTTGAACAAACGCCCGTGCGCCCGCACGGGCACCCCCACCGCCACAAGGCCCGCAAAGCCCAGCTCTGCGGCGCCCTGCGCCAGCCGCAGCGTTTCGCGCCAGGCGGCGTCGATCAGCGCGGTCTGGTGGAACAGGTCCCCGCAGGTATACCCCGTCACCGCCAGCTCCGGCAGCAGCAGCACCTGGGCGTCCAGGCAGCCGCGCAGGAGGCGCAGCATCTCGTCCACATTCTTTTCGGGCGCGGCAATGTGCACCCTGGGTGCGGCCAGCGCCACCCGGACCAATTGTTGCTTCATATCCTTCTTCCCCTCCCGGGCCCCGCGCCTGCGGCGGCCCAACGCACCGTGTCCTTATCAGTATGCATGCCCCGGGCCCGCGGCATGCATCGCCGCAGGCGCCTGCCAGCAAAAAGCCCCCCTTGCGGCCGCTCGCGCAGGCACAAAAGGGGGGATGCTTTTAACCTCTGCGGCCCGGTCAATTCTGCGGGTTCACAATGTTGCGCCATTCCAGATCGCCCCGCTCCAGGCCGTGGATCAGCACCTCGGCGGTGGCAATGTTGGTGGCGATGGGGATGTTGCGCACGTCGCACAGCCGCAGCAGATTCATCTCGTTGGGCTCGTGGGGCTTGGCGCTTATGGGGTCGCGGAAAAACAGCAGCAGATCGATCTCGTTGCAGGCAATGCGGGCCGCGATCTGCTGGTCGCCCCCGTGCACGCCGGACAAAAAGCACTGGATGGGCAGGCCCGTGGCCTCGCTCACCAGCTTGCCGGTGGTCCCGGTGGCAATCAGTGTGTGCTGGTTCAACACCCCGCAATACGCAATACAGAACTGCACCATCAATTCCTTCTTTGCGTCATGGGCGATCAAAGCAATGTTCATTTTAACGAAAAGCCCCCTCTGTACAAAAATAAAACAGACATTCTGTGTGTTCGGTCGGTTTACCAGCGCACCGCCAGGGCAAGCTGCTCGCCCAGCAGGCGGCGGGCCAGGTTATCCAGCGCTTTGAACGCCAGGCACCCGGCGGGCAGCGCCATGCCCTGGGCCGCGCTGTGCTGTATCTCGGCGCTCTCGGGAATCACGGCGATCAGCTGGGCCGCCACCGTGTCAATGCACTCGTCCAGATCGCGCACGGCGCCCCCAAAGCTGGCCGGGCCCACCCGGTTTACCACCAGGCGCACGTTTTTGCAGCCGCCGTTCACCAGCTCGTCGGCGGCAATGCGGCCGTCGCGCAGGGTCACGGGGTCGGGCGTAAGCACCAGCAGCGCCATATCGCTCACCGTGCGGGCCGCCTGGAACGGCGCGCCCAGCCCGGCGGCGGTATCCACCAGGATAAAATCAAAATACGGGGCCATCCTGCCGATCAGGCGGCGCAGCGCCTCGGGCCGCACCTCGCCCCCCTCGTAAGGGGCGCTGATCACCGAGAGCCCTTTGTACACCGGGCTCTCCACCACGGCCTTATCCCCCTCGCACCGGCCCGAGAGCACGTCCGAGATGTCGTACACCGTCTTGCCGTATACGCCCGAGATAATGTCCACACTGCGCAGGCCGGAATCCAGCTCAATGAGCAGCACCTTTTTGCCCGCGGCGGCAAGCCTGCCGCCCAGCAGCACCGAAACGGTGCTCTTGCCCGTGCCGCCCTTCCCCGAGGCGACCATCAGGATCCTTGCGCTCAAAACTCTTCTTCCTCCTGCGGCTGGAATGCCATATAACAACACGGTGGGGAGTGGCATACACTCCCCCCGTGCTATCATAATATCACAAGCAAAACCATAAGGCAAGGCATATTTTGTGTAGAAAGGCCAAAAATTGCGCGTTCGCTGTGCATTTGGGTGTTTTTTCCTTGCTTGGAAATAACGTCCTGTCAAGGCAGCAGCACGCCCTCCTGGGCCGCCTGCAAACCGCCCGTCTTTTCAAAGTAATAGGCGTTGAAGATATCCTTCACCAGCGGCAGCAGGTTCGCGCCGCCGCCGCCGTACTCAATGATCGCGCCAATGGCGATCTGCGGGTCCTCCACCGGGCCGTAAGCAATGGCGGCGCTGTTCAGGTAGTGGTAGCCCCGCACCGGGTCGTATACCTCGGCGCGCTGCGGGCTGCCGGTCTTGGCCGCCAGGGTCAGCGGGTAATCCCGCAGGGCCGAATAGCTCCTTGCGGCCATCACCATGCCCTGCTCCACCGCGTCAAACATGCCGGTGCTGTCCTCGATCCGGCTTTCCACCACCGGCTCAAAGCTCTCCAGCATCTCGCCGGTGTTGGTGTCCTGATAACCGGCGATCAAATGGGTCTGGTAGCGCACGCCCTTGTTTGCCAGCGTGCCCGCATAGGTGGCCAGCTGCACCGGGGTCACCGCCGCGTTGCCCTGGCCAATGGCCGCCATCAGCTCCAGGCCCTTGGTGAAGTTCTGATCCTCGGTGCTGGTCAGGCGGCCGGCGGCCTCGGGCAGCTCCACGCCGGTAAGGGTGGCAAGGCCCATCTGCCGGGCGGTCTCGTCCATGGTGTCTACGCCCAGGCGGCGGCCCAAATCGTAAAAATAGGTGTTGCAGCTGTACATCAGCGCGTCGTACAGGTTCAGGCTTGCGCCGCCCCGGTGGCCGATGCCCTCGCACCGGGGGCCGTTGCTGGTCACGTAAAAATTATAGGAGGCCTGGGCCCCGCCGCAGCGCACGGGTTTATCCTCGGGGGTAATCAGACCGTTCACCAGGCCCGAGATCGCCACCACCGGCTTAAAGGTCGAGCCCGGCTCATAAAGGCCCTGCAGCGCCCGGTTGATCAGCGGCAGGTTCGGGTCCTGGCTGTACTGGGTGTAGTGGGTGCTGTACAGGTTCAGATCGTAGCTGGGGTAATTGGCCATGGCCAAAATGCCCCCGGTCTTCACGTCAATCACCACCACCGCGCCGCTGGTGGCCTCCTTGCCCTTATGTTCCTCGGCGGTGGCCTGCAGGTTTTTGATCAGCGCTTCCAGCGCCTCGTTGCAGGTATTCTGTAAATCCTTGTTTACCGTTGTAACCACCGTGTCGCCCGGCTGGGGCGCCTTGATCACCGAGCTGGAAACGATCACGCCGTTTTTGTCGCGGCTCACCTGCTTTGTGCCGTCCACCCCGCGCAGGCGGCTCTCGCACGCCTTTTCCAGGCCGCTGCGGCCGATCAGGTCGTTCATCTTGTAGCCCGCGTCCCGCAGGGGGTAGCTCACGCTGCCGTCCTCGCCCACCACGCGCCAGTCCTCGGCAAAGATCTGCCCCAGATCCCCCAGCAGGTGCGGGGCAATGGTGCCGTCCTCGTATACCCGGTAGCTGGTCTCGGTGATGTCGGCCCCGCGCGAGGTCAGCCCCCGCTCCTTCACCACGGCCACCGTGCGGTCGCTCACGTCCTTGGCCAGCACAAAGTTGTTGCTCTCGCTGAATTCCTCCAGCTCCATCTGGTAGCGCACGCCCCCCAAAATGCGCTGCCACCCGGGCTCGCATTCCTCCAGCGCGTAGCGCTTCACCATCGCGGCCATCACCTGGTCGGCGGTGGCGTACTGCTGCAGGCCCAGGTTCTTTTTCAGGTTTTCCAGCCGCTTGTGCGCCGCCGCGTCTTCCCCGTCCGTAAAGCTGTAGCCGCCGTTTTCCGGCGCGCTGATGGGCACGGTGTCGTTCCAGCTGTCGCCGCTGGCCTGCAATATTTCAATGAGCTCCCGCAGCATGTCGTTCACTCCGCCCGTGAGCATGAGCTTGTTCAGTGCCAGGTTATAGCCCGAGGCGTTGGTGGCAAGGCTGCGCCCGTACTGATCCACAATGTCGCCCCGGGCGGCGGTGATGCGGAACTTGTAATTGGTCACCGCCTGCGCCTGGGCCAGCAGGTCTTCGCCCTGCACCAGCTGAAACTGCACCAGGCGCAGCACAAAGCCCACCAGCACCAGAACGGTGATGACGATCAGGCCGCCCACGCGGCGGAACACACTTTTTTGATCCATGGGCTAGTCCTCCGGGTTCATGCGGCGCCACACCCCGCGCACCGCCGCCAGCGCCAGGGGCGAAAGGGCCGCGGTAAACACGGTCATGGGCAGCACCACGCCAAAATACCGCTGCGCGGCGCCCGCATAGCCGGGCATCAGGTAATAGAACAAAAAATCCACGCCGGTGATCAGCAGGCAGGCGCAGCCGCTCACCAAAATAAAGTTCATGGCGTTGGTGCGCAGGTACAGCTGCACCAGAATGGCGGCCGCAAAGCACACCGCCATCAGCCCCAGGGCCAGCAGCCCGGCCACCCGGCCGGCGGCATAATCCCACAAAAGGCCGCCCACCGCGCCGAAAAAGGCCCCGGCGTACTCGCCCTCATACACTGCCACCGCCAGGCACACCGGCAAAATAAAGATCGGCCGCACCTGCCCAATGGTCAAAAAGCCGGGCGTGGTCTGGCCGGTCAGGGCCACCAGCAGGATCACAAGGTACAGGGTCCACTTGGCCGTCAGGCGTAAATTCCGCTTTGTGCGCGAGGTCACGGGCCCAGTCCCCCTTTCAGCTCTGGTAATCGGTGATCACAAACACATGCTTGATGCTGTTCACATTCGCCCCCGGCTCAATCACCGCAATGGCGGATTTGCCGCTCTCCTCGGGCACCAGCTCCGCCACGGTCCCCACCCGGATGTTTGGGGGGAATTCCCCCCCCAGGCCGGTGGTGATGATCTCGTCGCCCACCACGGCCAGCGTATCCCGCGAGAGGTTTTCCAGCACGCACCGGCCCGCGGCCGCATAGGCCGCGTCGCCGTTCAGGTTGCCGCTGTCGCGGGTGCGGCTCACCAGGCACGCCACATACGAGCCCGGCTGCAAAATGGTCATCACCTTGCTGGATACCGGGCCCGCGTCCAGCACCCGGCCCACCAGGTAGCCATCGTCGCTGATCACCACGTCCCCGGTTTCCACCCCGTTCACGGTGCCCTGGTCAATGGTAAAGCCCCCGAACTGCTCCAGCGGGTCGCGGCCGATCACATTGGCCGAGGCATAAACGAACTGGGGGTTGTCGGCCTCGATCTTGTGCAGATCCTGGAAGGCCTGGTTCTCGGTCTTAACGCGGTCGTAATCCACCATCTGCTCCCGCAGCTGGCGGTTTTCCTCGGTCAGGCGCTCGTTCTCGGCAATGATCTCGTCGATCCGGGCGTATTTGTCCATCAGCCCGTCAATGCCGCCGCCCAGCAGCTGCGCCGCCTTTTGAAAGGGCATTGCAACGGCGCTCAATATCTCCTGCGGCGCGCTGGTGAGCCGCCCGTTGGCGCCGGCCCAGGCCATCATGCCGGCCAGCAGCACCGCCACCGCCACCATGATCTTGAATTTTTTGGTGTAAAAAAAGTCTTTCACTGCCCTGCGCTCACCTCGCTTGCAAACGTTGTGGTCCTGCGGCGAAAAAAGCGCGGGCGGCGAAGCTGCCGCCCGCGCCGGGGTAACGGGAACGGGGCCCGGGCGCGCCGCGCGCCGCCCTCACGGCAGCCGGCGCAGCCGCTCCTCCCCCGCTGCTTTTCAGAAATGCGACGAATCGTCGTCCAGCACGTCGCCCAAAAGGTCCAGGTGATCCAGCACCGACCCGGTGCCGATGGCCACGCAGTCCAGCGGGCTTTCGGCCACATGCACGTCAATGCCGGTCTCCCGCTGCACCAGCTGGTTCAGCCCGCGCAGCAGCGCGCCGCCGCCGGTCAGCATAATGCCATGGTCAATGATGTCGGCCGAGAGCTCCGGCGGGGTGCGTTCCAGGGTTTCCTTAATGGCGTCCACGATCTTTTGCAGGCTCTCGTCCAGCGCCTCGCGCACCTCTTCCGAGTGGATGGTGATGTTCTTGGGCAGGCCGTCCACCAGGTTGCGGCCCTTGATCTCCATGCTGGTCTCCTGATCCAGCTCGTAGGCCGAGCCGATCTCGATCTTGATCTGCTCCGCGGTGCGCTCGCCGATCAGCAGGTTGTACTTGCGCTTGATGTAAGCGATGATGCTCTGGTCGAACTCGTCGCCGCCCACCCGCACGCTGCGGCTGGCCACAATGCCCCCCAGGCTGATCACCGCCACCTCGCTGGTGCCGCCGCCAATGTCCACCACCATGCTGCCCGAGGGCTCACTGATGGGAAGCCCGGCCCCAATGGCCGCGGCCATTGGCTCCTCGATCACGCTCACCTGCCGCGCGCCCGCCTTCAGGCTGGCTTCCTTCACGGCGCGGCGCTCCACCTCGGTCACGCCGGACGGGATGCAGATGACCACCCGGGGGCGGAAGAACATGCTGTTGCCGCACACCTTCTTGATAAACCGGCTCAGCATGTTGGCGGTAATGTCAAAGTCGGCGATCACGCCGTCCTTGAGCGGGCGCACCGCCACGATGCTGCCCGGGGTGCGGCCGATCACGGCCTTGGCCTCGTGGCCCACGCTGCGCACGTCGTCGGTCTTTGTATCCACGGCCACCACGCTGGGCTCCCGCATAATGATCCCCTTGCCCCGCAGGTAGACCAGCGTATTGGCGGTGCCCAGGTCGATCCCGATGTCTTTGCTGAACATATCCGATTCTCTCCTTTTATCCACTCTCTATATTCAATTGGCGTTTTGGCAAAATTATACCCTATTATTATAACCGCGCCGCACGGGTTTCTCAACGGCCCCGCGCTATTTTTCTCAATTTATTCAAAATTTTTCAGCATTCGCGCCACCCGCGAGACCGGCAGGCCCATCACATTGTAGTAACAGCCCTCGATCTCTTCGCAAAACAGGGCCGCGCGGCCCTGGATGCCGTAACCGCCCGCCTTGTCGTAGGGCTCGCCGGTGTTAAGATACGCCTCCAGCTCCGCCGCCGGGATAGGATAAAACCGCACCCGCGTGCTGGCGGTCTCGCACAGCTCCCGCTCCCCCCGGCGCAGGCACACGCCGGTGTGCACCCAGTGGTCCGCGCCGGAAAGCGCGGTCAGCATGCGCCGCGCGTCCTCCTTGTCCCTTGGCTTGCCGAACACCCGGCCGCCAAATTCCACCACCGTGTCGCACCCCAGCACCGTATCGCCCGGGCGCAGGGCGGCCACCGCCCCGCACTTGCCCCGGGCCAGGGCCAGGGCCAGCTCCCGGGGGGTGGGCGCCGTGAGGGCGCTCTCGTCAAAATCGCTGGGCAGCACCGTGTACTCGGGCGTAATAAGCGCCAGCAGCTCCTTGCGCCGCGGGCTGCCGGAAGCCAGGATCAATGACATAACGAAACGCTCCTTTGGTTTATTTCAAAATCCGCCCCGCAGGGCGCGCCGCCCCTTTAAATGCGGGTGCGGCCGTACAAAAAGATCGCCAGGCTGATGGTGATGATCTGCGCCACGCTGATGCCCATGGTGCACGCCAGATCCAGGCTCACCACGCTCAGATCCAGCACCGGGTGAAAGCTGATGCTCTTGCAAAACGCCAGCCAGGCCAGCGCCGGCACCCCGGCGCACAGGCTGGCGATCATGGCTCCCAGAATAATGCCGGACAAAATAAAAAAGCAGAGAAGCAGGGTGCGTTTCATGGTACTATGTTCCCTTCCGATTTATAAGTTTTGTTGAACATCCTTCACAGCCGGCCGGTGGAGCCAAAGCCCCCCTCGCCCCGTTCCGTCCCGTCCAGTGTTTCTGCCTGCCGGAACGCCGCCTGCGCCACCGGCAGGATCATCAGCTGCGCGATCCGCTCGCCCGGCTGGATGGTATAGGTCTCGGGGCCCAGGTTCACAAGGCCCACCTGCATCTCGCCCCGGTAGTCCGAGTCCACCACCCCCACCCCATTCGAGAGGGTCAGCCCCCGCTTGATGGCAAGGCCGCTGCGGGCGCACACCAGTGCCACGTATTCCGGCCCCGGCAGCTGAATGGCAACGCCCGTGGGCACCATGGCCCGGCTCATGGGCGCAAGGTCCAGGGGCTCGTCCAGCACCGCGCACAGGTCCGCCGCGGCCGAGCCGGGGGTTGCGTAGGCCGGGGCCTTGGCGCCCGGCCGGGTCAGTTTGAATTTCACCTGCATCTTGTGTTTCCTTTCTCTCGCCGCCCGCTCAGGGGGCGGGCTTGTAATAAAGGCCCCGGGTAAATTCGCCCGGCCAGGGGGCGCGGGCTGCCAGCAGCTCCAGCGCTTTCGCAGCCTCGGCCCTGGTTTCCAGCGTGAACAGGGCAAGGCCCGCATCCGCGGGCACCTCGCCCAGCCGCTCGCCCATGTAAAGGGGCACCGGGTTGTAGATCTGGCGCACCCCGCCGCCGCACCGCACCGGGAACTTGCGGCGCTTGCGGTCGGTCAGAACGCCCTGTTTTTCGCATCGGGTGCAGTCGGTCACATTGTGCAGCGGGCAGGCCCGGGTCATCATCAGGGGCATATGGCCGTACACCAGCGCCCAGGTGGGAATGCCCGGCTCCAGCGCCTCCATCTCGGCAAGGGGCAGCTCGGGCAGCACGGTCAGCGCTTTCAGGCCCAGCCTGCGGTATTCCTCGGCGGCCAGGGGGTTTGTGATGTTCAGCCCAAAGCCGCCGTAGAGCGGCAGGCCCTTCGCCAGCTCAAAGTGCGCAAGGTTCTGGGCAAGGTAGCCCTGAAAGCCCAGTCCGCGGGTGGCCCCGATCTGCTTTTGCACCGCCGCCTCCATAGCGCCGAACTCCGCGCGGGGCAATTCCAGCACCGCCTTTTGCCGCAGCGCGGCGGGCACCCTTTCCGCCTCGGCAATGGGCAGGATGAACCCCTCCAGCCGCGGCAGCCACTCGGCGGGGGCCTGCTCCCAGGCTTCAAACCGCGCCCACAGCGGCAGCCCCGCCCGGCACGGGTGGTGCGCGGCGGCCGGCAGCCTTGGCGCGGCGCAGGTCAGCGGCCGGGGCGCCTCGCGCTTTTGCAGCAGCTTTTCCAGCGCGGCACGGCGCAGCTCGTTCCACACGGCCCCCGGCAGGTAGCCCGGCTCGCCCTCCACCCGGATCTCAGCGGCATAAAAAGGGGTGCCGCCGGTCTTTTCCAGCGCCTTTTGAATGGCGGGGCGCTGGTCCCGCTCGGCGGGCAGGGGCGTTTCCCCCCCGTATACAATGGCAATGTTGCCCGCCTCGTCCCGCGCGGTCAGCTTGACCCCCTCGGCCTCGCACACCGCCGTAAAATGCACCGGCACCGCCTGGCGCTCGCGCCGGTACAGCCCGCGCACCGCGGGCAGGGCCGCACGGCTGGCCGCCGTGTCCTCCGGCGTGCGCACCCCAAACATGCTGCCGTCCATTCGCCCGGCCAGATATCCGTTTGTAAAGCCCGAGCGGGAGAACACATCCTGCAGCAGCGCCTCGTCCCAGGGGCGGCCCGCCAGGCTCTCGCCGCAGGCGTGCACCGCCGCGGCCACGTATTCGGGGCCCCGCAGCCGCCCCTCGATCTTGGCGCTGGCCACCCCCGCCCCCGCAAGCTGGGGCAGGCTCGCCACCGCGCACAGGTCCTTCAGCGACAGGTGCGCCGCCCCCGAGCCGTCGGCGGCAAAGGGCAGGCGGCAGGGCCCGGCGCAGCCGCCCCGGTTGCCGCTGCGCCCGCCCAAAAAGGCGCTCATGTAGCACTGCCCGGAAACCGACATGCACAGCGCGCCGTGCACGAACACCTCCAGCTCAATGGGGCTGTCCTGCGCAATGGCCCGCACCTCGGCAAGGCTCAGCTCCCGCGCCAGCACCACCCGCGAAAAGCCCATGGCCGCCAGCTGCCGCACGCCCGCGGGGCTGTGCACGCTCATCTGGGTCGAGCCGTGCAGCAAAAGCCCCGGCGCCATCCGGCGCGCCAGGGCCGCCGCCGCCAGGTCCTGCACAATCAGCGCGTCCGCCCCGGCCTCGGCGGCGGCGCGCACGCAGTCCGCTGCGGCGGCCAGCTCCCCGGGCCACAAGGTGGTGTTCACCGCCACATACACCTTCACGTCCCGGGCGTGGCAAAAGGCCGTCGCCCCGGCCAGCTCTTCAGGCGTAAAATTACCCGCCGTGCGGCGGGCGCTGAATTGCTTTAACCCCAGATAAACAGCATGTGCGCCGCTGAAAACAGCGGCGCGCAAAGCCTCCCCGTCCCCCGCGGGGGCCAGGATCTCCATTTTCTTCGGGCCTGCCGTCATGCGCGGCTCCCCCGCAGGCGCTGCACCTCGCGCTGCAGCCGGTCCACCTCGCGGCGGGCCTCCTCGGCGGCCAGCTTTGCCTTCGCGGCGTCCTCCAGGTAGTCCTTGATCTGCGAGCGCATATTGTCCGCGCCCTCGGCGTTCTTTTTCAGCTCGTCCAGGTACCCCAGCGCCGTAATGATGGCGCTGGCGGCCACGCTGGCCGACGGGTTCTGGATCATCAGCTCGTTCATATCGTGGTCCAGCCGTTCGGCCAGCCCCTGCACATACTCCTCCCGGTCGGTGGTGGAAACAATGTAACTGGACCCGCATACGGTCAGCTTTATTTTGTTGGCAGGCATGACGTTCTTCTCTCCATTTCAAAATTCTATCGGCAGAAGGCCCCCGGGGGCGCCCTCGTTACTGCTGTCTACTCCATTATAGTATAAACGGTTGATACAGAAAACCCCCATTTTTTGAAATTTCGTTGCTTTTTCTGTTGTTTGCCCCCGAACCGCTTCCCGGAAACCCGTTTTTTCCTTGAAACGTCCGGCAAAACTTGTTACAATGGTTTCGTATGTCGGCGCACGGTGCGCCCTGCCCCGCTTTTTGCGCACCCGCGGCCCCAGGGGCGGCGGGTGAAGCCGGATAAATCTTGACTTGAGAGGGAGAGAACACAGTTTTGACCAAATACACCAAAAAGGAATTTGAAAAGCTGCTCAAAGAAAAACTGAACAGCGAATACGGCATCACCCTGGAGCTGGCCTCGAACCAGCAGATCTACCGGGTGCTTGCCCTGCTCACCCGCCGCATGATGAGCGATCAGCACAAGCGCTTCCAAAGCCGGGCCTACGGCACCGGCACCAAGCAGGTCTATTACCTCTGCATGGAATTCCTCATGGGCCGCAGCCTGAAAAGCAGCCTGTTCAACCTGGGCCTTGCCGAGATCGCCTCCGCCGTTTTGGCCGACGCCGACATCAAGCTCGACAGCATCTACGAGGAAGAGCCGGACGCGGGCCTTGGGAACGGCGGCCTTGGCCGCCTGGCCGCCTGCTATCTGGACGGCATGGCCACCACTGGCATCGCGGGCACCGGCTATTCCATCCTGTACGAGTACGGCATCTTCAAACAGAAAATCGTGGACGGCTGGCAGCAGGAAAAGGCCGACAACTGGCTGCCCGGGGGCCAGGTCTGGCTCAAAAGCCACCCGGACCAGAGCATCGAGATCAAGTTCGACGGCGAGATCGAGGAAGCCTGGGAGGGCACCTTCCACCACGTCACCCACAAAAACTACAACAGCGTCATCGCCGTTCCCAGCGACATGTATGTGGCCGGGTACGACGGGCAGGGCGTGGCCAAGCTGCGCCTGTGGCAGGCCAAAGCGCCGGATTTCGACATGAAGAGCTTCAACGCCGGTGAATACGGCAGCGCCATCACCAAAAACGCCTCGGCCGAGCTCATCAGCAAGATCCTGTACCCCAACGACAACCACATGGAGGGCAAGATCCTGCGGCTGCGCCAGCAGTATTTCCTCTCCGCCGCCTCCATTGGCGACATTTGCCAGAACCACCTGGCCCAGTACGGCAGCCTCGACACCCTGCCCGAGAAGGCGGCCATCCAGCTGAACGACACCCACCCCACCCTGGCCATCCCCGAGCTCATGCGCGTTCTGCTGGACGAGTGCGGCTACGGCTGGGCCAAAGCGTTCGATATCTGCCGCCGCACCTTTGCCTACACCAACCACACCGTTATGAGCGAGGCGCTGGAAAAGTGGAATGTGGATATCTTCCGCACCACCCTTCCCCGCATCTACTCCATTCTGGAAGAGCTGGACCGCTGCTGCCGGGCCGACTTTGAAAAGGCTTTCCCCGGCGACAAGGGCAAGATCGACTACATGGCCATTTTGGGCGACAATCAGGTGCGCATGGCCAACATCTGCTGCTACGTGTGCCACTCCATCAACGGCGTGTCCAAGCTGCACAGCGAGATCATCAAGGACAGCGTCTTCCACGACTACTACCTTTACAAGCCCCAGGCCTTCAAAAACGTGACCAACGGCATCGCCTACCGGCGCTGGCTGCTGGCCTCGAATCCCCGGCTCACAAACCTTTTGTGCGAGACCATCGGCGACGGCTTCAAGCACGACGCCTCGCAGCTCGCCCGGCTGAACAAATTCAGCGCCGACAAGTCGGTGCTGCAGGCCCTCGAGCAGGTCAAGCGCGACAACAAGATCGAGTTTGCAAGCCACCTGCACCGCGTCACCGGCCAGATCATCGATCCCGGCAGCATCTTCGACTGCCAGGTCAAGCGCATGCACGAGTACAAGCGCCAGCACCTGAACGCGCTGAACATCGCCGCCCAGTACCTGTACCTGAAAGAAAACCCGAACGCCGCCTTTACCCCCAAGACCTACATCTTCGGCGCCAAGGCGGCTCCCGGCTACTACATGGCAAAACAGATGATCCGCCTGATCTGCAAGCTGGGCGAGCTGATCGACGCCGACCCCGCCGTGCGCGAAAAGCTGCAGGTGGTCTACCTCGAGGACTACAACGTCACCACCAGCGAGCGGCTCATGCCCGCCAGCGAGGTGAGCGAGCAGATCAGCCTTGCGGGCACCGAGGCCAGCGGCACCGGCAACATGAAGTTCATGCTCAACGGCGCCATCACCCTGGGCACGCTGGACGGCGCCAATGTGGAGATCGCCGACGCCGCGGGCAAGGAAAACGAGATCATCTTCGGCATGCTCACCCACGAGGTCGACGCCCTCAAGGCCATGGGCTACCATCCCAGCATGTTCGCGAACCGCGACGAAACCGCCCTGCGGGTACTCAGCTTTTTGGAAAAGGGCTGGAACGGCGAGGATTTCCACGAGATCGTGAACAACCTACGCACCAGCGACCCCTACATGGTCATGGCCGATTTTGTGGACTACCGCCGCGCCCAGGAGGACGTGCAGAAGCTCTATGCCGACCGCGAAAAGTGGAACCGCATGAGCCTTGCCAACATCGCGGGCAGCGGCGTGTTCAGCGCCGACCGCTCGGTCACCGATTACGCCAACAACATCTGGGGCACCCATCCCGTCCGCTGATCTTCAGCCTTTCTGCCCCCGGGCGGGCTTGTGCGGCCGCCCGGGGGCCTTTCCGTTCTTTCAAAGTCAATTCAGCAAGGAGCGATTTTGCTTGGACCATCTGTACAACAGCCTGGATCCCGCTTATAAAAGCCCTTTTGGCGCCGTGCGTTCCGGGCGGCGGGTGCGCTTTTCGCTCACCATCCCCAGCCGTTACGGCTTTGTGGAGCCACGGCTGGTCCTCACGCCGGACGGCGGCGCGCCCGCCGAATACCGCATGCAGTTCGAGGGCTGCGTGGAGGACGTGAACCATTTTTCCCTCTCGCTGCGCGCCCCCGCGCCCGGCCTGTACTTTTACTACTTCGACCTCTATTCCGACTTCCGCAAGCTCTACCGCGGCCCCAGGGGCGAGGCGGTGGTCAGTTGGGTGGCCGCCGACCCCTGGCAGCTCACGGTCTACGAGCCGGATTTCGAGACCCCGGCCGAATTTCAGGGCGGGGTGCTGTATCAGATCTTTCCGGACCGCTTCTGCGAGGGCGTGCCGAACAAGCCCCTGCCCTTTGCCGACCGGGTCTACCGGGAAAACAAGCACGGCGAGCCTTATTTTTGGCCCAACGAAAACGGCGGCCAGCTGAATATGGACTATTTCGGCGGCGATTTTGAGGGCATCCGGCAAAAGCTGCCCTACCTTGCCGGCCTGGGCGTCACCTGGCTTTACCTGAACCCCATCTTCGAGGCCCACGCAAACCACCGCTACAACACCGCCGATTACCTCAAGGCCGACCCGCTGCTGGGCACAAACCAGGATTTCGCGCGCCTGTGCGCCGAGGCGAAGCGCCAGGGCATCCGCATCATCCTGGACGGCGTGTTCAGCCACACCGGGTCCGACAGCGTGTATTTCAACAAGGAGGGCCGCTACGGCTGGGGCGGCGCCTACCACGACCCCCAAAGCCCCTACCGCTCCTGGTACGATTTCAGCCCCCATTACCCCTGCGGCTACCGCAGCTGGTGGGGCTTCGACACCCTGCCCGAGGTCAACGAGAACGACCCGGCCTACCGGGAGTTCATTTGCGGCAAGGGCGGCGTGATCGACACCTGGCTCTCGCTGGGGGCCAGCGGCTTCCGGCTGGACGTTGCCGACGAATTGCCCGACGACTTTATCCGCGCCATCCGCCGGGCGGTCAAGGCCCACGGCCCCGACAAATATCTTTTGGGCGAAGTGTGGGAGGACGCCACCACCAAAGAGGCCTACGGCGTGCGCCGCACCTACCTTTTGGGCAAGGGGCTCGACGGGGTGATGAACTACCCCTTCCGCAGCGCCGCCCTGGCCTTTATCAAGGGCCGCCCCGCCGAGCAGGTGGCCGAGGACCTGCTGGCCATCTGCGAGCACTATCCCCCGCCGGCGCTGCACGCGGCCATGAACTTCCTCAGCACCCACGACACCGAGCGCGCGCTCACCGCCCTCGCCGACGAGCCGTCCGAAGGCCGCGACCGTTATTGGCAGAGCGGCCGGCGGCTTCCCCGCGGCCAATACGACCAGGGCGTGCGCCTGCTGCGCCTGGCCTACGCCATGATCTTCACCCTGCCGGGCGTGCCCAGCATCTATTACGGCGACGAGGTGGCCATGCAGGGTTACCGCGACCCCTTCAACCGCGCTTATTTCGAGTGGGACTCCCCCGAATACCGGGTGCGCCCGGTGCTGCGCCGCCTGGCCCAATACCGCCGCGAGTGCGATGCCTTTAAAAATGGCTCGTTCGAGCTGGTGGCGGCGCAGGGGGGCCTTTTGCACTACCGCCGCTGCGGCCGCGCCCACACCGCCGAGGTCGTGCTCAACCGCACCCCCCGCCTGCTCACCGTGCAGGTGTTCGGCCGGCCGGCCGAGGTAGACCCCTTCGGCTTCGCCGTGTTCACAAAAAACAGCTGACCCTCTTTCGCTTTATAACAGGAACCACAGCGGCCGGGCACGCGCAATGCGTGTGCCCGGCCGCTGTGGTTTCCTGCCCTCATAACCTTTTCGCCGCCATATCCCAAAGGGCCCCCGGCAGCTTCGCCTTGATGAAATGCAGCACCGAGGCGCCCTTTTTCTGGGCGTAATACTTTTTTCGGAACGCCTCGTATTCCGTCGTCTTTCTGGAAATTTCGGCAAGCTGGCTGATCAGCCCGTTCACCGAGTCGATCTTTTTTTCGCTGTACTCTCTTTCCAGGTCGATCACAATCGTTTTCTTTTCCTTCATCCGCAGCCTGCCGTTCCGGTATTCCGCAAGGATCAAAAGCGTGCGCTCCGGCAGCACCAGCCCCTCTTTTTGAAGCTCGATGCGCGCCTCGCCGTAATCCATGGGGGAAAAGTTATGGCCGCTGGCGTTCAGCTTGAACAGGGGCTTTTCCGGGTAACAGCCCGGGTAGTAGCCCGGCAGATACAGATCCAGCAGCTTGCCCAGGCGGAAATTGTATTCCTCGATGTAATTCAGGATGTGCTTTTCACAAAATTCCTGCCGCGCGTCCGCCAGCAGGATCCCCACAGTGACCGGGATATCCGTGTGCTTTTCCTTTTCCTCCAGCACGGCCAGCATCCTGAAATAGCTTCTCACTGGGATCATTTTATCCTTCCTTTCCCCCTGCGCCAACGCCTTCAAAACAGTTTCCTGTGCACAGTATAGCATCCCGGACGCTGGCGTTCAACCCGGCTGCAGGCAAAGCTCTCTCCCGCCGCAAAGGCCGCAGCGGCGCCCCCGCCCTCCCCCAAAAAGCATTTTTGCGCCGCGGGCTTGACAGTTTTGGTCTAACCTGTTAGACTAAAAGCGGGAAAGGTCTATCGTATTAGACCAACAAGAGGGAGGCGCTTTGCATGGAACTGCATCTGGGCGACAGCGAGTATCGTTTTGCCCAGCTGGTGTGGCGGCACGAGCCGGTGGCCAGCGGCCGGCTGGTCAAACTGGCGGCCGCCGAGCTGGGCTGGAAAAAAAGCACCACCTACACCGTGCTGAAAAACCTGTGCAACAAGGGTGTGCTGCAAAACGAAAGCGCCCTTGTCACCGCCCTGGTCAAGGAAAACGAGGTGCAAAAGCAGGAGAGCGCCCAGGTGGTGGACCGGGCCTTCGGGGGCAGCCTGCCCGGCTTTGTGGCGGCCTTTCTGAACCAGAAGGGCATCAGCCCGCAGGAGGCGGACGAGATCCAGGCAATGATCGACCGGTATCGGGAGGGGCAAAAATGAACTGGTCCTCGATTTTTCGCGTTTTGGTCACCCTCACCCTTCAGGGCACCGTGGCCTTGGCGCTGGTGGCGCTGCTGAACTTTGTGCTGGGCCTGTTCAAGGCGCCCCGGCGGGTGTGCGCGCTGCTTTGGGGGGTGGTGCTGCTTCGCTTTCTCATTCCCCTCAGCTTTCCCTCCCCCCTCAGCGTGTACGCTTTAAAGCCGGTGCAGCAGTATTTCACCGGGTCGCGTGTCACCGACAGCCTGGTGGGCGAATACGAGGCCGCTGTGAGCGGCACGCCGGAATTTGAATACGCGGTGGCGGCCGGGGCGCAGCCCCGCAAGATCCCCGGGCTGGAATTTGAATATGCGGCTTTTACCCGGTGGGACGGCAAGCTCTACCCCGCCCGCACCCTGGGCGGCACCTACGCGCCCCTTTTGGTCAGGCTGTGGCTGGGCGGCACGGCTTTTTGCCTTGCGGTCGGCCTGGCCCGCTATGGGCTGCTGCGCCGCCGGGTGCGCTTTGCCTACAAAACCCAAGATGGCGTTTACACCGGCGCCTGTGTGGCCGCGCCCTTTGTGCTGGGCTTCCTGCGGCCCCGCATCTACCTGCCCGCCGGGCTCTCCGGCCCCCAGCGTGAATACATCCTGCTGCACGAGCGCACGCACCTGCGCCGCGGCGACCCCTGGTTCAAGCTGGCGTTCAGCCTGGCCGTGTGCCTGCACTGGTGGAACCCCTGGGTCTGGATGGGTTACAAATGCCTTTTGGCAGACATCGAGGCCGCCTGCGACCAGGCGGTGCTGGGCGCCTTGGGCAGCGGGGTAAAGGCGGATTACAGCCAGAGCCTGCTGCAGTTCGCGGCCGGCCCGCAGCCGGGTCTTTCCACCCCGCTCGCCTTTGGCG
This sequence comes from Allofournierella sp., assembly GCF_048388525.1. Lineage (GTDB taxonomy): Bacteria > Bacillota > Clostridia > Oscillospirales > Ruminococcaceae > BQOK01. Next base: position 15,787 of record NZ_DBGCTQ010000035.1, on the reverse strand, counting down.
AGACCGCTGTCAAGGCCCGGGTAAAGCAGGTGCTGCGCTACAAAAAGCCCGGCACTGCGCCGGCGGCGCTGGCCGTGGCGTTCGCCCTGCTTGCCGCCTGCGCGGTGCTGGCGGATCCCGCCCCCGCGCCTGCTGCCGCCGGGGCGCCCCAGGCCGCCGGGGCCACCTACCGTGACCAACTTACCCACACCATCGCCCAGCTGGACGCGGCCCGCAGGGAGGCCGGCGATTCCGCCCTGGTGCCCGACAAGTTTAAAAAACAGCTGGACGCCGCCTACGAGCAGCGGGTGGCAGAGCTGACGGCCTTCGACCAGCGGCACGCGGTCTACGGCTCCCGCTCCCTGCAGCAGTTTTTCCACTTCTTTGAAGAGCAGGGCCTTTCTTCCCCCGCAGCCTCACCGCCGGCCGGGGAGGAACAGCACGCCGACGACCCGGCGCTGGTACAGCAGGCCAGGGCCGGGCACGAGCGCTGGGCCGAACAAAACGGCGTCGACCTGCAGGCCTTTGCCCCTGTCACCGACGAGCAGGCCCAGGCGGCGCTCGCCTTTCAAAGCGGGCTCTCCGCCGTCGGCCCGCTGCTGTACCCGGTTCCCAGCCACAATCACAGCTACCGGCAAACCGGCCCGGATGAAACCGGCGCCTACCCCCCTGTTCTCATCGAGGCGGCCAAGGGCACGCCCGTCTTTTCCATGACCGACGGTCTGGTGGTGCTGGCGTCCTCCTCCCCCTCACTGGGCAATTTTATCGTGGTGAACCACGGCGCCTTCTGCTGCCTGTACGCCGGTCTGTGGCAGCTCTCGGTCTCCACCGGCGGCTGGCTGGGCCAGGGGCAGCTTGTCGGCTACCTGGGCGGCGAGGGCCAGCCGATGCAGGTAAGCATTTACGAGGGCGGCGTCACCCAGGACCTGGCCTCCTTTTTCCCCGGGTGGATCGGTGAGTGATCCCTCCGCAGCCCGCACACGGTGCCCGCCTCTCTCCCGGCCTTTCGCCGGGGGAGTTTTTTCATGTTTCCTTTTTACAGGCGGCAGGGCCGGGAGGGGCTGCCATTCGGCTGCCCCTCCCGGCCCTGCTCTTTTTTATCCGCGTTTTTTCCGCACAAAGTACCACAGGCAGGCGCCGCCCGCCGCCAGTACCGCCACCAGCAGCAGCCACAGGAACACGCACACGCCCAGCGGGGCGGGGCACATGCCGCACAGGCCGCACCCCGTTTTGCGCAGCAGATATGCGATGGCATAGGTGCTGAACCGCCCGGTGTGGATGGTCACCGTGGCCGGGTCCTGGTCCTCATCGGGCAAAAGGTCGCTCGCGCCCCCGTGTGCCCGCAAAACGTAGAAATCGGCTTCCAGGCCCCGCAGCTCCTCCGGCAGATCCATCACGATCTGCACCTCGCCGTCCAGCGTGGGCACCGGCGACCAGTCGCCCTGGCCCACCCGCATGTACAGCGAGATATCCAGGTAAGCGCCCAGGGTCAGCGCCGGCAGGCTCTCGCCCGGCTGCCGCAGCTCCTGCTCGATCAGCGCCCGGTCGGCCCCGGGCGCCTGCCCTTCCAGCTGCTTCACATCCAGCCGCAGCTCAATGGTCTCGCCCGCGTCCACCTGCCGCTTCTGCTCGGGGCTCAGCGCCGCGTTGATCAGGCCCTGTGTATCGCCGATGGCCGCCATGCGCTTGCCCTCAAATTCGCTCACGGTCACGATCACCCGGCCCTGGCCCACCTCGGCCACAAGCTGGCTGTGGGTCTTCACCAGGGTCTGGCCGCCTGTTCCGGTGCCGTTTTGGCTCGCGCCGCTCTGGCTGTCGCCGTTTTCGCCCGCGCTGCCCGTGCCGCCGCTCTGGCCGCCAGCCGGTGCCAGCACGATCACCCCGCCCTCCAGCTTGCCGGGCACCGTGCCGTCGCTGCCGCCGCTCTGGCCGCCGGCTGTGCCGGGGGCTGCGCCGCCGCCCTGGTTTTCGGTGCCTTCGCTTTTGCCGCCGGCGCCGCCTTCGCCCTCGCTTTCACCCTCGCCCTGCGCAGCGGTCGGCCGGGGGGTGGGTTTTGCCCCGGGCCCCTTGGTGGCAGCCGGGGTGGGCGCGGGGGTCGGTGCGGCGGTGGGCGCGGGGACCTCGCCCTGGCCGCCGCCCGGGGTGGCGGTGGGTTGCGGGGCGTTGTCCTGCACGGTAAGGGCCGCCGCGGCCGAGCTCTTGCTCACGCCGCCTGCGCTCACCACGCAGTAGTAGTAGCTCACGCCCGCGCTGCCGGTGCCGGGCGCGTAGGCGGCCTCGGCCGCCCCGTCGATCGGGGTGCCGCCCTGGTTTGAATTTTGGGTATTCTTGTACCACTGGTAGGTAAGCCGGGTACCCGTTACCGCCGTTACCTGCACCGCAAAGCGGGCGGGCTCGTTCTTCGCCACCGTCACGGCCTGGGGCTGGCCTGCAATGCGAAAGCCCCCCTGCCCCGGTTTTACAACGTCGCCGCTCGTGCCGCCCTCCATGGGCACGGTCACATCCGGTTTTACCACCTCTCCGCCGCCATTCGGGAACTTCACCACCACGTCATACCTGCCGTCCGGCACGCCGGGAATGGTCCACCCGCCGTCCTGATCCGTAGTGGCCGGGCCATATTCCTTGCCGTCTTGGTCCTTCACGGTCACCTCGGCGCCCTGCACCGGCGCGCCGGCTTCGTCCGTCACGGTGCCGCCCGCCGTGCTGGTGTGCAGCACCGCCAGCGCGGCCTTGTTGCTGGGGGTATCCTGCGCGCCGGCGGCCGAAGCCACACACCACACCGTGTAGGTGTAGTTTGCGTTGGTTCCGGTGTTCTTGTTATCCAGCGTAACGCTGGCTCCGCTGCCCAGGTGCTGAGGGGCCGCCTCGGTGTACTCCTTGTCGCCGGGGGCGTGGCCCGCCAGGTACCAGTTGTAGCTCACCGGCTTGCCGTTCTCCGCGTGGGCCTGGGCGCTGAAGGTGTAGCTGCCGCCGCTGGGCACACTGCCGCCGGCCGGGTGTTTGTCAAAAATGATGTCCGCTTTTTGCGGCTGCTGTAGGTCGGTGCTGCCGCTCACGCTGCCGTCCGGGTTCACGGTCACGCTGCCCGTGGCGGTGCTCCCGTCCGGGAAGGTCACGGTCACCTCATACTCGCCCGCCGGTACGCCGGGGATGGTCCACTTGCCGTCCGCATCGGTGGTGGGCTTGCCGGCCTCGTTGCCGCTCTTGTCCGTCACGGTCACTTCGGCGCCCTGCACCGGCGCGCCGTCCCGGTCGGTCACGGTGCCGCTCAGGTCCACCGGTTGGCGCACGGTCAGGGTCGCTTCGTCCGACTTTACCGGCGCCGCGCCCTTCGCGCTTGCCTCGCACCACACCTTGTATTGTTTCTCGGCTTCGGTAATGGTTTTGCTCACCGTCACGCTGCCGCCGGTGCCCAGATCCTCCCGGTTCGCTCCGTCCATGTCCGCCAGGTACCACTGGCAGCTCACCGCCGCACCATTGCTGGCCTGTGCCTCGGCGCTGAAGGTGTGGCTCTCGCCGCTCAGCGCGTTTGCATTCTGGGGGTGGGCCGTAAACCGGATGGTGGGTGCCGGCATCTTCAGCGCGGTGTTACCCGTCACTGTTCCCTGTTCGTCCACCGCCACCGCGCCTGTGGCGCGGTCGGCGCTGCCCGCCACGCTGGCCGTGAGGGTATAGCTGCCCTGCGGCACATCCCCAATGCTCCACGCCCCGCTTTGGTCGGTGGCAGCCGTTTTGTATGTGCTTCCTTCTTTCGCCATTTCCACCGCGGCGCCCGCCAAAGGATTGCCCTCATGGTCGGTCACCGTGCCGGTGATGGTGGCCGCAGGCGGCTTTTGCAGCTCCCCTGTATCCACAGCTCCGCCGCCGCCTGTGCCGGGCACGGTCACATCGGGTTTTTCCGCCTTGCTGCCGTTCGGGAATACCACCGTCACGGTATACTCGCCGTCCGGCACACCGTCGATGCTCCACTTGCCGTCCTGGTCCGTCGTGGCCGGGCCGTATTCCTTGCCGCCTTGGTCCTTCACGGTCACCTCGGCGTCCTTCACCGGCGCACTGTCTTTGTCCTTCACAGTGCCGGTGATGGTGCTGGTGCGCAGCACCGTCAGGGTAACTTCGTCCGATTTGCAGTCCGCCAGGTGATCCGCTTTGGCCACACACCATAGGACGTAGGCGTCCTCAGCGGCGGTGCCCAGGCTGGTTTTGGTCACCGTGACGCTGCTCCCTGTGCCCTCCAATCTTTCATCGGCCCCGCCCGTGGCTTTGATGTGCCACTCGTAGCTCACCTCCACGCCGTTGCTTGCTGTGGCGGCCACGCTGAAGGTGTGGCTTTCACCGCTCAGTACCTGGGCGCCCACGGGCTGGGTTGTGAACGAAATGGTGGGCGCGGGCTGCTGAAGATCCAGGTCATTCAGCGCATTGCCCTCCCTGTCCGTCACCTTGCCTTCTTCGGTCACCTGGATTTCCAGTTCAAGTGTTTCGCCGCCCGGCAGCTTCACCCGGATGGTATAACTGCCCGCCGGCACGTCTTTAATGCTCCACTGTCCCTGTTCGTTTGTAATTGCCGGCCCGTAGGTTGTATGCGTGTTGCCATTTATCACGGTCACTTCGGCCCCCGGCACAGCCGCGCCGGTGTAGTCGGTCACTTTGCCGGAAAGTTCAATGGACACGGGCTTTACGATCCCGCCCAGGTCCGCGCCGCCCCCCTCGCCGGGGATCTTCACGCCGGGCTTCTCAACCTTGCTGCCGTTCGGGAACACCACCGTCACGGTGTACTCGCCGTCCGGCACGCCGGGAATGCTCCACCTGCCGTCCTCGCCGGTGGTGGCCGGGCCGTATTCCTTGCCGGCCCCGTCCGTCAGGGTCACGCTGGCCCCCGGCACAGCCGCGCCGCTCTGGTCTGTCACCGTGCCGCCCACCGTGCTGGTGCGCAGAACGGTCAGGGTAACCTTATCCGACTCTGCATCGCTCACGCCCGCCGCGCTGGCCACGCACCACACGGTGTACTCATCTTTCGGTGCGGAGCCATTGTTGGCTTTTGCAAGGGCAAGGCTGCTGCCAGCGCCGGGCTGTTGCGTCCCTCCACTCTCGCCCGGGCCCTGCACATACCACGTATATGTCACCGGCGCGCCGTTGCTGGCCAGGGCCAGCGCCGCAAAGGTGTGGCTTTCGCCGCTCAGCACCTGGGCGGCTTCCGGCTGCTGGCTAAAGCTCAGGCTCACAGCCGCGGCCCCGGTCACCTGCCAGCCGTACCACAGGTTGTCACTGGTGTCGCCGTCCTCCGCCGCCAGGTATGCCTCCACAGCCGTTTGCAGCGCATCCCCGGTCAGCGCCGCGCCGTCCGCGCCCACCGGCGTCACGGTGCGCCCCGGCTTGGGGGCGGTGGTGCTTTCGGTCACCGCTGGCGGGGTGGCCCCCAGGGTCAGCAGGCCCAATTGCTGGCAGCGCATAAATGCGTTTTTGCCAATTTGCGTCACACTGGGCAGCCACAGGGCTTGCAGCTTTTCACAATACTCGAATGCTCCCTCTCTCAGTGCCTCAGCCTTGGGCAGCGAAACGCTTTCCAGTTCTTCACATCCATAAAACGCCAATTTCCCCACTGTTTTCACCTGCGGGAATTCCGCCGTCTGCAATGCCTTGCACAAATAAAACGCGCTTTCACCCAGTTCCGTTGCGGTTTCCAGCCGTACTCTCGTAAGTTTTTTGCACTCCTGGAACACCTCGCTTCCCACCATCACAACGCTTGGCAGCGAGACCTCGGTTAGTTTTTGGCACCCTTTAAAAGCCGCGCTTTTCAGCGTTTGTGCCTTGGGCAGGCTGACGCGGGCCAGCCCCTTCTGGCTATAAACCCCGCCGTCGCATTTTTCAAACGCGTGCCCGCCCACCACAGTCACCTGAGGGAACGCCTCTGCCGGTATCTCACTCAAAGAAGAGCATTCCTCAAACGCATATTCCCCAATGCTTGTCGCATCCGGAAAACAGACCGATTCGATGTTGGTTCCAGGCATGGCGCATCTTGGCACGGCGGTCAGCCCGTGCACCTCCACCCGGCGGATCGAGTAGGGGAAGAATGGGTAGCGGGTATGCACATCGTCTCCCTTTCCCTCCAGCATGGCCGCCGGCGCCACGCCTTGCTGCACCACAAGGCTCTCCAGGTTTTGCAGATAGGTCCCGGAGTTATTGCTTTGATCGATCAGGTCCCAGTCGTCCACGGTAAAGCGCCCGGCGCTCACCACCAGCTCTTTTACTGCCTGGTAGTTTTGGCCGGTTGTCCCCTTTTCGGTAATACCAGCCAGTTCAAGGGCTTTTTTCAGGCTGTTGGCGCTTACGGGCCGGCCGCCGTTCACCGCCGCGGTCAACCGGTTACCGGCGGGCCCGCCCTCGCCCTCCACCTCGCTGGGCAGCATCCAGCAATACCACAGGCTGTCGGTGGTGTTGCCGTCTTCCACTGCCCGGTACGCGGCTTGGGCGTCAAGGCGTGCTTGCCCTTTTAGGGGTGTGCCGTCTTCGCCCACCGGGGTCAGCCAACAGGTGCCGGGAAGCGTATCTCCCACACCAGCGCACCCCTCAAAAGCCCCCTCCCCCACGGTGGGCGGGGTGGCGGGCAGCTCCAGCTCCACCCAACGCGCAAGCTTATCCTTGTCGGTGGCGTAACTGCCATAATAGTCCCCGCAGTTCTTGAAAGCTCCCCCGCCGATGCTCTCCAGTTTGGGCAGCTGCACCGTGGTTAAAAGGCGGCAGCTCTCCAGCGCGCCCTCGCCCAGGGTCTTCAGCTTGGGAAGGTTCAGCGTTTTCAGGCCGCTATTTCCTTTCAGCGCCCCCTTCCCCAGGGTTTCCACCTGCTCCATCTTCACCGTTTCAAGCATATAGCAGGCCGCGAACGCCTCATCGCCCACCTTGATCGCCTTGGGAAAGCTGATGGTTTTAAGTTTATTGCAGCTCTTGAATGCCAGCGCGCCGATTTCTGTCACCTGGGGGAAACTTGCGCGTTCCAGCTGCTTGCAGTCGTAAAACGCCCGCTCGCCAATGGTCGCTGCCGCCGGGAAGCCGATTGCGCTCAGCTTCATGGGGTCGTTCCTGCTTGCGAAAGCCCGCGCGCCGATCGTCACGGCGTTTTCCATGCTCACCGTTGCAAGGTTTATGCACTCCCCAAACGCATCGTCCCCCACCGCGGTCGCCCGGTTCATCTCGATGGCCGTGACGTTCCAGCACCCATAAAACGCCTTTGCCCCCACCCGGGTGGCGTTGGGCATGTTTACCGTTTCAAGGTTTTTGTTGTTTGCAAACGCGCCGTCCCCAATGGCAATGGCCTGGGGCACGGTGACGCTTTTCAATTTGGAGTCGTATCCCTGGGGGAAAATGCTCACCGGCTCTGTGCCGTCCGCTTCGCTGCCGGGGATATCCTCCACCAACACCCCCTCTTTTATTTCAAATGTCTTAGTGGTTGTAAGGTTTTTGCAATACAGCCAGTCCTCTTTCAAAAACTGGCCCTCGGTCACCACCAAAGTCGAAGGTTGGTAGCCCAGCGCTGTTATCGCCGCTTCCAGGTTTTTGCCTTTGTATTCTTTTAGGGCACCCGTCGAAGTCTTAATCGTAATGCTCCGCTCCAGCTGCGGCAACGCCCACTTTACCTCGATCTCCTGCGTTTTGCCGCCATAGCGCAGCACCAGCGTGCCGGCAATGCTGCCCGCCGCTTCCAGCGTGGCGGGGGTGATGGCCGGGCTGCCCGCTTTCCAGCTCACGGTCACCTTGCCCTGTTCGCCGTCCCCGTCCGCCGCGGCCTGCATATCCTCCAAAATTTTTTCGGCGGTGCTGCCCTGGGCGGGCTTATAGCCGCTCACAGCCTTTTCCACCCGGGCCTTTGCGTCCTCCAATGTGGTATCGACCGCTTCCCCCCCGTTCAGCCAGCCCCACCAGCGCGTTTTGTCCGTGTTGCAGGCGGCTGCGTCGTTTTGGTAATTGGCAATGGCCCTTGCCAGCGCATCGCCCGCAAGCTCATTCCCGCTTTCATCCACAAAGGTAAGCTTGCGCGTTTCCGGCCCGCTGCCAAACGCGCTATGCCCTCCCGCCACCGTGGGCGGGGCAGCGGGCAGCGCAAGGCTGGCGATATTGCTTTTAAGGGCTTCTGCGCCGATTGTCGTCACCTTGGGCAGCGCAAGCGCGGCAAGGTTCGAGCAGCCCGAAAAAGCCCCTTCGCCAATTTCGGCGGCATTGGCAAAATTGGCGCTGGTCAGGCTGGCGCATTTATTCAGGGCATAATCGGCCACCCGGCTTACCTGCGGCACGCTCACGCTCTCAATCGTGCTTGGAAACAGCGCGCCCTGTGCGCTTGTTCGGTCCGGCATGGGGGCCACCTCGGTCACCGCCGGGCGGATGGAAAAGCTGGCCAGATTTGTGGAATGGCTAAGCTCATTCACCTTTGTTTCCCATTCCGCCAGGAAGTTCCAGTCGCCGGCGGTAAATTTGCCGCCCATCACCTCCACGGTCTGGATGTTCCACCACCCGCTGCTGTATGTAATCGCCTTTTCCAAACTCGCGTCGCCCACGGGCGTTTTGCCGTTCAGCAAAAGGGTGATGGCGGTCTGCCGGGCAATATAATTCTGTACCGTTACAGTCCCTGTCCCCTGGTAGTTTTCCATCGAAAGGATAAGTGTCCCTTGTATCTCGCCATAATCTGAAGCGGTGGGCGGTGTCACCGTGGGGTCTTTTTGCCACGCAACAATGATCCGGCTGTCGCCAATGGCCGTATTCACCAGTTTCAGCACCTCATCGGCGCCGGAACCATTGGGCAGGATCAGGTTTTCTTTCAATGCCGCCCGGGCTTTTTCTGCGGCCTCCGCCAGCAGGTCTGCCACCGTCACGGTGCAGCCAGCGCTGAGGGCGGCGTTTTTTGTGCTGGCGGCGGTGATCACCGCCGTGCCCTCTGCAATCGCGGTCACCTTGCCATTTGCATCCACCGCTGCAACGCTGGTATTGCTGCTGCTCCACGTCACGCCCTGGGGCGCGTTCGCCGGGCTCACCGTGGCGGTCAATTGTTGTGTGCCGCTCACCGCCAGCGAAAGGGTGGCCGGGCTCACCGAAACGCTCTGCGGCTCCGCCTCCGCCGGGGGCTGGTCGCCGCCGCCCACCTTGTTCAGCGCAATCGAAAGGGTGCGCTCTTCGTTCACCTCCAATTTTTGCTGGTGATAGTTCTCATTTTCCAGCGTACAAGAGCCCACCGACACCGCCAGCGCATGGGTTTTGCTGTAAATGTTGTCAATGGAACGCTCATTTCCTCCTATGTAGCTGTTGTCCCAGCCGTTTCCATAGCTGTCCACCGTGGTTTTCTTGTTGTTCAGCCAAAGGGCGTTGTTCCCCTCAAAGCTGAGGTGATAGTATTTTTGCTCCTCAAAATTTGCGCTGATACCGCTTTTTGCAATGATCGCCTTGTGCTGGGGTTCCGTGGCTTCGTCCTGCCGCAGCGGTGTGTTCAGGGTCAGCTCGGCCATGCTTCCGGCCACGATGCCATTCCCCACCACCACAAGGTTAAAATCCGGAATGGCCGTGTTGCCGCAGTTGCGGGCGGTCAGGGTCACCTGCGCCCCGTCCGTCACATCCACCTCGGCTTTCACCGCGCAGCTCCAGGTTTTTCCTCCGCTTGCCCCATTGATATAGGTTTCCTGCCCATTCCACCGCAGCGCCACGGGCTGGCCGCTCAAATAAACGCCATACGCCGCCCCGCCGGCCAGGGTATCCTGCCAGCTGTTGTTCTCATCCTTGTATTGCAGGGTGAACCCGGGGGTGTCGCCGTTCGTCACCGGCGCGATCCTGGCGGTGGAAGCTTCGCCGCTGATAGGCTGAGTCCCGCCCTCCTGCTTTTTCACGATCCTGCCGGTGTAGTTTCCATCGCTGACCTGAGGCTTCAACGCGCTGGGCGGGATCGCCGCCGCCTGCGCGTCGCTGGCCACATACACCGTGGTGCCCGCAAACGCGCCCGCGCCCGTGTTTGCCAGCGCCTCGGGATTAAGGTTGCTCACATCCACGCCGTTTGTGGCGTTGCAAAAGGCCAGCCCGCCAATGGTCTCGATGGTTCCGGGCAGGGTAAAACGGCTGCCCGTCCAGCTTTTAAAAGCGCTGGGCGAAACGGCTGTCACCGTGAAAACGCAGTAGGTCCCGGCTCCTGGGTCCACCTCTGAGTTGTTTGTAACCTCCCCCGAAACATAGGTCCGCTGCACCTTTTCGGGGATCGTATAGCTTATATCGCCCGAGCCTGCCGTTCCCGACACCGTCACCGTCCCGGTGACCCAGCTCGTGGTGGCGGAATCCTTATTGCTTTCATCATAAGCGGTCAGCGTGAACTCCCTATAACTCACGCCGTCCAACGTGGACACATTGCCTGTTGTTGTCCCCGTCATTTTGGGGATTCCAGCGATCGGCCCGCCAATGCCGCCCCCCTTGGCCGCGCCGGCCCGTGCCTGGGCCCGCGCGCTTTGCAGGGTGGCCGGCTGCTTGGTTTTATCCTCCTGTTTGTCGGCCTTCGCCTGGCTTTCGCCGGTCTCACCAGACGGCGAGAGCGCACTGCCCGCCGAATTGCCGGCCGCGCTGTTTGCCGCGCCATTGTTTTCGCTGCTCGCCGCGTTATTGCTCGCCGCGCTGCTTGCCGCCTCGCTCGGAGCGGGCAGCTCCGCCGCGCCCACGGGCAGCGCGGCCGCCGTCATGCACAAACAAAGCCCCAGAGCAAGCAGCCTGCGGCCCAATTTTTCGGGTATTTTAAATTTCCCTTCTGTTTTCCGGGCGGTCCTTCGCATAGTGTTTCCTCCACCTTCTGCCAAACTTGTCCCAAGCCGTGCGGGCATGTGATATTGCACTCATTTTATCGAATTTTTTCTTACATTATAGAAATTTTGCACCAACGCTTCATATATCGTACGAATGCAGCGCTGCCCGGTTGACGAGCGCGGCCTTTCCGTGCTACCGTATAGAAAACGAAAAGCGCCCCGCCCACACACAAGGGGGCCGGGGCGCACAAGGGCGCACTACTTTTTTCTGCGGGAAACGCCAAACCACACGCCCCCGCCGCACAGCATCAAAAAGCCGGTGGCGGCCGCGGCGATCAGCGGCCCTTGGCCCCCCGCAGGCGGGGGGCCTGCCGCAGGCCCTGCGGCTGCTGGTTCGGCGCTTGCCGCCGCCTGGGGCCGCGCGGCGCTCTCTTCCCCGCCTTGGGGCGGCGTGGGCTCCGGCTGCGGCGGTGCCCCTGTGGGCTCCGCCCTTTCGCCCACCGGCCCGTTTTTACCGGCGTCCGCGCCCGGGCGGGGCGGGGCCGCGCTGGGCGCGGGGGTGGGCTCGGCTTTGCCGGGCCGGTCGTGCTCACCCTGGCCGCCGCCGCCCCGGTCGCCGCCTCCGTCCGGCTGTTCCGTGGGCGCGGGGGCCAGCACGCCGTGTTCCACCGTGTTGCTCTGTCCTGCAAATGGCCCTCCCTCCACCACCAAGCGGGTGTAAAAGGCCGTTTCCGGAATGAACACGGTAAACTCGCTGCCCGGGTCCCCCTCCTCCGGGGCGCCCCAATCCGCACCCCAGTCAAAACAAAAATCTTCCAGCAGGTTTTCGCTGTAAACGGGCTCCTCCGCGTTCCAGGTCGTGTTCACCCGCGCCCGCCGCCAGGTTTGGCCGTCGGCGCTGTACTCGGCGTACACTGCCGTTGCGCCCGCCGCGGCCACCGGCGGCAGCCCCTGATAGGTGGCAAGGCGGCCGCCGTCCCGGGGGTTCGATTCCACCCGCAGCCCCTGCGGCGCGCCGGCGGCCCACACGGTCAGCGCAAACTCCGCCGTCACGCCCGCCGGGTTTTCCACCGGGCGCCCCTCCTGTGCAAGCCCCCCGCACACCGGCGCGCCCGCCAGCGCGTATTTTCCCGGTGCCAGCGGGTCCGCCAGGGCTGCGGTATCCCATACCAGGGGCACGTTTTCGATGTAGCCCTCCTGCCCGTCTTCACTTTCATAAAAAACCACGCCGCGCTCGGGCATGGCCAGCTCCCCGCGGGCCATGCCGGCAACAGCCCAGCCCTTGCGCTCGCGTTCCGTCCCCCGCCCCGCCACGGCGCCCGTCACCGCATAGGGGGCCTGTTCCGCCTCGGGCGGCGCGCTCTCCTGCCAGGGCACCAGCACCGTGCCTGTGTCCGCCGTAAGGGTGCAAAGGCCGCTGTCGTTCAGCCCAAACTGCACCGCCGCCGCGTTTTCACCCCGCGCCTCAATGCGGCAGTTCCGCAACTCCACACTGTCGGCCGCATAGATTGCCGCCGCCCCACCCGTCACGGTCATCTCCAGATCGTTCAGCCGCACCGGCTCGCCCTGTGCCGGCCCGCTCAAAATGCCGGCGCGCACACCGCCCTGCATGGCCGCGCCGCCGTAGCTCACCTCCATGCGCACCCGCCGCGCGCCGCCCCCGGTAACCAGATGTTCCCCTGTGCTGAACAGGCCGATCGCCGGGCAGTCCTCCGCTTCCACGGCGCACTCGATCAGGCGCAGATACCCGCCGCTCACAATAAAAGCCCCTCCGTTTTCGTTTTGCGCCGCAAAAACGGTCAGGCCCGGGTTGTTCACCGTCAGGCGGGCGTCCGCAAGCACCTCAATGCTGAAACGCCCCGGCGTTTCCACTGTCACGGGCACTTCGGTGGGGCCCAGTTCATAGCTGCCTCCCCGCAGGGTCAGGCTCCCGGTCAGGGTCACGGTGTGGCTGGCCGCGTCTGCTTTTCCCGCCGCCTGATACAGGGCGTAAAAATCTTCCCAGGCCATGGCCTGGGGCCGCCCGACCCAGGCCGCGCCCGCGCTTAAAAATGCCCCGCTCAAAAAAACAAGGCAGCAAAAAAGGAGGGTGACCCTGTGGAACAAGCGCATAAGCGATCCTTTCTCCCGGTAATTTTATCCCTGGCCGCGCTGGCGCTTTTTTCGCTGCTGCTGGCCGGTCTGTACCGGTTCGACAATAAATATACCGCCGGCCCGCCCTACGGCGGGGCCGGGGTGTTTTCCTTTTCCGAGGCCGATCTCGCCCGCCCGCTCTTTTTGATCGACGGCTGGCTTTTAAACGGGCAGGAGGTTTTTATCGGCCAGTATTCCAATTTTTCCTACCTGCCGGGCGGCGCTTCGCCCTTTGGGGCGGCCGGCTACCGCCTCACCCTGCGCTACAGCGGCGCGCCCACCACCCTGCTGCTGCAATTGCCCGAAATTTTCACCAACTACACCCTCTGGATCAACGGCGAAAAGGCGGCCGTGCGGGGCGGCGGCAGGCTGGTCGCCGTTCCCGTGGGGGGCGACACCGCGCTTTTCCTCGAAACCGAAAACCACACCCACTATTACAGCGGCCTCACCTACCCGCCGGCCCTGGGCACGGCGGCGGTCATGGACCGCCTGCTTTTTGTGCGCACCCTGTTTTACAGTTTTTTGTGCGTCGGCTCCCTCACCTTGGCGGTCTTTTCGCTGGTGCTGTGGGCCGCGCGGGGGCAGGCGCCCCTCTTTTGTCAATTCGGGGTGCTCTGCCTCGCCTTCGCGGTCTCCTGCGCCCACCCCTTTGTGTGGCAGCTGGGCGGCTCCAGCCCTTTGTGGTATGCCCTCGAGGACGGCGCCCGCCTGCTCGTGTGCGCCCAGGCCGCCGCGCTGGCCGCCGCTGCCGCGGGGCTGAGCGGCAGCCCCTGGTACCGGCGCTGCCTGCGCCCTGCGCTTCTGGCCGGCTGCGGCCTGTGCGTCCTGTCTGTCGTGTTCATTATACCGGGGGGCGGTGCCTTCGTCAACGTATACGGCGCCCTGATCGACGGGTATAAAATGGTCATCTGGGCCTTCCTGGCCCTCTGCGCCGGGGTGGGTCTTGCCCGGGGCGGGGGCTGGCAAAACTTTTTCACCCTCACCGCCTGCGGCGTGCTGGGGGTCAGCCTGCTGGCCGGCCTGCTGGACTCAAACCGCTTCGAGCCCATTTACACCGGCTGGCAAAGCGAATACGCCGGCCTTGCCCTGGTGCTGCTGTTCGGCGGCCTGATGGTGCGGCGCAATGCGCAGCTGCTGCGCCAGAGCGCCGAGCTTCGTGCCCTGAAACTGCAAGACCGCTTTGCCGCCGAGAGCGCGGCCCAGATGCGCGCTTCCATCCAGCAGGTGCGAAGCTTAAAGCATGAGCTGCGCCACCACGTGGAAACCCTGCAGGCGCTTTACGCCGCAGGCGATTCCCTGCGCCTGGGGGAATACCTTGCCGGCCTCGGCCGGCAAAAAGACGCGCTGCCTCCCCTTTATTATTCTGAAAACTTTCTGGTGAACGCTCTGCTGGCCGCCCGGCTTGGCCCTGCGCAGGAAAAGGGCGTCCGCATCCAGTGCACGGCCTCGGTGCCCGCCGCCCTTTCCATTGCCGATGCGGACCTCTGTACCCTGCTGGCCAACGCGCTGGACAACGCGGTCGAGGCCTGTGCCCGCCTGCCCTCGGGGGCTGACCGTTTTATCCGCCTCAGCCTCACGGTGCGGGGCGAGCTTTTGATCCTGTCCTGCGCCAACTCCGCGCCGCCCCGCGCGCCGGGCGCGCCCTTGCTCACCTCCAAACCCGACGCCGTCAGCCATGGGCTGGGCATTCCCGCCATGCAGCGCGTGGTGCGGGCCTACGGCGGCGCGCTCGATCTTGTCCAGCAGGGCGGGGCGTTCACCCTGCGCGCCGTGCTGCACCTCCCCCCGCCTGGCCCGCCCCCAACAGGCGCTTGAACCATCAAAAAAGCCGCGGTGAACTGCAAAACGCAACTCACCGCGGCTTTTTCAGGCCCTTCACTGCAAAAATTCCAGCCAGCGCCGCAGGGCCTCGGGGTAAGCGCGCATGGCAATGGGCGCCTGGGCCGCGCCCTGAAGCTCAAAATAATATTTGTGTATCTCGGTCACACAGGCAAGGTTCACCACAAAGCTGCGGTGGCAGCGGTAAAAAAGCTCCGCCGGCAGCAGGTCCAGCACCGCGTTCAGCGCGCCCTGGCAGGTCACCGCCTTGTTTTTGCAGTGTACCACCACCTCCCGGCGAAAGATCTCGATATACACGATCTCCGCCAGCGGCAGGGCCACCTTTCCGCCCTCCTGGCCATCCAGCACAAGGCAGGGCTGTTTTTGGCGGCGTTTTAAGCAGCGCGTGAGCACCGGCCCCAAATTTTTGCGTGTGATGGGCTTGAGCAGGTAGCTCACCGGGTAGCTCTCGTACCCCGCAAGGGCATATTCCGGGCTGCAGGTGATAAAAACCAGGTCCGTCTCGTCTCCGTCGGCCCGCAGGGCGTTCGCCAGCGCAATGCCGTCCTGTCCGTCCATGATGATATCCAGCAGGATCAAATCCCACGCCGCGCCCTGAAAGCGGGCCTCCGCCAGGTCCGCCGCCGCCGCAAAGGTCTGTATTTCACAGGCCAGACCCTGCTCCCGCAGCAGCGTGCCGGCCAATTCCGAAATTTTTTCCAGGTCCTGCGCCTCATCGTCGCAGATCGCGATCCGGTACACGGCCCGCCCCCCTCTTCTGCCGCTTTGTTTCTCTCTTGCTTTCTCGTGCGCCGTGCGCATATTATAGCAAAAAAGCAAAAAAAAGAAAAGCGGCCGGCTGTATCCTGCTGTATCCGCCCGCTCTTTTTGTTATAATAGCAATAGGCTGCCCGGCAGGGCGGCCGCAAAGAAAGGATCAATCCCATGAACGCATTTGATATCATCGGTCCGGTCATGATCGGTCCGTCGTCGAGCCACACGGCTGGGGCGGTGCGGATGGGGCTGGCGGCGCGGGCGCTGCTGGGCGCAGAGCCGGTGCGGGCCGAGATCGGGCTGCACGGCAGCTTTGCCCGCACCTACAG
>NZ_DBGCTQ010000034.1:0-32610 GCF_048388525.1 Allofournierella sp. | reverse complement strand
CACCACCATCGCGGCGGCGGTCATTACCACCGTGTACCCTGGCGCAGGCCCGGAAGAGGTGGAGAGCTTTGTGACCGAAAAGCTGGAGGACAAGGTTAAGACCCTGGACCGGATAAAGTATTACACCAGCATGAGCATGGACTCCGCCAGCGTGATCACCGTGATGTACGACGACGACGTGTACATCGACGAAGTGGAAACAAAGCTGCGGCAGGCAGTGGCGGACGTGCAGGGTGAGCTGCCCTCCACCTGCCAGGAGAGCATGGTGCGCACCGACCTGATCACCAACAACGGGTTCATCATCAGCCTTTCCAGCGATGTGTATTCGGCCGCCGAGCTGGAAAGCTTTGCAAAGACGATCCAGGGCGGGCTGGAACAGGTGAAGGGCGTTTCCGGCGTGAGCATTGCCGGTGAAAAGGAAAAGCGGGTGGTGGTGGAGGCCGATATCCACCAGATGCGGCTGTATGGCGTTTCCATCGAGAATATCCTGCAGCTGATGCAGGCGCAGAACCTTTCGATCCCGGCGGGCAGCATCACCTACGAATCCGGCTCCATCAACGTGGCCAGCTCCGGACTGTTCGAGAACCTGGCTGACATTGAGAACACCGTGGTGGCCGGCGCCGAGGATTCGCTGAGCTTTGTAAAGCTGAGGGACGTGGCGCAGGTCTACATTGAGGACGCGGACGAGAGCTACTACACCCAGGACGGCCGGGACGCGGTGCTGCTGGTGGGAAAGCTGGAAAAGGGCGAGAACGCGGTGAACATCGGCAAGGAGCTGCGCCGCACCCTGGACGGGATCAAAGCCGAAATGCCCGAAGATCTGATCTTCCACGAGGTCATGTATGCCCCCCAGGACATTGAGAACAACATCAACAGCTTTATACTGAATCTTTTGGAGAGCATCCTTCTGATTGTGCTGGTGGTTATGCTGGGGGTGCGGGTGCGCAATGCACTGGTCATCAGCGTGGCGCTGCCCATGAGCATCCTGATGACCTTTATCGTAATGCAGCTGCTCTCCATCGAGTTTCAGTTCATCTCGATCGCGGCGCTCATTGTGAGCCTGGGCATTCTGGTGGACAACGCGGTGGTCATCAGCGAGGCGATCCAGCAAAACCTGAACGCCGGGCAGGAAAGGCAGGAGGCGATTCTGGGGGCGGTGCGCGTCACGGCGGTGCCGGTGCTCACCAGCACCCTCACCACCGTGGTCACTTTCAGCGTGATCTATTTTGTGCCGGGCGTGGTGGGCCAGGTGGCGGGCACCATTCCCACTGTGGTCATTGCGGCGCTGGGGGCAAGCTACCTGGTGGCTATGTTTTTGATCCCGGTGCTGGCCTCGTTCTTTTTTACCCCTGAACCGCCGGGCCGGGCGGCCCGGTCCGGGGTGGTGCGCCGTTTTTTTGAAAGGCTGCTGGCCTTGGGGCTGAACCACCCAAAGCTCACCCTGACGGCCGCTTTTTCCACCCTGGGGGTGGCGGTGCTGCTGGCGCTGCAGCTGGGCATCCAGTTCTTCCCGGGCAGCGCAAAGCCCGTGTTGTACATCAACGTTTCGGGCGAAACCATGAGCCTTTCCGAGACCGGCCGCATCTGCGAAAAAGTGGGTGCGCTGCTGGACGGGGACCCGCTGGTGGAGCATTATACCAGCGCGGTGGGCAGCGGGCTGCCCAGCTTTTTCCTCACGGTGCCCAGCATGGCCCCCGCCAGCAACGCGGCCCAGTTTATGCTGCAGCTCAATGAGGACGAAGTGAAGCGGTATGGTGGCACCGACGCCGCGGCCCGGCACCTGCAGGCCGGCATGGACGAAGCGGTCGCCGGCGCCGTGGTGGAGGTAAAATGCCTGGAATACTCGATGCCCACGGACGCAAAGATTGTGCTCACCGTGAGCGGCGAGGAGCAAAACAGCATTAACGCCGCGGCCGAGCAGATCGCCGAGGCCCTGCGCGCTTTACCCGGCACCGACAATGTGCGAACCAACGCCGTGGTGCCGCAGTACCAGTATAAGGTGCAGCTTGACAGCGAGCGCCTGTCCGGCTACGGCCTTTTGAAATACGATGTGATCAAGCAACTCAACACCAGCCTGATGGGGGCCGCCGCCAGCCAGTACACCGTGGGCGGCCGCGATATGGATATTGTGGTGCGGGCAAACGTGGAGAACCTGGAAGACCTGCAAAACCTGCCCATCGTGGGCAGCGTGAGCGGCAGCAAGGTGCTGCTGGGCCAGGTGGCCGAGATTGGGCTGGAGCCCAGCACCCCGCTGATCCGGCACTATAATGGCCAGCGGTATGTGGACGTGCTGGCAGGGGTGCTGCCCGGCTATTCGGCCGCCAAGCTGGAAAGCAGGCTGCAGAGCGAATTTTTGGACGGGGCGGAGCTGGAAGGGCTCACCGTGACCGAGCGGGGGGAAACCAGCAACATGCTGGACCTGGTCACAAGCCTGGGCATTGCCGCCGTTTTTGCGGTGCTGGCCATCTATATCATCCTGCTGCTGCAGTTCCGCAGCTTTGCAAAACCCCTGAACGTGCTCACCAGCATCCCTTTGAGCCTGATCGGCTGCTGCCTTGGGCTGTGGCTGTTCCGCATGGACATCCAGGTTATGGCCCTGCTGGGGCTTGTGAGCCTGTTCGGCGTGGTGGTGAACAACGGCATATTGCTGATCGAGGTGATCGACGCCGAGCGCCGGGCCGGCACGCCGGTGCGCGAGGCCTGCCGCGACGCAGTGCGCCAGCGCTTTCGGCCCATTATGCTGTCCAGCATTACCACCTGCATCGGCCTGGTGCCCCTGGTGGCGGCGGGCGACCCCATGACCGCACCCATGGCAAGCGTTCTGCTGTTCGGGCTTTTGGTGTCCACCGTGCTCACCCTGGTGGTGGTGCCCACCATCTACATGCTGCAGGCCGGGCATGGAGGCCACGGGAAAAGCAGGAATTGAGCGCATGAGGCGGCCCCGCGGCCCGCAAAGACACGGGGCTGATTTTGGCGCGGCTTGAAAAACCGGCGGCCGGGCGTTTATAATGAAGATGCCCGGGCGCTGCTAAGCGGGCGACAAAAACAAAAAGGCGGTTTTTAAATGACAGCACAGCGATTGCGGCGGGGCGACACCATTGGGATCATCGCCCCCAGCCAGGTGCCGGACCGGGCGGTGTATGAAGAGAATATCCGCTGCCTTGAACGGCAGGGCTACCGGGTAAAGCGGGGCCAAAACCTGTACAAAGCCACCTACGGCTACCTTGCCGCCGAGAGCGAGCGCGCGACCGACCTGAATGCTATGGCGGCCGACGACGAGGTAAAGCTGATCCTGTTTGGCGGGGGCGAGGGGGCGGCCGAGCTGCTGCCCCTGGTGGATTTTGCGGCCATCAAGGCGCACCCAAAGCTGTTTTTGAGCTACAGCGACGGCACCTCGCTTTTGGCCGCGATCTACCTGAACACCGGGCTGGTGACCTATTACGGCCAAACCCCCGGCGTGGCGGCCCGCCCCAGCGCCTACGACCGGGCCCAGTTCGAACAGCACATCATAAGGGGCGAAGCCGGACCCTTTGTGAGCAACGGCGAACGCTGTGCGCTGCACGGCGGCGTGGGCGAGGGCATCCTTTTGGGAGGCTACGCGGGCAACATGGCGCTGCTGGTGGGCAGCCGCTATTTCAGGACCGACCCGGCCGCTCGCTACCTGCTTTTTTTGGAGGATCACGAAACCTTCCACAACGTGGCCCATGTGAGCATGCTGCTCTCGCACCTGGAGCAGAGCGATTTTGCGCGCCAGATCAGCGGGCTGCTGTTCGGCCATTACTCCACCGCTGCCCAGCCGGAGCTGCGGGAGCGCCTGGCCCGCTTTGGGCAAAAGCACAAGGTGCCGGTGGTCTGCTGCGACGACTTCGGCCACGGTGAAAACCACGCGATCCTGCCCATCGGGCGCCGCGCCGTGCTGGACGGCGACCAAAACACCCTCTGGTTCTGCTAGCTTTTGCACCGCAGCGCAAAAACGCCGCCCATTTGGTTGAAACGGGCGGCGTTTTTACGTATAATAGAACTACATAAGCGCGGCGCCTGGGAAGCGCCGCGGAAAAGGAGAGTGCGCCATGCCCAATCTTTTGATTTTGGGAGCGGGCGGCTTTGGGCATATGATCTACGAGAACGCCCAGGCCACCCGCCAGTTCGACCGCATTGCCATGCTGGACGACGCGGCCAAGGAGCCGGCAGTGGTCGGCAAATTGGTGGATTACAAGGCCCTGCGCAGGGAGTACCCCTGTGCTGTGGCGGCGTTCGGCAACAATAAAATGCGGGTGCACTGGGTGGAAAAGCTGCTGGAGGCGGATTTTGTGGTGCCCACCATCATCCATCCCTCGGCGGTGGTGAGCCCCAGCGCGGTCATCGGCGCGGGCAGCTTTGTGATGCAGCGCGCGGTGGTGAATACCCACACGGTGCTGGGCAGGGGCTGCCTTGTGAACTGCGGGGCCATTGTGGATCACGACACGGTTGTGGAGGATGGGGCTCACATCGGCCTGGGCAGCGTGGTAAAGGCGAATTGCCGCATTGGGGCCTGGCGCAAGGTGGAGGCGGGCGAGGTGATTTTTGCCGCGCGCCGCCGCATCGACGGGGTGGGCACCCGCGAATTGGAGGATGCGCTCTATGCCTTTGGGTTTGGCAACCAGTGCAGCTATGTGCGCCCGTTCGGCGCGGGGCACATCAACGAGACCTACGCGGTGTACATGCCCGCAGAGGGCGGCAAGGACGAACTGCGGTATGTGATGCAGCGGGTCAACAAGCACGTGTTTAAAAACCCGGGCGAGGTGATGGCGAATATTTTTGGCGTGACCGAGTACCTGCGGGGGGTCATCCGCGAGAACGGCGGCGACCCGGACCGCGAAACCCTGAGCTACATCAAGACGAAATCCGGCGAAAATTATTTTGAGGACACCCAGGGCCAGCCCTGGCGCTGCTATAACTTTATCCCGGATTCGGTCTGTTACCAGAGCGTGGAAACCCCCGAGCAATTCTATCAGTCGGCCCGCAGCTTTGGCCGGTTTTTAAAACAGCTCGACGGCTACCCTGCCGATACCCTGTATGAGACCATCCCAAAATTCCACGATACCGAGGACCGGCTCGCCAATTTTGAACGGGCCCTGGAGCGGGATGTGAAAAACCGTGCCCGCACCTGTAAAAAAGAGATCGATTTTGTGCTGGCGCGGCGGGCGGACTGCAGCGTGCTGATGGAGCAGCTGCGCAGCGGCAGCCTGCCGCTGCGGGTAACCCACAACGACACCAAGCTCAACAACATCCTGTTCGACGCAGCCACCGGCAAGGGCCTGTGCATCATTGACCTGGACACCATTATGCCGGGCCTTGCCCTGAACGACTACGGCGATTCCATCCGCTTCGGCGCCACCCGCGCGGCCGAGGACGAACCGGATCTCGCAAAGGTCCATTTTGACCTGGAGCTGTTCGAGGCGTATACCTGCGGCTATCTGGAGGCGGCGGGCGACGTGCTCACCCCTGCCGAGAAGGAATATCTGCCCTGGGGCGCAAAGCTGATTACCCTGGAGTGCGGCATCCGCTTCCTCACCGACTACCTGCAGGGCGACGACTACTTCAAGACCCAGTACCCCACCCACAACCTGGTGCGCTGCCGCACCCAGTTCAAGCTTGTGGAAGAGATGGAACAAGCCTTTGGCAGGATGCAGGCCATCGTGAAAAAATACAGCTGAGGAGAAGGATGTTGGAAACATTTTTGAACGACCCGTTGTATCTCCAGGTGGATATCGCCCTGCTGGGGATGCTGCTCGGCGCGGTGGTATCGGCGCTGCTGGCATTCCAAAGGGCGGGCAGCTTTGCCGGGGGGATCCGGCGGTTCTGGGGCGCAGAGGAGCTTTTGTTTGGAGGCTGGGCCCCGCGGCCCCGCCTTGCAGCGGGGCCCGGGCTGTTTGTTATCGCTGCGGCCCTTCTGCAGTTCGGCGTGTTTTTTGGCAACAGCCTGATCCGGGAGGTATGGCCCGGAACGATTGCGGCAATGGCGCTGGTGATCGACCACCTTTATGGGGCAGCCCTTGTGTGCAAGCTGCTGCTGGCGAGCCGGTATTCCGGCAAACAGCTGGTGGTGGCGTGGCCGGTGTTCTTTGTGCTGCGCTGGGTTTTTATGAACAACCATAATAAATGGTTCATGTTGGGTGTTCTGTTTTTGTTGGCCGCCAAGGATGTTCCGCTGCGCCGCCCGCTGAAGGTGTGCCTGGCGGTGGGGGCGGCCAGCCTGGCGGTGGTGATGACCGGCGCGGCGCTGGGGTGGGTTCCCACACTGCTTTTGGAGGGCGGCCGGCCCCGCAACAGCTTTGGTTACGGCTGGCCCAATTTATTGGGGGCGTTTTTACTGGGCGCGGCGGTGATGTATGTATGCTGGCGGCGCGCGGAGCGGTTGAAATGGTACGATTTTGTGTTGTTGGCGGCGGTCACGGTTTTCTGCGACCGCGGACCGGACAGCCGGGGCGGGACCGTGTGCCTGGCGCTGCTGCTGGCGGGTATGCTGGCGGCGCGTTTTTTGCCCCGCATCTTCGGCCCTGCCCTGGTGCGGGGTCTGCTGGCGGCCTGCCCGTTTTTGGCGTTCGGCGCGAGCTATTGGATGCACTGGGCCTACACCCCGGACAATGTTTTGCTGGAAAAGCTTAACCGACTGTTTACCGGCAGGCTGTACTTAGGGCATGAAGCGCTTTTGAAGCTTACGCCCCGCATTGCAGGGCAGGCAGATCTGCAGGGCGCCATCATCGACAATCTTTATCTGGGCTGGTGGTTCAGCGGCGGCCCGGTGGCCAGCCTTTTGGTGTGGGCAGGGTTTGCATTTTTGCTGTGGAAGCTGCTTAAAAATGGCCGCATTACCGAGAGTGTGTGCTGCCTGGCGTTTCTGGCCCACGGTTTTATGGAACCCCATTTGATGTGGCCCTGTGTAAATGTTACAGTGTGGCTGCTGGCAGGCGTTGTGTATCTTGTGCCGGACGGGCGTTTCCCAAGCTTTGCACCCGTCCCATGCAAAAAGGAGAGTGAAGCCCCATGAAACTGCTCATTGCCTCGGACCTGCACGGATCCGCCTGGTATTGTGAAAAGCTGCTGGAGCTTGTGGAAAAAGAGCGGCCGGACAAGCTGCTTTTGCTGGGGGATCTTTTGTACCATGGCCCCCGCAACGATCTGCCGCGGGGGTATGACCCCAAGCGGGTGATCCCCATGCTCAACGGCTTAAAGGACCGGATCATCGCCGTGCGGGGCAACTGTGACGCCGAGGTGGACCAGATGGTGCTGGAATTTCCCCTGATGGCCGACTACACCACCCTTTGGCTGGAAACGGGCAAACCGCTTTTCGCCACCCACGGCCACCTGTTCGACCCTGCGCACCTGCCCCCGCTGCCGGCAGGCAGCGCCTTTGTGTTTGGGCATGTGCACACAAAATACGCCTGCCGGCAGGGCGATACCCTGATCCTGAACCCGGGCAGCCTGGCCCTCCCGAAGGACGGCAGCCACAGCTATATGACCTACGAAAACGGCGTGTTCACCGCAAAGACCCTGGAGGGGGAAGCGGTGATGCGCGCGGAATATTGAGGGCCGGGCGCTGTGAAAAGCCGCCTTTTGGGGCGGCGCGGGCGCGCCGCCCCAAAACCACGAAGAAGTACAATGCGGCCCGCCGGAATTTCCGGCGGGCCGTTTGCTATGTGCCGAGCTCGGCGCTGAAGGCAGCCCCGCCGCCCGGTGCATCGCCCACCGTGAGCCGCGTGTTCAGGGCGTGGGCCAGTTCCCTTGCCACCGCGAGCCCTAAGCCCGCATGGTGCTTGGAACTGCGGCTGGCGTCGCCCCGGTAAAACCGCTCCCACACCCGCTCCCGGTCGGCAGGGGCGATGCCCGGCCCTTCGTCCCGCACCGTCAGGCGCACCCGCCGCCCGGCCGTGCGGACCGAAAGGGTCACCGCCGTGCCGGCAGGCGCGTATTCCAGCGCATTGTCCACAAAAATGCCCAGCAGCTGGGCCAGGCGTTCGGGATCGGTGAGCACGCAGGGCAGGGGCGAGGGGGGAAGGTCCAACGCGAAGCGCAGGCCGCGCCGGGCAGCCAAGGGGGCGAAGCGCTCAAACAGGTCCACGCAAAAGGTGTCGAGGCTGGTGGGTATGCTGTGTACCGCCCAGCGTTGGGCGTCCGCGCTGGTGAGACATAAAAGGTCGTCCGCCAGGCGCGCGAGGCGGTTGCTCTCCCGCTCGGCGGCGGCCAGCAGGGCGGGGGCTTCTTGGGGAGCCCCGCGGGCCGCCTGCAGACTGGCAGTGATCACGGCCAGCGGACTGCGCAGTTCATGGCTGGCTGCGGCCACAAATTCGGTTTGGCGCTGCAGCGCACGGCGGGTAGGGCGCAGCGCCAGGCCGGCGAGCACCCAGCCGATCAGGGTCAGCAGGCCAAAGCCGGCCAGCCCCAGCGCTAGGTACTGCGCTGCCAGCCGCCGCAAAAACGCCTGTTCGCCGGCGAGGGGCCGCAGCAAAGCGGCCAGGCAGACCCGACCCCCGCCCGGCCGCAAGGTGACGGTTTGCACGCTGTATTCTTCCCCCGCCGCGCCGGCAAGCAGGCCCTCGCCCATGCCCGCGGCCATCTGGCCGCGGAGCCGGCGCCACAGCTCGGCGCGCGATGTGGCGGATTGGGCTGCACCGGCAAAATTCAGCAGGCGGCCGCCGTCCTCGATCAGGGCAAGATAAGGGCCGGAGGCCTCCAGCTCTGCCAGCCAGGCGTGGCTCACCCGCCCCTGCGAGAGCTGGGCGGTAAGGCCTGCCAAGGCCGCCTGGTGAAGGGCCTGCCTGCCGGTGGCGTACTGCGCGGCCGCAAGGCGGTAGGCGACCGCGAGCGCGCCGGCCAAAACCAGGGCGGTGAGGGCGGTAAAT
The DNA here is from genome assembly GCF_048388525.1 of Allofournierella sp. Classification (GTDB taxonomy): domain Bacteria; phylum Bacillota; class Clostridia; order Oscillospirales; family Ruminococcaceae; genus BQOK01. The sequence goes on along the minus strand of NZ_DBGCTQ010000034.1, from coordinate 23,728 downwards.
AGGGCGGCAAGCCGCAGGTGCAGCCCCTTAAGCACGGGGGGCCTCCAGGCGATACCCCACCCCGCGCACGGTCACAAGCAGGGTGCGGGCCTTCACCGCCAGCAGTCTGCGCCGTACAAAGTGGATGTAACTGTCCAGGTTGGCGTCTTCCACCTCGCTGTAGGGGCCCCACACCTTGCCCAGCAGGAGGCCGCGGGGCAAAAGCTGCCCGCCTCCCCGGATCAATGCCTCCAGCAGTTCGCACTCCCTGCGGGAAAGCCCCGCGCTGCCCCCGGGGCCGGTGAGCAGCAGCTGCGATGCATCCAGCGCCAGATCCCCAAAGCACACAGGGCCCTTACAGGCGGGCGCGCCGGGCCGCCGGGCCAGCGCGCGCACACGTGCCGCCAACTCTCTTAGGTCAAAGGGCTTGGCCAGGTAGTCGTCGGCCCCGGCGTCCAAGCCGTCCACCTTGTCGTGCACCGCACCCAGGGCGGTGAGCAAAAGTACCGGGGTAGACACACCCGCGGCGCGGGCGGCGCGCAAAAGCTGCAGGCCGTCCAGCCCGGGCAGCATGCGGTCCAAAAGGCACACATCGTACACACCCTCTTTTAAATAGCAGAGCCCGGCCTCGCCGTCGTGGCAGGCGTCAAGCTGCCAGCCCTCCCTTGCCAGGCCGGCCGCAACCGCGGCGCAAAGGTCCCGGTCATCCTCGATCATCAAGATGCGCATTCGGCGCCACCTCCTTTTGGCATCGCTCTCATTATACACCACCCAGCTTGAACCATCCTTGAAAAAAGAAGCTTTTTTCAAGGACTTTTCAAGAAACCGTGTGATATGCTGGGGTTTGAAAGGAAGGGATGTGACCATGAAAATAAAACGCAGAATAATCGCCGCCCTGCTCTGTGCGGCGCTGGCGGTGAGCGCCGCAGGCTGCAAAGGGCAGCCTTCTGCCCCGGCCGGCAGCACAGCCCCCACGGCAGGCCAGGGGCAGGGTAGGGCGATGGGCCGCTGGGTGGAGACCCGGCTTGACCCCTCGGGTTTGTCGGAAGGGAGCTTTGCACTGGGGGTAGGCGCAGCCGGCAGCGACACGCACTTTTTTGTGAGCGACCAAGAGAACCTGTACGATTGCGCGGAGCGGGAAGGCGCGCTGGAGATCCGCGGCACCTTTCATAAGCCAGAAAGCTACCTCACCGCCGCGGCCGCACAGGGAGGGCGGATCGCCTATACACAGCGCACGGCGGAAAACACTACCCGGCTGATTCTGGCACAGGGGGAAGAGGAAACGCAGTGGGAGCTGCCTGCACTCGAGGGAGGGCTGGTGGAGGCCATTGGATTTATGGGCGAAGATGCGTTGTTTGTGGAATATATGCCCATGGTAGAGATGGAGGAGGAAATGCCGGGCGCTGCCTATTCGGGATATGCTTTTGTGGTGGTGGACCTGGAGAATGGGGAGATCATAGGGCAGGCGGCCCTGCCCGAGGGGTGGTACGGCGGCATGGCGGCGAATGCCGAGCACGTGTTCTGCCTTTCGCAGGCAGGGCTGCTGGAGGTGTACGACCGCGGGGGCGAACTGCAGGCTGGGTTGGGGGCACAGCTGAATGTGAGCGGCTCGTTTGCCCTGACCGCCACCAAAGAAGACCTGCTTTATTTTGCCGACGCCTCGGGGGTATACCGCGCCGCGGCGGGCGGCACGCTGGTGGAAACGGTGCTCGAAGGCGGCGGCCGCGCATTCGGTGGGCCGTCCAGCTACGTTTATGGGCTGGCAGTGAGCGGAAGCGGGGATTTGCTGCTGGCGGTGCGGGACAGGGAAACGGACCGGCAGAGCAGCTTTTTTGTACACTGCCGTTTTGATGAGACGCTTCCGGCAAAAAAAGAAGCGGAACTGGTGGTCTGGTCGCTGCAGGATCAGCCTAGTGTGCGCGCGGCGCTGCTGGCCTATGAGCGTGCCCACCCGGAGGTGGCCGTGGTCTGGCAGCCCGCCTTGGGGCAGGACGCGGGCGATGCCGATTGGGCGGACGCGGTGACGGCGCTGAACACTGCGTTGCTGGCCGGCAGCGGCCCGGACATTTTGATCCTGGATGGGCTGCCCTGGCGCCAATACGCCGACCAAGGCCTGCTGGCCGACCTGGAGGCCATAAAAACACAGAACCTGCAGCAAAATCTGTTGGCCCCGTTTGAAGAACCGGGCCATCGCTGGGCCATCCCCGCCCGCTTTACCCTGCCGCTGTTGCTGGGTACCGAGGAAGCCTTGGCAGGCCTTGACAGCCCCCAGGCAGTGGTGGATAAGATATTGACCATGCCCGCCCGGCCCGCCGGCATGAACGGCAGCAGCGAGAACTATTACGAACAGCGCCCGGAAGAGCGGCAATATGCCATGAGCTTTATCAGCCGGGCAGCACTGTTTGAATTCCTTTACCCGTTGTACGCACCGGTGCTGGTGCAGGGCGGCGCGCTGAACGAGGCGGCCCTCACCGAAATGTATCGCCAGTTGCAGGTGGTGAGCGAGGCCTATGGCCTGCCCGCCGAGAACGAGGCAAACCAAACCGGGATTGATGGGGGCGTTGTGGTGGGAGACGAGCTGTATGAGTTCGGCATGGGGGCGGCGATCGGTTGGTGCGAGCTGGCCGACACGGATATGCTTGCCTTCAATCACGCCTACGCGCTGCAGGGCGACGGGGGCGAACTGAACCGGCAGTTCACGGCCCGCGTGCGCGCGGTTGCCCGGCCGGGCACGGCCGAGGGGCTGTATACGCCGGTGTGTTTGGCGGGCGTAAACGCCTCCACGGCGTTTCCCCATGAAGCGCTGGCATTCATAGACACCCTTTTGAGCGCTGAGATACAACAGGCCCACCTGGGCGACGGCTTGCCGGTGGAACGGGCAGCATTGGAAAAACAGCTGGCCGGCGGCGAGGCGGTAAAAGCGCCGCTGGCCGCCGGGGATGTGGCGGCCCTGGTAAAACAGGGGACCACCCCGATCCAGAGCGACTGGCAGGTGAAAAGCGTTTTGGCCCGCTGCGCCGGGGAGGACGCGCCGGAACAGGCTGCGGCCGCGGCAGCGGAGGCCTTGAGCCTTTATCTGGCGGAACAGGGATAGGCAAAACACCACCCCCCAGGCGACAGGCCGCTTTGGGGCACCGGGCAGGCTTAAAAGTCTTTGACCGGCAGCTCCAGGGTGAACAGCGCGCCGCCGCCCGGCGCGTCGGCCGCGGTCAACCGGCCCTGGTGCAGCGCCGCAAGCTCCGCCGCCACCGACAGGCCCAGCCCATAGTGGCCGGTGTCGGTGCGGCTGGGGTCCGCCTGGTAAAAACGCTCGAAGATGTGCGCCCGGGCCTCCGGCGGCACGCCGGGCCCATGGTCCTGCACCGAAAAGCGCACCCAGCGCCCCGCCGCCTCGCCCAAAAGCCCGATGCTGCTGCCGGGCGGCGCATAGCGCAGGGCGTTTTCCAGCAGGATCGCAAGGATCTGCTGCAGGCGCTCGGCGTCGCCCCGTACGGGGGGCAGCGGCGCCTCGGGCAGCTGCAGTTCCAGCCCCAGGCCCTGCTGCTGCGCCAAAGGGCGAAAACGTTCGCAAGCCTCGATCAGCACGCTGTCCGCGTCCACCGGGCCGGGGGCCCAGCGCAGGCGGGCGGCGTCTGCACCGGCCAGCACCAGCAGGTCCTCCACCAGCCGGCCCAGGCGTTTTGTTTCGGCCAGGGCGGCGGCCCGGCAGCGGGCGGCTTCGGGGGGCGAAGCGCCGGCCATCACCTCCAGGTTTGCCCGAACGGCCGCCACCGGGCTGCGCAGCTCGTGGCCGGCCGCTGCCACAAAATCCGCCTGGCGCTGAATGCTTTTGGCGGTGGGCCGCACGGCCAGGCCCGCCAGCATCCGGCTGACAACGCAAAGCATGAACAGCCCGCCCAGGAACAGGGCAAAAAAGGTGAGCGCGGTCCAGCGCAGCGCCTTTTGTTCTGCTGCGAGGTCCTGCAAAAGCAGAAGCTCGCAGGCGCCCCGGGCCATGGGGATACGGGCGGCAAGCGCCCGGTAGTTTTGGCCGTTCCATTCAAACTGCCAGGGCTGGGCGGCGCCGAACAAAGGCAGGGGGGCAGGGGCCTGCCCCTCGGCCTGGGCGAGCAGCGCCGCCTTTTCCCGGGGCTCGAGCCACCCCCCCAGGATGGACACGGGGAACCCGTTGTCGGTGATCCGGATCACCAGCGCGTGCTGCGCTTCGAACCGGGCAAGCTGCCCGGAATGCAGCGCGGCGCCGCTTTCGATCTGCTGGGCAAGCTGGCCGCAGAGCTGCAAAAAAGCGGCGCTGCCGGCCTGGCGCTGCTGGCCCTGGGCCATGCGGCAGGCCGCAAACAGCGCCGCCGCCAGCACCGCGCCGGTGAGGCAGGCCATGAGCAGCCACAGCCGGCGGCGCAGGGCCGCTAACATGGATCCTCCGCCAGCCGGTAGCCCACGCCGCGCACTGTTAGCAGGCTCACCCGTGCGCTCACGGCCCGCAGCCGGCGACGCAGATAATAGGCATAGGTGTCGAGGCACGCGTCGTCCACATCCGCGCCCGCGCCCCACAGCCGCGCGAACAGCGCGCTGCGGCTTACCGCCCCGCCCTTTTGGCGCAGCAGCGCCTCCAGCAGTTCGCCCTCCTTGCGGGTGAGGGTGCACTGGCCGCCCCCGCCGGTGAGCAGCAGGCTGGCGGGCAGCCAGGTCAGATCGCCAAAGGTCAGGGTTTCAGCCCCGGCGCCCGCCCGGCGGCCCAGCGCCCGCACCCGCGCCAGAAGCTCCCGCATGTCGAAGGGCTTGGGCAGGTAGTCGTCGGCTCCGGCATCCAGCCCGTCCACCCGGGCACCGATGTCCGCCAGGGCGGTAAGCAGCAGCACGGGGGTGGCGTCGCCCCCGGCGCGCATGCGGCGCAAAAGGGTCAGGCCGTCCAGGCCCGGCAGCATCCGGTCCAGCAGCACCGCGTCGTAGCCGCCCTCCCGCCAGTAATATTCCGCATCGTCGCCCCGGCCGCAGGCATCCGCCTGCCAGCCCTGGCTGCGCAGCTGCAATTCCACCGCGCCCCGCAGGGCCTCGTCGTCCTCCACCAGTAAAATGCGCATGAAGCTTGTCTCCCTTTAAATTGTATAACTTCATTATACACCTGCCGGCTCAAATTTTCCTAAAATCGCTCCCATGCAAATTTTAGGAACGGGGCGGTATACTGGCCCCAGACACTTTGAAAGGGGAAAATTGATATGTGGAAAAAAATAAGGCAGACAGGCTGCACCCTGTTGGCGGCCGCGCTTTTGTTCACCGCCTGTGTGGCGGTAAAACCCACCAGCAGCGGCCCCGCGGGCGGCCCGGCGATGGGCCGCTTTGTGGAGGAAGAACTGGAATTGCCCGGCAGCCCCAGCCTGGAACAGGCGATCCTGTGCAAGGGGGAGGGCGGCTCGCTGGTCGTGCTGGATCTTAAAAACGCGGTTCGGTGGGACTCGGCCGACGGCGGCGACAGCTGGAAGGAAACGCCGCTTAGATGGCTGGGGCAGATGGAGGTCCCGCCCACTTATGCCGATCATGCGCCGGACGGCACGATCTGGGCGGCGACCCGCCAGGGGCAGGTCTACCGTGTGACCCCGCAGGGCGAGGTGACAGAGGTAAAGATAGCCCTGCTGGAGCAAACTGCCGCGGCCGCGCAGGAAACGGAAGAAAACGTGTTTATGTCGGCCAAGCTGGTCGCCCTGGGGGCGGACCGGGCCTACATCGACTATAGCATTTTTGAGGTGAGCGACGGCTCTGCCAGCATCGTGGGCGAGGGCGCGCTGATCTGTGACGCGCAGGGCGCGCTGGTCGCCGATCTGGGCAACGCATACCAGGCGGCCGCGGACGGCGGCACGCTGTACGTGCGGGATTACGCCCAGGGCTGCCAGGCGGTGGACATTGAGACCGGCGCCACCCGCGAGACGATGGACGGCAAGGGCCTGTTCCCGGAGGAGGCCCTCGGTATGGCCGCGCTGGGCAGCGAGCTGTATGTTCTGGACGGCACCGGCCTGCGCAAGGCCGCTTTTGGCGGGAACCTGCCCCAGGTGCTGCTGGAGGGCGGAGAATTTACCTTTGGCGACCCCACCATGAGCGTGGAGGGCCTGCAGGTGCTCGGCGACGAGTGCATTGTGATGCTGCTGCAGGGCAGCACAGGCCAGACGCTCTGCCGCTACCGGTTCGACGAAACGGCGCCCGCCCAGGCCGCCCTGCGCCTGCGGGTGTGGAGCCTGGAGGACCATGAGATGCTGCGCCTTGCCGTGCGGCAATATCACCGGGAGCACCCGGAGGTGGACGTGGCCCTGGAGATCGCGCTGCCAGAGGGCACCGGCCAGACCGCCGAGGACGCTGTGCGCGCCCTGAACACCGAGCTTTTGAACGGCCAGGGGCCGGATGTGCTCATTCTGGACGGGCTGCCCGCCGCGAGCCTGGCGAAAAACGGGATGCTGGCGGACTTGAGCGGCCTTGTGGATCCGGCGGCCTTTGAGCCGGTGTTCGTGGAGCCCTTCTGCACAGGGGAAAAGCTGTGCATGTTACCCGCCCAGTTCGCGCTTCCCATCCTGGCGGGCGACGCCGCACTTTTGGACCAGGCGCGGGATCTGGAACAGCTGGCCGCGCTGATGGCGGCAGGGCCGGTGCCTTGGCAGCCGGGCCCGAATGGCGAGGGGGTGTTTGAAAAGCGGCTCCCCGAAGAGCGGCCGGTGCTGTATTTTGATACCCTGCGCAATGCGTTTGAGATTATGTGGGCGGCCAGCGCCCCGGCGGTGCTGCCAGAGGACGGCGCGGCCGACGATGCGGCGTTCCGCCGGTTTGCGGGGGCGATGGCCGCCATCGACCAGCGCTACAAGCTTGCGGCAAGAGGCGACAGGGTCAGCAGCGGTTCGATGGCGATGTCGGTCGGCAACGTCTCCTATATCCTCGGCAGCGAGATGTTCAGCTACAACACGGGCAGCGCGCAGATGGGCAGCATGCTGCTGGAAAACACTTTTGCCGCCGCCTATGCGGCAAAGGGCGGCCCCGGGGGCCCGGGCGAGGTGCGGCCTTTCCCCGGCCTTGCGGGCAGCGCGTACCTACCCCAGGTGCTGGCAGGGGTGAACAGCGCCGGCAGCCACCAGGCGGAGGCGGGAGCCTTTGTGCAGACTCTTTTGGGCAGCGAGGTGCAGAATACCCTGCTGGAAACCGGTATGCCCACCACCAAGGCCGGGATGGCCGCGCAGCTGGCAGCGCTGGCCGAAATGCTTGATCCCTCTGATTTGCAGGAGAGCTTGTATGACCCCACCCCGCTTTTGGCGCAGCTCACCGGCCCCATGCTGGTGCCCAGCGCAGTGACGGAGGCGGCCTATGAGGCTGTGAAAGCGCTGTGTACCGGCAGGACGGATATGGACGGCGCAGCGGCCCAGTTCCAGCAGGCGGTGGGGCTGTATCTGGCCGAGCAGCGGTAAAACGCATCCAAGATTTGCGAAAAAGGAGGCGGTTGCCGTGAGAAACCTTGCAGCCAGGAAAAAGATCGCCCGGGGCGAGGGGGCGGCGGCCGCCGCCTTTCTGGCACCGAGCGCGGCTGGGCTGGGGCTGCTGCTTTTGCTGCCGCTGGCCGAGACCGTGCGGCGCAGCGTTACAAATGCCCCGGGAACTGTGTTTTTGGGGCTTGAGAACTATCGCTCGGTGCTGGGCAACACGGCGTTTCAGCTGGCGGCAAAAAACACCGCCCGGTTCATCTGTGTGTGCCTGCCGCTGCTGCTGGCCGCAAGCCTTGCGCTGGCGCTGCTGGTTCGGGCGGTGCGCCCGGCGGGCCGGGCGTTCAAGACCAGCTACCTTTTGCCCATGGCGGTGCCGGTGGCCAGCATCGCGCTGCTGTGGCAGGCGCTGTTCCACCAAAACGGCCTGGTAAACGCCGCGCTTTCGGGCCTGGGCCTGGCCCCGGTGGATTTTATGGGCACCGGGGCGGCCTTTTGGGTGCTCATTGGCACCTACCTTTGGAAAAACAGCGGCTACGATATGATCTTATGGCTGGCGGGGCTGGACGGCATCCCCGAGAGCGTGTACGAAGCCGCCGCCGTGGACGGCGCGGGCCGCTGGATCACCTTTTGGCGCGTCACCCTGCCCGAGCTCAGCGCCACCCTGTTTTTGACCGCGGTGCTGAGCCTGCTGAACACCTTCAAGGTGTTCAGGGAGGCGTATCTGGTGGCGGGCAGCTACCCCCAGAGCGACAGCATCTACCTTTTACAGCATCTGTTCAACAATTGGTTTTTAAAGCTGGACATGGGCCGCCTGGCCGCTGCCGCGGTGCTGGTGGCGCTGGCGCTGCTGGGCGTTATTCTGCTGTGGCAGCACCTGCTGCGAAGGGAGGGAGAGGAATGAAGCGCCGCGCCCACCCGTTCTTTTGGCTGCTGCTGGCAGCTTTGGCGCTGCTGGTGTGGGGGCCGCTGTGGTTCATGGCCGGCGGCAGCCTGATGCCGCTGGACGAGCTGGACACCCTGCTGGGGCCGGTACTCACCGGCCGCGCGGGCAGCGCCGCCTGGACCCTGCTGCCCAGCTGGCCCACCCTGGAGCCGCTGGCCCAGCTTTTGCTGGACACGCCGGAATTCTTTGTGATGTTTTGGAACACCTGCGCCCAGGTGATGCCCCAGGTACTGGGGCAGTTCCTGGTGGGGGCGCCGGCGGCGTGGGCGCTCTCGCGGCTGCGTTTTCGGGGGCGGGGGGCGCTCACGGCGCTGTATATGGCGCTCATGCTGCTGCCCTTTCAGGTGACCATGGTGCCCAGTTACCTGGTATTATACCGACTCGGCCTGATGGACACCGTGTGGGCCATCATCCTGCCGGGGGCCTTCTCGGCGTTCCCGGTGTTTATTATGGCCCGCGGTTTTGACGCAGTGCCCCGGGCGCTGCTGGAGGCGGCCTCGCTGGACGGGGCAGGGAATTTTACCATCTTTTGGCGGGTGGGGCTGCCGCTGGGCGCGCCGGGCATCCTGGCGGCGCTGGTGCTGGGCTTTTTGGAGGCATGGAACGCAGTGGAGCAGCCCATGGTGTTTTTGAAGGACCAGAGCATCTGGCCGCTGGCGCTCTATCTGCCCCGCATCAACGCGGAAAACCTGGGCCTGTGCATGGCGGCCAGCCTGATGATGCTGGCCCCGGCGGCGCTCATTTTTTTATTCGGCCAAAAATATCTCGAGCTGGGCATCCAGGCCAGCGGGGTGAAGGAGTGAAGGGAATGCAAACCATCAAGCGGGTGCTGCGCGCTGTGCGCCGCTGGCGCCTTCCGCAGCCCGGCGACCCACAGCAGGCCCGCGCACTGGGGCGGGTGCTGCGCTTTTTCGCGGCGGTGCTGGTGCTCACGCTGGTGGCCCGGGGCGCCGCGGGGGCGCTGATGCCGGTTGTGGCGCTGGAGAGCGCGCGGCGGGGCAGCGTAATGCGCACCGAGGCTTTGGCCGGTGTGGTGGAACCTCTGGCCAGCCTGCCTCTGGGCTGCCCGGCCGGACTCACCGTGCAGAGCCTTTTGGCGCAGCCGGGCCAGACCCTTACGGCGGGCCAGCCCATCGCCGCCTTTGACGAGGGCGAGGTGAAACTGGCCCTGCGCCAGGGGAAAGCACAGCTGCAAAAGCTGAACGCACAGCTGGCGGCCCTTGGCCGCGAAGCGCCGGTGGACGCTGCCGGGCTGGAGGAGGCCCAATACGCCGAGCGCTGGGCCCTGGAGGAATATGACCGCCTGATGGCGGACGACGACGCCGATGACGAGGCGTGCCGGGCCGCCGAGCAGGCGCTGACCCGGGCGCGCCTTGCGCTGGAAGCGGCAAAGCGCGCCTACCTGCAGGCCGTGGAGGATGCAAAGCAGGCCGCCGGAACAAACGCGGCGGAGGCGGCTTTGGTGCGGGTGCAGGTGAGCGAGCAGAAAAAGGCGAACGAGGCGCTGCAAGCGCTGCTTGCAGCGGGCTGCACCCTGACTGCGCCGCAGGATGGGCTGCTCACCCGGCTGGAGCTTGTGCCCGGCCAGCCCAGCGCCGCCGCCGCAGGCTTGCTGGCCAGCGCAGAGGCGGGGTACAGGCTGGAACTGGAGCTCACGCCGGAACAGGCAAAGCAGGTGAAAGAGGGCGCGCAGGCCGAGGTGACGCAGGGGCAGACCAAGGCTTCGCTGGCGCTGCCCGTGCTGGTGGAAGGGGAGGGGGGCGCTGCCAAAGCCGCCCTCACCCTGCCCGCCGACCAAAACTGGAAAGCGGGCAGCGCAGAGGTGAAGCTCACACTTTTCCGCACCGAGGCTGCCTGCTGTGTGAGCCCCGGCGCGGTGCATTACAGCGCGGGCGGCGCCTATGTGCTGCTGGTGCGCCGGCAAAACACGGTGCTGGGGCTGCAGAACCTGGTGGAAAAACTGCCGGTCACGGTGGAAAGGGCCGGCGACGACCTGGTGGCCGTGAGCGGTGCGCTGCAGCCGGGCGACGCGGTGATCGCCTCGGCCAGCCGGGCGGTGGGGCCCGGTGACCGGGTGCGGGTGGCGGCATGAGCGCGCGGGCGGGCCGCCGGCTGCCGGTTCTTTTGTGGATGCTGGCTTTCGCGGTGTTGGAGCTGCTGGCCTTTAGAGGCGCCGCCCGGCTTGGGCGGCTCTATGCCGCGCCGTTGAGCCTGCGGTATGCCCGGCCCCTCACGGCCGGACAGGTGGAGGCGGCGCTGGACGATGCGGCCGGTGCGCAGAGAGAGCAGACGGTGAGCCCCACCTTTTGGAGGCAGGGAACCACCGCGCTGAAAGGGCCGGCCCAGGCTGCCGATGCCGGAGTGCTCTGGTATTGGGGCGAGGCAGCGCAGGTGTTTCCCGGCGAATATTTGGCGGGCACGGCCCCCGGCCCGTGGGACGAGGCGGGCTGCGCGGTGAGCGGGGCGCTGGCCTGGCAGCTATGGGGCAGCCTGGATGCGGTGGGTCAGCGGCTGGAGGTGGAGGGGGCGGTGCGCACGGTGCGCGGGGTCTTTCGCGAAAGAAAGGCGCTTGTGCTGGCCGCCAGCAGCCCTGCTGCCGGCGCGTTTACTGCCGTGGAGTTGGCGGCGGCCGGCCTGACGGCCGAGGAGGCCCGCGCTTTTGCCCAGAACTGCGGCCTTGGCGCACCGGACTTTATGGTGTATGGCGAGGGGCTGGTTTCGCTGGCCGTTCTGGCCGCCTGGCTGCCGGCGGGAGTGCTGGCGCTGGCGGCCCTGGTGCGCCTGGCGCTTTGGAGCCGCAGCTGGCCGCCCCTTGCGCGGCAGAGCTTCTGGCTGCTGGCCCTTGTGGGGGCGGCCCTGGCCCTGCCCCTGTTGCTGGGCCTTGTGCCCGGGTGGCTGCTGCCCGGCCGCTGGAGCGACTTTGGCTTTTGGATCGGCCTTGCGCAGCGGCTGGCGGCGCAGGGTGAGGAGTGGTTCAGCCTGCCGCCCACCCTGCGGGAGGTACAGGCCAAGGGCCTGCTGCTGGCACAGGCAGCTTTGGCGGCGGGGCTGGCCCTGTGCACCCAGCGGCTGCTGTGGGCGGCAAAGCAGCCCCCGCAGGCGGGCACGGGGGCGCGCCGCGTGCGCTGCGCCGCCTGCCCTGCCGCGGCAAACGCCGAAGCGGCTGCCCCAGCACCCGGGGGCTGAACGAAAAAAAGGGCGCTCCCGGCATCAAAGCCGGAAGCGCCCTTTTGGTGGTGGCAGGGGGAGACTCACAGAAAGTCTGCGATGGCGCTGCCCATCTCGCTGCACCGCACGGGCTTGCAGCCGGGGGCCAGCATGTCGCCGGTGCGCAGGCCCGCATCCAGCGCGGCGCCCACCGCCGCCTCAATGGCGGCGGCCTCGGCGTCCAGGTCAAAGCTGTATTTCAGCAGCATGGCCGCCGACAGAATGGTGCCGATGGGGTTCGCCTTGTCCTGCCCGGCAATATCGGGCGCGGAGCCGTGGATCGGTTCATACAGGCCGCGGCTGCCCTCGCCCAGCGAGGAGGAGGGGATCATGCCGATGGAGCCGGTGATCATGCTGGCTTCGTCCGACAAAATGTCGCCGAACATGTTCTCGGTGACCAGTACATCGAACTGGCTGGGATCCTTTACGATCTGCATGGCGGCGTTGTCCACCAGAACATCGCTGTAAGCGACGTCCGGGTATTCTTCGGCCAGCCGGTGCATCACCCGGCGCCACAGGCGGCTGGTGTCCAGCACGTTGGCCTTGTCGACACTGGCCACCTTTTTGCGGCGTTTGCGGGCCGTTTCAAAAGCGATACGGCCGATGCGCTCCACCTCGTGCTCGGAATAGCTCATCACGTCGGTGGCCTTGGCCTCGCCGTTTTCCTGGCTTGTGGTGTGGCTGCCGAAGTACACCCCGCCGATCAGCTCGCGCACCACCACAAAGTCGATGCCCTGCTGCACGATCTCAGGCTTTAAGGGGCTGGCGGCGGCCAATTGGGGCCAAAGCTTTGCGGGGCGGTTGTTGGCATACAGGCCCATGCCCGCCCGCAGGGCGAGAAGGCCCTTTTCCGGCCGCTGATCGCCGGGCAGACCGTCCCACTTGGGGCCGCCCACCGCACCCAGCAGAACGCTGTCGGCTGCAAGGCACCGCTCCAGCATGGCGGCAGGCAGGGGCTCGCCCCATTTGTCGATAGCGGCACCGCCCATGTCCACCTCCACATAGCGGAAGGTATGGCCGTATTTTGCCGCGATCCTGTTCAGTACCTTGATGGCCTCGTTTACGATCTCGGGGCCGATGCCGTCGCCCCGGATCACTGCGATCGTTTTTTCCATGTTGCTGCTCCTCACTGCTGTTTGATGCTGTTCATCAGCCCGCCCGCGGCGATGATCTGCTGGATAAAGGGCGGGAAGGGCTGTGCCTGGAAGGTCTGGCCGGTGGTGTGGTCGGTGATGAGGCCGGTGTCGAAATTCACGCTCACCTCGTCGCCCGCGGCAATGGCCTCGCTGGCCCCTTCGCACTCCAGAATGGGCAGGCCGATGTTGATGGCGTTGCGGTAAAAGATGCGGGCAAAGCTTTTGGCCACCACACAGGCCACGCCGCTGGTTTTGATCACCAGGGGCGCGTGCTCACGGGAGGAGCCGCAGCCGAAATTCCAGCCGCCCACCATGATATCGCCGGGCTTTACCCGGTGCACGAAGTCCTTGTCGATGTCCTCCATGCAGTGGGCGGCCAGCTCCCGGGCGTTCTGGCTGTTCAGGTAGCGGGCGGGGATGATCACGTCGGTATCCACATTGTCGGGGTATTTATGTACGGTGCCGGTGGCTTGCATTGTTTGTGCCTCCTTATAAAAAGCTGATCCGAACGGCGCTGCCTGCCGCCCCTGCGGGGCAGCAGGGCTTAAAAGCGGCCTTCGCTGCGGCTGTTTCAGATGGTGCGCGGGTCGGTGAGGAAGCCGGTCAGGGCGCTGGCCGCCGCCGTGGCAGGGCTGGCCAGGTACACCTCGCTGCCGGTGTGGCCCATGCGGCCAACAAAGTTTCGGTTGGTGGTGGAAACGCAGCGCTCGCCCTCGGCCAAAATGCCCATGTATCCGCCGAGGCATGGCCCGCAGGTGGGGGTGGAAACGATGCAGCCCGCGTCGATAAACGCCTCGGCCCAGCCGCGCCGGATGCACTCCTTATACACCGCCATGGTGCCGGGGATGATGATGCCCCGCACCCCGCTGGCGATTTTTTTGCCCCGCAGCAGTTGCCAGGCGGCCTCCATATCCTCCAGGCGGCCGTTGGTGCAGCTGCCGATAACCACCTGGTCCACCGGGATGCGCTGTGCCTGGGCCTCGGCGGCGGTGTGGGTGTTCTCGGGCAGGTGGGGGTAAGCCACAGTGGGCTCCAGCGCCGCGAGGTCGATCTCGATGGTCTCGTCGTACTCCGCGTCCGGGTCGGCCGCGTAGACAGCCCAGGGCCGCCGGCTGCGGCCGGTCATGTAGCCGATCGTGACGTCGTCCACCGGGAAGATGCCGTTTTTGGCCCCCGCCTCAATGGCCATGTTGCACACACACAGCCGGTCGTCCATGGAAAGGCTGCCCACGCCGGGGCCGGTGAACTCCATGCTCTTGTAGAGCGCCCCGTCCACCCCGATCCTCCCGATGATGTGCAGGATCAGGTCCTTGCCGCTCACCGCGGGCGAAAAGCGCCCGTTCAGCACAAAGCGGATGGCGGCAGGCACCTTGAACCAGCAGGTGCCGGCGGCCATGCCGGCGGCCATGTCGGTGCTGCCAACGCCGGTGGAAAAGGCGCCCAGCGCGCCGTAGGTGCAGGTGTGGCTGTCGGCCCCGATGATGCAGTCGCCGGCGGTCACAATGCCCTGCTCCGGCAGCAGCGCGTGCTCGATGCCCATGCGGCCCACGTCGAAGAAATTCAGGATGTCGTATTTGTTTGCGAACTCCCGGCACTGCTTGGACTGCTGGGCGCTCTTGATGTCCTTATTGGGCACAAAGTGATCCAGCACGATGTTGATGCGGGCGTTGTCGAACACCTTGTCAAAGCCCGCCTTTTCAAATTCGTTGATCGCCACCGGGGTGGTGATGTCGTTGCCCAGCACCTGGTCCAGCCTTGCGCGGATCAACTGCCCGGCCTCCACCTTGGCCAGCCCCGCGTGGGCGGCCAGGATTTTTTGGGTCATGGTCATTCCCATGGGTCGTCCCTCCTTATTTGTTGTTCACGGCGCTTGCCAGCGCTTTGACGCCCGCCTGGATGATGTCGGTATCGGTGCCGGCGCCCCAGGTGGTGGAGCCGTCTGCCCAGCGCAGGCCCACGTAGGCCGCGGCCTCGCTGGTGGAGCCGTGCTCCAGGCTGTGCTCGGAATAGGTTTCGATGGTAAAATCCATGCCGCAGGCGGCCTTTACCGCGTTGCACACCGCGTCCAGCCGGCCGTTGCCCTGGCCGGAGCATTCCCGCGCCTGGCCGTTCACGCTGACGGTCACCACCGCAAAAATACCGCTTTTTTGAATGAAGTGGGCTTCCTGCACGCTCACCGGGCTCTGCTTGTTCAGGTAGGTGCTGCGGAACACCCCGAACACCTCCTCGGGCGGCAGCTCCTTGTGGGCGTGGTCGGAAACGGCCTTGACGGTATAGCCGAAGTGCTCGCGCATTTTGGGGGGCAGGTCGTAGCCGAACTTTTGCTGCAAAAGATAGCCGATGCCGCCCTTGCCGCTCTGGCTGTTGATGCGGATCACGTCCGCGTCGTAGGTGCGGCCGATGTCGGTGGGGTCCACGGGGATGTAGGGCACGGTCCACTGGTGCAGGCCGTGTTCTTTGCGCCAGTTCATGCCCTTGGCAATGGCGTCCTGGTGGCTGCCCGAGAAAGCGGCGAACACCAGCGCGCCCGCATAGGGGGTGCGCTCATACACATGCATGCGGGTGACCCGCTCGTACAGCTCCACGATGGCGGGCATGTCTGAAAAATTCAGGTGGGGGTCCACCCCGTGGGTGTACAGGTTCATTGCAAGGGTGATGACGTCCACATTGCCGGTGCGCTCGCCGTTGCCGAACAGGGTGCCCTCCACCCGGTCGGCGCCGGCCAGGAGGGCCAGCTCGGTGTCGGCCACGCCGCAGCCCCGGTCGTTATGGGGGTGCAGGCTCAGCACCACGCTGTCGCGGTATTTCAGGTTGTCGCTCATATATTCGATCTGGTTGGCGTACACATGGCTCATGCTCATGGCCACCGTGACCGGCAGGTTGATGATGACCGGCTTTTCGGGCGTGGGCTCCAGAATGTCCAGCACCGCGTTGCACACCTCCAGCGCGTACTCCGGCTCGGTACCGGTGAAGCTTTCGGGGCTGTATTCAAAGCGGAAGTTGCCGGGGTACTCGGCGGCCAGCTGTTTGACCAGGGCCGCGCCGTCGGTGGCGATCTTTTTGATTTCGCTTTTTGATTTTTTGAACACCTGCTCGCGCTGGGCCACGCTGGTGGAGTTGTAGAAGTGAATCACGGCGCTGGGCGCGCCCTGCACGGCCTCGAAGGTCTTGCGGATGATGTGGTCCCGGCACTGGGTGAGCACCTGTACGGTGACGTCCGGGGGGATCAGGTCCTGTTCGATGAGGGTGCGCAGGAATTCGTACTCGGTTTCGCTGGCGGCGGGGAAGCCCACCTCGATTTCCTTGAAGCCGATCTTCACCAGCAGGCCGAAGAATTCCAGCTTTTCTTCCAGGCTCATGGGCACGATCAGGCTTTGGTTGCCGTCCCGCAGGTCCACGCTGCACCAGGCCGGGGCCTTGTCGATGTGGTCCTTATGGACCCAGCGGTATTCGCTTTTGGGGGCGGGGTAATACCCCACGCCGTACTTGGTCACGTCCATCATAAAAAATGCCCTCCTTGCGGCTGCGCTGCCCCGGAACACGAAAAAAAGCCCCCGTCCCCCAAGGCGTTGCCTTGAGAGACGAGGGCTTTCAAGCTTGATTTTGAAAAGCTCCCGCGGTACCACTCTCGTTGCTGCCGAAAGCAGCCACTCTGTACGGTCGGCAAAAAGCCTTTTGCGAACCGCGCCCCGGATAACGGCGGGGTATACCGCCCTGGCTTACTGGGAACACGCTCTGTTCGGCCGGGGTGCTCGGGGGCCAGTATACGCGCGCCGCGCTGCCGCCTTGCACCACCCGGCGGCTCTCTTGAAACGCTGTGACACGCGCTTTTTCCCCTTCAGCGCATCTTTATTCAAACTGCTACTATTTTAGCGCGTTAAAGCCATTTTGTCAACCGCTGAAAAAAGATTTTTTGGCGGGGAGCGCTCAGGCCCCCGCCGCGTCAGCCGACCCGGCGGCCCGGGCGTTCAGCTGGGCCCAGGTCACGGTGCTGGCGTACTTGTACCATTCCTCGTTTGGCACCACACAGTCCGGGTCGTAGCCGATCAGGGCGTTTTTGGTGTTGGCCACATCGCCGTATTCCTGCAGATACAGGGTTTCATAGGCGGTGCGCTCGCCCTTTACCGCCGCCTGGATGCCCGGGAACATCAGCTCCAGCGCCTGGGGGCGGCAGTGGATGCCGTCGAAGAAAAGGGGCTCCAGCACGCCGGCGCGCCCTGCGTGGTAACTGCCGTACAGGGGGATGCCGCGGCCGGCCGCGTACTCCCGCAGCCAGGGCTCCACCTCGAAAAAGCCGGTCAGGCCCTGGGGGTTATTATACACATGCAGGCAGATGAAGGGGTGGTAGGGGGTGAGAAGGAACACCACGTTCACGCCCTTGGCCTGCACGTGCCGCACGAACCGGTCGAACAGGTCGGTCCAATAGGGATCCATGGTGTCGAAGCCGTGCATGGCCGAAATGGTGCCCGCCTGGGCCAGCGCCTCCGCCATGACCTCCTCGTACGCCCAGTTGCGGAAGGTCATGGGGTAATAGATGCTGCCGTCGGAAAATTTTACCGAGAAATCCAGGCTTTCCAGGCTGCCGGTCATGGCCTTGAAAGGGATGGTTTCGCCGTCCTCGGTTTCGTGCTGGCCGGTCTGGCGCTGCTTGAGATAATACTTCACGTTCCCCTGGAAGTAGGCCGGATCCACCAGGGCCTTCCAGATTTCCAGCTGGTCCGGTTCCTCGTAATCGCTGGCCAGGCCCAGCGCTTTTTCCAAAAATTCGGCGAAAAGCTCGGGGTCGGCCTTTTTGTTCAGGTCGGAGGCCGAAACGCCGTTGAACATCCAGGGGTCCACACAGAGGATCAGATTCTTCGGCAGCTTGCCCGCCCGCTCAAACAGATACCAGGCGTTCATCACATCCATGGCGCCGGCGCCGCTCATGCCCGCGTTGTAGTAGCTGCCGCCCACAATGGCCCCGCTGAGCTGCATCACCCGGCTGGAGCCCAGGGCCACGGTGTCCGGCACCTGGGCCTCGGGCAGATTCTGCACGTAAAGCTCCAGGATCTGCCGCTCGTCCATCTGTTCGTAGTTCGACACCGTGTCGCCCGCCAGCAGCATGTTTGCCACCTCGCGGGGGGCGAGTTCGCCCTGGAACAGGCCGCTGATATCCACCTTATAGCTGAACCAGACCATAAACAGGGGAATGGGCAAAAACAGGCAGGCTTTCAGCGCGATCTCCAAAAGGGTCAAAAAGCGCACCAGGCAAAAGCGCAGAGCGTGTTTCAGTTTGTTCATGCGGCGCCCCCCTTAATAGTTTTGGTAAATGAAGGCGGATTTGCCGAACGCGCCGAAAAACAGCAGCGCCGCCGCCAGCAGATAGTAGAGCGGCCAGCGCACAAAAAACCACCGCCGCCGGATCCACTCGGCCACCGGGCCGCAACGCTCGATCGCCTCCACCAGCAGGATGCCCGCGGCGCTCACCATAAACACGGTCAGGTCGAGCCCGCGCCCGGCAAAGCCTGCCAGCAGTGCCTGCCAGGAGAGATCCCAACCCGAAAAAAGGCCGCCGAACACCGCGCCCGCGCTGCCGCCGTACAGGTCGGCCGCAAAGAAAACGATGCAAAAGGTGAACAGGCCGTACACGCATACCCGTTGGATCAGGCGCTTTAAGGGGCCCCAGCGGTACAGTGGGTTGTGCCGTGCCAGGGCCGCCCGGGGCCCGGCGGTGTTTTTGCCGATCACCAGGATCAGCCCGTTCAGCGCGCCCCAGATCACATACCCCCAGCTGGCGCCGTGCCACAGGCCGCTGGCCAGGAAGGTGACGATCAGGTTCAGGGCCTGCCGCCACCAGGCGCAGCGGTTGCCCCCCATGGGAATGTACACATAGTCCCGAAACCAGGAGGAAAGGCTGATGTGCCAGCGCCGCCACAGATCCGAGTAGTTGGTGGCGGCGAAGGGCCGCTGAAAGTTTTCGGTGAGATCGAAGCCCAGGATGCGCGCGCCGCCGATGGCGATGTCGCAGCAGCCCGAAAAATCCAGGTACAGCTGGCAGCTGAACAAAAGGCTGGCGGCCAAAAGATAGGGCCCCGCAGCCTTTTCCGGGGCGGCGAACACCGCGCTCACGAACACGCCCAGCCCGTCGGCCAGGACCATTTTTTTGAAGTAGCCCCACAGCATGCGGAACGCGCCGCCCGCCATGCGGGAGTAGCTGAAGGGCGCGGGGTTTGAAAACTGCGGGATCAGATGCCCTGCCCGCTCGATGGGGCCGGTGAAGATGCAGGGGAAAAAGCTCACGAACAATGCGTAGTGCACCGGGTTCAAAACCGCCTTTTGCCTGCCGCGGTACACGTCGAACACATAGCCCAGGCTTTGGAAGGTGAAGTAGGTAAGGCCCAGCGGCGCCGCCAGGTCCAGGGCACCGGCGGTGATGTGGCCGCCGAACACCCCTGCCAGGTCGGCCCAGAGCTGGCTGAAAAAGCCGAAGTATTTGTAAAAAAATAAAATGCCCCCGCAGCACAAAAGCGCCAGCCACAAAAAGGCCCGGCGGGCCCATTTGTTCCGAAGCTTTTCACTGCCGAGGGCAATGCCGCAGCAATAGGTGACCACGGTGGCGCTGACAAGCAGCACCACCAACCGGGCGTTCTGGGGTTTGTACATATAAAACGCATAGCTGGCCAGCAGCAAAAAATAGGGCTTTGCCTGCCGCGGGAAACAATAGGTGAGCGCGGCGACCCCCGCAAAAAAGCCCAAAAAAATCAGCGAATTAAAATCCATACTTCCACCTCATGCCTGTTTTATGCCGGAGCATTGTGCCGGGGGGATGCCGCAGGGACCTGCCCGCACCGCGCCGGGACCGCAAACGCCCGGCCGTTCACTCGGCCTTTTCCTCCAGGGCCTCCAGCCGCTGCTCCAAAAGGCGCACCCGCTGTTCCAGCATGGCGCTTTGCTGGGTGAGGCGCTTGATGCGCTCGGTGTGCTGGCTTGCGGCAGCAGAGAGGATCAGCAGCACCAGCAGCACAAAGCAGAACAGCAGCGTGAATACCAGGTTCGCCACTACCTCAAAGTGAAGAAGGGCCCGCAGCATTTTTGCCACCACGGGGAATGCGGCAAACACCAGCAAGACGCCCCCCAGGCCGAACCAGGCCAGGCTGTAACGCACGCTGAGCCTGCCGTGCTTGACAAACAGGAAGATCAAAAACAGAAAGACCAAATCGCCCGCCAGCAAAACGGGATACAGCAATTGATCCACGCGTATCACCTCCGCTTTTTTGTGAAGCTCAGCCGGTAGATCACCAGCGACAGGCTGACCTTGATCATGTAGTAAATGCTTTTGAAGGCCCGGATGCTGGAAACGCCGCCCTGGCGCTCGGCCATGACCACCGGCACCTCGCCCACCCGGTAGCCCGCCACCACTGAGCGCAGGATGGCCTCCGGTTCGGGGTAATCCTGGGCATACTGGTCGGCAAACAGGTTGGTGAGCGCTTTGCCGCAGGCCCGGTAGCCGCTGGTCACATCCCGCACGTGCCGGCCGGTGAGCAGCCAGATCATCCCGCTCAAAAAGCGGATGCCCACCCGCCGCAAAAAGCTGGTCTGGAACCCCTCTTTGGTGATAAAGCGGCTGCCGATGCACATATCGAACCGGCCCTCGGCCACCGGGGCAATGACCGCCTCGAGGTAGGCGGGGTCGTGCTGGCCGTCGCCGTCCATCTGCACGGTCACGTCATAGCCGTGCTCGCGGGCATAGCGGTAGCCGCACTGCACGCCGCCGCCGATGCCCAGGTTCACCGGCAGGTCCAGGTAATTGTAGCCCTGGGCCCGCAGGATCTCCACGCTGTTGTCGGTGGAGCAGTCGTTCACCACCAGGTAATCCACCTGCGGGCAGGCGGCCCGCAGGTTTTCCACCACCTGGCAGATGTTCTGCGACTCGTTGTAGCAGGGGATAATGACCAAAACTTTCAAAAGCGGCACCTCAAAGAATAAAGTTTTCCAGCGCGTCCAGCACGGCCCGGCGGCGGTAATGGGCCTGGTACCAGGCAAAAGCCCGCCGGCCCAGCTCGGCCCGCCCGGCCTCGCTCATGCGGTACAGCGCCAGCATGTTTTCCGCCAGAGCGGCGGCGTCCTGTGCGGGGCTTGTGAGCCCACCGCCGCTGGCCGCCACCGCCGCCGCGCCCTCGCCGTCCATGCTGGCGAGCAGGGGCCTTGCCGCCGCCATGTAGCTGGCGAGCTTTGCGGGCACCGTGAGCCCCAGGTCCGGGCTGGCCGACAGGCTGGCCACGAGACCCGCAGCGAAGGAGGTATAGCGGGGGATATCTGCGGGGGGCACACTGCCCGCAAAGCTCACCGTGCCCTCCGCGCCCAGCTCGTGCACCAGCGCTTCCAGCTCGCCCCGGCTCATGCCGTCGCCCACCAGCACCAGCTGCAAACGCTCCGCGCCTGCGGCGCGGGCCGTAACCGCGGCCCGGATCACGGTGGGAAGGCTTTGTGCCGGGCTGAAATTGCCGGTGAACACCAGGTTGAAGCGGCCCGCGTAGCGCGCGGCCAGCGCCTGGTCCGGCAGGGGCACGGCGTAAAAATCTTCGCAGTGCTGGGGAATGACCGCCACCGCGGCTTCGGGCTTTTTGGCACGCTGCAGCAGGCGCTCTTTCAGCGAGGGGCTCATGGCGATGAGCTTGTCCGCACGGCGGTAGTGCCAGTCGCTCACCGCCCGGGCAGCCCGCCGCAGAAACCGGTTTTTTACCGGCAGCACGCTGTACAGGTTTTCGGGCCAGAGGTCCAATACGTAGTTTGTAAAGGGAACGCGGTGCAGCTTTGCATACACCAGCGCGGGAAAGCTCATGAGCACCGGGCTGGTGTTGTAGCACAGCACCGCGCTGTAGCCGCCCGGCAGCCGCCACAAATTAAAAAGCGCAAAAAACGGCCAGCTCACGTAGTTCAAAAAAATGCGCAGCCCGCCGTTGCCCTTGCGCCGCACCTCGCCCGCCCGGTACACCGCCGCACCCTTGTAGCTCTCTTTGCGGGGGCCGGAGTATCGGTACCCGGCAAACCACTCGCCCGCCGGGTAGTTGGGCAGCCCACACAGAACGTCCACCGCAAGGCCGTCCTGCACAAAGCCCTCCACCAGGTCGTTCACACGGAAGGTCTCGGGCCAGAAGTGCTGGGTGACCACCAGTATTCTTTTTTGCATGGGGGCCACCGCCTTTTTTAAATGGATGGAAAGCGCCCGGAAGCCGTGGGCCTGGCGCAGACAATCAATATTTGCGCCAGACCATCTTGTTCACGACGCCCACGTAGCTTTGGATCAGCTTGACCACCTTTGTGGACACGTTTTCGTCCACATAATTGGGCACGTCCAGGCCGTTGTCGCCGTTTTTTACCATCTCCACGGCGGTGTCCACTGCCTGCAGCACCTGCTCGGTGGTGATACCCGCCAGGATAAAGCTGCCCTTGTCCAGCGCCTCGGGGCGCTCGGTGGAGGTGCGGATGCAGACGGCAGGGAAGGGGCGGCCGATGGAGTTGAAAAAGCTGCTCTCTTCGGGCAGGGTGCCGGAATCGCTCACCACCGCAAAGGCGTTCATCTGCAGATGGTTGTAGTCGTGAAAACCGAGCGGGGTGTGGGTGCGCACCAGCGGGTGGAACGAAAAGCCCCGCGCCTCGATGAATTTTTTGCTGCGGGGATGCATGGAGTAAAGGATGGGCAGGCCGTAGGCCTCGGCCATGGCGTTCACCGCGTTCATAAGGTTCAAAAAGTTTTTCTCGGTGTCGATGTTTTCCTCCCGGTGGGCCGAGAGCAGGATGTACTGTTTTGGCGCAAGGCCCAGTTCCTGCAGCACCTTGCTGGAGAGGATCGCTTCCAGGTTTGCGTGCAGCACCTCCGCCATGGGGCTGCCGGTCACATAGGTGCGCTCTTTGGCAGTGCCCTCAGCGTTCAGGTAGCGGCGCGCATGCTCGGAATAGCACAGGTTCACATCCGCAATGTGGTCCACGATGCGGCGGTTGGTTTCTTCGGGCAGGCACTCATCGAAACAGCGGTTGCCCGCCTCCATGTGGAAGATGGGGATGTGCAGCCGCTTTGCACTGATGGCCGACAAGCAGCTGTTCGTGTCGCCCAAAATCAGCAGGGCGTCCGGCTTTTGCCGGGCCATGAGTTTGTAGCTCTTGGCAATGATGTTGCCGATGGTTTCGCCCAGATCTGCCCCTACTGCGTCGAGATATACGTCCGGCTGCCGCAGGCCGAGATCCCTGAAAAAGATCCCGTTCAGGGTGTAGTCGTAATTCTGGCCGGTGTGCACCAGGGTCTGGTCAAAGTATACATCGCATTTTTTGATCACGGCCGCCAGGCGGATGATCTCGGGCCGGGTGCCCACGATGGTCATGAGTTTCAGCTTGTTCACGTTCAAATCCCCTTTGTTCTCATTGCGCGCCCGCGCTCATACTTCCAGAAAGATCGTGTCCGGAGCCTGCGGGTCGAAGGGCTCGTTGGCCCACATGAGGGTTACGAGGTCTGTTTTGCCCACGTTTTCGATGTTGTGGGTGTAGCCGGTGGGGATGTCCACCACTTCCAGCTGCCTGCCCGAAACGCGGTATTCGATCACCTCGCTGGAATCCACCTGCCGGAAGCGGATCACGGCCTCGCCGCTCACCACCAAAAATTTCTCGTTTTTCGAGTGGTGCCAGTGGTTGCCCTTCACAACGCCGGGCTTTGAGATGTTCACGCTCATCTGGCCCCGCTCGGGGGTGCGCAAAAACTCGGTAAAGCTGCCCCGGGCGTCACAGTGCATGGGCAGCGGGTAGCTGAATTTATCCGCCGGCAGGTAGGACAGCCAGGTGGAATAGAGCTTTTTTTCCAGGCTGCCCGGCGCAAGCAGCGGGGCCTCGCGGGTGGCGCGGTTTTGCATAAAGCTGCCGATTACCCCGGCCAGATGCCCCAGGGTGGCGGTGTGCACCGGGCTGACCAGGCAATGGGGCCGGGCCGAGCGGTCGGTTGCAACGCGGCCGCCCAGCGCGTCGATAAAGCAGTGCACCAC
>NZ_DBGCTQ010000033.1:0-18248 GCF_048388525.1 Allofournierella sp. | reverse complement strand
GGGCAGCAGGCTGTGTTAACTCACCCACAGCTGCAGGAATGCTTTTTTTCCCTGTGCGATCATTCGGTACACAGCTACGAGCAGCAGATCGCCCAGGGCTTTTTTACCCTGCCGGGGGGGCATCGGGTGGGGGTGGCCGGGGTGCTGCATCTGGAAAAGGGCGAACTGAAAGGGTTCAGGACCATCACCTCGCTTAATCTGCGCATTGCGCGTTCGGTGCTGCCTGCGCTGCCGGAAGAGCTGCGCAGGCACCTGGCCGGGCCGTTTCGGGGGCTGGTTCTGGTGGGGCCGCCCTCCAGCGGAAAAACGACCCTGCTGCGCTCGGTATCGGCCCTGCTGAGCCGCCAGGGCAAAAAGACCACGGTGGTGGACGAGCGCATGGAGATCTGGCCCTGCGGCGCATTTGGTTTTGCAGGGCAGGTGCCGCTTCATGTGGATGTACTCAGCGGCTGCCCCAAGTGCGAGGGGATCGTTTCGGCGCTTCGCAGCCTGGGGCCGCAGGTGATCCTGTGCGACGAACTGGGCGATGGCGCCGAGCTGGCCGCGGTGACCCAGGGGGCAAAGGGCGGCGTGAGCTTTGTTTGCACTGTGCATGGCAGCAGCCTGGCTGCACCGGAAGAGAGGTTTGGATGCACCCGCGCCCTGCTCGCGCAAAACTTTTCCTGCGTGGCGCTGCTGGCGGGAGCCCAGGCGCCGGGCACGGTGCGGGAGGTGTGCTGGCTGTGATCCTGCTCAAATTTTTAGGTGCGGCGCTGGTGGTGCTGGCAGGCGCTGCCGCCGGCTGGCAAAAAGCGGCGCGGGCACGCAGGCGCGCAGAAGCGCTGCGCCAGCTGGAACAGCTGCTGGCCCGCGTTCAGGGCGAGATCTGCTACCGCGCCACCCCGCTGGGGGATCTGCTGGAACAGCTGAAAGCGGAACAGGCGTTTCCGTTGCTGGAACTGGGGCGCTGCACTTCGCTGCGCCGGCTGGAATTGCCCGCTGTGCTGACTTTGGCAGAACGGCAGGCCTTGCAGGGCTTTTTTGATTCCCTGGGCCAGGCCACGGGGGAGGAAAGCGCACGGCAGGGGGCTTATTATCAAAAACGGTGCGCTGAGCTTTTGGAAGAGGCGCAGCGGCAAGCCCATACGGCGGAAGATCTTTACACCAAACTGGGTCTGTGCGCGGGTGCGCTGTTGGCGCTTTTGCTGCTTTGAACATAAGCGCAGGAAGGGGAAATTACCTATGGATATCGATCTGGTATTCAAGATTGCCGCCATTGGTATCATTGTGGCGGTTTTGAATCAGCTGCTCATTCGCTCCGGGCGGGAGGACCAGGCCATGATGACCACCCTGGCGGGGCTGATCGTTGTGCTGTCGATGCTGGTGCGGCAGATCAGCGATCTGTTTGTCAGCATCAAAGCGCTGTTCAATCTGTGACCGGCGATGGAGATGTTCCGAATCGCGGCGTTTGTAATGGTGGCGGTCATCCTGACCGCCCTGCTGCGCCAGTATCTGCCCGCTTATGCGGTGATGTGCCTGACCGCCTGCTCGGTGTGCCTGCTGGCCTATCTTTTGGGTCTTGCGCAGCCGGTGCTGGAATGGATGGATACCCTTTCGGGCTACCTGGATCAGGCAAGCTTTGTCTGTGTGCTGAAAGCTGCGGGCATTGCGCTGGTGGCGCAGAACATGCAGGAGGTGTGCAAGGACGCGGGAATGAGCGCCCTTGCGGGAAAAGTGGAATTGGCGGGGCGCTGCCTCATCCTGGTATGCGCGCTGCCGCTGTTCGAAAAGATTATGGGGGCGCTGATCCCGTTTTTACAATGAAAAAATTATTTTGCTGCCTGGTCCTTCTGGTGCTTTTGCCGCTTTGCGCGCACGCGCAGGAGCTGCCGCAGGACGTAGAACATTTTTTGGACGAGCCCGGCGTGAGCGCCGAAGAATTCCGTCAATTTTCGCTGGGGGACCTGGTGAAAAGCGCGCTGGCCGCCTTGAAAGAGCAGGCGGAACAACCCGTGCGCCTGCTGGTGCAGGTGCTTGGGGCCGCTTTGCTGGGAGCCGTGGCCCTGGCTCTGGCCCCGCAGAAAGAATGGCAGCAGCCACTGGAGAGCATTTGTGTGCTGGGGATGTTTGCGTTCAGCCTTCAGCCCGCGCTGGGGCTTGTAAAAACCGTGAGCGACTGCGTGGTGCAGTGGCAGACGTATCTTGTAAGTTTTGTGCCCGTGTTCTCGGGCGTGCTGGTGAGCTGCGGCCAGCCGGGGCAGGCCGCGATCTACAGCGGGATGTTCCTGACCATGGCCGCCTTTGCCGCACAGCTCATCACCACCGCGGCGCTGCCGGTGCTGCAGGTGTATCTGGCGCTGAACACTGCCGCCGGCCTGTGCAGCGTGGGCGGCCTTTCGGATGGCTGCTCCCTGATGGCAAAAGCGGTCAAATGGCTGCTGGGGCTGATTTCGATCCTGTTCAGCGCGGTGCTGGGGCTGCAGAGCGCGCTGGCACAGGGCACCGACAGCCTTGCCATGAAAACCGGCCAGTTTCTGGTGAGCAGCAGCATTCCCATTGTGGGAAGCGTGGCTTCGGACGCCATGAGCAGTGTGCTGAGCGGCCTCAAGGTGCTCAAGGGTTCGCTGGGGTTTGCCGCCATTGCGGTGCTGACCGTGAGCTTTTTGCCCATTCTTTTGCAGAGCGTGGGTTACTACATCGCCTATTATCTGGGCGGGGCGGCGGCCAAGGCGTTCGGCCTTTCCCGGGCCGGCAGTGTGCTGGAAGGAATGGGGCAGGCCGTGGGGATCTGCATCTCGTTCCTGGTGTTCTTTTTTATGCTGGTGGTCATTGCCACCGCGCTTATGATCCTTGCAGGGGGTGGGGGCTGATGCGGCACTGGGCGCTTACAATCTGTGTTGCATGTATCCTGGTGGGGGCGCTGGAACTGCTTTTGCCCCGCCAGGAAAGTTTTAAAAGCATAAAAACCGTACTGGCGCTGTATATTTTATTATCGGTGCTCAGCCCGGTAAAGCAGGTGGACTGGTCCGGCCTGGCCGGCGCGGCTCAAACCGCGGCTGCACAACCGGCGGATTATTCCGCCTACGTGGACGGCTACGCACGGTCGGAATTGGAAGCCCAGCTGCGCCAAAGCCTGGCAGGGGCGGGAATCGAGGGTGATGTGCAGGTCCGCCGGCAGGAAAACGGGATTTCCGTGACCGTGCAGGCCGACCAGCCGGACGAAGCCTGCCGGATCGTGCAAAACGCGCTGGGCACGGCCGAGAATGTGAGCGTTAGGGCAGAGGAAAAACAACAATGAAAACGGAATTTTTTCAAAAGCTGCTGCCAAAAGGGAAAAAGCTGAATATGGGGAGCCTTTTGTTTTTTGCGGGTATTCTGGGGCTGTTCCTGCTGCTTGCGGGCAGTTTTACGCCCGCAAAGCAGAAACAGGACGCCCAGCAGCCGGTACAAACAGCGCACACCGCCGCCCAGGCGGGGGAGGAATATGCCCGCACTCTGGAAGAAAAGCTCACCCAGGTGGTGGGAAGCATTCAGGGCGCAGGGGAAGTGCGGGTGGCCGTTACGCTGGAAGCCAGCGCCGAGCGCGTGTATGCGCTGGATGAAAAAAAGGAAGGCGAGAGCGGCAGCCGGGAGGTGGAACACATTCTCATGGATACGGAGGGTGGGCAAGATGCATTGGTGGAAATGACCTGGGAACCGGTGATCCGCGGCATCGCCGTGGTGTGCCAGGGAGCGGACGACATTACGGTGAACGCTCAGATCACCGAGGCGGTCTCGGTGCTGACAGGGGTGTCCACCAATCGGATCAGCATTGCAAAAATGAGCTAGTGGAGGTAGCACGATGAGAAACAGCAAAGTGAACCAGAAAATGACCCTGCTCACCCTTGTGGTGGCGCTGGGGGTGGCGGTGTACCTGAATTGGGAATACGCCAAGAGCACCGACCTTGCCCTGGAGGCCACCCAGGCAAACGCCCCGGCCGCCACCGGTGTGGTGACCGACGCCCTGGCCGTGAACGGCGAGGTGGGGGATAAAAACTACGGCGAGGCACAGCTGGTGAGCGTTGGGGAGTCCACCGGTGATAAGTTTTTCGAGCAGGCGCGCCTGTCCCGCACCAAAACGCGGGACGAAGCGCTGGATAAGCTGCAAAAAAGCCTGAAAAGCGCAAAGCTCAGCGACGAGGAAAAAGCTGAACTCACCGCAAAGCTCACCGCAACCATCGACAGCATTACCGCTGAAAGCGATATTGAGAATCTGATCAAGGCAAAGGGCTTTGTGGACTGCGTGGCCTTTATCGACAGCGATAAGGTAAACATCACCGTTATGACCACAAACGACGGCCTGACCAAAGAAGAGGTGGCCCAGATCCGGGACATTGTGCTGAGTAAATGCAAGGTGAGCGCGCAGAATATTACCGTAGTCGAGGTAAAATAACAGTTGTAGAATCACCGCAAAGATGGTATAATAACCGCAAGGCGATTATTATACCGACTTCTTTTAAGGCATCCGCCCCGCCGCTGCGCGGCAACCGGCGGAATTGCCAATTATACCATTCACGTTTCGCGTTCATGGTATAATAAACTGCACAATCATTTATGCTAGGCGAGAACGGCTTTGCCGCCCGGGCGGAAGGGATGCCCCGGCCCGGGCGGCGATCATGTGAAAATTCTGCCTTTGGGAGGACCTGGTATGGACGTTACAAATTCAGCTGTGGTGAACGGCAGCCTGCAAATTTCCACCGAGGTGATCGCCAAGATCGCCAGGCTTGCCGCCATGGAGATCGACGGGGTAAAAGAGGTGTGCACCACCTCCGGGATGAAAAGCATCCTGGGCCGCCCCAAAAATGTTGCGGTGGACCTTCTGGACGATGTGGCCGAAATCACCCTGCACCTGGTGGTATACTACGGCGCCAAGATCCCGCCCGTCTGCGAAAAGGTCCAGGAAAATGTAAAGGCGGCCGTTCAGAACATGACCCAGATCACCGTTTCCCGCGTGAATGTGGTGGTCGTTGGCGTTCAGGTAAAAGCCGAGCCGGCCGAAATGGAATAAAACGATGCGCCCTCCCGCTTTTGCAGGGGGGCCATTGGTTGCCTGAGAGGAAGTTTTATGGAAAAGTTATCCCGCCGCACCGCCCGCGAAAATGCATTTTTGGCCGCCTTCGCCGCCACCTTTGACGACGCGCCGCCCGAGGATGTGATCGAGCTGCTGGGCGAACAGGGCGAATATCCGGTCGACGGGTTCGGCCTGGCGCTGATTCTGGGGTATTATGACCACAGCGCCGAGATCGACGCACTCATCCGCGACCATTTGAAGGGCTGGACCCTCGAACGGATCCCCCGTGTGAGCCTGGCCGTGCTGCGCCTTGCTCTGAGCGAGATCCTTTATGGGGAAGAAAAGCTGCCCGGCGTTGCCATCAACGAGGCGGTGGAGCTGACCAAAAAATACGGCGGCGAGGGCGACCACCAGTTTGTAAACGGCCTTTTGGGCAGCGTGGTGCGCGAGTTGGGGCTGCCTGCCGAGCCTGAGGCCCCTGCCTGCGGGGAGTGAGCCGCCATGCTCACGTTGGGGATCGATACCAGTAATTATGCAACCTCTTTGGCGGTGTACGACAGCGTTGCCAAAGAGGTTGTTTGTGATAAAAAGCGCTTTCTGCCCGTAAAAGAGGGGCAGTTGGGCCTGCGCCAGAGCGACGCGCTGTTCCATCACACCGCGGCCCTGCCGGGTTTGCTCTGCGAACTTTCGGGGGAGGCCGATCTTACCAGGGTGGAAGCCGTGGGCGTTTCGGCCCGGCCGCGCCCGGTGGAGGGCTCCTATATGCCATGCTTCCTGGCCGGCGTATCCGCCGCCCGGGCTTTTTGTGTTTGCCGGGGGCTGCCGCTGGTGGAAACCACCCATCAACAGGGCCATGTTGCCGCCGCTTTATACGCAGCAGGGGACGAAAGCCTGTTTGATCGCGAAGCGCTGGTGTTCCATGTGTCGGGAGGAACCACCGACCTGCTGCTGTGCAGCGGGCCCGGCAGCATCCGGTGCATCGGTACCAGCAGCGATCTGTATGCCGGCCAGGCCGTGGACCGGATCGGGGTAAAGCTGGGCCTTGCGTTCCCCGCCGGGGCCGGGGTGAGCGAACTGGCCGCCCAGTGCGGCGAGCCGGTAACGCCCAAAGCGAGCGTGCGGGGCGCCCAATGCAGCCTTTCAGGGCTGGAAAACCAGTGCAGCCGCCTGCTGGCAGAGGGGAAAAGCCCGGAATATGTTTGTAAGTATTGCCTTTGCTGTGTGGCCGAAACCTCGCTGCGCATGGTGAAAGCGGCGCTGGAACAGCGCCCCGGCCTGCCCGTGGTCTTTGCGGGCGGGGTAATGAGCAGCGGCGTTATTCGGCAGTATGTGCAGGCGCGGCTGCCGGGCGCCTGCTTTGTGCCCGGGCGCTTTTCCAGCGACAATGCGATCGGCGCCGCCATTTGGGCGGCAAGGGAGGTGCCCCATGGCTGACGTGATCACAATCACAGCGCTGAACCGATATGTAAAAAGCCTTTTGGACAGCGACCAGGTGCTGGGGGGCATTGCCCTGCGGGGTGAGGTGGCCAATTTTGTGCACCACTACAAGAGCGGCCACTATTATTTCACCCTGCGGGACGAGCGCGCCAGCGTGAAAGCGGTCATGTTCCGGCAGGACGCACAGCGGCTGGCTTTTACCCCCCAGGATGGGATGCGGGTCATCGTGCGGTGCCGCGTGAGCCTGTACGAGGCCACCGGCTCGTTCCAGGTCTATGTAAGCGACCTTTTTCCGGACGGGGTGGGCGCAGCCCAGCTGGCCTTTGAACAGCTCAGGGCGCGGCTTGAGGCCGAGGGGCTGTTCCGCCCCGAGCACAAGCGCCCCATCCCCGCGCGCCCGGGCTGCATCGGGGTGGTAACAAGCGCCACCGGGGCCGCTTTGCAGGACATCCGCAATGTGCTCAGCCGCCGCTGGCCGCTGACAAAGCTGCTTTTGGCACCGGTAAATGTGCAGGGGGAGCTGGCCGCGCCCGAGATCAGCCGCGCGATTGCGGTGCTGGACGGCAGCGGCCGCGCCGATGTGATCATTGTGGCAAGGGGCGGCGGCTCCCGCGAGGATCTGTGGGTATTCAACGATGAGCGCATTGCACGGGCGGCCTACGCCTGCAAAACGCCGCTGATCAGCGCGGTGGGGCACGAGATCGACTTTTCCATTTTGGATTTTGTGGCCGATCTGCGGGCGCCCACCCCCAGCGCGGCTGCCGAGCTGGCCACCCCCGACCGGGAGGCCGAGCTGCAAAAAATATGCAGTCTCTTTGCGAATATTCATGAAAATATGCAGACGAGGCTCGATTTGTGCTATAATAACTTCAATACGCTTTGCGCACGCCAGGCCGCGATCGGCCCGGCCGAGATCTGCGGGCCGCGCCAGCACCGGCTGGAAGCGCTGGCAGCGGCCGCCCGCAAAAGCGGCCGGGCGGTGCTGGCGGCAAAAAGCGCCCGGGTGGAGCGCGGGGCGGCGCTGGCTCATTCCTTAAGCCCTTACGCTGTTTTGGGCCGGGGATATGCGCTCCTGCAGGATGAAGCGGGCCGCTGCCTGCCTGTTGCCCGGCTGGAGCCGGGGCAGCAGATCCTGCTGCTGGGCAGCGGCGCACGGGCTGCCTGCCGGGTGGAGCGCGTAGAGCACAGGGAGGGACAGAAAGATGAAAAAGCCGAAAAGCTTTGAAGAGGGCATGGCCCGGCTGGAAGAACTGCTGGACACCCTTTCCAGCCCGGACACCCCGCTGGAAGAAGCGATCAAACTGTACAGCGAAACGGCCGGTCTGGTGGAATGGTGCAACGCGGCGCTGAAAAACGCCTCGCTTGAGATGGAGGAGATCGATGCCCGGCTTGCCGGGCTTGCAGCGCCGGAGGCAGGGGAATGAACTACGATCAGAAATACAGCGCATACCTGGAAAAGATCGAACAGGCGCTGAGCGGGTGCTGCGCCGAGCTGCTGCCCGAAACCTCGCGCGTGTGCCAGGCGGCCCGTTACAGCCTGCTGGCGGGCGGCAAGCGGGTGCGGGCGATCCTGACCCTCGCTGCCTGCGAACTGCTGGGCGGCAACGAGGCGGCAGCGCTGCGCTTTGCCTGCGCGGTGGAAATGCTGCACTGCTATTCCCTGATCCACGACGACCTGCCCTGTATGGACAACGACGATATGCGCCGCGGCAAGCCCTCCTGCCACAAGGCGTTCGGCGAGGCCACCGCGCTGCTGGCGGGCGACGCCCTGCTCACCGAGGCGTTCGAGGCCATTGCCAGCGCGCCCGCCTGCGCTGAAACCAAAGCGCGCGCCGCCCTGGCGCTTGCGGCAGGGGCCGGCAGCAAGGGCATGGTCTGGGGGCAGGAGATGGATCTGCGCTACGAGGGGCAGCCTGTCAGCGAGGAAACGCTGCGCCTGATTCATGCAAATAAAACAGGCGCGCTGATCAATGCGGCCGTGCAGCTTGGGGCTGCCGCCGCGCTGGCCGGTGAACCGGATTGCTCGGCCCTGCGCGCCTACGCGCTGGATCTGGGGCTGGTGTTCCAGATTGTGGACGATGTGCTGGACGTGACCTCCACCAGCGAAGAGCTGGGCAAGCCTGCTGGCAGCGACGCCAGCAACGAAAAAACCACCTTTGCCACCCTGTATGGAAGTGAAGGCGCGCGGGAACTGGCCCGCAGCATCAATGAAAGCGCCTGCTCGGCCCTGCGCGCCGGCTATGGCGAAAAAGCGGACTTTTTGGTACAGCTTGCCGAGACCCTGCTGTGCCGCCGAAGCTGACCGATACCAAAGAGGAGGAAATGCGCCTTGGAATGGCTCAAAGAACTTTACAGCTGGAATTACCTGCTCTCCGTGTCGCTCACCGGCTGGCTTCTCGCACAGATCTTAAAAACCATCATCAACTTTTTTCTGATCGGCCATTTTGACCTGGAGCGCATGTGGGGCTCCGGCGGTATGCCCAGTTCCCACTCGGCCACCGTCTGCGCGCTGGTGATTGCGGCCGGGCGCACGGCGGGCACCCATTCCGCCACCTTCGCGCTGGCGTTTGTGCTGGCCATCATCGTGATGTACGACGCCATGGGCGTACGGCGTGAAACCGGGGAACAGGCAAAGATATTGAACCGCATGCTGACCGACTGGATGGAGGCGGAGGCCGAGCGGACCCCCATCCTTGCGGACAAAAAGCTCAAAGAAATGGTGGGTCACACACCGTTTGAGGTTCTGGGCGGCGCCATTGTGGGCATCGCGGTGGGCTTTGTGATCCCCATATTCTGAAAAGAAGGTTATTCGCTATGGCATATCCGCTTTTGGAGCAGATTGGCAGCGCACAGGATCTGAAGCGCCTGGAAACGGCGCAGCTGGAACCTTTGTGCGCCGAACTGCGGGAATTTTTGATCGAGAGCGTATCCAAAACAGGGGGGCATCTCTCCTCGAATCTGGGCACGATCGAGCTGACCGTGGCTCTGCACCGGGCGTTCACCACCCCGCAGGACAAGCTGGTGTTCGATGTGGGGCACCAGTGCTATACCCATAAAATACTGACCGG
The DNA here is from genome assembly GCF_048388525.1 of Allofournierella sp. GTDB lineage: Bacteria > Bacillota > Clostridia > Oscillospirales > Ruminococcaceae > BQOK01. The sequence continues at coordinate 8,714 of NZ_DBGCTQ010000033.1, read as the reverse complement.
CCGCCGGGCTGGCTTTGACCGCCTGCGTATGCTGGGCGGGCTTTCGGGCTTTCCATGCCCTGCGGAAAGCGAGCATGACGCATTTGTGGCCGGCCATGGCAACACGGCCATTTCGGTGGCAATTGGTATGGCCCGGGCAAAAAAGCTGAAAAACGAGCCGGGAAAGGTGATCGCGCTGGTGGGCGACGGGGCTTTCACGGGCGGCATGGTGTACGAGGGGATGAACAACATCGATACCCTCAACAACCTCATCGTGATCCTGAACGACAATAAAATGTCCATCTCAAAAAATGTGGGCTCGCTGGCACGGTATCTGACCCAGCTGCGCACAAAACCCGAGTATTCCCGGGCCAAAGCCGGGCTTGAAACGGTGCTGGCGGCGATTCCGCTGCTGGGAACGCCCTTTGTAAAGCTGCTTCAAAGCGGCAAGGCACTGCTGCGGCGGGGGATCTATCACTCCACCATGTTTGAGGAAATGGGCTTTCAGTATCTTGGCCCGGTGGACGGGCACGATGTGCTGCGCCTGACCGAAATGTTTACCAACCTGCGGGACCAGTACGCGCCGGTTTTTGTGCACGCGGTAACTGTAAAGGGAAAGGGCTTTAAACCCGCTGAGGAAAATCCCGGTGAATTCCACGGGGTGTCCTCGTTTGACCCCAGCCACCTCACCGATCCGGACGTGGCACCGGACGCCAGCTTCTCGACCCATTTCGGCAATGAACTGGTGGAGCTGGCCAAGGAGAATAAGGAATTGTGCGCCATTACCGCCGCCATGAAATACGGCACCGGCCTGCAATTTTTCTACCGCCGGTTTCCCGAGCGCTTTTTCGATGTGGGTATGGCGGAGCAGCATGCGGTCACCTTTGCCGCCGGGCTTGCAAGCCAGGGGCTGCTGCCGGTGGTGAGCATCTATTCCACCTTCCTGCAGCGGGCCTATGACCAGATCATCCACGATGTGAAGCTGATGAACCTGAACCTGCTGTTCGCCGTGGACCGCGCCGGGCTGGTGCCGGGCGACGGCGAAACCCACCAGGGGATTTATGATCCCGCGTTTTTCAGCCAGATCGGCCTGCCGGTCTGGTCGCCCTGCAACTATGCCGAGCTCTCTTACTGGCTGCGGATGCTGGTGGAGCGGGGCGGCGGGCCGCGGGCCCTTCGCTACCCCCGCGGCGCCGAAGCACCCAGCCTTGCCGCGCTGGGATGTACCGGCAAGCCCTTTGACGTGTATTCCGCCGGCAAAGCGGACATGGCCCTGGTGAGCTACGGCGCGCTGACCGAAGAAGTGTTGGCCGCTGCCGACCTTTTGCGGGCGGAGGGCCGCGGGGTGGATGTGTACAAGCTGGTGCAGATTTTCCCCCTGCCGGATGAGCTGCCCGCGGCGCTGGCCGGTTATAATACCGTGGCCTTTGCCGAGGAATGTGTGGCCGTGGGGGGCATTGGCGAACACCTGCGCACCGCGCTGGCCGGCTGCGGCTGGGCCGGGCACTACATCCACAAGGCCATCCGGCGGGATCAAAAGCTTTTGCATGCCACGGTTCCGGAAATGCGGCAGGCCCTTGGGCTGGACCGGGATGCCCTTGCGGCGGCAGTGGAGGGAAAAAACGCTTGAAGATACGTTTGGATCAATATTTATGCCAGAACGGCATGGTACAGAGCCGTGAGCGGGCCAAGGCCCTGATTATGAGCGGCATTGTGTTTGTAAACGAACAAAAGGCCGATAAGGCAGGGGATATGATCGGCCCGGGCGCCCGGGTCGAGATTCGCGGGCACGACATCGGCTATGTGAGCCGGGGCGGCCTGAAGCTGGAAAGGGCCATGCAGGCGTTCCCGCTCACGCCGGGCGGCAAGGTGTGCATGGACATCGGCGCCTCCACCGGCGGCTTTACCGACTGCATGCTGCAAAACGGCGCGGTAAAGGTGTATGCGGTGGATGTGGGGTATGGCCAGCTCGCCTGGAAATTGCGCACCGATGAACGGGTGGTGAACATGGAGCGCACAAACATCCGCCATGTTACGCCGGACATGCTGGCCGAGCCGGTCCAATTTTTCAGTGTGGATGTGTCGTTCATTTCCCTCAAGCATATTTTTCCGGTGGCCGGGGCGGTGTGCGCGCCCGGAGCCGCGGGCGTATGCCTGGTGAAACCGCAGTTCGAGGCGGGCCGCGAAAAGGTGGGCAAAAAGGGCGTGGTGCGCGAGGCCGGCACCCACAAAGAGGTGCTTCTGGCCGCCGCGGGGTACGCGGTGCAGAACGGTTTCTCGGTGTGTGGGCTGGACTATTCGCCCATCAAAGGGCCGGAAGGGAACATTGAGTTTTTGATGTTTGTGCACAAAAGCGACGCGCCGGCCCCTCTGCCCGAAGCCGAGGCGGAGCGGGTGGTTCAGGCGGCGCACAGTGCTCTGGACGCCTGAGCCAAAAGAGCAGCGATCAGGAAAGGGGGCCCGCGGGCAGTGACGGTCTATCTTGTGCACAATCCTTCAAAACCAGAGGCCACCGGGCTTTGTTTTCAGGCGGCCGGGATCCTGGCCGCCGCAGGGGCACAGGTTCTGCTGCCCCCGGAGCTGGAACCCCAGTGCCCGCTTCCGGGCGCGCGCTTTTTGCCCCAGCCGCAGGCATTGGAACTTGCCGAGACGCTGGTTACAGTGGGCGGCGACGGCACCATCCTGCACGCGGCCAAAGCCTGCTTTGCGCTGGAGCGGCCCCTGCTTGGCATCAACCTGGGCCGTACCGGCTTTTTGGCCACCTGTGAGGTGGATGAGATGCAGGAAAAGCTCACCCTGTTGGCGCAGGGCAAATTCGGGCTGGACCCGCGCGCCCTTTTAAAGGCCACGGTGGCAGGCGACGAGGGGCATCCGCAGACCGCTTTGAACGATGTGGTGATTTACAAGGGCCGGCAGGTACAGACCATTGATTTCGATATTTTTTGCGACGACATCCTAGTCAACCATGTGCGCAGCGACGGGGTGATTGTGGCTACCCCCACAGGATCCACAGCTTACTCGCTCTCTGCAGGCGGGCCCATTCTGGACGCTCACGTGCGGGGCATCGTAGTCACGCCCATCTGCGCCCACAGCCTGCACAGCCCCTCCATCGTGTTTGCGGCGGACCGGCGCATCACCATTCGGGTGGATTCGGCCGCCCGGGATCACGCGCTGCTCAGCAGCGACGGCGAACAGGAGCGGGCGCTGCAGCAGGGCGGCGCAGTGCAGGTGGAGTTGCTGGACAGATGTGTAAAGCTTATAACCTTTAACCCTGCCGATCAATTTGACGCGATCGACAAAAAGCTGCGCGGGAGGTAATCTGGTTTGAAAAACGAACGCCATGCCAAAATATTAGAGCTGATTGAGCAATACGCCATCGACCGGCAGGAGGATCTGCTGGAGCACCTGAACCAGGCCGGCTTTAAGGTGACCCAGGCCACGGTGTCCCGGGATATCCGGCAGCTTCACCTGGTCAAAGCAGCCGCGGGCGGCGGCAAATACCGCTATGTGCCCGCCATGGCAGCGGGCGGGCAGGCGATGCACTCCCAAAGCCGGTTCGAAACGATCTTCCGGGAGTCGGTGCTGAAGGTGGATTATGCGGGCCACATGGTGGTGGTCAAGTGCTTTTCCGGCATGGCGAACGCCGCGTGCGAGCTGTTTGACTCCATGCAATGGGAATACGAGGTGGTGGGAACCCTTTCGGGCGATGACACCTTTTTGATCCTGATGCGCACCGAGGGGCAGGCGGCAGCCATTTGCGGGGCGCTGGGCCGCTATGTGGCAAAGGGGTAAAAGCGGCGGCGCAATCGGTTTGAACCCGCAAAAAAACTTTTTAACAAAGGGGGCCTTTGGAACTTGCTCAAGGACTTGAAAATCGAAAACGTAGCGGTCATTGAAAAGGCCCAGGCTCAGTTTACGGCAGGGCTGAACGTTCTTACGGGCGAAACCGGCGCGGGCAAAAGCATCCTGATCGACTCGATCAATGCAATTCTGGGCAATCGTGCCAGCCGCGATCTGGTGCGCACAGGCGCGGCGAAAGCCTGTATCTGGGCCACCTTTACCGGCTTGCCGGGAGCGGTAACGCGCCAGCTGGAAGAAGCGGGCTATGAGGCGGGGGATGAGCTTTTGCTCTACCGGGAGATCAGCGCCGAGGGCAAAAGCAATTGCCGGGTGAACGGCATGCCCGCCACGGCGGCGATGCTGCGCGAAGTTTCGGGCGGGCTGATCAACATCCACGGCCAACACGACAGCCAAAGCCTTACAAACCCCGCAAAGCACCTGGCCCTGCTGGATACCTATGCCCAGAACCAGGCCGAATACACCGCTTATCGGCAGGCGTACAAGCAGCTTATCGCGGTCAAGCGCCAGGCAGACGCGCTTTCGATGGACGAGGCGGAAAAGCAAAGGCGCACCGAACTCTTGCGCTTCCAGCTGGATGAGATCGACGCGGCCGCCCTGCAGCCGGGCGAGGAGGAGCAGCTGGCCGCCCGCAGGCAGGTGGTGAGCCACGCGCAGACCATTTTGGAACAGGTGAGCGCCGCCCACGGCGCCCTTGCCGGCGGCGACGAATTTGGCGGGGCCGCCGATCTTTTGGGGGCCGCCAGCGGTTCGCTGGAAAGCGCCGCGGCGCTGGACGAAAGCCTGAAAGAGAACAGCGAACGCCTGAGCGAGCTGTATTATACAGCCCGCGAGCTGGCCACGGACCTGGCGGAGCGGCTGGAAACCTATGGGTTTGACCCAGCTGAGCTGGACCGGCTGGAAGAGCGGCTGGATGCGATCTACCGCCTGAAGCAGAAATACGGCGGTTCTGTGGAGGAGGTGCTTGCCTATGCCGAAAAAGCGCGGGCAGAACTGGAGGGCATCGAGCGTGCGGACGAAACCCTTGCCGCGCTGAGCGAGCAAAAGCGCCTGCTTTACGGCCAGGCCCGCAATGCGGCCGAAGCCCTTACCGGCACCCGGCTGGCGGCGTTCGAGGCCATGGAAAAACAACTGGTGGAGGCCTGTACCTTCCTGAATATGCCGGGGGTGCGCTTTACGCTGCAGCACAGCCGCGGCCCGCTGGCGGGCACCGGCCAGGATACGGTGGAGTTTTACATCTCCGCCAACCCCGGCGAAGCGCCAAAGCCCTTGGCCAAAATCGCCTCCGGGGGCGAGTTGTCGCGCATCATGCTGGCCCTCAAAAGTGCCCTGGCGGAAAAAGACGACATCCCCACCATTATTTACGACGAGATCGACACCGGCGTTTCGGGCCTGGCGGCGGGGCGGATCGGGCAAAAGCTCAGGCAGACCGCGCGGGGGCGGCAGGTCATCTGTATCACGCATACCGCGCAGATCGCCGCCCAGGCCGACAGCCAGCTTTTGATCCAAAAAAATGTGCAGGCCGAACGCACCTACACCGAGATCTTCCCCCTGGATGAGGAAGGCCGCGTGCGCGAGGTCGCCCGGATCATTTCGGGCGACCAGATCACCGAATTGAGCCTGGCCAACGCCCGGGAGATGCTGGGCTGCAGGGCTTGACAAACCCCGCAGCGGAAGCTATACTCTAAACTATAAATGCAACGACGGGAACCAAGTACCCCACGCTTTTGCGGTGCAGAGAGGCCCTGGCTGGTGAAAAGGGCGGCGCAGGCGGCGGGCGAATACATCCCCGAGCAGCGGGTTGAAGGAAGCGGCAGCGCTTCTGTGTAGGCCCTGCCGTGCGCGCACGTTACAGCGCGGGGGTGTGAAGCACCCCGCAAGGCCGCGCTCCGCGAGGGGCCGGTGAACAGAGGTGGTACCGCGAGCTTTCGCCCTCTGCCAATTTAAAGTTGGCAGGGGGCTTTTTTATGCCCTTTGCCGCAGATCACAACAAGGAGGAAGAAACCCCAAATGACCATTTACGACGAGCTGGCGGCCCGGGGCCTGATTGCCCAGGTGACCGACGAGGAAGAGATCAAGGAACTGGTGAACGCCGGCAAGGCAACCTTTTACATCGGTTTTGACCCCACGGCCGATTCCCTGCATGTGGGGCACTTTATGGCCCTGATGCTGATGCGCAGGCTGCAAAAAGCCGGCAACCGGCCCATCGCCCTGATCGGCGGCGGCACCGGCATGGTGGGCGACCCCAGTGGCCGCACGGATATGCGCAGCATGATGACCCCCGAAACCATCGCCCACAACTGCGAGTGCTTTAAAAAGCAGATGAGCAAGTTCATTGATTTTTCCGAGGGTAAGGCCCTGATGGTGAACAATGCCGACTGGCTGATGAACCTGAATTACATCGAGCTTCTGCGCGAGGTGGGCAGCTGCTTTTCGGTGAACAACATGCTGCGGGCCGAGTGCTACAAGCAGCGCATGGAAAAAGGCCTCTCGTTTTTGGAATTCAACTACATGATCATGCAGTCCTACGACTTTTACCACATGTTTCAGACCCTGGGCTGCAACATGCAGTGCGGCGGCGACGACCAGTGGTCGAACATGCTGGGCGGCACCGAGCTGATCCGCCGCAAGCTGGGCAAGGACGCCTACGCCATGACCATCACCCTGCTGCTGACCAGCGAGGGCAAAAAGATGGGCAAGACACAAAAGGGTGCGGTGTGGCTGGACCCGGAAAAGACCAGCCCCTACGAGTTTTACCAGTACTGGCGCAATGTGGACGACGCGGACGTGCTCAAGTGCCTGCGCATGCTCACCGACCTGCCGCTGGAGCAGATCGACGCCATGGACCAGTGGCAGGGCAGCCAGCTGAACCGGGCCAAAGAGGTGCTGGCATTTGAGCTGACCAAGCTGGTGCACAGCGAGGCGGAGGCCGAAAAGGCGCAGCAGACCGCCCGCGGGCTGTTCAGCGGCGCGGGGGATCCCGTGAATATGCCCTGCACCGCGCTGACCCCCGGGCAGCTCACCGGCGGCAGCATCGGCATTTTGGATCTTCTGCTGGCGGCAGGCCTTGTGCCCAGCAAGCGGGAGGCGCGCCAGCTGATCCAGCAGGGCGGCATTTTGCTGGACGGTGAAAAGGTGAGCGACCCCACGCTGGCAGTGCCGGCCGAGGCGCTGCAGCAGGGTGTGGTGGTGAAAAAGGGCAAAAAGACCTATCACAAGGTACAGCTTTAAAGGAAATAAAAAGAGTTCGCTGCAGATGTGTTTTTGCATCCGCAGCGAACTTTCTTTATCTTATAGCAGACACGGCAAGTGCAGCGCTCAAAGCGAAAACGCCTCCCGCAGCGCCGAAAGCGCAGTATCTTCATCCTCGGCAGCCACCAAAAGGCTGATGTCCACCGAACTGGTGGTAATCAGCTCCACACCGACCTTTGCCCCGGCCAGTACCGCCAGGACCCTGGCCGCAACGCCGCACATGCCTTCCATCTCCTGGCCAAACAGGTTCAGCTTGCTGTAGCCGCCGCCAATGAGGGGGGCAGGGCCGCTTTTACCCGCCGTCAACCGGGGCAGGGTCTGCATCACCAAGGCCCAATTTTCGTAACTTGTGGTAAAGCTCAGATCCGCCTTCGCACCTTTCGGGATGCTTTGGCTGATCATATCCATATTCACGCCCGCGTCTGAAAAGGCGGTGAGAAAAGCGGCCATGCTGCCCGCGCCCTGGTCCGCTTCGGGGAAGGTGACCAGCATTACATCCTGCTGGCAGGAGATCCGGGAAATACCATACATTGGTTACAACTCCTTATCCTTTTAAAAACGCGTTGTCGATGCTGCTTTTCAGCACCGATTCGATATACGCCCTGCTGAAATTGGGGAAGTTCTGCCGCACCCCGTGGCTTTGGGCCAGTTCGTCGGTGTAGTCCTCCAGCCAGTAGACCCGTATCTGGGAATAGTTGCTGCCGTAATGGTTCACAGTGGGGCGAAAATAAGGGTCCAGAACCTCGGTTTTGCTGCTTCCATCCGGCTGGGTCGTTTTTTGGATCTCAAAGCACAGAACCGCGCCGATCATGGTGTCGGCCGTGGACTGGGCGTTTAAAAAATTGCCCAGGGAATAAGCCACAAAGGCCGGGCGGCCATCCGCCGCGGTGAGCCACTGGGCATCCTGCACCACATGGGGGTGGGTGCCAATGATCACATCCGCACCCCAGTCGGCAATTTTTTGGGCGAGCTCCCGCTGGGCCTGGGTGACCGTGTGGCTGCCCTCCACGCCCCAGTGGACCCCTGCAATCACCAGGTCGGCCTGCTGGCGTGCCAGCTCGAGCTGGCGCTGCATCACCTCAGGTTCGCTGGTGTAAATTACGTTGGCTTCGGCGCCCTGGGGCGCACGGATCCCGTTGGTGTGCTCGGTGTACGAGAGATACGCAATGCGCACCCCGTCCTTTTCCTGGATGGGGATCGTTTCGTAATCTGCCTCGCCCGCATACAGCCCGCAGGTGAGAGCATCCTGCGGCATGGAGGCCCAAAAGCGCCGGGTGGCCGCAATGCCCGCCGCGCCTTTGTCATACGTATGATTGTTGGAAAGGCTGAACACGCGGAAGCCCGCGTCATAGGCTGCCCGGCCCAGGTCGCCAGGGGTGGAAAAGCAGGGATAGGTGCTGGGTTCCAGCTCGTCGTTCACCAGGGTTTCCTGGTTGAGCCAGTTGATGTCGCGCCCGGCATAAAAATCGCGCACCTGATCGTAACAGAACGAAAAATCATAGCCGTCTTTTCCCGCGTTTTGGGCACGGCGCAGCGCTTGGTTGTAGATCCCATTGTGGATCAGGTTGTCGCCCGTGGCCGAAAAGTGCAGCACGGTCACAGCAGGCGTGGGCTGCGGGGTGGGG
>NZ_DBGCTQ010000032.1:0-40550 GCF_048388525.1 Allofournierella sp. | reverse complement strand
CCACGGGGGACCGCATGGTCCCGGCCCCCAGCCGCGCCCGCCCCGCAGCGGCGGCGGGTTCGGCGGATTTGGCGGAGGGTCCAGTTCCTCGCGCCCTTCGGGCGGATCCAGCTTTAAGGGCTTTGGCGGCGGCTCGAGCCGCGGCGCGGGAGCGGGCCGCCGAAGCGGCGGGTCCTCCGGGGGCCCGAGGCCCTCGGGTGGCAGCAAGCCCTCCGGCGGCGCCGGGCGGCGCAAATAAAGCCCGGCGGGCGTGCCTTCCCCTTGTTTTATAAAAAAAGACCGGTCCCACAACAGGATCGGCCTTTTTTTGTGAAAAATAAGGTTGACAAACGTATACCTTTGTGCGATACTTTTGGTAGACGAATGATTACCTTTTAGGGGGAGGGCAGAACAATGAGCGTGGAACTTTCGGCGGGGGAATGGAAGCTGATGAACCAGCTGTGGCAGGCGGCCCCGCGCACCATCACCCAGCTGGTGGCGGCACTGAAGCCCGACACGGGCTGGACCAAGCACACGGTGATCACCATGTTGAACCGGCTGGAGGCCAAGGGCGCGGTGCGGCACCAGGAGGGCGGCAGGGCGAAGCTGTATTACCCGGCGGTGGAGCGGGCGGGCGTTGCCCTGCGGGAGACAGAAAACCTGCTGGAACGGGTGTACGGGGGCAGCCTGGGCCTTTTGGTAAACGCGCTGGTGCAGCAAAAGGGCATCAGCGAGGCCGAGCGGCGGGAGCTGTTCCGAATTTTGGAGGGGGCCGAGGCCAAACAGGAGGACGAGCCATGACCGAGCTTTTGGTGAGCTCTTCGGTGCTGATTCTGGCGGTGCTGGCGGTGCGGCGGCTGCTGGCAGACCGGCTGAGCAAACGGCTGCAATACGCGCTGTGGGGCCTGGTGCTGCTGCGCCTGGCGCTGCCGTTCCAGCTGCCCCAAAGCCGGGCCAGCGTGATGAACTATCTGCCCGCACCGGCGGCCGCGGCCTTTGCGGAACCCGGGCCCGGGCCGGGCCAGCCGGCCCAGGCCATGCCCGAAGCGCCCGCGCAGGGCGGCGCGGAGCGGCCGGCGGGGCGCACAGGGCCTGAGGCGGGGCAGCTGCTGGTATTGGGGTGGGCGCTGGGGGCCCTGGTGTGCGGCGGCTGGCTGGCGGCGGCAAACCTGCGGTTCGGCCGCATGCTGAAACGCAGCCGGCAGCCCTTTGCGGCATCGGGATGCAGGCTGCCGGTGTATCTGTGCGGCGAGGGGCTTTCGACCCCCTGCCTGCACGGGCTTTTCCGCCCGGCGATCTATTTGACCCCCGAAGCCGCGGCGGATGGCGCGACCTTGGTTTGGGTGCTGCGGCACGAGGAGGCCCACTGGCGCCACGGCGACCAGGTGTGGGGGGCTTTGCGGTGCGCGTGCCTGGCGGCGTATTGGTTCGACCCGCTGGTGTGGGCGGCGGCCTTTGCCTCGAAAAAAGACTGCGAACTTGCCTGCGACGAGGCGGTGACGAGGGGCCTTGAGGAAGCTGAGCGCCTGGCGTACGGGCGTGCCCTGGTGGCCCTGGTGCCCGCCCGCGCCCCGGCGGGCCAGCGGCTGGTGGCAGCGACCACCCAGAGCTTCAACGCGGGGCAGATGAAGCGGCGCATTGAGGCGATTGCAAGGCACAAAAAACCGATGGCATGGGCGCTGGCCGCCGCGCTGGTGCTGGCTGCCCTGGCGGCGGCGTGTACCTTTACCGGCGCGCAAAGAACGCCGGATGCGGACGCGGGAAGTTCAGTTCCCCCGCCTGGCGATGAACAGGACCCGGCCCGCGGGGACGATGCGCAGGCGGCGATCAACAGCCTGCTGCTCAGCCTGGAAGAACGGGACGGCGCGGTGTGGTTCACCATACCGGAGAGCTATGGGGGCCCCGCGGCGGACTGGAACATCCAGATCAGCGGGCGGCGGGAAGTGGACGGCATGGGCATGAGCGTGCACTACCTTGAACAGGAGAACGCGGAGCATGCCTGGGCTGCGGGGAAACGCTATTCCATCCCGGCCGGCGAGGCGCGCGCCTGCGGTGAGCTGAACCTGCAGGTGAACCTGCCCGGCGTGCCCGGCAGCGGGGATTACAGCACCGGCGCGTGGGCCGAGGTTGACCTGGCGGCGGCCCTGGCCCAGGAGGGCGGCCTTGCGGCGCCCAGGCACTTCGTCTTTTCCCAGGCGGACGAACTGGTTCAGGTAGGGGTGGTGTATGGCCGGTTTGACTTTTTGCAGGAAAACGAGGCGCCGGTGCAGCGGATCGACGCGGACCTGAACGGGGATGGAAAGAGCGAGACCCTGCTGCTTACCGGGGAGACAGGCGACGGGCTGCCCTATGGAAGGCTTTATTACATTGCCGCAGACGGCGAGGAATCAATGCTGTTTGAGGGCAATTACACCGGGGGAAGCCTGCAGACCGCGGCCATGGAGGACGGCGTGACCCTGTTCTGGCTGGAAGAAACGGCCGGCACGGCCGCCAGCGCCCGGGTGCAGCTTTGGGGCGGTGTGAACCAGACCGGCACCTGGGGTGACCTTGTGAATTACGGCATGCCGGCGGGCTGGGGGCTGACCCACCTGGGCGGGGGCCAGTTCCGCCTGTATCAGCACAGCTACGACATGCTGGAGATGGACGGCAGCACGACCGGAGCCAGCGACAAGCCGTACTATTTTTACTGGGGAGGCGCGGGCGCCGGCCCGGTGGAATACGGCGGCCTGAGGATCACCGAGGAACAATTAAAAGCGCTGGCCCCGAACCCCTCGAACCCGGAGCTGGAAGGACTTCTGCAGCAGGTCAGGGAAAAAGGGGAGCTGACGGATATTTTGTATCGCGCCAACGGCATTGTGAACATCAACTACAGGGTGGCCGAGGGGGATACCGTGAGCTACCACAACCTGAACCTGCAGCTGCGGGACGGGGCATTTGGGCTGGTGGCGGGCAACCAACACCCCGAATCCTCGATTGCGCTGGAAACCAGCGACTTCGGCGGCACTTATCTGCCCTACAGCAGCGAGAGGGACGTGGTTTACCCGGAGGTGCGCGGCGCGGTGCAGCCCGCCGCCTGAGCCCGGGCGGGGAAAACGCGGCGCCGGCGGCGCCCGAAACAGAAGAGACATCAAAAAGCGGCAGCCCGGCGGAAACACATTCCGCCGGGCTGCCGCTTATTCATCGGGGTCTGCCGCGCGGGAACGGGCGCTGAATTCGCACCCGCAGTAGTCCTGCCGGTACAGGCCGTACTGGGCCGAGAGCTCCAGGCTGCGCTTATAGCCGTTCTGCTTTTTAAAGTCGCTGGGCAGGTGGCGCACCCCGTATTTTTCTTCCAGCTCCCGGCCGATGGCGTTGATGCGCGCGGCGTCCTTGTGGGGGCTGATGGAGAGGGTGGTGCAAAACCACCCGCAGCCGTTGGCCGCGGCCCAGGCCGCCGCCCGCTCCATGCGCAGGCGGTAGCATACCGTGCAGCGGCCGCCCCGCTCGGGCTCGGCCTCGAGGCCCTTTACTGCGGCGTAGAACTGGGCGGGATCGTATTCATCCTCCACCAGGCGCACGCCGGGCAGGGCCAGCTGCCCCAGCAGGCGGGCCAATTCGCCCGCCCGGCGGCGGTACTCGGCCGGCGGCCAGATGTTGGGGTTATAATAAAGGATCGTGATCTCAAAATGGGCCGCCAGCTTTTCCAGCACGGCGCTGGAGCAGGGGCCGCAGCAGGCGTGCAGCGCAAGGCGCGGGCGCGTGCCGGAAAGGCCGGCCAGCACAGCGCTGAGCTGCTTTGCATAGTTCGGGCGCGGTTCCATGCAGCTTCCCTTCTTTCTGTGCCGCCATTATAGCATATTTCCGCAAAAGAAAAAAGTTGTACGACAAGTTGCGAAGTCGTATAATGGGAGCAGGTGAAAAAAGGGGGAAGAACGTTGGAGAATTTGGTGTTCAGCGTGAACGCGGTGCTGCCCGTGTTTTTGGTGATGCTGCTGGGGTATATCCTGCGCCGCAGGGAGGTGCTCACCCAAAGCTTTATTGACGTGGCGGTGACATTGGTTTTTTATGTGTCGCTGCCCGCAAAGATGTTTTTGGATGTGGCCGAGAGCGACTTTTTTGCCATTCTGGACGGGCGCTATGTGCTGTTTTTGGTGTGCGCCACCGCCACCAGCTTTGCGGCGGCCTGGGCTTTGGGCGTGGCGCTGGTGCGGGACAGGGGCAAGATCGGCGCGTTTGCCCACTGCGCGTTCCGGGGCAATTTTGTGTACATCGGCCTGCCGCTGGTGCAGAACCTTTTGCAGGCGGAGGCGGTGCCCTCCACCGTGCTGGTGGTCACCTTTGTGGTGCCGCTTTACAATGTGCTTTCGGTGCTTCTTCTGAGCTGGTACGACCCCAGCGGCGCCCGCCCCAGCCCGCGGGCCCTGGCCTGGCAGGTGCTGAAAAACCCCATGATCCTGGCGGTGCTGGCGGCGCTTCCCTTTTCGTTTTTGCGCCTGCATATCCCCTACGCGGCGGAAAAGGCGGTGGGGTACCTGGGCTCGCTGGCAACGCCGCTGGCGCTGCTGTTTGTGGGGGCGAGCATTGACCTGCACGGCTTTGGCAGGGATAAGCTGGGCATTTTGGCGGCGGCGCTGTTCAAAACAGCGGCCCAGCCGCTGGTGTGCGTGGCGGCCGCGGTGTGGCTGGGCTTTAACACCGAGCAGATCGCCACGGTGTTTGTGACCATGGCGGTGCCCACGGCCCTGAACGCCTATATCATGACCAAAAAGATGGGGGGCGACGGGGAGATGTGCGCGGGGGTGATCCTGGCGTCGATGCTGCTGTCGGTCATCACGCTGCCGGGGGGGATCTGGCTGCTGCGGACCCTGGCGATCCTGTGAGAGAAAAGGTTCACAAAGCTTTTGTAACTTTTTTGCAATTTGTTTATAGGCTTATCACGCTTTTTCCACAATTGGCCGGTATGATATAGCTGTAGCCCGGGGGAGGCCGCAAAGCTTCCCAAAACGGTGCGTCTACCACGGCGGCGGGAAAAGCCACCTGCCGCTGTGTATATACTGGCTGCCGCCCATGCGAGGCGCCGGAAGGCGCTGGGCGGCCCAGACAACCCACCGCCCTTCCCCTTTGCGAGAAGGTTTACATAGATCGTTTTTTTCATGATTCCTCCTCAAACGTATTTGCTGAGCAAAGCCGGTCCACCCCAAAAGGGCGGGCCGGTTTTGCGTTTGGGGGCAGGTGTGGTATAATAACCGCAGAACGGTTATTATAGCTTATTTAAAGGGCGTTCGCCTCGCCGCCGGGGGCGGCAACCGGCGAAGTTGCCAATTATACCATGCGCGCTGCGCGCTTATGGTATAATAACCGCAGAACGGCCATGATATGTTTCTCTGCACAAAAGGGGGCTGACCGAATGAAAAGAAAGGTGCTCAGGGCGGCAGGCTTTTTGGCAATTCTGCTTTGGGCCGCTGCGCTGGCGGCGGACCGGTTCTGGGGGCCCCTGCCCGACCGGACGCTGCGCATGGCGGGGATTCTGATGTTGGCGGCGGTGTTTGTGCTGGTGTTCACCACGGTGCGCGGCGACTCGCCAAAATAGCGGAGCGCCCCCCGGGAAAGTGCGGAAAAACAACCAAAAAAATTGCAGGAGGACCCTATGGAGCAGGCAAAGATCGACCGCATCAACCAGCTGGCCCGTAAGAGCCGCACGCCGGAGGGGCTGAGCGAACAGGAAAAGACCGAGCAGGCGGCGCTGCGGCGCGAGTACATCGACGCTTTCAAGAGCAGCCTGCGCGCGCAGTTGGACCATACCCAGGTGATCGGCCCGGACGGCGTGCGCCGCCCGCTGGAAAAAAAGCAGCCGTAATGCGCAAAGCCGCCCTTTTCAGTGGAAAACGGGCGGCTTTTATGATATAATTTTATCCGTTCAAACCTTTGAAAAATCACCCGGGGAGGCGCCTGCCGTGACTGAGGCACTCATTCGACTTTTTATAAAAAACCCAGAAAAGACCCACGACCCGGCGGTGCGCGCCGCATACGGCAACCTGGCAAGCTGGGTGGGCATTTTGTGCAACCTGGCGCTGTGCGTGGGCAAGTTTATGGTGGGCACGCTGTCCGGCAGCATCTCGGTGGCGGCAGACGCGGTGAACAACCTGTCGGACGCCTCGTCCAGCGTGGTGAGCCTTTTGGGGTTCAGGCTGGGCTCGCGCCCGGCAGACGAGGAGCACCCCTATGGGCACGCCCGGTTTGAATATCTGTCCGGCCTGGCGGTGGCGGTGATGGTGCTGGTGATCGGGCTGGAATTGGGAAAAACGAGCCTGGGCAAGATCCTGGCCCCCACGCCCGTGACCTTCAGCTGGGTGACGGTGGGGGTGCTGGCGGCCTCGATCCTGGTAAAGCTTTGGATGGCCCTGTTCAACAGAAAGGTGGGCGGGCGCATCCACTCGGGCGCGCTGATCGCCACGGCGGCCGACAGCCGCAACGATGTGCTGGCCACCGGCGCGGTGCTGGCCGCCGCCCTGATCAGCCACTTTGCGCGGGTGGAGCTGGACGGCTGGATGGGCCTTGCCGTGGCGCTGTTTATTCTGTACAGCGGCGTGGGGCTGGTGAAAAGCACCATCGACCCCCTGCTGGGCCTTGCGCCCGACCCGGAGCTGGTGAAGTACATCCACGAGCGGGTGATGAGCTACCCGAACGTGCTGGGCACGCACGACCTGATGGTGCACGACTACGGCCCCGGCCGCCAGTTCGCCAGCGTGCATGTGGAGATGGCGGCCGAGGGCGACGTGATGGCCAGCCACGATGTGATCGACAACATCGAGCGGGATTTTTTGGAGAACGACGGCCTGCATGTGGTCATCCACTTTGACCCCATTGTGACCAGCGACGAGCGGGTGGGGGATATGCGGCGCTGGCTGAGCGAAGCGGTAAAAGAAATCGACGGGGCGCTCACCATCCACGACCTGCGCATGGTGCCCGGCCCCACCCACACAAACCTGATCTTCGACTGCGTGGTGCCGGCCGGGTTTGCCATGAGCGAACTGGACGTAAAGCAGGCCATCAAGCACCTGGTGCGGAAAAAGGACCCGAGGTACTTCTGCGTGATCACGGTGGAGTGCGGCTATGCGGCCCTGCCCCACGGGGGTAAGGCGCACGGCTGAGCAAAAACGGAGAGGAAGAGATAAAATGCAGCTGGAATATTCCGACAAGGTAAAGGGGATGCGGCCCAGCATCATCCGCGAGCTGCTTAAGCAGATGAGCGACCCGGGGCTGATCAGTTTTGCGGGGGGAAACCCGGCTGCCGACAGCTTCCCGGTGGAGGCGATCCGCCGGTTCAGCGCCGAGCTGCTGGAGCAGGACCCGGTGGGGGCGCTGCAATATTCGGTGACCGAGGGGTACGGCCCGCTGCGCGAGGCCTGCCGCAGCTTTGCCAACCGGCGCTGGCCGGTGGTAAAGGCGGGGGACGAAATCCTGATCACCAGCGGCAGCCAGCAGATCATTGAATTTATGGCAAAGCTTTTGTGCAACGAGGGCGATACGGCGGCGGTGGAGGAGCCGGCCTTTTTGGGGGCTTATAACTCCATCCGCAGCTTTGGCGTGCGGCTGGCGGGGGTGCCGGTGCAGCCGGACGGGCCGGATCTTGCGGCGCTGGAAAAAATTTTTGCGGCGCCACAAAAGCCGCGCTTTTTCTACTGCATCCCGAACTTCCAGAACCCCACCGGCTACACCACCAGCCTTGCAAAGCGCAGGGCGATTTACGAGCTGGCGGTGCAATACGGCGTGCCCATTTTGGAGGACGATCCCTACGGGGAGCTGCGGATCGCCGGGGAGGACCTGCCCCCCATCAAGCACTTTGACACCGAGGGGGCGGTGGTGTATGCGGGCTCGTTCAGTAAGATCCTGTGCCCGGGGCTGCGGCTGGCCTACTGCGCCGCGCAGGGGGAGCTGATCGGCAAGATGGTGGTGGCAAAGCAGGGCAGCGACGTGCACACCAACATCTGGGCCCAGCGGGTGTGCCACAAGCTGCTGACCGAGACCGACATGGACGCGCACATCCGGGCGCTGCGGACGCTTTACAAAGAAAAAGCGGAATTTATGATGGCCCGGCTGGACGACACACTGGGGGGCAGGGCAAGCTACGTGCGGCCCGAGGGGGGCATGTTTTTGTGGCTGACCCTGCCGGAAAAGGTGGACGTGCCCCGGTTTGTGAGCGGGTGCCTTGCGCGCAGGCTGGCCATTGTGCCGGGCAGCGCGTTCATGACCGGCGACGCGCCCTGCCGCAGCGTGCGGCTGAATTTTTCGACCCCGACCCGCGCCCAGATCGAGGAGGGCACGGCGATTTTGGCCGGGGTGCTGGCGGAGCTGGGCGGCTGAGGGCCGCCCGCACAAAAAGGCAAGGACCCGCGCCCCGGCGCGGAGTGATAAAAACGAGCAGAAAGGCGAGGGATACCCATGGAAAAGATCAGGATGACGACCCCCCTGGTGGAGATGGACGGGGATGAGATGACCCGTATTTTGTGGCGGATGATCAAGGAGGAGCTGCTGGAGCCCTTTGTGGAGCTGAAATGCGAATATTACGACCTGGGCCTGGAACACCGGGACGCCACCCGCGACCAGGTGACCATGGACGCGGCGCTGGCAAATAAGAAATACGGCGTTTCGGTGAAATGCGCCACCATTACCCCCAACGCACAGCGCATGACCGAGTACAGCCTGCACGAGATGTGGAAGAGCCCTAACGGCACCATCCGCGCCGTGCTGGACGGCACCGTGTTCCGCGCGCCCATTCTGATCGACTGCATCAAGCCGGTGGTGAAGAACTGGAAAAAGCCCATCACCATTGCCCGCCACGCCTATGGCGACGTGTACCGGGGCACCGAGTTCCGGATTCCCGGGCCCGGCAAGGCCGAATTGCTGTTCACCGGCGCGGACGGCGCCGAGCTGCGCGAGACCGTGTATGATTTTGAGTGCCCGGGCATTTTGCAGGGCACCTACAACAAGGACACCTCGATCGCCAGCTTTGCCCGCAGCTGCTTTAACTACGCGCTGGCCACAAAGCAGGATCTCTGGTTTTCCACCAAGGACACCATCAGCAAAAAGTATGACCACACCTTCAAGGATATTTTTGCCGAAATTTTTGAGGCCGAATATAAAGAGGCTTTTGCCGCGGCGGGCATCGAGTATTTCTACACCCTGATCGACGACGCGGTGGCGCGGGTGATCCGCAGCGAGGGTGGGTTTATCTGGGCCTGCAAGAACTACGATGGCGATGTGATGAGCGATATGGTATCGACTGCGTTCGGCAGCCTTGCCATGATGACCAGCGTGCTGGTGAGCCCGGACGGCTGCTATGAGTACGAGGCGGCCCACGGCACCGTGACCCGCCACTATTACCGCTATTTGAAAGGCGAGGCCACCAGCACCAACCCCATGGCAACCATTTTTGCCTGGACCGGCGCGCTGGCAAAGCGGGGCGAAATGGACGGCAGCGCCGAATTGCAGGAGTTCGCAAAGACCCTGGAGGCCGCGTGCCTGGAAACGCTGGAGAGCGGTGTGATGACCAAGGACCTTTGCGGCCTGGCCGAGGGCATCACCCCGACCCCGGTGACCAGCGGCGAGTTCATCAAAGCCATCCGCAAAAACCTGGAAGCAAAGCTGGGGGCCTGAGGGCCGCCCGGCGTGGAAAGCGCGAAAAAAAGAAAAAGGGCGGCACAGCGTTTGCTGTGCCGCCCTTTGGCGTGGGGGTCAGGCTTTGCCGGCGAGCTGCCGCGCCTGGCAGATATAGCGGTCCAGCAGGGCGGGCAGCCAGCTTTGCAGCGGTGAAAAGCAAAAGCCGGCGGCCCCGGCCCGGCGGGTGTCGACGCTGTAGGCCGGGGTGCCGTTGTAGGGGGCCGGATCGCCGGAGGGGGAGAGCAGCGCGGCCTTGCCGGTGCGGGCCTGCACATGACGCAGAAGGTCGGCCACGCTTGCCGTGCCCGGGCAGCAGCCGTTTACAGGACCGGTAAGAGAGCTTTCGGTCGCGAGCCAGGCCAGAAAACGCCCCGCCTCCCGCTCGTGGATGAAGCCCAGGGGGGCGTGCAGATTGTCGATGGCCATGGGGAGGCCCGCCAGGGCATGCTCCACATAAAAATACAGCCGCCGGGTATAGTCGCCGGGGCCGAGCACAAAGGGAAAGCGCGCGGCGGCCGCGTTCTGCCCCGGATATTCGCCAAAGAGCGCCCGCTCGGCCTGGCGCTTGCCCCCGGCATAGTCAAAATCGGCCCGGCAGCCCCAGCGCAGGGGATGGGCCAGCGGCGAAAAGTCCGCTTCGCAGACACCGGGGCGCAGAGCGTACACCGCCGTGGAGGAGACCATCACATACCGGCCGCAGCGCAGCGCGTCCAGCGCGGTTTTTACATCGCCCGAGCAGTAGGCCAGGTCGTCGCACACGGCGTCAAACCGGCGATGGGAAAAAGCCGCCTTCATGGCGGCGGGGTCGGTGCGGTCGAGCCTCAGCCGCTCCACCGCCGGCCCGAACGGGTCCGGTGTGCGGCCCCGGGTGGCGAGGGTGACGGTGTGGCCGCCCGCCAGCAGGGCCTCCACCAGCCGAACCCCGAAAAAACGGGTGCCGCCCAGCACAAGAACCTTCATTCTTTGCCCTCCCTTGCCGCGCGCATCTCGGCCCGGCGGGCAAGGATGCGGTCCAGGTTTTCCTTGGCGCGGGCCTCGCTGCCCTGGCCGGTGGGCTCGTAGTAGCGGCGGCCCAGAAGGCTTTCGGGCAGGCAGTCCATATCCGCCAGCTTTTCGTCGGTGTCGTGGGCGTAAACGTAACCCTTGCCGTAGTCCAGCTCTTTCATCAGGCGGGTGGGCGCGTTGCGGATCACCAGGGGCACCGGCTCGTCCAGCATTTTCAAAGCGTCCTCCTTGGCGCGCTCGTAGGCTTTGTACAGGGCGTTGGAGCGGGGCGCCAGCGAGAGGTACACCACCGCGTGGGTGAGATGCACGCAGCATTCCGGCATGCCTAAAAAGTGGCAGGCCTGGTAGGCGGCCACCGTGATCTCCAGCGCGCGGCTGTCGGCCAGGCCAATGTCCTCGCTGGCAAAGCGCACCAGCCGCCGGGCCACGTACAGGGGGTCCTCGCCCGCCTCCAGCATGCGGGCCAGCCAGTACACCGCGGCGTCCGGGTCGGAATTGCGCATGGATTTGTGCAGCGCGCTGATCAGGTTGTAGTGTTCCTCGCCCTTTTTGTCGTACAAAAGGCTTTTTTTGCTGATGCACTGCTCCAAAAGGCCGCGCTCCACATAGATCCCGCCCTCCTCGCGCCGGCCGTTCAGCACCGCCATTTCCAGGGTGCCCAGGGCGGTGCGGGCGTCGCCGTTTGCAAAGTTGGCGATCATAAAGAGGGCGTCCTCCTCGATCTCCACGTTCTGGCCGCCAAAACCCCGCTTGTCGGTGAGGGCGCGGCGCAGCAGGCCCGCCAGGTCGTCGGCCGTGAGGGCGTTCAGCACGAACACCTTGCAGCGGGAGAGCAGGGCGGAGTTGATCTCGAAGCTGGGGT
The DNA here is from genome assembly GCF_048388525.1 of Allofournierella sp. Classification (GTDB taxonomy): domain Bacteria; phylum Bacillota; class Clostridia; order Oscillospirales; family Ruminococcaceae; genus BQOK01. The sequence continues at coordinate 29,065 of NZ_DBGCTQ010000032.1, read as the reverse complement.
TTTCGGTGGTGGCGCCGATCAGCACGATGCTGCCCCTCTCCACATAGGGCAGAAATGCATCCTGCTGGGCCTTGTTGAAGCGGTGGATCTCGTCTACAAACAGGATGGTCTTTTGGCCGAAGCGCAGGGACTGCTCGGCGGTTTGCATGACGGTTTTGATCTCTTTGATGCCGCTGGTCACGGCGCTGAAATCCACAAATTCTGCCTTGGTGCGGCGGGCGATGATGCGGGCCAAAGTGGTTTTGCCCACGCCCGGCGGCCCCCAAAAGATCATGCTGCTGACCCGGTCGGCCTCGATGAGCTGACGCAGGATCTTGCCGGGGCCCAGCAGGTGCTGCTGGCCGGCGAATTCATCGAGATCCCGGGGGCGCATCCGGCTGGCCAAGGGCCGCTCCTGGGCGGATTCAAACAGAGTGGTCTGCTGCATGGCGGGGCCTCCTTTGCTGTGTTTGGCTGCCTTTAGTATACCCCCGCGGCGGCCCGGGCGCAACAGGGGCAGAGAACAAAAAGAGGGCGTTAGCAGTCAAACATAACGAGTGCTAATTATTTACAATTTGTTCATAAAAAATAAAAAGATAAAACACAAAACGGGGGTATAGTAATACTTGTCAGGAGGGCGGGGAGCCCGGGGCAAACGCCCCGGGAAGCCGGCCCCGGAACCTTTTGACAGGCCCGACGCAGCGCCCGCGCTGAAAGCGCGCCGGCCGACAAAAATATTTTAAAGCGCGGAGAATAGGAGTTTTGTATGTTTGGTATGATCCCGTTCGGCCGTGAAGAGAATAGCTTGTGGAACTATCTGGACAATATGGAGCGCAGCCTGTTCACCGGCTTTGGCGACATGAGCCAGTTCCGGTGCGACATCCAGGATAAGGGCGGCCACTACCTGCTGGAGGCAGAGCTGCCCGGCTTCCGGAAAGAGGACATCAGCCTGGATTTAAACGGCGACAACCTGGTGATCACCGCGCGCCACAGCAGCGAGACCGAGGACAGGCAGAAGGATTATGTGCGCCGGGAGCGCAAGTTCGGCTCGTTCAGCCGCAGCTTTGATATTTCCGGCATTGACGCCGGGGCGATCACCGCCGCTTACAACAACGGCATTTTGGAAGTGACCCTGCCCAAGCGCGCCGAGACGGCCCCCGCCGCCCGCAGCATCGCCATTGAGTGAGCCTTTCACGATTTTCCCCCTCAGCAAGAGGCGGGGCCCGCACGACATATTCGTGCGGGCCCCGCCTTTTTTCTTATTCGCAGTCGTAGTCGATGGGAAGGGTGGCGAGGCCGTTGAGCGACAGGTCCGCCCTGCGCCCGGCCTGCAATTCGTAGTACCCCTGCGCGGCGATCATGGCGCCGTTGTCGCCGCAAAAGCGCTGCTGGGGCAGGCACAGCCGCACGCCCAGCTTTTGCGCACCCTCGTTCAGCAGGCTGCGCAAAAGGCCGTTGGCGGCCACGCCCCCCGCAAGGCACAGGGTGGAGGCGCCGGTATCCCGCGCGGCGGCAAGCAGCTTTTCGGCCAGGATCTCGTCGATGCGGCGCTCAAAGCTGGCGGCCATGCTGGAAATGTCCAGCGGCTCGCCCTTCATGGCGGCCTGGTTCACCGCGTTCAGCACAGCGGTTTTCAGACCGGAAAAGCTGACGTTGTAAGGGCCCTCGACCCTGGGCACCGGCAGGCGGTACTTTTTGGGGTCGCCGCCCCGGGCGGCTTTGCTGACGGCCGGGCCGCCGGGATATCCAAGCCCCAGGGTGCGGGCCACCTTGTCGAACGCCTCGCCGGCCGCGTCGTCGACCGTGCGGCCCAGCACCTTATAACGGGTATAGCTTTGCACCTGCACGATGTGGCTGTGGCCGCCGCTGGCCACCAGGCACAAAAAGGGCGGCTCCAGGTCCGGGTGGGTGAGGTACAGCGCCGCGATGTGGCCCCGCAGGTGGTGCACCGGGATGAGCGGCTTTTGGGCGGCGTAGGCGAGGCCCTTTGCGAAGTTGACCCCCACCAGCACCGCGCCGATCAGCCCGGGGGCGAAGGTGACAGCGATGCCGGAGAGGTCGGCGGGCGAGAGCTGCGCCTCGGCCAGGGCCTGCCCGACCACCGGGCTGATGGATTCCACATGGCGGCGGCTGGCGATCTCGGGCACGACGCCGCCGTACAGCGCCTGCTCGGCCACACTGCTGGCCACCACATTGCTGATCAGCTGGCGGCCGTTTTTTACCACGGCGGCTGCGGTCTCGTCGCAGCTGGACTCGATGCCTAAAATATACATTATGTAAAATCACCACGTTTTTTAACGAATTATGGGGCTGAAGGCGCGGAGAGGGGGACGAGCGTTTTTGCCATGAGCACCGCGTCCTCGGCGGGGGCGCGGTAAAAGCCCCGGCGCAGGCCCACCCGGGCAAAGCCCAGCCGCCCGTACAGCGCCAGGGCCGGGGCGTTGGAGGCGCGCGCCTCCAAAAAGCAGCTGCCGGCGCCCTCGGCTTTCAGCGCCGCGAGGCTCTGTTCCAGCAGGGCCCGCCCCACCCCCTGCCGCCGGGCGGCGGGGGCCACGGTGAAGGTGCAGAGATTGGCTTCGCCCGCCGCCAGCTGGTAGGCGGCCAGGCCCACGGGGCCGGCCTCGCCCGCCGCCACGAACAGGCGCGCCGCGCCGCCGGCCAGCTGCACGGCCAGCTCGGCTTCCAGCTGGCCGGCGGTCCAGGGGTCCGGGGCGGTGGCCTCAATGGCGGCGGCGGCGGCCAGGTCCGCGGCGGCCAGGGGCCGCACGGTGAAAGCCTGCATGTCAGTGCGCCTCCAGCCAGGTCTTGCCGGTGTTCACGTCGGCGGTGAGGGGCACGGCAAACTCCACCGCGTTCTGCATTTCCTCCTGCAAAATGCGGCAGACGGCTTTTGCCTCGGCCTTGGGGGCTTCCACGATCAGCTCATCGTGCACCTGCAGGATGAGCTTTGCCTGCAGCTTTTCGGCGCGCAGACGCCGCCAAACCTTTACCATGGCCAGCTTGATCACATCGGCCGCGGTGCCCTGGATGGGAGTGTTCATGGCCATGCGCTCGCCCAGGGCGCGCAGGTTGAAGTTTTTGCTGGCGAGCTCGGGCAGGGCGCGGCGGCGGCCGAACAGGGTGGTCACATAGCCCTGTTCGCGGCCCTGGGCGATGGTGCTTTCCATATACTGTTTGACGCCGGGGAAATTTGCCAGATAGTTTTTGATAAAGGCGTCGGCTTCTTTTACGCTGACCCCAATGTCCTTGGAGAGGCTGAAGGCGCCGATGCCGTACACGATGCCGAAGTTCACCGCCTTGGCCGAGGAGCGCAGGGCCGGGGTGATCATTTCAGGGGGCATGCTGTAAATTTTGGCGGCGGTGCTGCGATGGATGTCCTGCCCGGTCAAAAAGGCATCCTGCATGGTCTTGTCGCCCGCGATGTGGGCGAGGATGCGCAGCTCGATCTGGCTGTAGTCGGCGTCGGCCAGAAGGCAGCCGGGCTTTGCCAGAAAAAACTGGCGCAGGCGGCTGCCCAGCTCGGTGCGGATGGGGATGTTCTGCAGATTGGGCTCGCTGGACGAGAGCCGCCCGGTGCGGGCCTCGGTCTGGTTGAAGGTGGAGTGCATGCGCCCGTCCGGCCCGATGACCTTGAGAAGCCCCTCCACGTAGGTGCTGTTGAGCTTTTGATAGGTGCGGTATTGCAGGATGTCCCCCACCACAGGGCTGTAGGCCCGCAGGCTCTCCAGCGTCTCGGCGTCGGTGGAGTAGCCGCTCTTGGTCTTTTTGCGGGGCGGCAGACCCATTTTGACGAACAGGGCCTCGCCCAGCTGCTTGGGGCTGTTCAGGTTGAACTCGTAGCCCACTTCCTCGTAGATGCGGGCAAGGCACTGCTCCAGCACCACCTTGAGCTCTTCGCCAAAGGCGATGAGCCCCTCACGGTCCACCAGCATGCCGGTGCGCTCCATGTCCGCCAGGACGAGGGCGAGGGGGAGCTCGATGTCGTTTAAAAGATGGGTCATGCCCTCGGCCTCGACCTGTGCCGCCAGGCCCTCGCACAGGGGGGCGAGGGCCCCGGCCTGGGGCAGTGCCTCGCAGCAAAAGGCGGGCACGACCGCGTATTCGGCCTCGAGCTGCTCCACGGTATAGCCGGAGGCGGCGGGGTTGAGCAGGTAGGCGGCCAGCTTTGCGTCAAAGCGGATGGCTTTGCCCACGCCGCCGGCCGCGAGGGCCAGGTGGTACAGGGGCTTTGCGTCGAACACATAGAGTTCGGCCTCGCCCTCTAAAAGGTCCGGCAGGCGGGCGGGGGGCACGGGCCACGCGCTTTGGCCCTGCACCGCATACCACTCGGCCCCCTGGGCGGCCAGGTATACCCGGCCCTCAACGAGAAGGGGCAGGGCCTCCGGCTGGACCTCGCACAGGGGGGCGGCGCCCGCTTTTTTGGCGGGCGCAGGGGCGGCAGCAAGGCCCAGGCGGCCCACCAGCGAGTGGATCTCGAGCTCGGCCAGCAGGGCCGCGGCGGCGGCCGGGTCGCCCGCGCCGCGCGCGTAAGCGCCGGGGGCGGTGTCCACCGGGGCGGCACAGTCGATCTCGGCCAGGGTGCGGGAGAGCTCGGCCTCGGCCTTGTGGGCCTCGAGCTTTGCCCGCACGCCGGGCTTGATGGCCGGGTCGGCCAGGTGCCCGTACACCCCGGCCAGGCTGCCGAACTGCTGGATCAGGGCCAGGGCGGTCTTTTCGCCCACGCCGGCCACGCCGGGGATATTGTCGGACGCGTCGCCCATGAGGCTTTTCACCTCGATGAGCTGTTTTGGGGTGACGCCGTATTTTTCGGCGATGGCCGCGGTGTCCATGCGGACGGTCTCGCTGCGGCCCATGCGGGTGGCGGCCAGCAACACGGTGACCTGGTCACCCACCAGCTGCAGGCTGTCCCGATCGCCGGTGGCGATAAAGCACTCGTCGCCCCGCGCGGCCGCGGCGGCGGACAGGGTGCCCAGGATATCGTCGGCCTCGTAGCCCTCTTTGCTGACCATCACAAAGCCCAGATCCGCCAGAAGCTCCTTGAGAACGGGCAGCTGCTGGGCGAGCTCTTCGGGCATGCCCTTGCGGGTGGCCTTGTAGCCGCCGTACATCTTGTGGCGGAAGGTGGGGGCCTTGAGGTCAAAGGCGATGGCCACCTCGTCCGGTTCGGTCTCTTTGAGCAGGTTCAGCAGGATGTTCATAAAGCCGTATATGGCGTTGGTGTAGCGCCCATCCTTGGTGGTGAGCAGCTTGATGCCATAAAAGGCCCGGTTCACGATGCTGTTGCCATCCAGTACCAACAATTTCATGGTGCGTATCCTCCATCCGGGATCATTCGAAACTTTTAAAAGTATACCACAAACCGGCGGTTTATGATACAATAATAAGGTTCACAAATTCAGTTGGCAAGGAGACAATATGCAGATCGGCAGCATCCAGCTTGCGCCCGGCGCGGCCTTGGCGCCCATGGCGGGCTTTACCGACGCGGCCTGCCGCCGCATGGCCGCACGGCACGGCGCGGCGTACACCATCAGCGAGATGGTGAGCGCGAAGGCGCTGACCTTTGGGGACAAAAAGAGCGCGCAGCTGATCGGCGGCGGTGGGGGCGGCGCCCCCTATGGCGTGCAGCTGTTTGGGGCTGAGCCCGAGACCATGGAGCGGGCGGCCGCCCTGATCCAAAAATATACGTTTGAGTTTATCGACATCAATATGGGCTGCCCCGCGCCCAAGATCACCTCCAGCGGGGCGGGCAGCCGCCTTTTGCTGGAGCCGGAGCGGTGCGGCGCGATCGTGGCCGCCGTGGTGAAGGAGAGCGGCGGCCGGCCGGTGACCGTGAAAATGCGCACCGGCTGGGACGCGCAGCACATCACCGCCGTGGAGGCCTCCCAGGCCTGCGAGGCGGCGGGCGCAGCGGCCATTGCGGTGCACGGCCGCACCCGGGAGCAGATGTACACCCCCGGCACGGTGGACCCGGGGGCCATTGCCGCGGTGAAGGCCGCGGTAAAGGTGCCGGTGGTGGCGAACGGGGATATTGAGAGCGCGCAGGACGCGCTGGACCTGCTGGCGGCCACCGGCTGCGACGGGGTGATGGTGGGCCGGGCCGCCCTGGGCGACCCCTGGATGTTTGAAGAGATCAAAGCGGCCCTGGCCGGCGAACCGCCGCCGCCCCGGCCCACCCTGCGCCAGAAGCTGGAGGCGCTGCGCACACAAATTTATGAGATGTGCGAGGAAAAAGGGGAGTGGACGGCCATGCCCCAGGCCCGCAGCCAGGCGCTTTATTATATGAAGGGCCTGAAGGGGGCCGCGGCGCTGCGCCGCGCCTGCTGCGAATTGCAGCACTTTGAGGATGTGGACCGGCTGATCGAAAAGGTATACGCGGCGGGCAACCGGTGAAACGCCCGTTTGGCCGGGCGCCGCGGGGAAAGGGCCGCCCGGAGGGCGGCTAGTCCCCGGTTTGGGTGAGTTCGTCCAGATTTTGGCTGTAGCAGGGCAGCATGCGCTCGAGAAAATAATCGGCCTCGGGGCAGTGCATGGCGGCCAGAGCGCCTTTTTGCTGTTCCAGCGCGGCGGCGAACTCCCGGTTGCCGGCCTGCACCTCCTCGATGCACTTGATGAGGGCGGAGAGCCGGTCGGCGGCCTTTAAAAGGCGGGACTCGGCCTCGGTGAGGGTACGGCCGGTCACATAGCCGGCCATGGGCTGGCGCAGAGCGGGCGGCAAAAGGCCCAGCATGGCCACCGCGCTCTCGGTCTCCAAAGCCTTGTAAGCGGTGTGGATGCGCTCGTTTTTGTATTTTACCGGGGTGGGCATATCGCCGGTGAGGATCTCGGGCGCGTCGTGATACAGCGCGGCCACGGCCACGGTCTCGGGGCGCACGGGCGTGCCGGTGACCTGCTGCGCGATCAGGCACAGGGTGTGGGCCAGAATGGCCGTTTCGGCGGTGTGCTCGCTTAGGGTCTCGGGCCGGGCGGCGTGCATCAGGCTCCAGCGGCGGATGTATTTCATGCGGCTGACCAGGGCGTTGAAGGGATAGGTCTTCATGGGAAAGGTACCTCCTTGCAGGGGTTGGGAACAATTACCACAAACCCAACACATTTTTTGGCTATCCTTATGATAGCATATTTGCGGGCCGTTAAGCAGGGCTTTTGAATTTTGCGGTTTTTTGCCCTGCGGGCGATAAAACGGCCCGCCGATTCGTTTTCAGAGAGACAGAGTTTTTGCGAAAGGCGGAAAAGCGCAGGATGCAGCCACTGAACAGACCGCAGAATAAATACTGGTTGGCCTTTGGGCTTTGCGCCCTGGGGGCGGCAATGGTGTTTTTGCCGTTCTATATTGTGGATGGAGGGATTTTTCTTTACGCGGGCGACTTCAACAGCCAGCAGATCCCCTTTTATTATTACGCCAATGAATTTGTGAAAAGCGGCGGGGGCTCGTTCAGCTGGGCCACCGACCTGGGAAGCGGCTTTATTAACAGCTATTCCTTTTATCTGGTGGGCAGCCCGTTCTGGTGGCTAAGCCTTTTGTTCCCGGCGGCCTGGCTGCCGTTTTTGATGGCCCCGCTGCTGGTGCTGAAGTTCGCCGTGGCGGGCGGCGGCGCTTACCTGTGGCTGCGCCGCTACACAAAAGACCCCAATATGGCGGTGCTGGGCGCCTGCCTCTACGCTTTTTCCGGGTTTACCGTGTACAATGTGTTCTTTAACCACTTTGTGGACGTGGTGGCGCTGTTCCCCTACCTTTTGTGGGCGCTGGACGAGGCGGTGCACGAAAAGCGCAGGGGGCCCTTTGCGGTGCTGGTGGCGCTGAACCTGCTGAACAACTACTTCTTTTTTGCCGGGCAGATCGTGTTTCTGCTGATCTATTTTATCTGCATGCTGGCAAGCGGCGGCTATAAGATAAAGGGGCGGGACTTTGCGGCCTTGGCGTTCGAGAGCCTGGCGGGCTGCGGCATGGGCTGCGTGCTGGCCTGGCCCGCCCTTTTGAGCCTGGCCCAAAACCCCCGCACGGTGGATCTTTCCAGCGGATTTGGGTTTTTGCTGTACGGCAAGACCCAGCAATATGCGGCCATTCTGTACAGCCTGTTTTTCCCGCCGGACAGCCCCTATATGCCGGTGATCTTTACCGAGGGGGTCATCAAGTGGACCAGCATGACCGCCTACCTGCCTCTGCTCGGCATGGCGGGCGTGATCGCCTACTGCCGCTGCAAAAACGGCACCGCCTTCAAGCGCATTCTGTGCACCTGCCTGGTGATGGCGTTTGTGCCGGTGCTGAATTCCAGCTTTTACGCGCTGAATTCCAGCTTTTACGCCCGGTGGTATTACATGCCGGTGCTGGTGATGTGCGCCGCCACGGTGCACGCCCTGGAGGACGTGAACGTGGACATCCAAAAGGGCATCCGGCCCACCCTGGCAGTACTTTTTGCGTTCTGCGCCTTCGCCTTTGTGCCGGTGAAGGATGAGGAGACGGGCTGGAGCATTGGGGTGATCGAGTACCCGGAGAAGTTCTGGCTGAACCTGGGCCTTGCGCTGCTGGGGATCGCGATCTTTTGGCTGCTGTGGCTGCAGTGCAGGCGCAGGCCGGTGCTGGCAAGGCGGCTGACCGCCGCGGTGCTGGCCTTCGGCTGCCTTTACAGCATCACACACATCGCCATCGGCAAGTTCGCCCAGTGGGACAACGACAAGAACTGGCGCGCCCAGCAGTACCAGGACGCCCGCGCACTGGCCGAAAAGCTGCCGGAGGGGGCGTACCGTGTGGACGATTACGAGTGCTACGACAACGTGGGGCTGTGGATGGGCAAAAGCTGCCTGCAGTTTTTCAATTCCACGGTGGCGCCCTCGATCCTGGAATTTTACCCGCAGGTGGACGTGAAGCGGGACGTGCGCAGCGAACCGAGCCTTGACCAATACGCCCTGCGGGGGCTGCTGGGGGTGCGGTACACCGTGTGCCCGGTGAACAAGGCGTTGGAGTTTGAAGAAAAGGCGGGCGAGGGCTGGGTGCGGTGGGGCACCGAGGGCCAGCTGGCGGTGTATGAGAGCCAGAACACCCTGCCCATGGCCTATGCCTACGACAGCTATGTGACCCAGGAGGAGTTTGAGGCGGTGGGCAAGGGCCAGCGGGCAAACCTTTTGATGCGGGCGCTGGTGCTGGACGAGGAGCAGATCACCGCGTATGGAGGCCGGGTGGGGCACCTGCCCGAAGAGGAGCGCACCGCGCTGACCCGGGAGAACTATAACCGGGATCTGGAGGCGCGGCAGGGAATGGCCGCCAGTGACGTGCGGCTGGACAGCCGCGGCCTGACCGCCCGCATCACCCTGGCAGAGGAAAAGCTGGTGTTCTTTGCCGTACCCTGGGACGAGGGCTTTTCCGCCGTGGTAAATGGGCAAAAAGCGCCGGTGCTGAAGGTGAGCGGCGGCCTGATGGCGGTTCCCGCACCGGCGGGAGAAAATATCATCCGGCTGGAATACCACACCGCGGGCCTGGGGGCCAGCCTGACAGTGGCGGTGTGCAGCCTGGCGGCCTGGCTGGTCTATATGGCGCTGCAAATCCATTCCAAACGCAAAAAGCAACAAAAAGCGTAATAAGGAGTTTTATCACCCATGGAGTATGCAAAAATTCTTTCCGCCGAACTGAACCTGCCCGAACAGTATGCGGCGGCGGCCATCGCGCTGATCGACGAGGGCAACACCATCCCCTTTATCGCCCGCTACCGCAAGGAAGCGACGGGCGCCATGGACGACCAGGTGCTGCGCACCCTGGCCGAGCGGCTGGAATACCTGCGGGGTCTGGATAAGCGCAAGGGCGAGGTGGCAGGGGTCATTGCCGAGCAGGGCGCCATGACCGAAGAGCTGGAAAAGGCGCTGGCGGCAGCCAAGACCCTGGCCGAGGTGGAGGATATTTACCGCCCCTACAAGCCCAAGCGCAAGACCCGGGCCAGCGTGGCCAAGGCCCGGGGGCTGGAGCCTCTGGCCCAGGCGCTGCTGGCACAGGACGCCCGGCTGGACGTGCGGGCGGAGGCCGAAAGGTACATAACCGAAGAGGTGCCGGACGCGGAGGCTGCCCTGGCGGGCGCGCGGGACATCCTGGCCGAGCAGGTGAGCGACGACGCGGCCCTGCGGGCCGAGCTGCGCAAGTTTTACCGGGCGTTCGGCCTGGTGAAGAGCAGGGCCGCAAAGGAGGAGGACAGCGTTTACGCCCAATATTACGACTTTTCCGAGCCGGTGAACCGGATCGCCGGGCACCGGGTGCTGGCGCTGGACCGGGGCGAGCGGGAAGAATTTTTGAGGGTGAGCGTGGAGGTGGACCCCGAGCGCGCCTGCGGCATCGCCCGGTATATGTTTGTGAAGAAAAGCGGGGGCGCCAGCGCGGAACAGGTGGCCGAGGCCGTGCAGGACGCCTATGCGCGCCTGGTGCACCAGAGCCTTGAGCGGGAGGTGCGCGCCGCCCTGACCGAGCAGGCCGCCGAGGGAGCGATCCAGGTATTCGGCGAGAACCTGCGGCAGCTGCTGCTGGCCCCGCCCATCAAGGGCAAGGTGGCCATGGCGCTGGACCCGGGGTACCGCATGGGCTGCAAGGTGGCGGTGGTGGACCCCACCGGCAAGGTGCTGGACACAGCGGTGGTTTACCCGGTGCCGGAATTCAAGCGGGTGGAGCAGGCCAAGAGCACCATCAAGGCGCTGATCAAACAGCACGGGGTGGAGATCATTGCCATCGGCAACGGCACCGCCGGGCGCGAGACCGAGATCTTTGCGGCCGAGGTGATCCGCGAATTGGGCGGCGGAGTGCAGTATATGGTGGTGAGCGAGGCGGGCGCGAGCGTGTATTCCGCCAGCAAGCTGGCCGCTGAGGAGTTTCCCCAGTACGACGTGAACCTGCGCAGCGCAGTGAGCATCGCCCGCCGGCTGCAGGACCCGCTGGCCGAGCTGGTGAAGATCGACCCCAAGGCCGTGGGCGTGGGCCAGTACCAGCACGACATGCCCCAAAAGCGCCTGGCCGACACGCTGGACGGCGTGGTGGAGGACTGTGTGAACACGGTGGGCGTGGACCTGAATACCGCCAGCGCGCCGCTGCTGGCCCGGGTGGCGGGGCTTTCGGCCTCCACAGCTAAAAACGTGGTGGCCTGGCGCGAGGAGAACGGCGCCTTTGCCAGCCGCACCCAGCTGAAAAAGGTGAAAGGCCTGGGGCCCAAGGCCTTTGAGCAGTGCGCGGGCTTTTTGCGGCTGCCGGGCGCGAAGAACCCGCTGGACGGCACCGCCGTGCACCCCGAGAGCTACCCGGCGGCGCAAAAGCTGCTGGAACTGTGCGGCTTTGCGGCAAAGGAGATCGGCACCGAGGCCATTGCCGCGCTGCCGCATAAAGCAAAGGAGATCGGCTTTGCGCGGCTGTGCGCCGAGACCGGAGCGGGTGAACCGACCCTGAAGGATATCATTGCCGAGCTGCTGCGCCCCGGGCGGGATATGCGGGACGAGCTGCCCCCGCCGCTGCTGCGCACCGACGTGATGGGCATGGAGGACCTGAAGCCCGGCATGGAGCTGACGGGCACGGTGCGCAACGTGATCGACTTCGGCGCGTTTGTGGACATCGGCGTGCACCAGGACGGGCTGGTGCACATCAGCCAGCTTTCGGACCGGTTCATCAAGCACCCCAGCCAGGCCGTGAAGGTGGGGGACGTGGTGAAGGTAAAGGTGCTGGACGTGGATCTGAAGAAAAAGCGCATCGCCCTGACTATGAAGGGATTGAGCCAATAAGAAAAAAACACCGGCCCGGAACGCTGTGAATGCGTTCCGGGCCGGTGTTTTTGTGATTTACCTGGGCTTTGGGGCAACGCCCAGGTACAGAGCAGCGCCCGCCAGAGCGAACAGCGGGGAGGCGGCGTGATACAAATAGAGATGTACCGTAAGCGGATAAGCCAGGGGAAAGACGCCACCAGGCAGCCAAGGCAGGGCCGCGGGCAGCGCGGTGTAGGCCCATACAAAAAGCACCGCGCCGGGCACACACAGGCAGGCGGATCGCCAAGCCCTGGGCAGCCGCAGGGGCAGGCGCAGCGCCCGGATGGTTTTGCCAATGGGCTGCATGGCGCGCCCCCCCTTCTGACAAGCTGCGTTTTGCTTGATCTTATTATAAAACAGGCGCTGGGATAAGTCACGCAAAGAAACCTTGCGCCGAAAAACCGCGTGGAAAACCAGGCCAAATTATGGAAATAAAGTTGAAAGGAAAAAAGAACCAAATACAATAGAAGGAAGGTTTAAAGCAATGTGAGGGAAATCAAAAGAAAAGGAGTGGCATCCATGAAACAGACACTGGAAGAATATGAGGAGCATCTGCGCGGGCAGGAGCGGAGCAGGGCAACGATCGCAAAATACCGGCACGATGTGGGTGTGTTTTTGAACTGGCAGGGCGGGGAAGCGGCAGTCACAAAAGAGCGGGTGATCGCCTATAAGCAGTGGCTGGTGCAGCGGTACGCGCCGGCAAGCGTGAACAGTATGCTGGCGGCCCTGAACGGGTTTTTGCAGTTTTCGGGATTGGAAGGGTGCCGGGTGAAGGCACTGAAGATCCAGCGGCCGCTGTTCCGCCCCACGGAACGGGAGCTGAGCCGGGCGGAATATCTGCGGCTGCTGGATGCGGCAAAAGAAAAAAGCACCGCCCTATGGCTGGTGCTTCAAACCCTGTGCGGCGCGGGGCTGCGGGTGAGCGAGCTGCGCTTTGTGACGGCAGAGTGCATGCATACCGGCCGGGTGCAGATCGCCTGCAAGGGCAAGCGCCGCGTGGCGCTTTTGCCCAAAGCGCTGTGCCGCAAATTACAGCGGTACGCCCAGGCCAAACGGCGGTACACCGGCCCGCTGTTTGTTACGGCGGGGGGCGCGCCGCTGGACCGCAGCCACATATGGGCCGCCATGAAGCGCCTGTGCCGCAGGGCGCGGGTGGCGCCGGAAAAGGTGTTCCCCCATAACCTGCGCCACCTGTTTGCCCGCACATATTACAATTCATCCAAAGACCTGCTGCGGCTGGCCGATCTTTTGGGGCACAGCAGCATCGACACCACCCGCATTTATACCCTGTCGGATGGGAAACGGGAATTCCGGCAGATCGAACGGCTGTGCTTGGTGCAGTAGAAAATGGCGGGGAAGATTGTCGAAATCTGTCACATAATTACTGTTATGTGGCTTTGCTACCACAAAAAAGCGCCCTTGCTGTATCTGCAAGGGCGCTGAAATGTTCTGATGGAAAAAGTGATACGCCAAACAAGCGCATATTGGGAATATGCGCTTGTTTGGTGTGCTGTTTTCTTGTTTAATCGTGCTAATTAAAACACAAAGGGTGGAGTTTTTCGTGTTTTATGCTATAATAAATGTACTTATAGATTGTTCAAAGCCACATAACAGTAATTATGTGGCTGGCATTGCCATGGCGAAGGAGGTGGAAGCGGTGGCGCTGGAGCTGTATCCACACAACCAAAAAGCATATGGGGCGGCGATGGACAGCCTGCGGCAGAGCGGAAAGGCGGCCATCGTGCATCCCACCGGGACCGGCAAATCCTTTATTGGCTTCTGCCTGGCCGAGCAGCACCCGACCGACCGGGTGTTGTGGCTTACCCCCAGCGAGTATATCGTGCGCACCCAGCTGGAAAATTTGCAGCGCGCCAGCGGCTGGCAGCCTGAAAACATTCAATTCCTTACCTATGCAAAGCTCATGACACTGGTAGAGGAGGAGCTGGATGCACTGGCTCCCAAGTGGATCGTGCTGGACGAGTTTCACCGGTGCGGCGCAGAGAAGTGGGGCGAAGGAGTGCAGCGCCTGCTGGGGCAGTATCCGCGCACACCGCTCTTGGGGCTTTCGGCCACCAACGTGCGCTATCTGGATAACCAGCGGGACATGGCCGAGGAGTTGTTCGGCGGGCAGATCGCCAGTTATATGAGCCTGGGCGAGGCGGTGGTGCGGGGCATTCTGCCCGCGCCGGTGTATGTGACTTCGGTGTATGCCTGCCAAAAAGAATTGGCGCGCCTGGAGGAGCGGGTGCGCGGCGCCCGGGGCGCGGGGCTGGAGCGGCAGAACGAAAAGTATCTGGAAGCGCTGCGGCGCGCGCTGGACAAGGCGGACGGCCTGGGCGAGGTGTTCCGCAGGCATATCCCCCGCCGGAACGGCAAATACATCTGCTTTTGCGCCAGCCGCGAGCATTTGGAAGAGATGGCGCAGGCGGCCCCCGGGTGGTTTGCGGGCGTGGACGAGGCGCCGCACCTGTACCGGGTATATTCCGACGACCCGGACGCCAGCACGGATTTTCAGAACTTTAAGCAGGACGACAGCGATCATTTGAAGCTGCTGCTGTGCATCGACATGCTGAACGAGGGCATCCATGTGGAAGGGATCGACGGCGTGGTGATGTTCCGGCCCACCGTTTCGCCCATTGTGTACAAGCAGCAGCTGGGGCGCGCGCTGGCAGCCGGCGGGCGGCAGCCCGTGGTGTTCGACGTGGTGAACAACTTTGAGAACCTGTACAGCATCAGCGCCATGCAGGAGGAGATGCGCACGGCGGTGCAGCTGCTGTACGGCCAGGGGCTGGGCGGCGAGGTGGTGACCGAGCGCTTCCGGGTCATCGACGAGGTGCAGGAGTGCCGGGCACTGTTCCAGAAGCTGGGCGAGAGCCTTGCTTCCAGTTGGGAAATCTATTATGCGGCGGCCGTGGAATACCGGCGGCAGCACGGCGATTTGCTGGCGCCCAAGCGCTATAAGACCGGGGAGGGGCTCTCGCTGGGCAGCTGGCTGGGCACCCAGCGGGCGGTGCGCAGCGGGCGGGTGCCGGGTGTGCTGACCCAAGCGCAGGTCGCCCGGCTGGACGCCATCGGCATGCAGTGGGAGAACCGGCTGGAGCTTGGCTGGGAGCGGGGCTACGCCCACGCGTGCGCCTATTTTGAGGAATTTGGGAATCTGGACGTGCCGGCCCGGTATGTGGCCGCAGACGGCTTTGCCCTGGGCAAATGGATCATCAACTGCCGGCAGCGGCGGGCAGGCAACACGGCGGCCAGTGTGCTGACACAAGAGCGGATCGCCCGGCTGGACGCCATCGGAATGATCTGGAGGCCTTTCAGCCTGCGGTGGGAGCAGAACTATCTGGCGGCGGCGGAGTATTATGCCGAACACGGCGATTTGGAAATGCCGCTGGATTACTGCACGCCCGGGGGCCTTGCGCTGGGGAAATGGATCTTCAAGCAGCGGGCGCTGCGGGCGGGCACCATGCCCGGCGCGGGCCTCACCCAGGAACAGATCGCCCGGCTGGACGCCATCGGCATGCGGTGGGAGACAAACGCCGAGCGCCGTTGGAGCCGGGGGTACCAGGCGGCACGCCGGTATTACGAACAGCACGGCAATTTAAAGCTGCCGGTGGCCTACACCACCCCGGACGGCGTGGCCCTGGGCAAATGGGTGCGCCGCCAGCAGTATGCCCTGGAACACCCGGACAGGAGCAACTGCAGGCTGACGCCCGGCCGGGTGCGGGGGCTGGCGGAGATCGGGCTGGGGTAAGGAAAAGGGTTCTTCAAACCCATGAAGGGATGCGACAAAAATGATACGCAAAAATCAAAAACTGATCAATTTGTTCAACGTCCTTTCGGATGCGGTGCTGGTGTTTGCTGCCTATTTTGCCGCCCTGACGGTGCGGTTCGAGGTGCTGAACGGCAAAGAAAGCATTCTGCCTTTGCACAGCGGCGCCTATGTGGCTGTGGCGGCCTGTTACAGCGTTTTGCTGGTGGTGGCGTATCTTTGCTTCCGCATGTATGGCTCGTACCGCTTCAAGGAGCCGGGCGATGAGATCGTGACCATCCTGCTGATCAACGGGGTGGGGGTTCTGGCTCTGATGGCGCTGCTGTATTTTACCCGGATCGTAGATTTTCCGCGGCTGGCGGTCTTTCTTTTCTGGATGTTTTCCAGCTTGTTCGTGATCGGCAAAAGAACGGCCGTTCGGCTGGTGCTGCGGCATTACCGCAAGTTGGGATATAACCAAAAGCACGTGATCTTGGTGGGCAGCGGGCATTTTGCCCGCCAGTACGCGCAGGATCTTCAGGCAAGCCCCCACTTGGGCTTTATGCTGGACGGCTATGTGAGCGGGGAAGAAGAGCGGGGGCTAGGGGTTCACCTGGGCGGCTACGGGGATCTGGAAAAGATCCTGGAGGAACGCGACCCGGACGAACTGGTCGTGGCGCTGGAGCCCCAGGAGATCGAACACATGCCAAGTGTGCTGGTCGCAGCGGACAAAGAGGGGGTGCGTATCAGCATCATTCCCTTTTACAACGACTATTTCCCCAGCCATCCCACCATCGATGCGGTGGGAAAAACAAAGCTGGTGAACATACGCGCCACCCCGCTGGACAACCTAGGCTGGGCCGTGGTGAAGCGGGGAATGGACATTGTGGGGGCGCTGGTGCTGATCGTGCTGACGAGCCCGCTGATGCTGGCTGCGGCGATTGGCGTGAAGCTGAGCAGCCCGGGGCCCATCTTATTCAAGCAGGACCGGGTGGGCAGGGACAAACGGGCCTTTAAAATGTGGAAGTTCCGCAGCATGCGCGTAACAGGCACAGAAGATACCGGCTGGAGCACCAAAAACGACCCGCGCAAAACAAGATTCGGCAGCTTTATCCGAAAATTCAGTATTGATGAGCTTCCGCAATTTTTTAATGTGTTGGCAGGGCAGATGAGCCTTGTCGGCCCGCGGCCGGAGGTACCGTTCCATGTGAATCATTTTAAGGAAGAGATCCCTCTGTATCTGGTGCGCCAGCAGGTGCGCCCCGGGATCACAGGGTGGGCGCAGGTGCACGGGCTGCGGGGAGACACCAGCATTGAGGAGCGGGTGAAGTATGACATTTGGTATATCGAGAATTGGAGCTTAAGATTGGATATAACCATTTTGCTCCGCACCTTGTTCGGAGGAATGATGAATGCAGAAGTGTAAGGAAGGAAAAAGGATTCGGTAAAATGCAAAAGATAGCGTTCATAATTTTAGCTTGGAATTCTGATAAGTATATAAGAGCTTGTATCGAATCCATTTATACATTAAAAAATTATGAGTCACAAATTTTAGTAGTGGACAATGGTTCGGATGATGATACTCCTTCTATTTTAGAGCGGTTAGCCAAAAAATGTCCAACACAGTGCACTTTACGGGTAATCACATATAAACGGAACAAAGGAACTACAATTTCACGAAATGCTGCGTTAAAAAGCATAGATACGGATGTGGATTATATCTGTATTTTGGATTCAGACACCCTAATTAATGAGAAAGCAGTAAAAATTCTTGCGCAAGAACTGGAGAGAAACCCCCAATATGGAATTGTTGGCCCGCGGATGATGAATTCAAAAGGACAAATTCAAGTTTCCGGAAGGCGGTTTCCAACCTTTACAGAAAAGCTTTTTAAAGCAATACCACTCAAATGTTGCCAAATATGGGGAGAGAGACTGCAATGGCTGCCTGAAGAGCACGAAGAAAAAAGTTACCCTGTCGACTACTTGATGTCGGCCTGTTGGTGGATACGTCCGGAAACAATTAAAAAGGCGGGGTTGCTGGACGAGAAAATCTTTTATGCGCCGGAGGATGCAGAATACTGCATTCGAGTATGGAAAGCAGGCTATCAAGTTGCATTTTGTCCCCAAGCGCAAATTATTCACGAATGGCAACGTCTCTCCAAGCAAAGATTTTTCAGCAGAATGAATTGGGAACATATCAAGGGCCTTGCCTATATGTTTTGGAAGCATCATTACTTTTTTTTCACAGCTAGTATTAAACGGGAGTTTAGAAATGCCTCAGATCAGCGTTATCGTTCCCATATATAAAACTGAGGAATGGTTGGAGCAGTGTGTCGACTCCGTCTTGAAGCAGAGTTTTGAAAATTTTGAATTGTTACTGGTCGACGATGGTTCTCCAGACAATTGTGGAAAGCTATGTGACAGCTATGCTCAAAAGGACAGCCGTATAAACGTGATTCATCAGAAAAACGTAGGTTTGTCAGCGGCAAGGAATGCAGGTACAGAACGAGCTTTAGGGGAGTATGTCACTTATATTGACAGTGATGATTATATAGAACCGTATTATCTGGAATTATTATATCTGACCATCTGTAAGACAGGGGCAGATATTGCAGTGGCGCGTTTTGATAAGGTGCGACCGGCCAAAGAAAATCTGAAATGTCTGCCGAAGCCGCGAAAACCTGAGATAGAAAGCTGGGATTCTGAACAGGCCTGCGCCGAAATGGCTCGGGGCAGAAAAAATTCAGTAATTGCTTGTGGTAAGCTTGGACGAAGAACTTTATATCTAAAGCATCCATTCGAAACAGGCAAGTTGCATGAAGATCTACGTCACACATATCTGCTGTTGCATGAGAGTAAAAAAGTAGGCTTTGTTGATGCCGTGTTATATCATTATGTAATGCACGGAGGAAGTATTACTGCACGTAAAAAAGTTGAAGAAAAGCAATGTCATGATTACTATGAGGCCATTACCATATGCACGCAAAGCCTACAACAATGGTATCCAAAAATCAAATTAGATATTGATAGTCTGATCGCCAGGGAATATATGAGTGTATATCTTATGGCTCACCGCGTAGAAAAGCCCACATCCCGTTTGAAGGAACAGCAAAAGCGGATTCGACGATGGTTCAGAAAAAATGGAATTCGTTCGGCAAAGAATTCGGGTGCATTGACAAATGTGCGATTGCGCACGTTGCTGATGTCAATTTCGCCAGAGCTGTATCGCGTTACTTATAATATAGGGATTCGTTTTACCGGAAAACAGCTTGGATAAAAACGATTCTAATGTTTTTTGCAAAAGTGTCCTTGAAGAGATGTGAAGTTGCTGTGGCTAGACATTTTATACATTATAAACACGAGGAAAGTGAGCGGCACATCACATTGAGAAAATTACAATTGTCTGTATTAATAAAATGCAACTATTATTATATAGCAATTTTTATCGTTTTGGCATCTGCGATGTTTCAAACGTTGCCATTCGGCAGGCTCCACGAATTAACACGAATAAATTGGTTCCATGTTACACCTATTCTGTTGTTGCCAGTATTTTTTCCTATTCGAAAGTATAAATTGCCTCCTAAAAGTTTATTGGCTTTTTTTGCGGTGTTGATTGGGGCATCCATTATAAATATTCCCCAGATGGGAGTGTCCGCCACAGCTCTCTCTTATATTTTAGATTTATATATCTGTATTGCACTAATGAATCTGCCGGAAAGATTTGACCTGAAAAAGCTATTGAGTATTGGGCAGATGGCAGCGGTTATTCTGATGGTTGCAATGCTTTTTAAGATTATTTTGTATAGAAACTATTTACTTACTTATCCCAACTATCAAGAGGATATTTTTCATCCCACTGATATGCCATGGTTCTTTTATGGAGGAAGCAATATAGAGGCAAGTTGGTTTGCAATTTTTGGCGCGCTTGTAGTCACCCGGCCAAAGCTCAGCAGTTTTTATATGGCGTTTTCCTGGTTGGTCAGCCTGATTTATGCTTCTCGTGCAGGACTGGTTGCCTGCGCAATCGTTACAGTCTGGATGATAATTCATGCATCTTCCAAAATACGCTTTTCCTTCTGTGTGATTTTAATTTTGACGGTGGGGTATCTCTCTTTTTATAAGCTCCCGCTTATAAATAGTACAGCACTTTTGAGTGTGAGCGATACAAGGGAACCCGACGTAGAAAACATGCAGCTTCTTAAAGGAAGCCCTCTGATCCGAACCGCCACTTTTTACAGAAAAGATGAAAATGGAAATATTATAGAATACCACCTGGATCCCAGACTAGAGACAATCGGCAAGGATCCAGGTTCCAATGGACGAATAAAGATGTGGAAATTGGTTCCTGAAGCATTTTTTGAACGGCCTTGGGGGTATGGCGCGGGAAATGCAATTGCTGCACTCCAAAAGGTTTCACCGGAAACTAGTTTTAGGGAGAGCAATGTACACAACCTGATTTTTCAATTTTTGTTGGATAGCGGGATAGTGGGAGCGGGCATATACCTTTATATGATGCTGAAGTTTTTGATACATAACCTTAAGGATAAAATTGTTCAATGCCCGTATGCAGCATTCGTGGGAACCTATATGCTTTTGGGAATGATCCAGTTTCAGGGGTCCGATGTGTGCGTATATCTTATATTGGGATTTTATTTTGCAGCTCGATCGAAAAAAAGAGAAATATCCTTAAGAAAACAAGAGGCTTTTTTATAAGCTTTCAGGAGCCGAGAAAAAACACAGGAGATTTGCTTGCATGAAGTATTTAATGGTAATTAATACAAATTATCAACTGATTGTTGCCGTGCAAATACGGAGAACGTTTTTAAAAGATGACCAAGTAGATATAATTATAACAGATCATTCGCAGGGAAATGAGCAACTTGCTCAAAGATTGAAAAAAGCTGCGGTATTTGGTCGGGTGCTCTCGATATACAATAGAAAAATGATATATGAAGCTACGACCAAAGAAAAGATAAAGGATTTTTTTGAATTAGGATTCAGCAGCGAAAACCGTTTTTATCCAAAACAGATAGAGGAAACTCCTAATTATGACGGATTGTTTTTTTATAATTTGGATCTTTTAGTTATCAGTTTGTTTGATGTGTTGGTAAAAAGCAATTCCAGGCTGACGCTCAATCTGTTTGAAGAGGGATTTCTTTCATATGGAACAGAAAAAGTGAGCAATGGACGTTTCAGCCGAAAGGAAAGCATTTTCAAATTAAGAAAACTGGGGATTAAAAAAGATTGGACAAAATATCTTAAAAAGTATTATTGCTTTTTTCCTGGGTTAATACAGAGAGAAATGCCGTATCAGCTTGTGCAAATTCCACCGATTTTTTCGAGCGATAAGGAACTGGTGAAATTAATCAATTCTATTTTTGATTTTATCCCTACAGAAAATAAATATGCTGCGAAATATATTTATTTTGAAGGGTGGTTTGAATGCGACGAAGAGAGGTTGGTGGAAAAAATTGCAGAGATTGTGGGAAAAGAAAATCTGCTGGTAAAGCCACATCCCCGCCATCAATCCGATCGGTATGAAAAGGTAGGAATAAAAACAAGTTCGGATGGAAACGTCCCCTGGGAAGTTGTTCAGCTGAATTTTGATTTTTCCGATAAAGTATTGATGGCTGTGAGCTCAAGTTGCCCAATCGTGGCTTCTGCTCTTTTAAGGCAAAACATACCAGCTCTTTATTTATATCCCTGTGTACAGATACATGGAACGAAAACCGATCAACAGACATTTGAAAAAGTAACCCAAAATATAAAAAATGCGATTGAACAGTTCCAAAATCAGCAAGGCCTGCTCACAAAGGTGAAGATTGCCAGGGGACAGGATCAGATTGCCATTGTTTTAAAAAGCCTGATATAGAGAAGAGGAAAACAGAATGAAAGTAGTCGCAATGATACCCATCAAATTGAACAGTCAAAGGTTTCCCGGGAAGAATATGAAACGTTTCGATGATGGGACGCCACTGATACATCTTATTCAAAAAGCGGTTTTAGGCTCCCGGCTGACCACAGAAGCATATGTCTATTGTAGTTCGGAAGAAATTGTTCCTTATTTACTGCCGGGGGTCTGCTTTAAAAAACGTCCGGAATTTTTAGACCAAGACTCTATAAACTCAAATAATATTTTAAGAGAATTCCTCAAAACGGTAGATGCGGATATTTATTATACAACCCATGCGACCGGTCCTTTTACACGCAGCAGCAGCTTGGATAATTGTATTCGTGCGGTTCAAAGCGGAGAATATGATTCAGCGTTTATAGCGCAAAAAATGCAGCAGTTTGTTTGGTCGGGGAACAAACCCTTGAATTTTGATCCTGCACATTTGCCAAGAACACAAGATCTTGAGCCGCTATATGTAGAAACCTCGGATGCATTTGTATTTACGAAAGAGGTTTTTCATAAATATGGGCGCCGTGTGGGATGTAAGCCGTATATTTGTGAAGCGCGGAGCTTTGAGGAAATTGATATTGATTACCCGGATGACTTCGAAGTAGCGAATGCTATTTATATGAACACTTTGAGGAAACAATAAAATGAATAAAATATGCTTGCTTGATTGCACCTTGCGGGACGGCGGTTTTATAAATAATTGGGATTTTGGTGAAACGGCTATCCGAAATTTGTACTGTGGACTTGTGGATGCCAGAGTAGATATTATTGAGCTTGGATATATCCGTAAAGGAACGATTTATGATCGAAACCGTTCTGTGTTTTCCTGCACACAGGATGCACGATGGATCTTAGAGGGAAAATCCGCGCCAAATACCATGAAAGTCATGATTCTGGATTACGGGCAGTGCCAAATGGATGAAATTGGGAGCAGAGACGAAAGAGATGTGGACGGCATCCGCGTTACTTTTAAAAAGGAAAACATTGATAGTGCGCTTGAGTTGTGCAGGCAGATTCAGCAGAGGGGATATAAAGTGTTTGCACAGCCTGTTTCTATTACGGATTATTCAGATTTGGAGCTGCTTGCCCTTTTAAAAAAGCTGGAAGAAATGCGGCCTTATGCGGTCTCAATCGTGGATACATACGGTTTTATGCAAAAAGATGATGTTATGCATTTATATACGCTATTCGATCGCAATTTACCCGCGGAGATTGTAATTGGCTATCATGCTCACAACAACTTTCAGTTGGCCTATTCAAACGCGGTAGCTCTAATAGAGCAGCACACCCAGCGCAAGATAATAATCGACGCGTCGCTGTATGGGATGGGGAAATCAGCTGGGAATGCGGGTCTTGAATTGTTGATGAATTACTGTAATTTAAGGGAGAAAAACAAATATGATCTATCAATTGCCAGTGAATTGATTGATACTGAAATCAGCAAATACCAACAAGACGGAAAGTGGGGATACTCCTTTCTATATTATCTGGCGGCGGTATATCGCTGTCACCCAAAATATGTGGATCATCTTATTAAGAAAAAGACGATCTCTGTGCGTTCTATCGCACGAATTTTACAATTTATTCCCACCGCCAAACGGACGAGTTTCGATAGAGATTATATTGAAAATGCCTATGCGGCGGCCCAATTGAAGCCAAAATGGGATGATAAGCAAAGCTATGATAGACTTCTGAAAAAAATTGGTGGAAGAGCGGTTTTAATTGTTGCAACAGGGAACAGTGTCAGAAAAAACACAGAAAGCATCAAAGAATACATTCATAAAACCAAGCCCTATGTGATTCATCTGAATCGTTTGTACGACGGAATCCCTGCCGATGCGATCTTCTTTAAAAACGAAAAGCGATATCAACGATATCACCGCGAAAAGAATAATATGGTGAGTTGCTTGCTTGCTTCGAACATGCCGGACGCCAAAGCAAGCCCAGAAGGGCTTTTCTGTATAGGAAATGCTGTAAAAACCAGCGCTGCGATTGATAATACTACATTAGTGCTTTTATATATCTTGGTGCATGCGGGGCAAAAGAAGATCGCTGTTGCAGGTATGGATGGCTTTTGTGCAGGAACAGAAAATTTTTCTGATAAATACCAGTTTATGGGAGGGGACCCGGCTGCTTATGGAGAGATCAATCAGAAAGCGCAAAAATGCTTAAACGAACTGTCGAAGATGGCAGAACTTTTCTTTATCACTCCTTCGCTTTACAAACTGTGAAATTTTAAAATAAAGGAGATTGCAGTGTATTCCGCAGTGGTTTTTGATTTGGATGGTACGCTTATGGACACTGCCCCCGGAGTATTGAGCGCGGTTAAATACACGATAGCGACAATGGGAATCCGGCCATTAGAAAGACAAACAATTCTAAAGTTTATTGGGCCGCCTGTAAAACATTCGTTTATAAAATATTGCGGACTCACCGAAAAAGAAGCGGCGCGGGCTACCGGCATTTTTCGTGATCGTTATAGCAATGTGGACCTGTTAGGAGCCAATGTCTATGATGGGGTTTTTGCAATTTTGAATCAATTTAAAAGCCGAAATATAAAGATAGGCGTAGCAACCTATAAACGAGAAGACTATGCAGTCAGACTGCTGCAGCAAAAAGGGATTGCCCAGTATTGCCAAGCGATGAAAGGTGCGGATGATCTCGGAATTAAGAGTAAGCGGGATATCCTTCTGGAATGCCTATATTGCCTGGAAATAGAAGAACCCTGCCGGGCGGTGTTGGTCGGAGATACACAGCATGACAGCGAGGGCGCTGCCCAGGCACAAGTGAACTTTATCGGCGTTACGTATGGATATGGGTTTAAAGGGGTTAAAGATGTTCCACAGAATTCTCTGACCTTGGGCGCAGCGCAATGCCCGGCAGATATTTTGAAATTTCTGTAGAAGAGGTTTAAAACATGGAACATTTTTTGGAAAGAAATATGCATTTGGATCAAAAAATTATCGAACAAGTACATGAAACGGGACAGCAGATATTAGATGAGTTTTCCCGGATTTGTGAAGCCAACCGATTAAAGTATTATCTTATTGCAGGTTCGCTGCTGGGCGCAGTGAGACATCAGGGGCCCATTCCCTGGGACGATGACATTGATGTTGCGATGCCGCGAAATGATTTTGAGCACTTTAAAGAGCTTATGCTTGCTCGACCAGAGGGAGAACCTTTTCATATTCACTGTTTTGAAAATGATCCTTGTTTCCGATTGTTTGTACTTCGACTCAATAAAAGTGGAACGCTATATAGTTTACATCATGAAAAAAACGTTGATTTAAAATACAAGGAATTATGGATTGACATTTTTCCACTGGATGACGCCCCGGTTCATAATAAAATAAGATATCAATTCTTGGGAAAAAGGATCGCACTGATGAAACGTATGGTAAACAATAGAGTGCGTAATAGTTATGAGCAACTGCATTTCAAAGGGAAGATACTGCACTTTTTACTATCCTTTTTTTCATATGAAGGCATGCGTATTCATACAGAAAAACTAATGAAAAGTTGGAACGGTAAAGCTGAAGAGAATTACGTGAGTTGGGCAAGTCACTATGACTTCAAAAAGCAAACGATGCCGCAAGGATGGTATGAGCCGGCCAAAAAAGTATATTACCGCGGAAAGCTTTATCGTGCCCCCAAGGAGTGGGATAAAGTTCTGAGACAACTGTATGGGGATTATATGAAGCTTCCGCCTGAAGAGCAACGTAGGGGACATGTGCCATTCCAGGTCAAATTGTGAGGAAAAATAAAATGGGGATAAAAAATTACTTCTGGAACAAACGAAGAAAACTGAGCTATCTCAGCCGGGCAATCAGCGAGCAAAGCTATGAGATGGGAAAAGTATATGAAGAGCTTTTAACAATTCGCAAGGGATTGATTTTAAACGGCAATCTGAAACAAGCATTCGATTATTCCTGGCAGAAAGGCTCATTGTATGCCCATGCAATGGGAGCGGCAGATGGGATCGCTTACACAAATTCCAAAGAAGCTTTTCTCCAAAACTATCGCAAAGGCTGCCGCGTTTTCGAAACGGACATCAGCCTTACAAAAGAAGGGTTGCCGGTTTTATGCCATGACTGGCGGCAAATAGACGAAAACAGATTCATCCCCTATTCGGAAGCAGTGCGTGAAATTCCTGAACAGAAGCCTATGGAATACGCACGTTTTATGCGGGTGCGGCTTAATGACGCATACACGCCTTTGGATTTAAACGGACTGGTCATGTTAGCAAAAGAATATTCTGACGCGTATTTTATTGTTTCAGTGAAAAGCTTGCATTATATATACGATGAAACGGTTCGCGCGCGGTTTGCGCTGTTGGAAATGCTATGCCGCACGCAGGGCGTGGGAATTTGGGAGAGAATGATTCCACAAGCGCACAGCCCTGTTTACTTTTATAAAATGATGGCCGATTTTTCTTTTCACAGCGTTATTTACGGTATGCGGGACATTCAAATTCCGCTGGAACAACTAACATTGTTTTTGCAAGAAACAGGAATTAAGGCGGTAGCCTGTGATCACGGAAAGCCCTTTACAAATCCGCACACATTCGAAGCGATTCATAAGGTAGGAGCTCAGGTTATAGTGGCTACTGTCAATAAAACCAAAGAAATGCGGGAATGGGAAGAAAAGGGTGCAGATGCCTTTTTGACCGATCTGGGGTTTTCGGAAGGAGACGGGAGCAATGAAAAAACCTTATAAAATCGGATATACTACGGGCGTATTCGATATGTTCCATGTTGGACATTTGAATATTTTGCGCAGGGCGAAGGAACAGTGCGAATATTTGATTGTAGGCGTTAGTACGGATGCGTTGGCGAGAGAGTATAAAAAAAAATACCCCATCATTTGCCAAGAAAACCGGTTTGAAATTGTACAAGCTATTCGCTATGTGGATCGTGTGGTTTGGCAGGAAGATATGAATAAATACGCTGCATGGGAACAATTAAGATTTGATGCGATGTTTCATGGGGATGACTGGGAAAATTCAGCGCTTTACGAAGAATATAAAAAAACATTAGGAAAAATAGGTGTAAAGCTTGTATTTTTGCCCCATACAAAAGGCGTATCCTCAACAATTATTCGGCGGCAGATTGGGAAAAAGGCCTATGAGGAATAATTTTATATCCAAATATAAATACATGGGAGAACCGGTAAAAGCTTCGCTGTGGTTTATGATCTGCAGTTTCCTGCAAAAGGGGATAGCCTTTGTGGTCATTCCTATTTACACAAGAGTGATGAGTACAGAGCAGTATGGAACTTATTCTGTATTTGTTTCATGGGTGGAAATACTGTTTGTGTTTACTTCGTTATACTTACATGGAAATACGTTTGCTGTTGGACTTGTAAAGTTTAAGCAAGATCGGGACCGCTTTACTTCTTCCCTACTAGGGTTGTGTATAGTGACCGCTTTAGTAATTTCAGCAAGCTATATTTTGGCGCCGCAGATATGGCAAATATGGCTTGGACTTAACAACGCCCTATGCATTGTTTTATGGACATACTTGTTCTTTTTGCCTTTTCTGCGATTCTGGTCTGCCAAACAACGGTTTAACTATAAGTATAAGGCAATGGTTGCCGTTACTTTAGGAATATCAGCGGTGACTCCTCTTATAGGAATCGTCGCCATGCATTTCACTAAATATAAAGCTGAAGCGGCGATTTTTTCAAAAGCTATCGTGGAGTCCATAGCTGGGGTTGTATTTTTAGTGTTGCTTTTTGGTACGGGAAAAACATTTTATAATAAAGAGTATTGGCTATATGGTTTAAAAGCGAATATCCCACTGATTCCTTACTACTTATCAGCCACTTTTTTAAGTTACATTGACCGCATTATGATTGAAACATACTGCGGAAAATCGCAGGCGGGAATTTATAGCGTTGCACATTCTGCGGCCATGATCCTGCTATTTATTAATTCAGCTTTGAATTCGTCTCTCACCCCTTGGCTGTTTCAAAAAATGGACAAAGGAGAGGGGAAGGATAATATTGCATTAAACAGAGCACTTACATTGGGAGTGACGGTGGTTAATCTGCTTTTAATTCTGTTCGCACCTGAAATTATTCGGGTCATGGCACCGCAAAAATACAGCGAAGCTATTTTTGTGATTCCACCGCTTGCAATCGCGGTGATATTTAATTTTATTTACCAGCAATTTATTAATGTCGAGTTTTTTTACGAAGCAAACAGATTTACCATGATTGCATCCATTTTTGTGGCAGTGCTGAATATGGTGCTGAATGCATTACTAATTCCGGCCTTCGGCTATTTAGCGGCGGGGTACACTACCTTGGCAAGCTATTTTATGTTTATGGTCTGCCATTATATCTGCGTAAAGCTTATTTTGAAAAAGCGAAATGTAAAAGAACGCTATTTTGATTTTCGATTTTTAGCCATATTGGTAGGTATAGTTTTAGTTCTAATGACAATGTTGGTTTTGGTTTACAACTGGCCCGTTGTTCGCTACTTGCTCATAGGAAGTATATTCTGCATTATATTGTATAAGCGAAAAAATATCTTTTTACTGATCGAACGATTCAGGAATAAAAGCTAACAAATCAGGTTTCGCGTTTGAATTCTGGAGGATTATGAAAACTGCAAAGAAGTGCGCTATCTTAAGTGGGCTGGTGCTTTTGTTAGTATTCACCTATCTGAAAAACCCCTTTGATCCTTATAATACAGCTTTTCCATCCTATCAAGCGGATTCGGAATCTCTTGTGGGACAAGCGATTGTGAGCGCTGTGGCAGGGGAGGCGTATCCACTGGAATGGTATGGCTTAGGACGCGTGCAGTCTGTGGTGGGAAAGAGAAATTGGGACTATTTTGTAACAGGCCGCACGGAGAAACTCTATACATATTTTCTGACAGATAAGAATTTTAAAACAGGTATAGGCTTAGAGCAGCCAATTATGGCGATTCCAACGAATCCTTGGACAGAAAAGTATATCACGGCGGGTGGAGCGGTGGAATTCAAAAATGGAGAGCGCCGGAACATTGAAAGCGTTTGGCAAAAAGATGAGCAGACGTACATCCGATTGGAGCAAAAGGAACCGATCGATTCGGAGCGGTGTGGACAAATATGGGAATACAAAATATACGATCTCTGGGGAAAGCGTGTGCCAGCGATATATCTGCAGGATCCCTATGTGAGCCAATTCGGCCTGCAAGGGAAACTGGCATATTGGTGCACAAAAGCAATGGGCGAAGCGGTGATTCCTTTTTTGTATTTTGTGAATAGCCTTTTTATGGCAATCGTAGTTGTTTCCATTTGCCTTGTTTTGCGAAAAAAATATAATGTGCTGATGGCAATATGTTGGTATGCGGTATTCTGGCTGTACCCTTTTGTAGTAAATTTTGCACGGAATTTGTATTGGGTAGAGTTTACATGGTTCATGCCGATGCTCATCGGATTGTATTTATCGTATCGTCCCACCAAAAAAGTCCTTTGTTGGGGCGGCGCATTCGCAGCGATCTGCATTAAAAGCTTGTGCGGATACGAATATCTGTCTACGATCATCCTGGGATCAATGATCTTCCTTTTAACGGATTTGCTTTTAGCAAAAGGAAAGAAAAAACAGCTGTTTTTTAATATCGTGGGGCTCGGCACAGCGGAGCTTATGGGATTCAGTACAGCTTTTATAATACATTCCTTTCAACGGGGGGG
>NZ_DBGCTQ010000031.1:0-10210 GCF_048388525.1 Allofournierella sp. | reverse complement strand
GGGCAGCGTGGTGACAAAGGACATCCCGGCGAACGTGGTGGCGGCGGGCGTGCCATGCAGGGTGCTGCGCCCCATCGGCGAGCGGGACGACGAGTATTATTACAAGGATCGCAGAATTGAGCTGTGAGCGGCGGGGGCCGGCCAGAGGCCGGGATGGAAAGGGCCAAGGGATGAAAAAGCGGTGGGGGAGGAAAAGGATCGGCGCGCTTTTGTGCGCCGCGGCGGTGCTGGCGCTGGCCGGCTGCACAAAAAGCCCCGCGCGCTTGCAGGCGCCCGCCGCCCCTGCAAGCGCGGAGCAGCCTGCGGAGACCGGGCAGATCTACCTGTACGGGGAAATACACGGCGCCGAAAAGATATACGACGAGGAATTTTCGCTCTGGTCCGATTATTATCACAGCGGGGGCCTGCGGCATTTGTTTGTGGAGCTTCCCTATTATGCGGCGGAGTTTTTGAACGAGTGGATGCAGGCGGACGACGATAAAATCCTGGACGCGCTTTATCAGGACTGGGAGGGAACCCTGGGCGGCAACCCCTACAGCAAGGAGCTTTACCGGCAGATCAAGCGGGACTGCCCCGGGACCATTTTCCACGGCACCGACGTGGGGCACCAGTACGACAGCACGGGGGAGCGCTTTTTGCGGCAGCTGCGGGAGCGGGGCCAGGGGGACACGGAGCGCTACCGGTGCGCGCAGGACAATGTGGAACAGGGCAGGCGCTATTATAAGGATGCGGACGAGGAATACCGCGAGAATGTGATGGCGGAAAATTTTGCCCGCGAATTTGACCGGCTGGGCGGCGAGAGCGTTATGGGGGTCTACGGGGCGGCCCACACCGGGCTGGAGGCGCGGGACGGCCCGGGCGCGGTTCCCTGCATGGCAGGCCAGCTGGCGGAGCTGTACGGCGGCGCTGTGCATTCCGAAGATCTGAGCTGGCTGGGCAGGGAGATCGACCCGGTTCGGACCGGGAAGATGGAGCTGGCGGGCAAAGAGTACCAGGCGGCCTGCTTTGGGCGGCAGGCGATTACCTGGAACGGGGACTTTGCGAGCCGGGAATTTTGGCGCTTGGAAAACGCATACGACGATTTTAAAAACTGCCCCAAAACGGGCGATGTGCTGCCCTATGACAACTACCCGATGAACCTGGAACCGGGCGAGGTGTTCGTGATAGACTACACAAAAACCGACGGTTCGGTGGTGCGCCGGTATTACCGCAGCGATGGGCGCGTGTGGGAGGACAGGCCTGTGACCGAGGAATTCACGGTGGAACAGGAAGCCGGAGTAAAAGAGCAAGGCCCCGGACGGCTGAGAGCCGCCCGGGGCCTTGCTCTTTTATGGGTCAGGGCGCGCTGTGCGCGGCCTCCAGGGCCAGGAGCTGCTCCTTGACGGGCAGCCCACCGGCAAAACCGGTGAGGGACCCGGTGGAGCCAACCACCCGGTGACAGGGCAAAAGGATGGCGAGGGGGTTAGCGTGGCAGGCGCCGCCCACGGCCCGGGCCGCACGGGGGCTGCCCACGGCGGCGGCAAGCTGGCCGTAGGTGGCGGTCTGCCCATAGGGGATGCGGGCCATGGCCGCCCACACCGCCCGGCGAAAGGGCGTACCGGCCGGGGCGAGGGGCAGATCAAATTCGGTGCGCTTGCCCTCGAAATATTCCCACAGCTGCCGGCGCGCGCGGCTGAGCAGCGGGGTTTCGGCCGCGCGGCAGCCTGCGGGCAGAGGGGCGCGGCCAAACTGTACACCGGTGAGGGCGCCGTTTTCCTCCACCAGCGTGAGGGGGCCGACGGGGCTTTGGTAATACACTGCGTTCATGGCGTTACCTCCCATATTCCGCAAACAGGCGGCCAAGATCCGTGAACAGATCGTGGGGCAGCATGCCCAGCTGCCCCAGCCGGGCAGCGCACCGGTCGGCCGCCGCGCCGTGCAGCCAAACCGCGCACACCGCGGCCATCAGGGGCGAAAGGCCCTGGGCCAGCAGCGCGGCGGTCATGCCGGCCAGGATGTCGCCGCTGCCGCCCCGGGCAAGGCCGGGGTTACCGGTGGTGTTCTGATATACCTCGCCCTCCGGCCCGGCCACGATGGTGCGGTGGCCCTTGAGCACCACCACACATGCCTGCGCCCGGGCATAGCTGGCGGCAATGCCCTCGCGGGAGGCCTGGACCTCGGCGATGGTAAGGCCGCACAGGCGCGCCATTTCGCCCGGATGTGGGGTCAGGATCAGGGGCAGCCCGGCGGCAGGGCGGGGCAGTTCGGGCAGGGCGGCGGCCGCGTTCAGGCCGTCGGCGTCCAGCACCAGGGGGCAGCCGCCCCCCGGACCCAATAATTCCAGCAGGGCAGCGGTGTCGGCCGTGTGGCCGAGACCCGGCCCGAACAGCAGAGCGCCCGCGCCCCGCGCCTGCTCCAGGATCGCACGGCCGCTTTGGGCGCTCACCCCGCCCTCGGCGCTCTGGCGGCAGGGCAGGAAGGTGCACTCGGGGCAGCGGGCGATCACCGCGGCGATCACCGGCTCGGTGGAGGCGAGGGTCACAAGGCCCGCCCCCGCGCGCAGCGCGCCCTCCACCGCCAGCGCGGCGGCGCCCCGGAAACGGGTGCTGCCGCACACGCACAGCAGCCTGCCGTAGCTGCCCTTGTGGCTGTCCGGCCTGCGGGGGGCCAGCTGTGAGAACACCAGCTGAGCGTCGATCTCTTTTGCCATTGTGCCTGCCGCCCTTTCTCTTTGGAATGGTTCGTAGTATCATTATACTATACAAAACCAGCACAAAAAAGGGGGAAGCGGAAAATGGACCAGCGGCTGGAACGGCTGATCGCACAGAGCAAAAGCATGGTGTTTTTTGGGGGCGCAGGGGTGAGCACCGAGAGCGGCATCCCGGACTTCCGCAGCCAGGACGGGCTGTACCGCCAGCAATGGAGCTGCCCGCCGGAGCAGATCATCAGCCGCAGCTTTTTTGAGCGGGACCCGGAGGAGTTTTTCCGGTTTTACCGCGCAAAGCTGATTGTGAAGGCAGCCGCGCCGGGCGCGGCGCACCGGCGGCTGGCCGCGCTGGAGGCCGGAGGAAAGCTGCGGGCGGTGGTGACCCAGAACATCGACGGGCTGCACCAGGCAGCGGGCAGCCGGGCGGTGTGGGAGCTGCACGGCAGCGTGCTGCGCAATTACTGCATGGGGTGCGGCCGGTTTTACCCGGTGGAGTATATAGAGCACAGCACGGGCGTGCCCCGGTGCGAAGCGTGCGGCGGGATCGTGAAGCCGGACGTGGTGCTGTATGAGGAGGCGCTGGACGAGCGGGTACTGGAGGGAGCGGTGCGGGCCATTGCGGCGGCCGACCTTTTGATCGTGGGAGGCACCAGCCTTGCGGTATACCCGGCAGCGGGGCTGCTGCGGTATTTTGGGGGCAGCGAACTGGTGGTCATCAACGCCACGCCCACCCCGGCGGACGCCGGGGCAAGCCTGGTACTGCAAGGGAAAATTGGTCGTATTTTGGGCGAATGACCAAAGCTTGGAGCGGGAGAACAAAAAAACCATAAAAATAGCACAAAAAACAGTTGCCTTTTACCCCCAAAAGCTGGTATGCTGTAGATAGTCGAAAAAGGCCGGGCCGGCGGCGAGCTGCAGGCGCCCGGAATTTTGTGATGCCAGCTTGCAAGCGGAAGGGGGCGGCCCAATGGAAGGGGCGCAGCAGATCGAGAAAAGGAAAGGGTTCCTTATCTGCCTTTCCGGGCCGGGGTGCGCCCTGGACCAGAGCCGGGGCCGGGCCTTTGCAGGGGTGCGGGAATGCCTGGAGCAGCTGTGCCGCGTGGCCGATGTGGTGGAGCTGACCGCAACCAGCACCCGGGCGGCCCACAGCGAGTGGAGCTGCCACGGCCTGCCGCCCTGCGGGGCGCTGGCCACCAAAAAGCGGGACGGCGCGGCCTGCCTGGCCGAGCTGCTGGCCCGGGGGTACGACCGGCGAAAAGCCCTGTATGTGGGCTGCGGCCCGCGGGACCTTGCGGCGGCGCAGACCATGGGGGTGTTGTTTTACCCCATTCTGCCCGGGCGCGAGGCGGCCTGCTGGCAGGAGCTGGGCGAAGAGGCGCTGCCGAAATTATTGCATGGGATTTTTGCGGGGCCCTACCAGCAAAGGCTGCTGGCCCGGCACAATTCCCTTGTAAAACAATGGGCGGAGAGTGAATATGAAGAAATTTAAAAGGGCGTATCTGCGCCAGTGGCTGGGGTATACCGATTTTATGGGGGAGACCGGCCGGGGGGATTTTTGGCGGGCAATCGCGGTGAATGCCGTGATCCTTGCAGCGCTGGCGCTGCTGGTGCGGCTGTGGCCCACCCAGTTTTTGAACTTTTTGGGCTGGGGCTACTCGGTGATCATGCTGCTGCCCACCGTGGCCATGCTGGCGCGGCGGCTGCACGCGGCGGGCCGCGGGACCATCTGGCTGTTTTTGCTGCTGGTGCCGGCGGTGGGGCCGGCGGTGCTGCTGGCGATGGCCTGTATGCGGGACAAACACCCGATGGATTGAACCGTCCGCCCTGGCGCGGCGACAGGCGCAGGCGCGCCCCGGAGGGGACCGGGGGCCTTTATGCGCTCTTTAATAAGTTGAGAGAAGAGACCGGGCGGCCGCCCGGTCTCTTTTTGGCTTCAGCGCGTTGGCCCGCCCTGCAAAAACCCCATGCCGTAGGTCATGATATCCTCAGCCATGCCCGCGATCTCACCCGCGCTGCCGGCCATGCCCTCGTCGAGCCATTTTTCCAAAAGCCCGATGCAGCCGGCGCTCACAAATGCGTAGTAAAATTCGATCTGGCGGGGCGTCGCCCCGGCAAAAAAGCGCAGATAGGTTTCCAGGCAGCGCTCCCGGCCCAGATTGATGAGGCGGGCGGCAAATTTTTTGTCTCCAAAAGGGCCCAGGGTCATGATGCAGATATCGGCGTTGGCCTGCAGGCACTGAAAAACGCCGGTGGTGACCTTCAAGGGGGTAAGATCCCCGCCCTCCGCCGCCAGCAGCGGCTCCAGCGCCTGGCGGAATTCGCGGAGCAATTCGCCCTCCAGCTGCTCGCGCAGGGCATACAGGTCCTGGTAGTGGGCATAGAAAGTGCCGCGGCTGATGCCCGCCGCCTGGCACAGCTCCTGCACCGAGATGCTTTGGATCGGTTTTTGGCGCAGCAGGCCGGTGAGAGCCCTGCGCAGCAGCAGATCGGTGACCCGCGCGCGGTGATCCTGGCGTTTCATTTTGTGTACACCTCGTTTGAAAACTTTTTGTGACCAGGCGGCCGCACTGAACAAGATGTGTTCAGTCTGTTCAATAACATACGGTTTTACCTGCAACTGATCATGGAGGTTTTCCTCTTTTAAAATTATAATACAGTTAAGGAAGAAAATAAACACACTGTTCAAAAAGACCGCCTGAACCAGGGGTCTGACCAGGGGCCGGCTGACCGGCAAAAAGGAGTTTTTTTATGAAAAGGATCTTTGTGATTACCGGCGTCAAAGGGCATCTCGGAGCGGCGATTGCCCGAATTTTGGCGGCGCAGGGGGAGGAGGTGCGGGGCTTGGCGCTCGCGCATGACCGCGCGCCCGAGCTGCCGGGCGTTCGGTACATCGAGGGGGATGTGCGGGATCTTGGTTCCCTGAGGCCGCTGTTTGAAGATACGGGCGGCGCAGCGGTGGAGGTGATCCACGCGGCGGGCCTCGTGGATGTTTCGGGCGGCGCCTGCCCCGACCTGGAGGCGGTGAACGTGCAGGGAACGGCAAATGTGCTGGCTCTGTGCCGCCGGTACGGCGCGCGGCGGCTGGTGTACGTGAGTTCGGTGCACGCGATCCCCGAGCAGGCGCAGGGCACCGCCATGCGGGAGGTGAGCCGGTTTTCCGCCGCCCGGGTCACGGGCGCATACGCCAAAACAAAAGCGGCGGCCACCCAGCTGGTGTTGGACGCCGCCGCCGAGGGGCTGGACGCGGTGGTGGTGCATCCCTCCGGGATCCTGGGCCCAGGCGACGAGGGCGGGGGCAACCACCTGGTGCAGATGGTGCGGGATTACCTGGCCGGCCGCCTGCCCGCCTGCGTGGCGGGCGGTTACGATCTTGTGGATGTGCGGGATGTGGCACAGGGCTGCCTATTGGCGCTGGAGAAGGGTAAAAAGGGGGAGTGCTATATTTTATCGAACCAGTTTTGCAGCGTAAAAAATGTGTTGGAGCTTGTGCGGCACGAGGTGGGAGGCAGGCGCCTGGCCGTGATGCCCATGTGGCTGGCCCGCGGGGCGGCGCCCTTTTTTGCGGCGGCGGCCCGGCGCCGGCACCAGCGGCCGCTGTATACCGCCTATTCGCTGTATACGCTGCGCAGCAACGGGCTGTTCTGCCATGAGAAGGCGGCCAGGGAGCTGGGGTACCGGCCCCGCCCCCTGGCGCAGACGGTGCGTGACACCGCGCTGTGGCTGCAGGAGCGGGCGGGCGCGGTGCAGCGGCGCGGCGGGCGCCGCGCCCCCCGCCGCCCGGGGCTGGCCTGACTGACGGGCCTTTTGGTCTGGTGCGGGAAAAAGGCCCGGCCCGGAGCACAGATACAAAAAGGGGCTGTTACAGAATAGCCTCTGAAAAAATCTGCACAAAAAAGCGCCTTTGAAGCTGGCGGTAAAAGCCAGTTTCAAAGGCGTGTTCTTTACCGAAAAGCTGTTTTTTGCAACAGCCCTTTGGCGTTTTTCAGGGAAGTCAGACCGCGGACTCCTGGATGTGCACGGTAAAGAAATAGATGACCGAACCCCGCCAGCCAAAATCCGCCTCGACCCGGTACATGTAAAGACCGGTGGCGGCCGGGGTGATAATGGGGCCGCTGCCAACGTCGATCAGTTCCATGAACGCTTCGAGCTTTTCGTCGTCGGCCCGGCTGATGACCACGCTTTTGGGCTTGATGGAAAAATCGAGATCGAGATAGGTGCGGGGGGGCATGGGCACCGGGAGGGCGGCCTGCCGCAGGTCGGCGGAGCTGTAGACCGGGGTGCTTTTTTCGGTAGTGGTTAAAAAATTCCATTCGTACCCCGCCCGGAACACGCTTCCGGGCGCCATGGCCGCAGAACCGTTCATGGTGACGGTGAGGGTGGGCACGGCGCTTTCGGGGTCCTTTACATCCATGTTCTCGCGGATGAAGATGGTGATGCAGATCGCCACGGCCAGCGCAACGGCGCCGATGACGAGCTTGCGCACGATCTGCCTGGTGGTATACATGGGCAACGCCCCCCTTGCGGTTTAAAATGGATAACCTCATTATATACGAAACCGGGGCAAAAATCCAGACGGGGATTTGCCCCCTGAGGAAAAAATGGCTATAATAGTAAAAGTATGAAACAAGAGAGGGGCCGGGCTGTGGAGATCGTTGTGCTGGACAGTTATTGCGTGCGGGAGGGGGACCTGGACTGGTCGCCGCTTTACGCGCTTGCCGACCGTGTGACCCTGTGGCCCCGCACGCCGCGGGGGGAGCTGGCGCAGCGCATCGGCGAGGCCGAGTGCGTGATCTCGAACCACTGCCGCATCGACGGGGAGGTGCTGGACGCCTGCCCCGGGCTGCGG
Source organism: Allofournierella sp. (assembly GCF_048388525.1). GTDB lineage: Bacteria > Bacillota > Clostridia > Oscillospirales > Ruminococcaceae > BQOK01. Next base: position 2,678 of record NZ_DBGCTQ010000031.1, on the reverse strand, counting down.
TGGATCGGCCTGACCTCCACCGGGACGGACAGCCTGGACCTGGCCGCCTGCGCGCGCCGCGGGGTGAAGGTGGCGAACGTGCCCGGATATTCCACCGAGAGCGTGGCGCAGCACACCTTTGCGCTGCTGCTGGAAGCAGCAAACGGCGTGGCCCGGCGGGCCTGGAGCCTGCGGGAGGGCTGGTGGCAGGCGGGCGTGCCCGCGCGCTATGGCCTGCGGCCCCCGTTTGAGCTGGCGGGCAGGACCTTTGGCGCGGTGGGCTACGGGGCCATTGGGAGGGCGGCGGTGCGCATTGCCCGGGGCTTTGGCATGCGGGCGGCCGCCTGCACGCGCACGCCGCGCGCGCCCGAGCCGGGGGTGGAGTTTATGAGCCTGGACCAACTGCTGGCCGCCAGCGACGTGGTGAGCCTGCACTGCCCGGCCACCCCCGCCACAAAGGGGCTGATCGGCCCGGCACAGCTGGAGCGGATGAAGCCGGGCGCTGTTTTGATCAACACGGCGCGCGGCAGCCTGATCGATGAGGCCGCGGTGGCCGCCGCAGCGCAGGCGGGCCGTATTTTTTACGCGGCGGACGTGGCGGCCCGGGAACCCATCCGGCCCGAAAACCCGCTGCTGGCGGCGGACAATGTGCTGCTGACGCCCCACGTGGCCTGGGCCACCGGCGAGGCGCTGGAACGCCTTGCCGCCGAGGTGTGCGAGAACCTGCGGGCGTATCTTGCGGGGCGGCCCCGCAACCTTGTGAATTAAACGGCCCGGCGGCGCGCCGGGCAGAGGAGGAGCCATGACCGGCGGAAGAACCATCACCGGGCAATTCTGGCGCTATGCGCTGCCCAGCATGTTCAGCCAGCTGCTGAACAGCTTTTTTATCATTGTGGACGGCTTTTTTGTGGGCCAGAACCTGGGGGACGCGGGCCTGGCGGCCATCAACGTGGCCTGGCCCCTGGTGGCGGTGATCCAGGCGGCGAGCCTGGCCATCGGCACCGGCGGCGCAGTGCGCCTTGCCACGGCCCTGGGCCGGGGCGAGGAGGAGGAAGCCCTGCGGGTGCGGGGCAACACCCTGGTGCTGCTGGGCCTGGCGGCGGCCCTGCTGGGAGGCGGGCTGTACCTGGGTTACCCCTACCTGCTGCCCCTGATGGGGGCCAACGCGGAATTGTACCCGCTGGCGGCGGAATACTGCCGGGTGGTGTGCGTTCTGGCAGCCTGCCAGGTGGCCACCACCGGCATGCTGCCCCTGGTGCGGGGTTCGGGGCGGGCGGTGGCGGCCATGTGGGTGATGGTGCTGGGCCTTTTGGGGAACATCGGCCTGGACTGGCTGTTCATCCATCAGTTCCAATGGGGGCTGGGAGGCGCGGCGTTTGCCACGGCGCTGGCCCAGGGCCTGTGCGCGGCTGCTGCGGCGCCGGTGCTGCTGTGCCACAGGGGGCGGCCGGTGCGGGCCGCACAGTTCCGCTTACAGTGGGGGCGGGTGCGGGGAATCCTGCACTATGGGATTTCCCCCTTTGGGCTCTCGCTCTCCACCAGCGTGATCCTGCTGATCACCAACCTGCGGGCGCTGCACTACGGCGGCACCCGGGGCGTGGCGGTGTATGCGGTGCTGAGCTATGTGCTGGGCAGCGTGATCCCGCTGGTGTCGGGCGTGGGGGACGGGATCCAGCCGCTTTTGAGCTATGCCCGGGGCGCCGGGGACCAGCATGCGCTGGCCGGGCTGCGCCGCAAAGGGCTTGGCCTGGCACTGGGGGCGGCAGTGGTGTGCAGCGCGATGTGTTTTGCCCTGCGCGCCCCCTTGCCCCTGGTCTTTGGGGCGAGCCCTGCGGCTGCGGCCGAGGGAGCGGCGGCCATGTGGACCCTGGCCGCGGCCTACCCGTTTATGGCGGTGCTGCGGTTTTATTGCAGCTATTTTTGCGCGGTGGGCGAGCCCAAGGCCAGCAGCATTCTGGCGTACGGCGAGCCGCTGGCCGCGCAGCCGGTTTTTTTGTTCACCCTGCCCCTTTTGTGGGGGCTGGAGGGCGTTTGGATCGCCTACCCGGCGGCGGTGGCGGTGATGGCGGCGGCGGCCCTGTGGCTGCTGCGCCGCCACCTGGCGCTGCGGCCGCAGGCGGGCGGCGAGGGCGCAGCATAAAGGAAAGGAACCAGGACCATGCAGAAATTTGTTTACAAAAGCCAGCGCAACAAGTTTGAGCTGTGCGACGGGTTTGCCGCGCACAAGGAGGCGCAGCTGCCGGGCGGCTGGCGGGTGAGGTGCGACACCGAGCCCTACCACAAAAAAGAGCGCCCGGTGCTGCTGACCCTGCAAAAGGGCACGGGCCCGCTGGCCTATAAGCCGCGCTTTACCGTGCTGTGCGAGGACGGCAAGGTGCGCCTGGGCCTTCAGGAATGCTGGGCCGCGCGGGCGGCGGCCTGGGCGGCGGCGGTGCTGGCGCTGGCGCTGATGCTGGCGAGCGCGCTGCTGCCGGCGCCCTGGAACCGGGCCCTGTACGCGGCGCTGGGGGCGGCGGCGCTGGCGATTTTGTTTGTGGATTTTACCCGCGCGAACCGGGCGGTCAAAAGGATCGGCCAGTACTTAAAAGAGAACGTGCTGTAAAAAGGGCCCGGCTTCGGGGCCTTTTGGGCGCGCCGCGCTGCGGCCTGCGGGGCGGCGCACACGGCCTGTTTTAAAGTGCATCTTTAAAAGAAGGGGG